>JBGSRA010000121.1:0-36375 GCA_041737765.1 Draconibacterium sp. | reverse complement strand
AATTTGAAAACTGGTTTCGACATTTTTGAATCCGTTTATCTTTATGACGTTAATATACTAAATATAAACGATTTACATCAATGTTAAATGAAATATTTACAAACAAAAAAAGAGACTGAACTCTTTTTAGACAGCCTCTTTTTGTTTATAATAACGATCAGTTATGATTTTATTTTCAGCTTTTTGTCGGCAAAGAAACCCCACAAAACAATTATAATTACCATTATTGCTGCAATGTAAACTCCGGTTGGAACGGGAGCAGGTTCGCCCTGAGCATAAGAATGCATTCCGGATAGATAATAGTTTACACCGAAGTAGGTCATCAGCACCGAACTAAAACCTAATAATGAAGCGGCGCTTAACGCATATTCGCCTTTAAAACCGGGAATTTTGTGCATGTGGCTGATAAATGTATAAACCAATATGGTAACCAATGCCCATGTTTCCTTTGGATCCCAGCCCCAGTAACGTCCCCACGATTCGTTAGCCCAAACGCCGCCAAGAAACGACCCGAGTGTGAGCAAAATCAGGCCAATCAGCAAAGCAATATTGATAACATTTACAAGTTCTTTTATCGTCAGGTTTACACGAATTTCATTTCCTTTTCTGCGCGATATTATTAAAATCAGGTTTAACAGGCCTAGTAACGCACCCACACCTAAAAATCCGTAACTCGAAGTAATTACAGCAACATGTACAATCAACCAGTACGATTTTAATACCGGAACAAGTGGTGTTATTTCAGGGTTCATCCAGCTAAAACCTGCCACCAGTAAGGTTAGACCGGCAAGAAG
Source organism: Draconibacterium sp. (assembly GCA_041737765.1). Lineage (GTDB taxonomy): Bacteria > Bacteroidota > Bacteroidia > Bacteroidales > Prolixibacteraceae > Draconibacterium. The sequence continues at coordinate 35,581 of JBGSRA010000121.1, read as the reverse complement.
AGTGGTAAGCGCCAATGTAATTTCAGATCGGCCATAAAACAGTAATCCGGCCAGACAAGTTGCCCAACTTATAAAAACCATCGATTCATAACCATTGCTCCACGGTGCGTGCCCCGAAATATACCAGCGGATTCCCATTCCGGCCGTTTCAACCGCGAATAGTAAAATAATTGTGAGCACAAAGAATTTCTTAATCAATACCGGATTGAATTTCGGATTAAAAATGGTTGCCAGATTCAATCCGAGCATTATTAATCCGAGTAGCATGAATATCTTCGATAGTTTCCCGAAAATATTGGCATTGTTGTAAAATATTTCGAGTTTAATTTTTGTGTCGGAAAGTACAATTTTTGCGCCCTCGCTTTGTTGAAAACTATTGAGTTTTCCGAGAAGGGTAGTGGCATTTGTCCAGTCGCCCTGCGCAACTGCATCAAGATATCCGGTAAGTGTACTTTTAGCAAAGGCTGCTTTTTCGCTCCCCAGCAAATTCGCTTCGCTAATGTTTATCCATTTGTGGTTGCTGTCACCCGGTACCGGGAAAATTGTAAGGAAATTACCTGAAAAAACGCCCATCAGAATATTTAACCGTTCGTCAACATTAATTACTTCCTTGTCGAGTTTGTTGCGTTGATTTGCTTTCTTTTCGTAAGCAGCAGTAACCATATTGCTAAGCTTGTAATTTCCGGTGTTTTGGTCAACAAGCATATTGTATGATACATAATTTCCGTTGGCATTCAGCATTTTGCGCAACTCAGGATTGGCAATTTTTATAATCGAAACATTAGCCCATTTTTGAGGATTTACCTGCATGTCGAGAAAAACTTCGGTTGACGAAACTCCTTCCCAACTGTTTTTGCGTGCAATTTTCCTTAATATCTCTGAAGCCATGGTATTCACAGGTTCAATTCTTCCTTTCGAACTCTGAATGAGCAGTTTCCCAAAATCATCAACATGTTTGCTGTTGTACCCGGTATTTGCAGCAAAAGTCTGAATACCGGTAAACATCGAAATGACAAGAATTGGAATTACCTTACTTCTGGCATTTCTGAGTTTTGCTGATGTGGAAATCAGTGATTTTATTCGGCTTTTTTTGTTAAAGAAAATCAGAACCATGCCAATGGCCATAATCAGATAACCAAAATAGGTTACCGAAGTTCCTAAACTATCGTGGTTTACAGAAAGGATTGTTCCTTTTTCATCATGATCATACGAAGACTGGAAGAAACGAAAACCCTCATATTTTAAAATGTTATTCATAAAAATTCTGAAAGGTTTTTCGGTGTTTCCATCTTTTAAAATTACCTCGCTTGCATACGACGACGGACTGTTTGAACCCGGGTATCTTTCGAGTTGAAAATCGGTAAGATGAATAGAAAAAGGTATTTCAATTATTTTCGAACCGTATGAAACAGAAATGTCAATTCCTTCGATGCGTGTAGATACAGGAACACCAATTTCACCTTTTAAACCAAAAACATTCAACGTTTTTTTTGTGTTGCCAACGGTAATTTCAGTTTGAACAGCATCATTAAAAGTCTGGTTTCCTTCAGCAGGTAAGTAAACAAGTTGTGTAATGCCTTTTGACATGTATTGTTTTACAGCAAAACTGGAGATGCCTGCCGAATATGCCTTTTGAGTACTAACTGCAATTGATGTGTCGGGAGAGAAAACCACAGGTTGTTGTCCCATTGTGGCGAGTTCGGTAATTGAATCGGTGGCGGTTGCAAAAAGAAAACCATCTTTCATAGTAAAGTTAACAACAGTGCTGTTTACCGGAGCCTGAAATCCGAGAGTTAGTCCGTTTATTTCAACAACATCGCCCAATTGCATCACAAAATCGCTGCGTTGGGTTTGCTTGGTAATAACAACAACCGAAACCAGCGGATTACCAGCCGGATCGGAAACCAGTTTTTCTTCAGCCGATGGCATGTATTGTTTGTTTTTAACTTTAATCTGCTGGCCGGCAATTGTTAAACTGGTCGAAAAGCGGTTTGCAGTGTATGGCGAAAACATGACCTGTTTTTCAACAACCACGGTTTCATCGCCTTTTTGAGTTTTTACAGTAATATATGCAGGTTCTGTAATAATAGTATTTGATGACTCATTTTCGCGGATGTGCATGGTGCCTTCGTAACCAACATAACGCGTTAAGGCCGCTCCAATAAAAATAACTACAAATGAAATATGAAGTAAAAATCCCGGCCATCGCTTTTGTTGAATGAGTTTGTTTGTAAACACGCTGCCAATTAAATTTATACACATAACCAAAAGTAAAAGCTCAAACCAGGTTGAATTATAAATCAGAATTTTTGCTGTAACAGTACCATAGTCATTTTCAATAAAAGTGGCATAAGCAATTGATATGGCAAATATTACAACCAGGAGTCCAGTAAAAAACATCGAGAAAAAAAATGAAGCTATTTTTTTCATTTATTTTGATTTTGTATTAATTATTCAGCAAAGAAAGCAATTGAACCGGAAAAATAAGCACAAAAAAAACTCCTTTGTTTTTAATGATTAAAACAAAGGAATTTTCTATAATTAGTTAAACTGATTTACTTTTTCGCAGTAGGATCAGGATGAGAAATTACTTTTTTGAATTCGGCAAAGTTCCATGGTTTTTTAGCTTCGGCATGACCTTCAGGTTTTTTACCTAAATGGCAGGCTTTACAGGTAGCTTCGGTTGGTTCGATCATTCCTTTGGCTAATGACTGTGCCTTGTCTTTCATAATTGCTGCAGTTTTGTAGGCACTGCCTGGTCCATGACATGATTCGCATGAAACACCTTCTTCAACTTTAATGGTTGCCAGTAAACTTTTGTCAACACTACCTGCAGTTGAATGGCATTTCAAACAATCTGCATTTTTCTTGCCTGCATCGTCGAGTTTTGCATAAGCCTGAGAATGCGATGTTTTAAGCCACTGAGCATGTTGCGCTCCTTTTTCGGGTTTGTTGTGGCACATTTTACAGCCGTTGGCGCCAATGTATTTTGCACCCTGAGCATAAGATGAGAAACTGATTGCGATGGCAAACCCAAAAACCACCATTAATTTTAAGTACTTCATTTTTTTAAGATTTAAGATTTATTTTAAATTTTACAGTTAATTATTATTTATAGCTACAAAATTATTTTTCGTTTGATAAATATGCATTAAAATCCTCATACTAACAAAATAGGGACCAAAAAATATTTTTCAAAATTTTTAATACAAAGCAGAATGACAAGATGAACAAAGCTCGGTTTGCCAGGCATCGCCAATATCAACCGGATGCTTAAATTCAAGCCATCCGTCGTTAAGTGCATATTCCATACTGTCAGCAGTTCCCTGTGCTTTTATATTATGGCACAAATTACAGTCTTTCGAAATTACTCTGCCTGTATCGGTTGCATGGCGATTATTGTGGCATCGGTAGCACCCGTTTGATTCCATGTGACCAAGATTATTTGGATATGCTTTCCAACTGGCTTTCATAAATGGAAAAATGTTGTTGGCGTAACCATTCTGAATCTCAGCAACTGCTGCATCTACATCACTTTTCTGATTTTGTAAAATATCGGGATACGACGAACTGTAAAAGTCATTAACTATACTGTTAATGGCCAGAAAAGCGCTGTCTTTTGTCGAGTATTCGGGATAAAGGGCTTGCATTGCCAAAGATTTTATCCCAGGCAGTGTTTTCGAAATTTTTCCGGCAAACATTGAATTATCGATGAAATTCTGCGGTGCATTGTAGTTATGTGATGGCCTGTTATGACAGTCGAGACAATCCATTGTACGTGTTTCGAGTGAATCAAGCAGTTGTTGTGATAATCCAACTTCGTTGTCGATATAAATGTAACTTTCGCCGGTTTTGGTGTTTGTGTATTTTACCCAGGGAATTTCCTGCCGGTTAGCGGTATTGGTTTTATACTCAATTTTTACATCGGGACTAATGTGTTGATGAATTCCTTTCACCACACCTGCAGCTGAAGTGGTTGTACTTGTTTTAACAAGCATGTGCCGAATAATTTCAGTATTGGTTTCGTCGGTCAGGTACGAATGTTTTATCCGTAGTTTGTTATCGTAAAATTTCTGTGGCCAGTGACATTTTTCGCAGGTTTCCTGTGCCGGACGCAGATCTGCAATGGGAGTGGGGATTGGAGTGGGGTATTTTTTTGCCAAAACGGAATAAACCTGGTATAATCCCGACATTTTACTTTTTACATACCAACTTGCTCCGGCTCCGACATGACATTCAACACAGGCAACACGTTCGTGGGCCGATCCGTGATAGGTTGTATATTCGGGTTCCATAACCTGATGACATAGTTTGCCACAAAATTCAACAGATTCGGTATAATGAAATGCCTCGTAACTTCCAACCGATGATATTATCAACAGGAAAACAGTTCCGAAAATAAATATAAGTGAAGCATTACGGGTAGCAACATTGTTGAAATTTAAAATTGGCCAGCTTTTAACTTCTCCGTTTTCTTCTGCTTTTCTTAACCGTTTGCCATAAATTCTCATCCCGATTGGAATCATCAATAATCCGGCAACCATAAATCCGGGCAGAATGATGTAAATAAACAATCCAATATATGAACCTCCAAAATCGAAGAAAGTAGTAAGCAAAGCAAGGGAGAAAATGCTGGCCAGGTTAAAAACAGCCAAAACAGCACCAGTAATTGATACCCAATTTCTAATTGATGAAGGTAGTTTCATTGTTTTATTTTTTCTGTATTTCAACTATCTTTTATGACATTACAAAAATGTAAATAATGTTCACAAGTTCAACATTAACAGGTAATTTAGATGTTTTCTTTATAATATCAGCTGTAATGAAATAAAGTTTATATCACTAATGGAAAATCAATGAATATATAATCAGGGCAACCAGAATTAAACCTGCACCAAGTGCAATAAAACCGAATGTTTTTACAAGTTTCATTTTCTTTTTCGAAAATTCCTTTTCAACAACGTATTTTTCCAGTTTACCTGACTCAACTAATCGTTCATAATCGCGCGGACGGTCGTGTTTATACTCTTCAAGCGGCACATGTCCGGTGAAAATCACTGTATCCATCGGGAATGATTCGGGACGGAGATGTGTATTAAAGAAATGAATTGTAAAAATAAAACCAACCGCAAGCAAAGCTTCGTCACTATGAATAATCTGAGCAATATTAATAAACCATCCCGGGAATATTTTTGTAAAAAACTCGGGGAACCAAAGCATTAAACCTGTAAATCCAATAATTGCAACCCCCCAGAAAACAGCAAAGTAGTCAAATTTTTCCCAGTAAGTCCAGCGTCCGTATTGCGGGCGTTTACCGGCACCTACAAACCATTTCATTGAAGCCCAGAAATCAAGTACATCCTGTTTGTTAAACATGAGTGTATTGGCTCCGAAAATAAAATTTTTCAATTTTAATCCTTTCGATTTCTTTATTTTGAACAACGATACAACATGATAAATAAAGTAGCCAAAAGTTACAACTGCCGCAATACGGTGAAAAACACCCGCAACATAAGCTCCTCCAATTAATTTTGCCAGAAATTTCGCCCAGTCCATGTACGCAAATTTCAGTATCATTCCGGTTAGTGCAAGCGTTAAAAAGCTTACTATAACAAACAAGTGGGTTATTCTTTGAGTTTGTGTAAAACGACGGATATATTTCTGTTTGCCTTCAATTTTAGCATGTTTACGCTTTTTAATCATGTTTGCAACCGAACGCGGAAACCAAAGCAAAGTGTGAAGTCCGAAGAACAGGAATACACTGAGTAACAAACCAGTCATTCCCCAGAAAGTATAATAAAGCCACGGAAATTTTTCTTTGTTGTAATGTGTTGCATGCGATAAATAACCCGCAAATTTCATATTTGCATCTTCATGACATTTTTGGCAGGTTTTAACAATATTTCTCGGACTGATGGTTGAATTAGGATTGTCCATTTTATAAATATTGTGGGCTCCATGACAATCAGAACACCTGGCTGCCTGCTGATATCCAAGCTGATGCACTTTCCCGTGGTAAGTTTCGAGATAAGTTTCGGCTAGTTGTTCATGACATTTTCCACATTGCTGAGTAATTTCATTCATGAACTTATCTTCATGAACATTAGAAATATTGTGTGCGGTATGACATGATTCGCAGGTTGGAAGTTTAAGATCTTTATTTTTATCATTATAACCATGATCGCTGGCAACAAACTGATCGTAAATACCTTTGTGACATTTCCCACAGGTTGCAGCAAGGTTTTTAGGATGAACTGATGAATTCTCATCGGATTGTTTCAAATTATGATGAGTGGTATGGCAATCGGTACAAATGGCTGTTGATAACAGACCTTTTTCTTCAAGACTCTTTCCATGAACACTTGTGGAATAATCGTGCAACGCATCTTTTTCCCTTAAATCAGTTCCGATTAAAGCTTTTCCATCGTTTTGATGGCATTTCCCGCATAAACCGGGGACAGCAGATCTGAAAACAGGAGATGTTTCGTCTGATTTTGATTTTACAAGATGGGTTCCATGACATTCAGTACAGTAAGGTGCATTTTCCTGTTTCCTGTCGTATGCCTGTCCATGTCCGCTTGATGAATAAATATCGGCAACTTCTGCATGACAACTTGAACAATCAACTTTTTCAGCAGTTTCGCATGGACGAGTGATGTGTGGAGTAATATCGGAATGGCATTTTACACAGGTTATACTTTTATGCACGGAGTTGGCGATATTTGTAACATCTACCTTCATCGAAACCTGTTTACCATCAACTACTTTGTGTACACCTTCTCTTTCGTGACAAACCAAACAGGTTTTATCGGTTATATTATCGAGTACATTTCTGAGTTCTACTTTATGGGGTGGATGGCAATCGGTGCAGGCTGGAATTGCTCCGGGGCTTTTTTCCCACAAAGTTTTATTGATAATTTTAACGTGAACATCCTCGATGCGCGCATGGCAAGTCATACAGGTAGATGCAATGTTTTTCCGGGAAACCATCGAATTCAGATTGGTGTGTGGCAGAATTTTGTGATTTCCATGACAATCGTTACAAGTAGCTGTTACTGTCAATCCCTTCTGGAATAATCCCACTCCATGTGTTCCCTGACTATAGTTTTCGAGAATGTTATGCTGCGAAACGTTGTATCCCCTCGAAACTGGTGCTCCTTCTTTGTGACACTGGCCGCAAAGAACCGGGATGTTCATTTTATAGGTTTTCGATTTGGGATCTTTTGGATTTAAAATTTGATGAGACCCATGACATTCCTTGCAGGTTGGTGCATTCTTGTCATTTCTTTTAAAAGCAGCACCATGTATTCCTTCCATATAATCTCCCATTGCTCCATCATGACAATCGCCGCAATTCACCGGAGTCATATTTTCGGGATGAGGAAAATCAGTAACTGCCGCTTCTGAATGGCAAAATGTACATTCAAGCGCACTGTGAACAGAATTATTAAGGGCTTCTGGTTTTACAAAAAGCGATATTTTCTTGCCCGATCTTATTTTTGAAAGTTCAGGATCATTGTGGCAGGAGAGGCAATCGTCATTGGTTTGAGATTTTACCTGAAGTGTTCCCAAAAGCAGGAATACAAAAACTACCAGTAAATTTATCCAATTCGATGAATGATTATATGGGTTAATAATTCCGGAAGAATGGGTTTGCATTTTTATCGGTTTTATAAATTTTAATCCTTCCATTTTGAAAATATTTGATTCCAATAAAATGAAATTCAACAGATTACACTAATGAATATTGTGCCAGCCCGTGATAATACTTTTAAAATTTTCAACGGGCGATTTTCCGATTGATGCTACATACAGATGTACAATCAGAAATACTGAAACCAGAAATCCTGCTGCTGAATGCAGCACTGCAGTTATAAGAACACCACTCAAAGTATAAATTTTATCAATAATTATCTCCGGAAAAAGCAATGCAAATCCCGAAATAATCAGGAAAGGCACAAACAGGTACATAACCATAACATATGCAAACTTCTGAAGAGGATTGAATTTTCTCTTTTCCGAAAGTGGAAAAGGTGATTTCATGCCGCTAAACATGCCATAAGTATAATATTGAGCCTGTTTGAACAGGCGTTTACCAAAACCCTTTGGTTTGATAAGATAAAACCTGATATTTTTTGTAACTATATTTCCCACAAAAAAGAGTAAATAATTGAGCGAGAGTATTATACCCGATATATTATGAATTTTTATAGCGACGTTAAATTGAATAAATGATGATTCAATTCCCCATTGAAGGGAAATACCGGTAATGATTAATAAAATTATACCCAGGGCATTAATTGCATGCCAAATGCGTAACCAAAAAGGGTAAAAATAGAGTTTTGTATTTTCTGCGCTCATAAAATTATTTTTTAAAATATCTGAAAAATAAATGAACCCCGATACCGGCAAAAGTAAGTGCAATAATGAGGTAACTCAATCTTTTTAACAAGGGAAACTGCTGAGCACCTATTACATACGATTCGTTGGAGAAAATTGAGCTTATCGAAGTACTGTCGTTTCTGTTTTGCAGGTTAGTGTATTTGTAAAGCGATGCTTTTAGCCTGGAATCAGAGTTATGACATTCAGCACATTTTCTGACTGCCAGTTCCTTTTCCAGAATATTGTGCGAAACCATAAGGCTGTCAGCTACTTCAGTGTGGCATTCAATACAACGCACATGTTTAAAATGAAGTTCCTGGTTGGGTAACCAATCATGAATTTGAACAATTTTTGGATTTTCATGACCTGAAACAAGTTCATACCGGTTCATATCATTGTGACAGGAAAGGCACAAACTATTGCTGTACGATACAATCTCCATTATATCACCACTGTTTCTGGCAGTAGGGTGGTAGGTATGCTGATTATGGCATTTTCCACAGGTAAAATCTTCACCACTCACTTTAAAATGAACACTTTTTTTAAATTCTACATCGATCCTTTCAAACTGATATGTTGCATATGTAGGATCACCACCATGGCAATCGAGACACGAACTCATTGGCGCAAGTTTCAGTTTGCCGTCATGCGGATAGGCTGAATAATCATACGAATGACAGTCGGTACAATCGAATGATTTATGCACTCCAGCCTTTAGTCCAAGTGTATCAATAATATAATAAGGATTCATTAATTTCTTTTGCTCTTTTGCAGTAACTTCATTTTGAAACTTAATTATCTGCGACGCATGGCACTTTAAACAGGCATGGTTTTTTGCATCATCGTATAACGATTGCGCCAATAAATTGAGTGAAGAAGAAAACAATAAAAGAATAGTAAAAAAGTTACGGATATTCATGTTTTTAATCGTCGTATAATATTTATAGTAAAGAAAAATGGTAATATCAATTTTCCCGATATTACCATTTCCCAATTTACATTTTTAATAATTTAAAATTCATTTTTTCACTTGTTGATAATACACAGTGAAAATCAGGTTTTGATATTAATTAAAAGGCCCAAAGTCTTGTAATTGTGAAACCAATGGCAATACCGTCCATATTAAACTTAGCACGGTTATACATCATATTTTCCATAGGTAGCATGCTTGGTGCATTGCTAACATATATCTGAAATGCATGAGTGAAAGTTGAAATCTGCCAACCAACTGCAATGGTAGGTGTATAATCGGGCATTTTAGCTTGTTCCGAAATCGATTCAATTTTCAACGGCTGATTATAATTAAATGTCAGCGATGACTGAGGACTGATTTTAACTCTTCCGAGTGCATGTAAACCAAACAAATCGTGATTTTCGTTCCATCCTACCATATTATAATGAGTATAACTTGCACCAGCCTGAACAGAGAGCCATTCTGTAAATTTACGGCTTACCATTACCTGTGTGTAATATGACATTTTATCAACAAAACCTATTTTGTTTGAGGTTTGATCCAATTCGCCTTTTGTATTTGTAACTGAATCATTTTCGAAACTTCCAGCTCCGCGTCCATCCATTCCAACAACGCCATAAACCGCAAGACTAACAGGCATTTTATTGTCGCTGGATTGCTGAAGAATGCTGTATTTTGCACTCACATCAGTCATCATATGACTTTTAGATAAGCCTGCTCCAATCTGAAGATTTTTAACAGGTACATAATCTAACGCAAGCCTTATATTCGTAGCGGCACCGTATATTCCCCACAGATTTGAAAGTCCATCATCCATAGTTGCGAATTTGTGCTGAATGGCAAAACCAAGTGTTTTTTTATCGAAAACTACTGTTGTTTGGTCATCAACCAGAAAATTACTTTCAAAAGTAGTTACAGGATAACTTTCAGGAGCAGCGGTTGCATCTTCCTGTGCAAATGAGTTATAAAAAGCAAATCCTGTTAATAGTACAAATAATAATAATTTTTTCATTTCTTCCTTATTTATTTAGGTTAGTTATTTTTAGCTCCCTCTTTTATCCAGGTAAGTACGAGGTTCGCTTCGCTGCTGTTGTATTTTTTCCAGGAATGTTTAGATGTTGCAGGTGCAGGAAATGTGTAAATAGTGCTTTCTTCAGGTTTACTTAAATTAACATGAGCAGGTACCACCTGATTGTATGAACTTCCGGCAACCAGATTTGGTGCTGTTCCACCCGATTTATGGCAACTTATACATTTGTTTGTAAATATGGGTTGAATCTGGGTTGCAAAACTCACAGGTTGATCTCCAGGAATTGTATCAATTGGCACCTCTTCTTCAATGGGTACGATAAAGTTATATTTACAACTGGAAATTACAATTGCAAACAGAACCATGAATAAAAAGATATTTTGTTTTTTCATCGCATTAAATTTAATATAAAAAAGACTTCTCTGAATAAAAGAAGTCTTTTTTTAATGGTTTACATAAATCTATCTTAAAGAACTGCAATTGAATTGGTTAGCAGTGCTTTTGAGTAAGCATAATTATGAATACCCAAACTATATTCTCTTAAACACATCTGGAAATTCAGAATAGCACCGTATTGAGCATTTGTCAGACTCAACATTGGCAAAGTGAGGTTGTATGCTTTCTGATCAGCTGTCCACGAACTTGAAGGTGCAGGATTCTGAAATGGTCCGGTAATGTTATCTGTACCAACTCCTGGATTCAAAGATGGATCATATACATTTAAATAACCGTCATAATTGTTTTTGGTTAAACCAATCCAAAGGTTTGTTGCATCTTTGTCCCTGTTCAAAATTTCAACACCGTCAACTACTAATTTTGCAGCTAGTGCATCAAGCAGACCTTTGATTTCGTTACGTGGATTTACCCATAAGTTAGCGGTAGTTGAGGTTACTGCGGTTGAATGACAGCCTGCAGCATTACAAGTTGTTAAATTTCCTTTGGCTTTAAATGTGTGACCTCCGGCAGTACCAACTATATCACCCATGTGACAGTCTTTGCAGGAAGCAACACTTGGATGTGCTGAACTTGTATAGGATAATGAACCTGCAAACTCAACTCCACCAACTCCTGCATAAACAGCACCTACTGTTCCGTAATGTAAATGCATACGGTAACTCGGTCTGATAATATTGGTTGTAGCTGTTGGATTTTCAGCATCCCAAGCCATACTTTTTGGATTGGCAGCAATTGCGTTGTAATCCTGGAAATTACCATTTTGAAGATTAGTTTGCGGACGTGGCTGGTGACACTTTACACAAAGGTTACTCATACCGCCATCTGCTGCTAAATTAATGGTTTTTGAACCACCCCACATTGTCATAGGAACAGCAGCTGTTGTTGTTAATGCTGGTAAATCTGACGAAGCATAAGTTTTGTGAATTGAACTATGGCAGGTTGCACAAAGCAGACGGCCATATGCCGTTGCCGATGAAGTTACATAAGAGTTTGTATATCTGCCGTTTGAGCCTAATGCAAAGGTTGCAGGAATGTTATTTTCCACAACATACTTAAATCCTTCCTGCGCATGACAAGGAGCACAAGTGGCGTTACCAGCTTCTTCCATCGCTGCTTCTCCCTCTTCGTGTTTCGAAAGTTGGAATTCAACTGCAATTCTGTCAACAACACCCGGAGCATGACAAATAATACAGGTTTCGTTGGCGTCTTTACCATCAGCACCGGCAGCACCGGCAGCACCATCTTTACCATCAACACCGGGTTCTCCCTGTGGACCTTCTTTTACACACGATGTGACAACAAATGCACATAAAAAACCAAACATAATTAGTTTTAAAAACGAGTTGTATTTCATAATTTAAAGATTAAATAAATTGTTGTTAATTCATTTTTATAATAATGGTAAAAATAGAAAGTTAAGATAGGTTAAATCTCCTGATTCAGGTGATATATAGGTTTGGGAATAATGATAAATGATTTAAGAAAGATTGATATATATCAATTATCCGTTGATACTGATGTGGTTTAATGAAACTTCGTCCAAAATTTCTATTTCACTTCCCTGTGTTTTAATAAGATTCGATTCTTTAAATTGCTGCAATATTCTAACCAGGCTTTCTTTGGTCATGTTCGACATTTCAGCGAGTTCCTGTCGTGAAAGGTCAACTGTAAATTTGGGATTTTTGTAAATTTCATTCCTCAAATAAAGCAAGGTTTCTGCAACCCGGCCAGGCATATATTTTTGAGTTAAACTTACCATTTTCGATAAAAGGTAATTGCTTTGCTTGGTATGATTACGCAACAATTCAACTGCAAATTTATTATTTTCAGAAAAAAGGTTGGTAAGTTTACTTGCATCGATAAGACAACAAGTAACCGGTGTTATTGCCGAGATAGTAAAATGCTGTACGTTACCATTAAAAAGTCCGCCACCACTTATAAAATCACCTCTTCCAATAATTTTTACAATCAGGTTTTTTCCTTTTTCTCCTTCAATAAAAACCTTTGCCAAGCCATCTCTCATGCAAATAACAAAAGTGGACGATGTATTTTGTTTGATTATAGTTTCTTTAATATTGTATCGGATTTGCTGTTTTTTTTCAACCAGAAAATCCAATTCATTTTCAGTAAGTGATTTAAATAAGTTAGCTTCATTTTCGGTAAAACAGTTCATATTACAGCAATTCTTGCTTTTATCACAATCAATACAATTTTTATCTGTCGAACATATCATATTAATACACTGAAAATCAATTAAATAAATTTGTTTATTTTATATCTTATACGAAATCAAAACTGTGGAAACTTAATAATTTTTTAAGATTATACCATTGATTTATGTCAATTTTTTTTAAGCTGCACATTTGCTTGAAATTTGCATCATTCGGGATTTAGGTAATAAATGATTTTATATTGAATACAGAAAATTATTCTGACTGGGAATTAATAATCAGATTAAATCAACCTAGTTCCTCTTCCCGTGGCAATATTTTCGGCATGTGTAATAAGAACTTCTTTAACTCCTTTTCTTTTTGCACGGAAACCATTTTCGAGTTTTGGAATCATACCGGCGCTGATTATTCCCTCTTCTATATATTGTTGAAAAAGCAGAGAATCCAATTCGTAAATTAAGGATTTATCATCATTTTGATCCAGAAGAACACCTTTTTTCTCGAAACAAAAAAACAGAAATACATTGAAATAAGCTGAAAGCTCAGTTCCTATTTCAGACGCAATTGTATCTGCATTGGTATTTAACAGCTGTCCATTTCCATCATGTGTAAGAGGCGCAATAACCGGAATAACATTTTCATTTAAAAGCAGACGTAATTCACGTGAGTTAACTTCTTCAACGTCTCCAACAAATCCATAATCCACATCCTGTACCGTTCTTTTTCTGGCCCTTATAAAACCCAGGTCAGCTCCCGTTAAACCTAAAGCGTTGCAGTTTCTGGCCTGTAATGCCGCAACTATTTTTTTATTGACTAATCCACCGTACACCATCGTGGCAACATCCAGCATTTCAGCATTTGTAATTCTTCTTCCGTTTACCATTTTGGTTTCAATACCTAATTTACCGGCAATTTCGGTAGCTGTATTTCCACCACCATGAACAAGGATTTTGTAACCTGAAATTTTTTTAAACTGATCTAAAAGTGAATTCAGTGATTGGCTGTCTTCAACCACTTTTCCACCAACTTTTATGATTGTCAATCTATCCATGATTTGTAGTACGTATTAAAGATTTACAAAGTTTTCCAAAATCATTGCACCCACAGATCCACTTTTTTCGGGGTGAAATTGGGTGGCAAAAAAATTATCTTTTTGAAGTGCTGCACTAAACGGTGTGATGTAGTTGCAGGTTGCAATAGTGTGTTCGCCGAGACCGGCAAAATAAGAATGAACAAAATAAACATACTGGTTTTCAATTTCTTCTGAAAACAGTTTGCTTTTTAAGTTTGTAATTGCGTTCCAACCCATGTGTGGAACTTTTGTAATAAACTCTTCGCCAGGTTTTGGAATGAACCGAATTACCTTTTCATCAAATATTCCCAGACATTTGGTATCATTTTCTTCTGAATGAGAACACATTAACTGTAACCCCAGACAAATTCCCAAAACTGGTTGTTTAAGAGAAGTTATAAGTATATCAAGTTCATGTTCTTTCAGGTATTCCATGGTTGTACTAGCCTCTCCAACACCGGGAAATATTACTTTGTCTGCGTTTCGTATTTTATCCGGATCAGCAGTAATTTCGGCTTTAACATTTAACCGGTTCAATGCATTGTTAACCGATTCAATATTGCCTGCGTTGTATTTTATAATTACGATGTTCATTTTCTGAGTTCAAAGTTCAAAGTTCAAAGTCCAAAGTTCCGGGTTTCAAGTTTCAAATTGTTGTATTGTTACGAGTTTCACATCTTTTCTTATCATGCAACCTGAATCCAGTATCCAACATCCAGTATCCAGTATCCAGTATCCAGTATCCAGTATCCAGTATCCAGCATCCAGCAACTATTCTTTCAGCAACAATTCAATTACTTCTTTCATCCCGCTAAACTCATCTTCCTTGTATAGTCTTGTCATATAAGCTATTTTGCCATTTTTGTCAACGATGATATTGCGTGTAACACCGGCTCCCTTGGCGGCAAAAGTGTAAAATATTTCAGCACCCGGATCCAAAGCCAATGGGTAGGTTATTTTCATGTCTTCTGCAAATTTTTTTACTTTTTCCAAAGGTTCATCCATGTCGATACCGAAAAGTGCAAAATCTTTGTTCTTCTTATGTTTAAGCCAGATTTCGTTTTCAATGTGAGGCATTTCTTTTCTACAAACCGAACACCAGCTTGCAGTAAACTGCAACATAACAACTTTCCCTTTTAAATCTGAAGTTGATACTTTTTTCCCATCAGTTAGAACCAATTCAATGTCGGGCATTTGCTGACCGAATTTTACTATATAACCGTAATCAGCAGGAATGTTCTGTTTTGGAATTTCCTTTAGTTGGGCTTGTGCTGATATGCTGAATATTGCAAAAGCTAAAATGTTAATTAGCAGTTTCATAATTTCTTTTTTAATCTAAAATATCGAATAAGAAACAAAGAATGACAAAGTTTTTGTTCCTCAATTTTCTGATTCCTTATTTTGTTATTCCTTATTTCTTTAATTAAACACAACAGTCCTGTTTTTATAAACAAGTATTTTACGTTGCAGGTGTTTATACACCGCCTGCGAAAGTACAATTTTTTCCAAATCGCGTCCTTTTCGAATCAGTTTTTCAACTGTGTCAATGTGGCTGCAACGGGTAACATCCTGTTCAATAATTGGTCCTGCATCCAAATCGGAAGTTACGTAATGACTGGTTGCACCGATGATTTTTACCCCGCGTTCCAGTGCTGCATGATACGGTTTGGCACCGGCAAATGCCGGTAAAAACGAATGATGGATATTGATGATTTTATTGGGAAACATTTTTACAAAATCACCCGAAAGAACCTGCATGTACCTCGCCAAAACCACAAAATCAATTTCCATATTTTTTAAAAGTTCAATTTCATCCAGTTCCTGATGTTCCTTGTTATCGTTGTTAACTGGGAAGTAATAAAAATCAATTCCAAAACGCTCAGCAACTGGCTTTAAATCTTCGTGATTACTAATAATCAATGGTATTTCCACGTCCCATTCACCGGCAGTGTATCTTCCAAGCATATCGAACAAACAATGCGGCATTTTGGATACAAACAACGCCATTCGCGGTATATCGTCGGTGAAGTAAAGTTTCCAGTTCATTTCGAGCGATCGGGCTATCAGAGTATCGAAATATTCACCGATTTTTTCATGGGGAATAGCAAAACCATTCAACTCCCATTCAACCCGCATGAAAAAAATTTCTTCTTTCCGATCAACATACTGGTCGAGATAAATTATGTTCCCTTTGTTTTTGTTGAGAAATTCGGTAACAGTTGCCAGAATCCCCTGTTTATCTGGACAGTGAATCAATAAAATTGCTGTGTTTTTCTTTTCGCGAAGTGGTTTTATGGTTTTCATATTTAAAAATTGCCGGAAGTCGGAAGACCGAAGACCGAAGTTTTGGTAAAGTTAAAGTTTGCCTTTTGTAGAAGGCAGTTCAAAGTTAAAAATATCTCTTTTAACGGCCATTTTAATCGCTTTCGCAGTTGCTTTAAAAATGGCCTCAATTTTATGATGCTCGTTGGTTCCTTCAGCTTTGATATTCAGGTTACACAAGGCGGCATCTGAAAACGATTTGAAAAAGTGCAAAAACATTTCTGTAGGCATGTCACCCACTTTTTCACGCTTAAAATCAGCATCCCAAACCAACCATGGACGACCCCCAAAATCAATTGCGGCGAGCGCAAGGCAATCATCCATTGGCAGGCAAAATCCATATCGTTCCATTCCCAGCTTTTGTCCGACAGCTTTTCTGAATGCCTCTCCCAACGCCAGCGCAGTATCTTCGATAGTGTGATGTTCATCAACTTCAAGGTCTCCTTTTACATTTATTTTTAAGTCAATACCCGAATGACGGCCAATCTGGATAAGCATGTGATCGAAAAAATGCAGTCCGGTTGAAATTTCGCAAACTCCCGAACCGTCAAGGTTTAGTTTTACTGAAATACTGGTTTCTTTTGTTGTCCGCACAACTTCGGCTGTTCTTTCAGGCGATGCCACACAAGCATAAATATCGTCCCAGTCGCTGGAAACCAAAACACAGTGATTTGCCAGTCCCAGTTTTTCCATCTGCTCAACCAAATCGCCATTATTGATTAAAATTCCTTTTGCTCCCAAATTTTTAGCAAGTTGGATATCGGTTAAACGGTCGCCAATAACAAAAGAGTTGGCCAGATCGTAATCGCCGTTCAGGTATTTACCGAGCATTCCTGTGCCGGGTTTTCGGGTTGGTAAATTTTCATGCGGAAAACTTCGGTCAATCAAAATGTCATCGAAAATCACACCTTCTTTTTCAAACGCATTAATTACTTTGTTGTGCACCGGCCAGAAAGTTTCTTCAGGAAATGATGCTGTCCCCAAGCCATCCTGATTGGTAACTATCACCAGTTCGTAATCCAGATTCTTCTGAATAAAATGTAAATTTCTAAACACTTTTGGAAGAAATTCGAGTTTCTCCAGCGAATCGATTTGTTCGTCATCAGTTTCGAAAATCAGTGTTCCATCGCGATCGATAAAAAGTGCTTTTTTCTTCATCTCAAAAATCGGTTATTTCGGTTAAATATATTCTTTTAAAGCCTGCAGCAATACATTGTCTTCATCCATTGTGCCGATTGTAATGCGCAAACTGTTGTCGCACAAATGTATTTTCGAACGGTCGCGAACAATGATTCCGTTTTCAACCAGGTAGTTGTATATATTTCTTGCGTTTGTCATTTCAACCAAAAGAAAATTGGCATCTGATGGATAAATTTTGGTTACAAAAGGAAGTTTTGCCAGGTATTTTGCCATTTTACCACGTTCCTCAATCAGCATTTTAACCCATGTATCAACCTGTTCTTTGTTTTCAAGCAGTTCGAGTGCTTTTTGCTGCGTTAGAATATTCAGGTTATAGGGATATTTTATTTTATTCAGCACCTGAATTATTTCGCTGGCTGCAAAGGCCATTCCCAGTCTGATTCCGGCCATTCCCCATGCTTTTGAAAAGGTTTGTAAAATAACCAGGTTAGGGTATTTATCAAGTTCTGGGAGAAACGATTTTCCTCGAGCAAAATCAATGTAAGCTTCGTCAATAATAACAAGTCCGGCGAAATCTTGAATAATCTCAAGCATTGAACTTTTATCCAGACTGTTTCCACTTGGATTGTTTGGCGAACAAAGAAAAATCAGTTTTGTATTTGTGTTTACAGCTTCCAGTATTTTAGCAGGTTCAAGCTCGAAGTCTGCAGTTAACGATACTTTTATTACTTCAACATTATTTGTATCTGCTGCCACCTGGTACATTCCGTAGGTTGGATTAATGGTGACAATATTATCAGTACCGGGTTCACAAAAAGCGCGAATCAACAAATCAATGGGTTCGTCACTGCCATTTCCAAGAAATATCTGGTCAGCAGCAATGTTTTTTAAAACTGAAATTTTTTGCTTCAGCTCTTTCTGAAGCGGATCGGGATAACGGTTATACGGTTCATTAAACGGATTTTCGTTGGCATCGAGAAAAACCATCGCATCTCCCGAATATTCATCACGCGCTGATGAATAGGGTTTTAGGTTTTGAATATTTTTTCGGAGCAGATAATTTATGTTCATCTTGTTGTTCTTTTTACTTTCATAATGTCGTCATACCGAGTTCATTTCGGCAACTGTTTCATTTTTGATGATCCCGGAACAAGTTCAGGATGACGTTCTAATTTTGATCGTCATGCCGAATTCATTTCGGCATCCCTTAACATATTTCATTCATTTTACTTTTAATTTATCAAGGATTCTGAAACAAGTTCAGAATGACGTTCTAAGGTTGATCGTCATGCCGAATTCATTTCGGCATCTGTTAATTAATTATCTAATTTCCCAATATAAATCATTCATTTCAGGATTTACTGATTGAATTAAATTTATTTTCCATTGTCTGTGCCAGTTTTTTAATTGTTTTTCTCTGTCAATTGCTTGATAAATATCTGGAAAATCTTCAAAATACAATAAATCAGTTAGATTATATTTTTTGGTGAATTCAGAACCAATTCCATTTTTATGATCTGCTATTCGAGTTTTCAAGTCGCTGGTCACACCAATATAAAATGTAGTTCGGTTCTTATTACTCATTATGTACACATACCCACCTTTCATTGAGTTTTCAATTTTTCAAAAAAGATCCTGAAACGAGTTCAGGATGACGTTCTAACATGCAATGTATTTCATATTTTGTTTTTCATCATACCAAATTTATTCGACATTTATTACATTTTACTCTTCCTTTATTGATTCTGAATCAAGTTCTGCGTGACGATCAAACTATAATATTTGTTTAAGCCTTATAGTTACCGCATTTTTGTGCGCTTCCAATTCTTCGGCAGCAGCCATAATTTCAATTGCCGGACCTATATTTTTAAGTCCTTCTTTTGAAATTTCCTGAAAGGTAATTTTTTTCAGAAAACTGTCGAGATTTACACCACTGTACGAGCGCGCCCAACCATTTGTAGGTAACGTGTGATTAGTCCCTGAAGCATAATCACCGGCACTTTCAGGAGTGTTTTCTCCAAGAAACACCGAACCTGCATTAGTAATTTTATCAATGAAATCGGGGTAATTTTTTGTACTGATAATTAAATGTTCAGGTGCATATTCATTTATCAGATCAATCTGGTTTTCAAAATTCTCAATAACAATTAAAATACTGTGTTCAAGCGCCTTTGAAGCTGTTTTTCCTCTTGGAAGTTCAATTACCTGGCGTTCAATTTCGTTTAATACCTGTTCAGCAACTTCCAATTTGTTGGTTACCAAAATCACCTGGCTGTCGGCACCGTGTTCTGCCTGTGAAAGCAAATCTGAAGCTACAAATGCAGCATTCGAAGTATCATCGGCAACCACGAGTACTTCAGAAGGACCCGCAGGCATGTCAATGGAAACATCGTTCATACTTACCAGTTGTTTGGCTGCAACAACATACTGGTTGCCCGGACCAAAAATTTTGTAAGTTTTCGGAATAGTCTGTGTTCCAAATGCCATCGCTCCAATGGCCTGCACACCGCCAAGTTTGTAAATTCGTGTAACTCCCGAAATTTTGGCTGCATATAAAATTGCAGGATGTATTTTCCCGTTTTTATTAGGTGGAGAACACAAAATAATTTCTTTGCAACCAGCAATCTGTGCCGGAATGGCAAGCATTAATACTGTTGAAAACAGCGGTGCAGTTCCACCGGGAATGTACAAACCAACTTTTTCGATTGGCATTGGTTTTTGCCAGCAAACTACACCGGGGGTGGTTTCTGTTTTTTTGACTGGTGTGATTTGAGCGGCATGAAAAACCTGTATATTTTTTGAAGCCAGATTAATAGCAGTTTTTAACTCTTCATCTATTTGTAATTCTGCTTCATTCAATTCATCTTCGGTAACTAAAAACGAATCGAGTTTTACACCATCGAATTGCAAAGTGAATTTCTTTAAAGCTTCATCGCCATTCACTTTTATTTCGTGCAAAATGGATTGAACTTTCCCAAACAAATCAGAAACTTCAAAAACCGGCCGTTTCAACATTTCAGCCCAGGTTTCCCTCGATGGATTTATATATGTTTTCATATCGTTAAAATTGTCGATTTTCAAATATTTTCAATGCAATTTTCATAATCCTGAAAATACTTTTTTGTGAAACAGAACTGCCCTGCAGATTCATAATTTGGATTTTTGAGTTTTAAACCTCAGAACAATAAAATTACCGGCAAAAAGAAAAGCAATTCCGGCAAAGGCAAAAATATTCCATTGGTAACCTTCAAAAATCGTTGAGATTACCATGGCAATTGCAGGCGTTATTAGTGCATTGTAAACCGAGCGGTCGGGGCCAATTTCACCCAACAATTTCAGGTAAATTGAAAAAGCGACAATCGAACCAAAAACTGCAAGATAGACAAGTGATAAGGAATATTGAACTGAAAAATCGAATGTAACCGGTTTTCCCAGAATTAAAACGATTAAAAACATGGAAACTCCTCCGTACAACATTCCAAATGCATTCGACTGCAAAACGGGAATATTTTTTTTCTGTTTGTATGCAGAAATAATGTTTCCAAGAGATGCTGAAATGAGTCCGCCAAAACAAAACAGCAAAACAATAATATCTTCCCTGTTCAGGGAAAAGGATTTCAATTCATTTTTAAAAAGCAGGATAGTTCCGATAACACCAAGAATTGCGGCAAAAACCACATCTTTTTTTATTTTCCCTTTTAATAATATTAAATTAAAAAATATATTGAAGAAAATTATCAGCGAGAAAATAACGGCAACAACACCGCTGGTTAGCGCTGTCTCAGCCATGTAAACAAACCAGTAATTCAGTCCAAACAAACTAAAACCGAGTAAAAACATAAGAAAATGTTCATGCAAACTAAATCTCATTCTTTTGCCGGTAACGATACAAAATCCAAATAGAATTAATCCTGCCAGAATAAACCGGTATGATACTGAAACCAGTGGATCAACTGTCCCCAACTGGAATTTAATCACATACCAGGTTGAACCCCAGATTATGGCAGGAATTATAAATAATATGATTTGTCGCCTGGTCAAAGTTTCATATTTAAAAAATCATTTTCTCAATCGGAATTACCAGAATTCCTTCGGCACCCGCTTTTTTCAATTTGCCGATTACAACCCAAAAATCGTTTTCTTCAATCACCGAATGCATTGAACTCCAGCCTTCTTCCGCCAATGGTACAACAGTCGGACTTTTTATTCCGGGCAGCAAGGCAGCAATTTCTTTTATTCTATGGTTCGGTGCATTCAGCAAAATATATTTTTTTCCTTTGGCGCGCTGTACCGATTCCATTCTGAAAATAAATTCATTGAGGGTTTCCTGTTTTTCGGCTGATAAATTCGGATTGGCAATTAAAAGTGCCTCCGATTTTAAAACTACCTGAACCTCTTTTAACCTATTACTAATCAGTGTTGAACCTGAACTGACAATGTCGAAAATGGCATCCGCCAAACCAATACCCGGGGCAATTTCAACAGAGCCGGTAATAACATGAACATCTGCACTAATATTATTTTCTGCCAAAAACTTCTTCAGAATGGCAGGGTAGGAGGTTGCTATTTTTTTACCATTGAAAAAATCGACTCCTGTATATTCCAACGATTTTGGAATTGCGAGAGATAGCCTGCATTTGCTGAAACCCAACCGTTTTGCAATCACCACATTTTCCCCTTTTTCAAGCATTTCGTTTTCGCCGACAATTCCAATGTCTGCAACTCCATCGGCAACAGTCTGCGGAATATCGTCATCGCGCAGAAATAAGGCATCCATCGGAAAATTTTTTGATTCGGCAACCAGTGTGCGTCTCCCAATGGTCAGGTCAATTCCTGCTTCCTGAATCAAATGCATCGATTCTTCGTTTAATCTTCCCTTGGTTTGAATCGCAATTTTAAGTCTGTTCATTTTGTATTTTTATTTTATTCTTTTCAATTTCTTAAATGGTATCGCGGATTCCGATCCGCGATTTTCTTAAGTGGATCAGTATCCAATGCACCCACAAAAAAAGGCCTACCACCTGGTAAGCCTTTCACTGAATTATATTTTCAAATTAAACAAAACAATTACAGCCTACCTTTCGATTGGAATTTTCCATGATGGCCGTGATGTTTTTGTTCAAGATTCATTTTTCAATTTTTACGGTGCAATAATAATTATAAAATTTATTTCGGCAATGTGATTCACTATTAAATTAATATTATCAAACAAAATAAGATTTCAGTTTTTATTTTGAATATTGCAATCGGTTGCATAAATTTGAACTATCAGTTAAACTGAATTTTACGGGTTCAATTTTATAAAACTTAAACTTAAATCAGATGAACAAATTACTTTCAACTTACCTTCTATTTTTATTGATTTCCGGGTCGCTTTTCGCACAGAAAGCCGGAAATGAAAAGCTTTTTAAAGATTCGTACATTAAAAAAACCATGAAAACAGCCCTTGAATGGCAATTGGAAAATCCAAAACATAATTTGTACGACTGGACCAACGGTGCGTTTTATGCCGGTGTTTTTGCCGCTTATGAAACCACCGGTTCAAAAAAAATCTGGAAGGCCATGTACGAAATGGGTGAAGCAACCCAGTGGAAACCTGGTCCACGATTACATCATGCAGATGATCATGCAATTTGTCAGACTTATATTGATATGTACCGTGTTTCGGGAGAAAAGAAAATGATAGAACCGTTTAAAGAAACAGTGGACAAGTTTATGGTAACACCATACGAAACCGGCGAAATCAGGCCTGTTACATGGTGGTGGTGCGATGCGCTTTTTATGGGACCAGCAGCTTTTGTAAAACTCGGAATTACTTTAAAAGACAATAAATACCTGGAATTGAACGACAAACTTTTCAAGGAATGTTTCGATTTGCTTTATGACAAAGAAGAACATTTGTATGCCCGAGACATGAAATACAAATGGAATGAACCTGGAATAACCGTAATTAAAGAAGCCAACGGCAAAAAAATCTTCTGGTCGCGCGGAAATGGCTGGGTGATGGGTGGTTTGGTTCGCACCCTTTCGGAGTTACCGAAAGATTGGCCAACCCGCGATTTTTATATTCAGAATTATAAAGAAATGGCTGAAAAAATAATTACACTTCAACAGGCTGATGGTTTATGGCGTGCCAGTTTACTTGATCCTGATTCTTATCCGGGAGGTGAAGCCAGTGGATCTGGATTTTATATTTATGCACTTGCATGGGGAATCAACAACGGTATTCTTGATAAAGCAACCTATTTGCCTGTTGTAGAAAAAGGGTGGGTTGGTTTGAATGGTTTGATTCAACCCGACGGACATGTGGGCTGGTGTCAGCCAATTGGTGCCGACCCAAAAAAGAATTTTACTGCCGAAAGCTGGGAAGTGTACGGAACAGGGGCGTTTTTGCTTGCAGGAAGCGAAATGATAAAACTTGGAAAATAAATTAGTGTTAAATCAGATAAGTGTTTGGTTATTGAAATTAAAAAAGCCCCGGTTTCACGGGGCTTTTTACTACAACTTTGTATTTAAAGTTATAATAATGTAATACCGAATTGATTTTATTTCTGTTTTTCTGCTGACAATTTCATTTCTCCTTCAGGAGTATTTACCGTGCCTGTCATTTTTATACCTTCAATTTTAGCTTTTACGCTAACGTATTCGTAATCAACATATAAACCACATTTTAAAACCCCACCTTCTTCTATTTTTACATCTTTCATTTCAATTTTATAACCATCGGCAAATTTAACTTCGCCAGCCAGTTTGCCTTCTTTCTCGGTAAAAACCAGCGTTCCTTTTTCATAACCGGTTGGTGCGCCTGCCACTTCGTATTTCCAGCTACCAACAACATCACTGTTACCCTGCGAAACGCCAGCATTTACACTGCCCAAAACTATAGTAAACAAAAAAGTAAGAATCATTAATTTTTTCATTTGAATTTTTTTTAAAAGTTAATTTCGACAAATGTGAAACAGAAAATTTTACTTTCCAAAATCAGGGGGTAAAAACCGGTATTTTGGGATGAATGAAATAAGCTCAGGTTAAAAAGCTTAAAAACGGGGTTGAATATTTTTCTGAAACAGGAATTACCTTTTCGAGATGTTTGATTTTTAAATTGAATTTTTTGTAATCTTTTTGCATAAACTCAACATTTGCAATATTAACCATGAAAGAGCGATGACAACGGACTACCGAATTCTCTTTCAGCATTTGTTCCATGTTTTTTAGGGTATTACGCAGAAGTTTGCGTTGCACTTTGTTGTCGAGAATATAGAAAACCGAAACGTAATTGTCTGTCGATTCCAGTAAAAGCAGGTCTTTCGCAAGTACCGAAAATTTAATTTTGCCATTTTCGTCTTTAAAAGCCAGCAGTCGCTTTTCGGTTGGTTTATTTGCGTTCGATTTTAGCAATTCAATTTCAATGCGTTGATTTTTATAATAAACAATCAGTATTGCAAACGAATACGGAAGCCAGATGCTGAGCAAAGTGTATTTAAGTGAAAAAACCAAATCGTTTTTGAAATTACCGATGGGATTACCATATAAAAAAATATAAACAAGGTTGATAAGTGCAATTTCAATAACCAGCCAAAACAGGTAACTTTTTAATGTAAATTGCTGAATTTTAAATATTCTGCGCAATGGAAACTGTGTGAAAAGAAATACGATGGCAATCACAAATCCGTAACTTGATAAGCGCAAAAACTGGATGAAACCTGAATCGGAATACCAGCGGGCTATGTTAAATGGTTGGAAAATATTCAGAAAAATTACGCTAAACACAAAAACAACAATTATTAAAAGAAGTCGGTCTTCCTTTTTGTCGAGCACACTAAATTTGTTATTTAATAACGAGTTGTTCATTTTCTGATGGTTCAATCAAAACAAGGTTCAGTTATTTCACTGTGGTGAAATTGAAACATCAGTTTTATTTGGTCAACCGTGTTTCGTGGTGTCGATAATTCGGGCAGGTTATTTTCATCAAACCAGCCCACATCGCTGGTTTCGGCTCCAACAGAAATGTTGTTGTCCAATTTTTGGCAAAGCAGAAAAATTTTATAAACATACTCAAAGGCGGGAGGCATATTTTGTTTTTGTTTGTCGAGAACCGCAAGTAATTTAGTCGCTTTCACTTTTAAACCAGCCTCTTCAAAACACTCTTTTACTGCAACTTCAGCCGGACTGTAACCAACATCGGCCCATCCACCCGGCATTGCCCAACGATTGTCGGCTTTTTCCTGAATTAAAAGAATTTGGTCATTTTCATTAAAAACCACAGCACGAACATCTGTTTTAGGTGTTTTGTACCCATTTTTATCCAGTATCACCGGCACAATTTTTTCAATAGGAACATCTGTAACCTGCGACAATATTTGAAGACTGATTTCGTGCAATTCTTCGTAGCGTTCTCTGTCGAAACTGTTTTGTGAGAATTCGAGGCCGATTTCTGCCAAAGCCTGAACTCGTTTAATTTTTTCGAAAATGAAATTATTCATAATTACGTGTAATTGAAATGTAATAAGTGCTAGTGCTATTTCAAGTTAATTATTTCTCCTCGTTGCGCACAATGACATATTTGCCGGGTTCAAGTTCTGCAAATCCCTGATCGTAACAGAAATAATAAACCCTGCCTGTTTTGGTGGTGTAAGTATTGGTATGATATTTAAAATTGAACCCCTTTTTCTCCAAAACGCTTTTGATTGTAGTTGATTTTTCTTCAGGATTCAACTCTTCCAAAATGGCGTGATTCTTTTTTAACACCCTGTTAATGTTGCGCATGATGTTTGTTGTGCCGCCCAGTTTTTTGTTGTTGTATGAATTGCGGCACAAATCGTTGCAGAATTTCTGGTCGGCACGGCCTTTTAACGGCTCACCACAATCGAGGCAAAATCGTTTTTCCATGTTATTTTCTGATGAAAGTTATCATTTACTTGCCTTTTTTCTGGCATCAAACCAGAGCAAAATAGTTAGTACTAAGAGTGATAAGCTCATGCTTAACGGTAACAGAAACATTTTATCAGCCGGTAAAATCAGCCCTAAAACCAATGCCCCAACAACAATTAATCCTGCAAAAATTGCAAACCATTGGGTTTTGTAATACCACGAATAGGGAAAAAAATGACCACCGGTTATTATTGCATAAACCATTATAAAATAATCGGGCATTTTAATCAGAATAAAAATAAGAAATGGAAAATAAAACAGTTGGGCAAAATTGAGCCAAAGCCCCAATGGTTCTAACGGATTGTCCTTGATTTTCCAACTGGTTTTCAGAATTTTTGAAAAAAGAAATGCCAGTGGCAACATAAATCCCCCCACGATAAAAGTCAATACCGATTTATTGTACGAACTGAAGTTTAATGTCCATAAAAATGCAATTGACATCCAGATTATACTTGCTGCTAAAGTAAAGTCAATACCATTTTTTGCCTTAACAGATAATTCGTCTCTTAAACTGTCAAAATTTTCCTTTGTTACCATATTCTCTGTTTTTTTAGTTTTCTATCATTACACCTTTTGATAATGGTCTTTTCTAAACGTTTTTGACAATTTCTGTTATTTAATTACAGTCATTCCCTGTGTTGCGCTGAAATTGCTGCTTTCAATCCTGTAAAAATATTTTCCTTTCGGAAGCTTGCCCGAATCAAACTCAACAGTATGACTTCCCTGTTCAAAACGTTTTCCTGCAAGTTCACCAACTTCAACTCCCAGCATATTATATACTTTTAGCGATACAAAACTATTTTCGGGAATACGAAATGAAATCGTTGTTTTCCCCGAAAACGGATTCGGGTAGTTCTGTTCAAGTTTGAAGGCATCATTTTCATTCAGTTGAACCTCCTGAATTGCAGTGGGTACAATGCCCATCAGCGAAAGCATTTTACGTGCATACCTTTTACCAAGTTCACGATACCCGGCCGAATTGAAATGTATATTATCAACATCATCGGTGCATTTGCTCGACGAAATTACATAAGAGTTGGGCAGCGTTTGCGGAAGTCGCCCGATGATTGTATTCATGCTTGCACACAATCCGCCCTGATCGGCATGAACCACTTCGCCCGCAAGCAGTGGCACCGAGTCGGGGTTCATGCCGAGGTCGGTAATCAGGTTGTTGTAAATGGCTTTTACCTTTGCCGGCCACTGACTGTCTCCAGTGTTCGATTCGCCCTGGTGCAGTAAAATACCTTTAATAACACCATCTTTTTGTGCCAGTTTTGCAACCTCAACGAAGTGTGCGTATGGATTTCCATTGTATTCGGCAATAATATTTTTCAGCCAGTCTTCGGTAATTGTTGAAGTATATTTCTGATAGTTTACTTTATCGTACAACTCAATTTTGCAGCCCGCCACCGAAACATTCACAACACCGACGCTAATGCTGGCCGGCAGGTTTTCAATCATTGTGCGGCCAAAATAATCGGCTGGCGAAAGCCTCGACCAGCAGCGGCATAACGGAGGCACAGCAGTGTACCATTTGCCTTTTGTGCGGCCAAGGTTTGAACACGAAACTGCTTCCATCACTTTAAACCGGCTGTTCACAGTTCGGTCCTGTGCCTCGATGGTTCCCTGGCCTTCCATGTTCGACTGACCAAAACAGAGGTAAATATGAAAATTGGGGTTTTGAGCAATAACCTGAAAATTGATCAGTAAGATTCCGGTGAAAATGAAAATTGGTAGTAGGTTGTTTTTTAGTTTCATTGAGATTTTAATCATTAATAGTTTAAAAAATATTCTGGCCGAAAGTAAGCAAATTGTTGTCGGGGTCGAGCAACGAAAACTCTTTTTGTCCCCAGGGTTTTGTTTGCAAATGCCCGTTTGGATGAATACCGACCTTTTTTTCAATCAGCGACTTGTACAACCCTACGATATCATCGGTTCTGATGTAAACCTGCCCATAATTTTCGGTTGGGTCGAGTTCTGTGAACTCAAAAAAGTGAATTTGCACTTTGTCTTTTTTCACCATCAGGTAGCCCTCAAAATCAGCGCTTCCAAATTCCTCAAATCCAAGTTTTGTGAGGTAAAAATCGCGTGTAACCGCTTTGTCGCGCATGGGTAATTTTGGATTGATTTCTGTAAGCATTTGTTTTTGTTATGGAATTTTTCAAAGTATTTTATACAGTTGGAACATCAACAGTTCCACTATACAAAATGCGAATTTGGCGTATTATTTTTGTTTAAAAGGTTATAATTAGTCTCAAATCTTTCATCATCAATTGTTAAGGCTTTTTTAGTTATTTCGAGAAGGATTTCTTCATCTTCTTTGATTTTTTCATAATAAGAAGGAGATATAATCCAATTCTCCATCTGAGCGACTAAAATGTCACTTAGGAACTTAATAAATTCATCTTCTATAAGTTTGAACTTATTAATAATATAGGTGTTACAAGCCAAATTGTTTGTATTAAGATACCCAAATGAAACGACTGTGTTTCCTTGGTATGGAAGAATATTTACGAATATATCTGTCAATGGTAAAGTATAAATTTCTGGAGACATTTCATTTTGTTCTTTCGTTGTTTCGAATGTATATAAACCAGATGCACAAACTTCGAGAAATTTAATTTCCCTTATGTGAAAATTAAAATTTTTCAAATCCGTATTTTTTATATTCTCAAGTATCTTAATTAAAGTAAAACTGGCATCTTTTATACCTAATCTTTGGCCTGATATTTTTCCTTTGAAAATTTCGATATTTCCAATATTCTTATGAATTAATGATTTATAGAATTCAATAACATTTTCCTTCTTAATTATTTCCTGGGCTATGATACGATGAGCAAAAATCAAACAAGTTTTATAATCATTAAAATTGATTTCCCTTTTTTCAATATCCTTAAAAAGATAATCATCATGATATGAACAAAACCCTTTAAATGTAAATACTTTGTTTATTCCTTTTCTTTTCAATTGAAAATATTGATCATTAAAAGGGTGATATTCATATTCGTAAACATGACCATCTTTAGCAATAATATTAATAAATCCATTCTTTTGTAAAACATGCGAGTCAATAGCAGTTTTCGTACAAAATGGATGAAAACATTTGTGAGATTTATTGAAAATTCTCTTCCTTTCTTTTTCAATCTTAGCTAATATTTTAATTTCTTCAACTGTCATAAAAAAACCATATCAAGCTAGGCTTGTTAATGTTTAACTCAACGTCATAATTTTAAGTGATTTCAATTTTTCTAAGTCGCTAAAATACAAAAATATATCCGTTTACAAACGCTTATAAACGGTTATTGTCGATTACAAATGCTTAAAAACCGGGTAAGGTTTGGAGGCCGCTTTACCTTTGACTCAACAATTTCGTTACGGGGCTTGCGACAGAAACAGCCCTACAATTATTAACTTAAAAAATAAATATCATGAATGCTTTAAGAAACAGCGTCAGGCTTATCGGCCACCTGGGAGAAGACCCAAAAGTAAAAAAGTTTGAAGGAGGAAAAACAGTTGCTAATTTCAGTATAGCAACAAACGAAATTTACCGCGACAGCAAAGGTGAAAAACAGAGTGAAACAACCTGGCACCGCCTGGTTGCGTGGGGAAAACAAGCAGAAATTATTGAATCGTATGTAAAAAAAGGCTCTGAAATTGCTATCGAGGGAAAACTTACAAATCGCTCGTGGGATGATAAAAACGGCGAAAAACAATACATGACCGAAATTTTGGTAAACGAGGTTTTATTACTCGATAAAATGAAAAATTAGCTGAAAGTATTGGGTACTGAGTAATCAGTATTTAGCAAAAAAAGTCGTCTTGAAATTTTAGGGCGGCTTTTTTGTTTCTTGTCAGCAGAAAGGGATTGCATCTGCGAAATACAGAAACCTTAATAATGATAAATTTTGTAGCTTTGATAAAAAATGGAAATATGGATATAATTCAATTAAAATCGGCCATTTACTCATTAATCGATCAGATTGAAAATGTAGAACTTTTAAAGGATTATTACTTTGAATTGGAAAAAATAATAAAAAGCGGAAAATCCGGAATCTGGGATACTTTGTCGGAAGAACAGAAAAATGAAGTTTTATTATCGTATGCGGAAAGTGAAATGGAAGAAAACCTGGTCGATGAAAATGTTGTAATGGAAAAATATAAATTTTGAAAACAGAAGAAATCCCAAACAAAAACCAATTTGATTCTTGTATATTATTCATCCATTTTCTTTAACTACTTCCAACGACACATTCAATCATTGATTTCCTTCAATCCTTCATTCACGCATTATAGCATTCACGCATTCATGCATTCCCCATCAAAACGACCACCTCACCCGTCCATAAATAGCCTTCCCGTAATCTCCGTATTCGGTTCCTTCGTCGCCGTAAAATAGTTGACCGTTTACCATCAATTCCCAGTTATTACTGAGCGAATAAGTAAGTGTTGGCCCAATAAAAAACGAACCATCGCAGGGATTCAACATCGATGAAAAGCTTCCGGAAAACAAGGGCGTGAATGGATATGAAATTTGTCCGAAAAGGTTGTAGCGACCAAACGAAAGCATTTTTGCAGAAATATCTGGTGAAAAGAAACTACGACCACCGGCATTGCCTGTTGTACCGTGACTATTGTATAGAAAGGCAGCATGCAGGTACAAACTGTTTTTTAAAAAGTAATCGCCGGAAATGGAGGCAACCACTGCTTCGTAACTTCCGTTATCACTTTCGCGGGGAATAAACCATGAAACCTCGCCCCTGAAACCACCACCTTTTATATCGCCCGACCAGCCGCCACCCAGCACATAATCTTTTCCCATCCAACCACCAAGAACCTGGAAATCGGTTTTGAACTCAGTAAATCTGTACATTCCAGCAACGGCTGTTTCATCGTTGTTGTGACCGATTTTGTAAACCAGTTCAGCCGATGAAGTTTCGCCGGTAAAGTATTGCAATTTTACACCATCGGTTCCGGGGCGTTCTTCGTAATCGAATTCAAAATACGAAAATGTGTTGAAAATATCATTGGGATTCCAAACCAGGTTAATTCCCCAGTTGATGCGTTGACGGCCAATGCGGGCCTGTAGTTTGTTAAAGGTGTAATCAATCCATGCACGGTCGATTGAAGAGTGCAAAAACCAACTGTCGGCTGAAACAACAATAACACCCATATCAATAAAACCGCCATCCTGATTTATCATTTCTTCGTATGCCGGAAATTTTTTTACCATTTGTCCAAAAAAAAGGCGGTTTCTGATTTCGAGGTCGAAAGTAAGTTTTTCTGTTGCATCCCATTTGAAATTCAGACGGTTATGTATTTGATTCAGAAAAAGGTAATTCAGTGAATCTGTTGCACTTAAAGGAATAGTTTCAACCGGTTTGTAATACATACTCAATTCTTTAATATACCCGTTGAAAGAGAATTTTGATTGTGCATCAACAGCCCAACTTACTACAACAAAACTCAATATGAGCAGGTACTTTTTCATTTCAGCTTAAAATCTAAAATATCGAATTTGAAACTGGTATTCAGAAAGTAAATCATTTAAAATGGACATTTTTTACAATTTATAGTTCAATGTCGTTTTGTTTAGAAAGAAATCAAAAAGTAACTGAACATTAAACACCCTTAGACTACGCTCAGGGTGACTGTCAGACTGAGCGCAGTCCCCGCCTGAACGGTCGGGCAGGGAAGTCTGTTTTCACTAACCAGACGACTTTCATTTCTAATTTCTAATTTTACATTTTTAATTGACATCTGCCATTCCACCTGCAAAATCCATAACACACATGGTGGAATATTCGGGATGTGAGCCGGTTGAAACACCAACCAGTTTAAAATCGGGATTCAGCATATTAATGCGATGACCGCGGTTTTTTACATTGTCATCAATCAATAGAAAAATAATAACCTGGCGCGCTGATGTATTTCCGTATGCTATGTTTTCGGCAATTCTGACTTTCCATTTTCCGTAACGGTCAACCCGAGCCTTTAAATTCGAATTATCACTCCCAATATGTCCGGTTCTTCCGGTTTTCGATTGGTCGCGGCAATGGTCTTCAGCGGCATTTGTTAATCCCTCACTGGGGTACAAAATGGGTTTTGGAGTTGCTTTTTTTAGTTCGCGCACACATTCGTGGAGCGCTTTAACTCCTTCGACTGTTTTGATTGGCATATCTCCGGGATATTGCAAAATGTTTTTCTGATAATTTTTAGCCAGTGGAGCAATATATTTTTCGGCATACTGTGCCGGATTGGAGCGAAAAAGATTGATTTCGAGAATGATTTCTTTTTCCAATGGTGAAAGATAACCTGCATTTACCGCTGTGTTCAGTGAGGATTCTGAGTTTGGGTCGTTGGCAAAGACCAAACCAGCAAGGGTAATCAGGATAAAAGTCACTTTGAGCTTCATACTTGTTTTATTTTTTAATGTCACTCACAATCTTCCCGTCTTCGAGCGTGATTACACGCCGGGCTTTGCTTACCACGCGGGCGTCGTGAGTTGAAAATATAAACGTAATTTTTTCTTCTTTATTTAGTTTTTCCATGATGTCGAGTAAATTTTCCGTCGATTTTGAATCGAGGTTTGCTGTTGGTTCGTCGGCAAGCACAAATTTAGGTTTCGATGCCAGCGCCCGGGCAACTGCAACCCGCTGTTGCTGCCCACCTGAGAGTTTTGATGGCCGGCGATCAGTCATTTCGCCCAAACCAACAGCCTGCAACAATTCCTGTGTGCGTGATTCGCGTTCTTTTTTGCCGGCACCCTGCAGATGCATGATAAACTCAACGTTTTCGCCTGCAGTGAGCACTGGAATCAGGTTATATGCCTGGAATACAAACCCGATATTCTTCATTCTGAAATCGGTAAGTTTTCGTGGCGAAAGCTGGTTAATTTCCACATTGTCGATGGTAACTGTCCCCTGGGTGGCTTCGTCCAAACCACCAATTATATTCAGCAGCGTTGTTTTACCCGATCCCGACGGGCCAACAATGGCACTGAATTCGCCCTCCTCGAATGACAGGTTTATACCGTTAAGCGCATTTACAGAAACTGAATTGTCGCTATAAACCTTATGCAAGTTGTTGATTTCTATTATTTTCATTTTTAATGCTATAATGCGTGAATGCTATAATGCTACAATATTTAAATGCATAATGACCTATTGTATTAATGTTATAAGAATTTGACATGTTTTTTAGGGATAAAGTTTTTTGTACATGGTGTCTTTGGTTTTTGAGACAATTTTTACGATTTCGGTGGCTTCCTCTATCAACCTGTTTAATTCGGCTGGATTATTTGATAAACCTGATTCTTCGATAACTTCGAGCCAAAAAAGTGATTCATCCGATTCTTCAACCACAATGCATATTTTACTGAAGAACTCATTATCTGACCGTCCTCTACAGGCAGCGCGGTAATTAGCTCCTGTTGATGTTGCAGCTTTTACCAGTTGATACGTAACTACGGAAGAAGCTTTGCATTGTTTTAATGAATCACAAAAGAGAATCACATCAACGCTGAATTTCTTTGTCCTTTTCTTCATTTCTTCAATAAATATGTCTTTACTATTCATATTATGAGATTTTAAAATTGATTTTTATTCAATGTACCATATTCTCTTTTCTTCATTCCTCCATTATAGCATTATCGCATTGTCTTTCATTCAAGCATTCATGCATTTTAGCATTCAAGCATTGTCAATCCGTCCTCGTTGCTTCCGCAGGGTTAAGTTTCAATGCTTTCCGGGCAGGGTAAATTGCCGATAATAGTCCGGTTATTACGACAAGAATTGAAATTATGACTAACATCTCTGGTTTTAACGAAGTGTAAACAAGGGCTGCGTAACCATAGCTTTCAAGTCCTTCAGAAAACATGGAAAGGTTGATGGGTGTGGTTTCGAAGAATTTGGTTACCAAAGCGCCCAAACCAATTCCAAATATTCCGCCTGTAACAGTGAGCATCACCGATTCAAGAATTATCATCGAAAAAATGCGACGTTTATTCATTCCAATTGCCATAAGCATCCCGATTTCCTTGGTACGCTCGAGAACTGCCATCAGCATTGTATTGATAATTCCGAAGCACAGACCAAGCAAAATAATAAGGATAAAAACGTACATGTACTGGTCCATCGAATCGGTCAGCAGCGACATTTCCGGACTGAGTTCCTTCCATGTCTTTACTTCCTGTCCGGCAGCAAGCTTTTCGATGGCTGGTTTCAACAGGTCGGCTTGGTCTCCGCCTTCAGCCAGAATAGCTATTTCGTGGGCAACATCAGGCGCTGTGCCAAGTTGTGCCTGTAATTCATCGTAATGTACAAATAGGTATATTTCGTCGAATCCTGTATTGCTGGTTTTATAAATTCCACCCACTCGAAATCCTTTTGACGAAAGGTCGCCGTTGAGGTCAACCAATTGAATATTGATTTTCGAACCAATTTTAAGGTTTAGGTTTTTTGCCAGTTTTTCACCAATTACAACAGGTGGCATTCGTCCGCTCTTTTTGAGATACGTTCCGTCAATCAGATGTTCTGCAATATCGGTTACGTTTTTTTCTATTTCGGGGATGATGCCCACAAGCCTGCCACCCCCGGTTCCGTGGGCTGCCATTACAAAAGGTTCGGCTACCAGCCGGTAACTGGCCGCTTTTACACCGTTGGTCTTTTGTATTTCTGCAGTTAGTTGTTGTGCATCATTTATCACAAGCGTTGTTTCGTTGTTATCAAGAAAATGCGGAGCATGAATTTGCAGGTGGGCAAGTTCCGATTTTGTGGCCGATTCAATACGCGCATCAACCATTCCCTGCATAAATGCCATGTAAAACACACCAACCACTAAGCCAAGAGTAATGGAAGTAATCATGATTATGCTGCGGGTTTTATTCCGCCAAACGTTTCTCCATGCAACAGAAAGTATCATAGCAAAAGCAGTTTAAAGTTTAAAGTTTAACGTTTAACGTTCAAAGTTTGTCCATGCCTAAATAACGTTGACTGAATTAGACATTTTTTTATTCTTTTTTTTACTCATCAAATCTAAATGTTGATGATGCTTTTCTGTTGAAATCGGGAAATAACTCGGAACCTGTGGAGAGTTATTCACGATTT
>JBGSRA010000068.1:0-69006 GCA_041737765.1 Draconibacterium sp. | reverse complement strand
GTTCATGGCAAGGCGTAACAGTAAAACACCAGGAGGTTTTTGTAAAGCTGGAGTACCCGTTGTGGAAGTTTTAAGGAAAACGTGAACTTTGGGAAGGTCTTTGTTCAATATTTTCCCCTTTCTGATTCCTTATTCCCTGCCCGTTCGGTCATGCGGGCTTATTCTGTTATTTCTCGGAAAAAGAATAAGAATAAGCCCGCCTGAATGACAAAGTCGGGCAGGGACAAAAAATAAGAAATTAGGAAGTTTTTATTCACCCGTTGACTTTTCGTCACCGGGTGAATACTCAAGAGGACATTGAGTTGGGTGACCACTTAAACCGGTGCAAAAAAGAGAACCATTCCCTTTATTCAAAAGGAACGGTTCTTATTATAAAAGTTGTAAAGTCGTCACCCGACTTGGAGTCGGGTGACGACTTTTATTGGAGCAAACTACACAAACTTCTCGCGTTTCTGCAGGTTAAAAAGGCCGTACAGAATAAATACCAGCATTCCAACGCCAAGGAAAATACGGTTTTTGGAGATGATTCCCTGCCAGATGACCTGGTTCATGTTGTCGGGTATTTCGAACGGATTCAGAAATACATTCCACTGGGTGCGCTCTACCGCCTCGGAAAGAATGATTAACGCAACCCCTATTAATACCATAACAACCGCAGTTCCGTTGCCGTTTTTTATCACTGTTGAAAACATAAATGCCATGGAACCCATAAATACAATGGGATACATCAGTTGGTAAGACATTTCGATGATATTCACCTTAAAAAGCAAAGCAGAAGCGATACCTGCGAAAAGATTGATTATGATGAAAATAAGCACATAAATCATGATGAGCCTCACCAGCCATACTTTGTAACGGTAGTTGGGAATTCCAAACAATATTTCGAGCATCCGCGAATCGTCGTCGTTTTGAATGCCAAATGCCGACGGATAAAAAATCAGCAGAATTCCGGGGAAAATCAGCAGGTTATATATCGTTCCATCAACAAAGTTTTCACCATTCAACACCGACTGAATTGAGATAAATGAAAAAAATGCAAATGCTGAAAGCAAAAACCAGATAAACTTATTTGCAAAAATTATTTTCAGGTTGTACCTGACCATCCGGGTTGCAATAATAAGTTCGTTTTTTATATTTTTCCTTCTACTCATTGGTTTACTGTTTTTTGAAATCCTTCAATAAGCACAAATAGGCATCTTCGAGGTGCGGCGATACATTAACTGCATCATCGGTAGGTTTTTCCATCGAAAGGCAACGTACCCTGATATTTTCGCCATCGCGCATGTGATGTACTATTAATTTCTTGTCGGCAATGTTATCGAACTCTTTTGCAGGAATGGTAAACTGCCACACCAATCCGGTTCCCATGTGTACCATGTCGCCCGGTGTTCCGAAATATTTCAAATCGCCGCGGTTGATTACTGCAACCTGGTTACACGAACTCGAAATATCTTCGATAATGTGTGTCGAGAAAATTACAATCCGCTCGCGGCTCAATTCAACGAGCAAGTTTCTGAAACGGATTCTTTCGCGCGGGTCGAGACCGGCGGTGGGTTCGTCAACTACAAGAATACGCGGCAGGTTAAGCAGAATTTGTGCAATCCCGATTCGCTGTTTCATACCACCCGAAAAAGCACCGATTTTATCGTTTCGACGTTCGTACATGTGAACGCTTTTCAACACATAATCAATTCGTTCGTCGCGGGTTTTTGCGTCTTTAATTCCTTTCAGAATAGACTGATAATCGAGGAATTCCCATGCCGACATATTTTCGTAGGTACCAAAAGCCTGTGGTAAATAACCAATCAGTCCCTGCAGTTCTTCGCGGTATTTCTGTGTATCCATGCCGTTAATCCAAATCTTGCCGTAACTCTGCTCCAGAATTCCGCAGATAATACGCATCATGGTCGATTTTCCAGCGCCGTTCGGACCCAACAAACCAAACATACCGGTATTGATTTCGAGCGAAACTCCATTTAAAGCACGGAAGGGTTTTTTGCGTTTCCCGATAACCGGAATCTGGCGAACCAGGTTAAAATAGCCACGGCGCAATCCGCTGAAACGGCCTTCGATTCGGGCAATATTTAAACTCTTTTTGTGAATGTATTCGCCTGAACTGTAAATTACAAGTAGCAAATACCAAATCACGCCAACAAAAATCAACATCCCGATATTATCCCAGCGTTTAAAAAATACGCCTAAAAACACCAGCGGAGTTATCCAAAAAATAATATTCTTTATGATACTGCTTATTTTCAGGAACTTCTTTTTCGAGGTAGCTTCGTATTTATTGACGAGTACCTGGTTTACCGGTTCGAATAAAACAAACTGGAAGAAAAATACTAAATGCGACAATAACCACATCCAGAAATTACTTTCGAGATAAAAGAACGTGAAATAAATGAAGTACCCAAAAAGCGGGATTTGCCAAACGAGATCGTTGAAATCGCGGGCTTTTTTGTAGTCTTTCTGTAATCCGGCGCGTTCCCTGATTTTTAATCCCGATTTCCATTCACGGACAAACCTGCTGTCACGATCGTATATTTTTACCAACTTGCGAACTTCAATTTTTATTGAATCTGTCTCGCCAATTACTTTTGCACTTGCATTGCGTAAACTGGTCATTACAAAAGCCACGATACCCGGCACAAGTATTACCAGCAACATAAAATCGAGCAACTGCCAGATAAAAGTTTCAACCTCAAGATAAACGTACACGGAACCTGCCACAAAAACAATTGCCATTCCAATTTTGAGTATCCAGTTGAGCGATTTAAGCCAGTCGATTGCATTTTCCAAACCGGCGTAAAGTGTAGGTATAAAAACCAGTGTAAGCAAAGTACTTAACGACAAACCGCCAATTACTGTAATGGCAAACGGAGCGCCAATTGCACCTACATATTCGGCCGAGCCCATTGCCAGCGGCATTAACGCCACAATAGTGGTACCCGCAGTAATTAAAATCGGGCGTACCCGCGAAAGGCCAGCAGTCATTAATGCACGCGATTTCCGATTTCCCTGTTTTCGCAGAATATTAGTATAGTCGATTAATATAATTCCGTTGTTTACAACCACACCCAGCAGAATTATAAATCCCATTAAAGTGTTGGCATTAAACAAACTATTTCCTGTAAAAATAAGGGCAATAAACGAACCGATGGCAGCCAGCGGCACTGAAAACATCAGTACAAACGGAGTAACTACCGATTCGAAAACGGCTGCAAGAATCATGAATATTAAAATGAACGCAGCCCCGATTAAAAAATAGAACTCCGAAAACTGGTCTTCTTCGTGAATAACTTCCACTGCAACACCCGGAGGTAATTTATAAGAACTAACAATATCATCAATTTCCAAACGATATGCCTCCAGCAGATCCTTTGATTGTTCAGCCTCGGCAACAAAACGGTACGTTAATTCGATTTGTTTTTCCTGATCGATCCTGGTAATGCTCGATGTTCCGCTTGCATAAACCAAATCGGCAATATCTTTCAAATCGTAGGTAGCTCCCTGCGTATTTCGTATTTGTAACCGCTGCAAATCTTCGATTCCTTTTTCGGTACTTTCCTCTTCTTCCTTTTCAGTAAGTTTTTGTTTTACAATAATTTCATATTCATCAGTTCCCTGTTTAAAGTTTACACCCGATGTAAATTCGCGTGAAAACGATCCCAGCTCCGAAGTAATATTACCAAGGGTTATTCCGTATTCTGTTAAAAGGATCTGATTAAAATAGAGATGGATTTCGGGGCGGTTACTTGAAACACTGATATTTGCATTTCTGATTGATTCCAAATCCTCGATATAGTATTGTAAATCTTCGGCAACACCTTTCATAATATCGAAGTCTTCGCCTTTAATAACAACACGCTCCTGATTTGTACCGATACCCATAAAATTGCTGAATCCTTCAGTTCCCGAACGGCCACGACCGCCGAAACTACCACCTGTTGTGGGAGCAGTTAAACTGATTTCAGCTTTTGCAATGTTATCAATACGCGATTCAACATCAGATTTTACTTCTGCAATGGTGCGGTCATCAATATCTTTATAATCCTCTTTTAAAATGAAAGTCAAAACTGCTTCTTCTTCCTGAATTCTTGAAATCAGATCTTTCTTTTCAGCAATTTCCGAAAGTCGTGTTTCAACATCGGCAACAACCAGGTCGGTGCTTTCGAGTGATGATCCGGTGGGCATAGTAACATAAATCGAGAATTGTGTTTCTTCCACCTCTTCAAGGTTGTTAACACTGATTGCCAGAATTATAAATATGGTAAGGAAAAACAATACAATTGCGCCAATAATGGTAGAAGCCGGACCCCGCATGCTTGCTTTTAAAAGCAAAATATAAATTTGAATTATCCGG
The DNA here is from genome assembly GCA_041737765.1 of Draconibacterium sp. Classification (GTDB taxonomy): domain Bacteria; phylum Bacteroidota; class Bacteroidia; order Bacteroidales; family Prolixibacteraceae; genus Draconibacterium. Next base: position 64,643 of record JBGSRA010000068.1, on the reverse strand, counting down.
TTATTGGTAGTTACTTTTTCGTAAAATATATTTTTCGATCTTTTCCCTTTCAGTAAAATATGAGCACCAATCGGAACAAGCAGCAGCGCCACAAAAAGCGAAATAATCATGGTTGAAATAACCGAAACACCGATATTGTTTCCCAGCAGTTTAATCATGAATTCTGATGAGAAAACAAAAGGAAGAAAAACAATAATGGTTGTAAGTGTGGATGCAATAATTGAGCGTAAAACCTCGGTTGTTCCCTGCGTAACGGCAAGGTCGGCATCATATCGCTTCCCCGAAAGCCGGTAAATATTTTCGAGCACAACAACGCTGTTATCCAGCAACATACCAATTGCCAGTACCAATCCAACCAACGTTAAACTGTTAACCGAGATATTAAAAGCGTAAAACAGGTTAAAAGCTGTGAATACCGAAACCGGAATTCCCAACGCTATAAACGAAACAATGCGGAAGTTTTTTAAGAACATCCACAGCACGAATATGGCGAGTAATCCACCAACCAAAGCTAAATCGATCATTTGGTTGATGTTTTTTTCCATTGTTTCGGCGGTGTTGGTTTGCACCACAATTTCAACACCTTTGGGTGCAAGTTTTTTATTGAGTTCCAGAATTTCTTCCGCAACCCGATGCGAAAGTTCTATTTTATTGGCCTGGGAATCGCTCACCAGCGACATTGAAACAGCATCAAGACCATTTACACGGCTGATGGTTTCTTCTTCCTTAACACCAAAAAATACACTGGCCACATCTTTTAAGTAAACGGGGCCATCGGCAACAATAATATTTTCAATATCAGAAACATTGTCATATTCGGCAGTTACATGTACAAAATACTGTTTTTTCGAATCGTGCAAATAACCTGTGAATACCCGGTTTCGTGAATTCTGGCTTATGGAATTTCTAAGCTGAGAAGGTGTTATTCCGTAAGCCTCACATGCGGCCAGGTCGTATGTAACTTCAATTGAACGTTCATTTCCCCCAAAAACGGTGACAGATGCAATCCCACTTGTATTTTCAATAATGGAAAGTATCTCCTTATCCACAATATTTCTGAGTCTGTCTGTTCCTCCCTCTCCACGTACCTGCAACTCCATAAACTGGTTACTAAGCTGCTGTATATCAACCTTTGTAACCGTTACAATAAAGTTTTCGTCGATATTGTCGGTAACCTGGTCAATTTTTTCCTGAAGTTTCAGAAAGGTGTATTTGGTATCAACATTTTGTTGAAAGTTGACCTGAATACTGGCCGACCGGCTGTTTAATGACGACTCAACGCTTTCAATTCCACCCATTGTGCCAATTGCCCCTTCTATTGGAATAACCGCCTGGCTCTCCATGTATTTTGGGTCAACCTCAATGCGCGACTGAATCTGGACAAAAAGCATGGGTAACTCGGCATTTGGAATCAATTCCACCGGCAACCTTTTGTACGAGACATACCCAAGAATGGTAAGTCCCAGAAACACCATGCTAATGAATATTTTTCTATGGATTATGAATTTCATCTTCTTTTTTTAATGGAACAATGATGCTGCAGATTTTACTTTTACTCTTTGTTTTAGACTGCATTCAATTCTTTTTTCCTTACAAATACTCCTTTAAACCTGTCGAGTACATCAAAAACGCATGGAATAACCACCAATGTTAATAATGTCGATGTTGTCAACCCTCCAATTACAGCTAACGCCATTGGCGAACGCAATGAAGCGCTTTCACCAAAACCAATAGTTAATGGCAATAAAGCCAAAACTGTAGTTAAACTGGTCATTAAAATAGGGCGGATTCGTTGTTGACCGGCCTGAACAATGGCTGTTTTCCGATCCATTCCATTTTGCATCAACTGATTTATCCTGTCAACAAGAATTATGGAATTGTTTACTGCTATACCCGCCAACATAATTATGCCGATGATTGCCATAATATTTATGGTTCTGCCCAGCAGGAAAAAGGTTAAAACTGTTCCGACCAAAGCCAGCGGAATAGTTAGCAGAATGGTAAACGGATGCACCAGCGACTCGAACTGAGAAGCCAAAACCATGTAAACCAGTATGATGGAAAGTACCAAAGCGAATCCCAGATTATTCATCGATTCCTGTCGTTTTTCTTCTTCACCGGTAACCTGAATGCGGTAATTGGGTTGTAAATCGATAGTGGCGGTAGCTTCACGGATTTCGGCAGCAACTTTATCGAGCGCTGCATTTTTGTCGATTTGTGCAGTAACTTTTCCGATGCGGGTTTGATTGCGCCTGAAAATTTCCTTTGGTGAAACTTCGGTTGTAATATCTGCAATTTCGTTTAACCTGAAAATCTGATCTCCCGAAGTAATCATTATTTCGTTTACTTCATTCAGACTTTTTTCAGGAACTTTTATGGTAATGTCGCGCATTTCGCCATCTCTTTCAAGTTGTCCGGCATTTTTGCCTTCCAACTGTTCCTGAATTTGAGTAACTACAGTATTGATATCGATATTGTAAATACCGGCACGCATGCGGTCAACTTTTATCTCCACTTCGGGTGCGCCATCTTCAATCGACGTTTGAACGTTAAACAGTTTATCCATTCCAAGCATTTTTTCTTTTACCTGGTTTACAACAGATTCTATTTCGTCAAGTTCTTCACCACGCACTTCAACAACCACGGGCGCTTCACTGGTTCCAAGTATCGAATTTAATGAGCTTTGTTCCTGTTTAAATGCCACTTCCAATCCGGCAATATTCTTTGTCAGTGCATCAACAGAAGCAATGACCGATTCGGTTGAAACAGTTGATTCTTCTTTCAGAATAACCATTATTTCAGCTGTATTTTCCCCTTCAAAAACCGAACTTTCATCACCCGATATTCCTGAAGACGGACCAGCCTGCGAATAGATTGTTTCAAGATTTTCGCCCAGATAATCGGCTAATATGACTTCAATATTTTTTACCATTGCTTCGGTACGTTCCAACTCGGTTCCTTCCTGCAATTTCATTTCAATGGTAAATTCGCGCGATTCGGTTTTTGGCATAAACTCGGTACCAATAAATGGCACCAATAATAATGAAGCCGCAATTAAACCGGTTGAAACAATAATAACCAGCCATTTAACGCTTAATACCTTTTCAAGAAAACGACCGTAACTTCCTACTTTAACCGACTTTATTTTTTGAGTTAATTTTTTGTTGCGGTATATTCTGTGATACAACATCGGGATAAGAAAAATAGCCACAAACAACGATGAGATTAACGAAAATGCAACTGTCCATGCCTGATCTTTAAACAGTTCGCCGGAAGCGCCATGCAAATATACAATCGGGAGAAAAACCACAATTGTAGTTAATGTTGAAGCGGTAATTGCGCCTCCAACTTCGGCAGTTCCGTTAATTGCTGCATCGCGCACGCTCATTCCACTTTCATGGTTTCTGAAAATGTTTTCCATAACCACAATGGCATTGTCAACCAACATACCCGCACCGAGCGCGAGACCGCCCAATGTCATAATATTAATACTCAGGTCGTTGAAATACATTAAATTGAAGGTGGCAATAACAGAAATAGGAATTGCCAAACTTACAATTATTGTTGTACCGATTCTGCGTAAAAAGATGAACAGAACCACCACTGCCAGCAAGATCCCGAGTAATGCGGTATCCTGTACTTCGCCAATTGCATCGCTGATAAATTTACCCTGATTTGTAACTTGCGTAAGTTTGTACCCCGGCAAAGCTTTTTCAATTTGTACCAAAGCTTCTTTAATCTGCTCAACCGATTTTACCGTGTTGTATTTTGTTTCCTTGTACACCGAAAGGCCAACGCAACGTTCGCCATTGATGTGAACGATATTAAAAGGATCTTTATTTCCGTAAGAAACGGTCGCGATATCTTTTAGAAAAATTGGAGCTCTTTCAACTGTTGCCTGTCCATCGGCCACAACCCGTGTGGCTTTGTAACCAACAATGAGATTTTCAAAATCCTCCTTGTCGCGCAACATGCTAACACCTTTTACAATGTACTGCATACCAAGTTCGCTGATTCGGCCTCCGGAAACATTGCGGTTAAAGTTTTGAATACGGGTGCTTACCTCATCGAGTGAAAGATTTTGCGATTCCAACCTGTACAAATCGGTTTCAATCACGATTTCACTTTCTTCCTGACCGGCAAGTTCAACCTCTGCAACTCCTTCCAAACGAACCAGCTCGTTGCGGATATAACTCTCGGCAACTTTACGGATTTCGTTCATATCGGTAATCTCATTATGGGTTAAACCAATAATCATTACCGGCGAAGTATTAGGGTCGTGTTGTGTTATATTCAGTTCTTCTATTTCTGAATTTTGGGTGAGTGTATTCAACGATTTCTGTAAATCGAGAAAAGCTTCATCCATGTCTTTATTCCAGGCGTATTCAACTGTAATTTGAGCCGAACCCACCTTCGATATTGATGTTACCTGAACTACCCCGGCCTGCCGCATTGAAAGGGCTTCGATACCCTCTACAAACTGCTTTTCCATTTCTTCAGGTGGCCGCTCTCCCGATTTAATTTCCACAAAAATTCGCGGTGAATTCAAATCGGGGAAAAGGTCAACGCCCAGTTTATCGAATGAAATATATCCAAGGAGAATTACTCCCAGAACTATCATCAATATTGTTACCGGGTAATTGACAGAAAATTGTGTTAATTTCTTCATGTTACAATTTTTCTAATAACAGGGTAATTCTTAAAGAATTATTTTCACTTTTGAGTTGTCGCGTAATGTTTCAAATCCCTTGATAATCAAACGGTCGTTCTCTTTGAGTCCCTCAACTACTTCTACAAAATCCTTGTTTTCAATTCCGGTTGTAATAACCCGGTCGTCGGCAGCACTGTTTCGTTCAACTATAAACACATATTTACCGCGGTTTCCGCTTAAGATTATATTTTTAGGAATAACAATTACGCTGTCTTTTCTGGCAGTAATAATGTCGGCTTTAACAAACATACCGGGGCGTAATTTCATTTCGGGATTATTGATAAGAAGCTTGCCACCAAAAGTTCTTGTTTCGGAACTTATCATTGGCGAAAGTTCGCTAACCGTACCAATTAAAGTATCTTCAGCAATGGTATAATTGGTAATTAATACTTCGTGCCCGAGCTGAACTTCTGAAATACTTTTTTCGGGAAGATTGATTTCGATGTACATTTTATCGTAACTCATCAGACTCACCATTGGCTGACCTGAAGTAACGCGGGTTCCCTTTGTGTAATAAGGTAATTCAACAATTACACCTGAAAAAGGTGCAATAATGTTCATTTTTGCCAATCGTATCTGGGCGCTTTCGAAATCGTACTGGGCATTGGTTCTCGACACTTCAGAATTGCGAAGTTCGCGTAAGGTTACACCCCCTTTTTCGTATAACGATTTTTGTTTTTCATACTCGTTTTCCGAAATTTCGAGATTCAGTTTTTTCGAGTCGATAGCAAGTCCATTGATATACTCAGGATCTTCGAACCGAATAATTACTTGTCCTTCTTTTATTCTGTCGCCCAGTTTAAAAGGTTTTCCGGTGGCCGGATTTGTTTGAAGGTGATACTGACCTGAAACTTCAGAATTTAAAGTTGTTTCGTACATCGCCTTGGCTGTGCCTGTGGTATTTATGTACTGACTAATACTTTGTTTTTTTACATTCTCAACAGAAACAGGAATTGCCAATTCTGTTGTTTCGGCCTGTTGCTGGTTGTTACACGATACTGCTACTACTCCGGCTACGGCCATTAATAATACTAATTTTATATTCTTCATTTTTCAATTATTTTTCAGGTTTGTTATTTTCTTTTAAATATAATTCGGCAGGTAAAACTGCTGCTCCTTTTTCAAAATCGTAAAGGGCTTGTATTTTTAAGTTTAACAGTTCAATTTTGTAATTAATCAGCGATTGCGCCAAGGTTAATTTTTTCTCTGAAAGCTGTGTTTGATAGAGATTTAAATCCATCCCGGTCAAATCGCCGTTTTGGTATCTCTCCAGATTGATTTCGTATGTTAACTGTGCATTTGTTTCGTTTTGTTTTGCAATATCGATTTGGTTCAACTGGTTCTGCAAATTGCGGTAAACCTGACGAATTCCGATTATAATCTGTTTTTTCTCTTCTGACAGATTTAATTCCTGCGATTTTATGGTTGCTTCCTGAGCTGCAATCCTGGCTTTCTTTTCGCCCCAGTCGAAAATGGGAATACTAAAACTCAAATTAGCTGAAGGACTGCGTGTTGGAGAATCGAAAATCTGTCCGAGGTCTTCGTTATCACCCGAAATACCAAGGCGTAAATTCACATCACCCCGAAATTCATTTAACGATTTGGTTCGAATCATATCGAACTGGCTTGTTTCAATGTCAATTTCGCGCTGACGCAATTCCATTCTCGATTTCAGACCGTTTTCAATGGCCAAATCCATGTCAACTTTCACCGGGTTAGCCGAAATATCAGCCAGAACAAGAATATCTTCATACAAATCCATTCCCAAATAAAGTTTTAACTGGTCTTTTGCATTTTCGTAACCAACTTCGCTATTTTGCAAACCCGATTTCGAAGTGGAAAGATTTAACTCTGCCTGGTAAAATTCCTCCTTGGCAGCGAGTCCGGCATCTACCTTGTTTTTGATAATATCATAACTTTTCTGCGTATTTACAAGTTCTTCCTGTGCAATCGACAAATCTTTCTGAGCCATAAACACATTGTAAAAAAACTGGGTAACATTTCTCTCCAGATTCAGACGCTGCATTGCATAACTGATATTTGCATTTTCGAGACTCAATTCCAGTTCTTTCAATTGCAGTTTCAGCCGGTTATAGGTAAACAGTGGCTGATTTAAATTTAAATAAAGATTATTGTAGAATCTTTTACTTTGAGATGAAGTGTTGTTTGCATCTGATGTACTGTTTTGCCATCCAAAATCGTTTGACAACGAAATTGTACCATCGGTTGGTAAAATGGGTTGCGAAATCAGAAATCGTGCATTCGATGTCCAGCTTTCGTTTGTGTACCACTCTGAAACGCGGGTATCGAAACGTCGCTGGTTACTGTAGTTTACAGGAGTAACATCGAGCGAAAGGCGCGATTTTAGCGCAGCACGCTGGGCTTCCAGGTTTTTTTGCGAACGCTCCAGATTTAGTAACGACAATTGCAGGTCGGGGCTACCTGTTTCCGAAATTTGCAGGGCTTTTTCAAGTGTTAATGCTTCCTGAGCGTGTAACCCTGTAAAACCAAGAAAAATTAAAATCCCCAGTAATACTATTTTTTGCATCTGTTTGTATTTTATTAAGTTAATAATTTCGTTCAAAAAAAACTATTGTTCAACCAGTTTTACTGCATCGGCAAAAATCATTCTAAGTGTCGATTTATTCGAAAGCTCAACCAACGCTGTATCCGAAGTAAAATAATAGGTACCAAGGTGATTCCAGCCCGCTTCGGCATTTTGACTGTCAAGTGTCGATTCCTGTGCACCTTCGTCGCCATGAATAAAAAAATGGTATTCACCCTTGTCTTCGTTAAAATCTCCCCCACCTCCTGGTCCTCTTCTCATTTGGCGTGATTTGTACATGTGTATGTAAACATCATAGTAACCCGGTTTTTTCAGCGGAACATTCCATTGCGCTTTTAAATCGCCGGTACCTCCTTTAATATAATAGGCAGAGCGGACATACTCTCCGTAAAAATCGGAATTGGTGATGGCAGTCCAGTTTGTTGGTGGTCTCCAGTAATTCATTCCGGCATATTTACTTTGACCCTTTTTTTCCTTGAAAATCCATTTTTCAAGCAAACTTTGAGAATCATCTTTTGTAATTACAAACTGAGGATCTTCATTGTCAACAATTACCTCGTTTGGTAAAAACATTTGTACAGGTGTATCTGCAATAGTTTCACTTTCAACCGGAATTGCCTTGGTATCTTCTTCTACATCCCTGAAATTCGTCATCATGGTTTGCGGAATATTCTTTGAAGTCATTGTGTTGAGAATAATCATTCTAGGATCGACATTCAACAGATAACTGAGATTTTTGGATTGATGTGGCTCAAGATAAACCAGTTTATTGATAACATCGTTTCCGCCCATGCCACCGCCGCGGCCACCGCCGAAACCTCCACCGCCACCCAGCCTGAATGATACTTTTACCAGACCCTCGGTATCTGAAAAATTGGTTACTTTAAAAGTTACCATTGTCTGCATTTTATCTTCCGATTTTACCTTAACAGCTTTAATGGTCGAAAATAAGTATCCGGGCAATGTTTTCGCCTTAAACCATTCGTCCATCAACGGAATCAGTTCGAGATTAAATTCCTCGTAAATTTTTTGAGAAAACACTTCAAACGTTATATTTTTATAGGTGTACTCATTCAGCAAATTCCTCAAAAAATTCTGAAACTCTTCCTGTCCGGCTTTCCATTCAATCATCGAAAACAAAACATCGCCTTTTAGTTTAATTACGTTTTCGATAATTGATTTTTGCTTTGGATCAGCAAGTATTTCCTGGAAAGTACTATCCTGAAGTGCAATGTTGGCAAGTTCGTCAGCGCTTTGACCCTGCATGCTGCTCATGAATACTGAACGCATATCGGTAACCTGGTTTTTCAGGTAAGCTTCAAAAATGCGGTTTGTAATAGGCCATTTATCGCTTTGTATGTTGTTTTGAAAATTGTACAACATCGGGAAAATAAAATACGGACTTAAAGTCGATACCTGTGTTCCACCTCCGGGTCCTCCTCTCCAGTTGCGTTCCTGCTCTGATGTAAATGTGCTCAGAAAATCGCCGAAAACACGCATTTCCAAATCAAGCGGTGTCATTTCGTTATCGCCACCACCCCATCGTTGCATATTTTTCTTTTGAGATTCAAAATCAACAGCCCTTATCATAAATCCTTTTTCGGGGATAAAAACCTGTTCGGGCTGAACATATTCCTGTGTTGATGCCCATGCACGTTTGTAGGTTTTAAATTGGGCGGGAACTTCAACCAGCGAAAGCTGATCGCTTGCATAATTTAATTTGTAGGTGCGTTTAAAATCCTCGAATCGTTCGCTAACCACATTTGCAATGGTATCGTTTATTTCTTTAAATGAATTTGAGAAAAAATCGTGTCCGTCAATATACCACACTCCAAACTGCACATTTTTTCCCTGAAGTGTTTTTTGTTTGTAGTTACCCACTGCCAGGGTTAATTGAGTTTGAGCATGTTTATTTTCGAAAGTAAAATGTCCTGCTGAAATTTCTTTAACTGTTCCCTGAGAAACGGCTTTTAATCCTTCGGTAGTTTTTACTTCGAGGTTAAAATTGATAAACTGTGGCTGGTACCAGCCCACATTTGCCGAACTGTAGGTAACACCTGTTTTCGGATACCAGTTGGCTTCAGGTGTTAAAAGCAAATAACCGGGTGTAATAAATGCATATCTTTTATCGACATTAATTACAAATTTCCCGTATTTCTCCTGTATAACTTCTTCTTCAATATCGAGATAGCAAAGAGCTTCATTAATTTTTCCGGCATAGGTAAACTCTGCTTTTGTCTCTTCGCCAGGGTTTAAGTTCACTTTATCTGATACTATAACAATGTGTTTTTCACGTAAAAATGGAGTTTCAGTTCCATTAAGTTTTAAACTACTGATTTGCAATCCGTCGTTCAAACTAAAAATTAGTTTTTGCAATGTTTCGGTTGTCTCATTTTTCAATGTCATTACCGATGTTACCTCAACCGTTTCCGATTTATGCTGAACAGTAATTGATTGTGCCAGTGTTGAGGGCAATTTTGTTTCAACGTACTTATTGTTTAACTCAACCGCTTCGGTTCTGTATTTTTCAATTTCCCTGAATTTGTTTATATGATTGTAGGCCAGATATCCTCCGCCAGCAATAAAAATAATACTGAAAGCAAGGGAGAACCACGTGGTAGATTCTGACTGTGGTAACCTTTTTAATAAAAAAATGGTGGCAAATATAAAACCAAGTCCGAGAGTAAGATAAATACCGCGGTGAATGATAATTGTTTCGAGGTTACCAAAACCAACTATATCAGAGTTTAGCATTGGTATATTGAACGCCATGTAATCGAAAATATAATAAAACTTGGCTTGAAGCAGGAAAAGTGTTATTCCGATATATCCGAGAATTAGCACAAAAGTGATTGCCTGATTACGAACAATGCTCATCATTAAAAACGAAAGCCCCATGATAAAAATCAATGTTGGCACACTAATCGCGACAAGGTATATTCCATATGATTCCCAACTAACTGATGTACCTTTTGCCAAAAGGTTAAAAATAAGTGCCAGAATAACTACCAACACATTTAAAACTAAAAATACCTGGAGATTGCCCCAGGTTTTACCAATTACATATTCACCATTGGTCATCGAACGCATGTAAATAACTTCGGTTGTATCGAGTTTTTTATCGCGTTTTAAAAAGTCGGAAGCCAGAAAAACTGCAATTATAGCTTGCGCAACGTTTAAAATTAAAAGATTAAAATATGGAATAGCACTTGGAATTGCCCTGATTGCCCAGCCTTCTGCACCGCCACCTTCAATTATCATCCCGAAATTCATTCCGAAAAGAACAAAAAGTGAAAGAATACTGAAGATTCTGAAAAACCAGCTTCTTAACAACGTTTTACGTTCGTATTTGGCTATCGACAGAATATTGTGAAATGATATCATTTTTAAATTTTAATTTGATTAAACTTTGCTCCACTGATTTAATTTATTCTCCATAAAATGAACGTAGGCATGTTCAAGATTTGGTTTAATTGGCTCTCCGTAATATCCGTTTATATCGCTGGCAACAACCTGCACTTCCCAACCTCCATCTATTGGAATTGTCGAAATCACTGGATATTTTTCATTTATTTCAAGGTACTCTTTTTCTGTAGCCTTTATCAACCAAACATGGCCTTCCGCTTCTTTTACCAATTGCTCCGGCGAGCCTGAAAAAGCAAGTTTTCCGGAGTTCAGCAGTGCCATATTGTCGCAGGTACTCGAAATGTCGCCAACAATATGGGTCGAAAGGATGATAATTACATCGCGGGTACTGATTGTTGAAAGCAGGTTTCTGAAACGGATGCGTTCTTCGGGGTCAAGTCCGGTGGTTGGTTCGTCAACAATTATAATTTTCGGATCATTTATTAATGCCTGTGCAATTCCCAACCGGCGTTTCATACCACCCGAAAGTTTATTGGCATTCCGGTCGCGGGCCTCAAACAAACCAACTTCTTCGAGCATCTGTTCAACCGCTGTTTTCCGTTTTGCCGAGTTTTTCATTCCCGACAGCCGGGCTGCATAATCTAAAAATTCATACGTTTTCAGTTTCGAAAAAAAGCTGAAATCCTGTGGTAAGTATCCCAGCATCGAACGGATTTCGCGCCGGTTTTTTGCCAAATCCAAATCATTCACTGTAACCTTTCCACTGGTAGGTTTCATTAAAGTTACCAGAATTCGCATAAGTGTTGACTTTCCCGCACCGTTTGGACCAAGTAACCCGAACATTCCGTTGGGAATTTCGAGGTTCAGGTTTTTCAACGCGTAGCTTCCCCCCTTGTAAATTTTATTAAGATTTTCGATTTTTATTTGCACTGTTGAATATATTACAATTTTTATAACGCTGACTTTGACTTTTAAGGATTAAAATAGTTTAAAACAGAAATAAATTAAAGTCAATAAAATTAATAATCAATTAATTTTGATTTTAATGCTTAAACCTCTCAGCAAAGTATAAGATGGACATCAATATTACTATTTATCATACAAAATCATATACTCAAATATTTGTAACAGTTCATTAAAATCATCGTAAAAACAACTTTATTGATGATAATTATCTCTTATTTATAAAAAAACTTACTTAACTAAATTAAAAATCAAACAGAACAAATATTAAAAGATCTAAAGATAAAAAGGAATTAATGTTCTTTAAAAACCAAAAATTAACTCAAAGCGTAAAACATGAAGGAAAAAAATAATTTACCGCGTTTTCAACCTAAAAGGATTCTTTATTTTTGCTTAATGGATGGACTCTCTTTCGGATGTACAGTTTTAGTAATATCTGGGATTTATGGTTTTTTATCGGGTACAGGCGTTGATAATATTGGTACCACATTAAAATGGGCTGGAATTGCATTCTTAATTGGATGCGTTGTGGGCTTAAGAAAACTTTGAGTTATGGTTGATCTTGTGAATTTAATTAGGAATTTAAAGTTATACTCAGCCATCCTGTCATTTATGGTTTTACTCTCAAGTTGTATAATAGCAAAAGATGCCGATTTTATGGGTGATTTATACACCCCTTCCATCATGGAAAAGTTCTCTGGTGTGTGTAGTGGTGGTGCGAATGTAAACGCTGCAAATTATAAAGGGCACGATAAAATTCATCCAATTGTCCTACTAAATACTTTTGGTGATTTGCACGAATGGTCAGATGACCTTCCTGATGATTGGTGGGCAAACTCAGAGAATGAAATTGAGCTTGTGGCATGTTTGTCGGCACAAACCTTAGTCAGGGTGGAAACTTGTACTTATATCTTAACATCATTCACTACTATTAATCGAAACGTGTGGCAAGTATCTGCCAAGCTCTCAGAAGCAAGAACTGGAAAAATATTAGCATCAAAAACTTTCCAAGGCTCTAGTCCTAGACCATGCGGCAAAGAAGAAAGGACATCTACAATGGAAATAAATGGAGAGTATGTACCGTTTGGCGATGTTATAAATTGGCTTGAAGATTTTGTTGAACATTAGAATATAATAAGCCTGAGAGTTAAACTCTTGGGTCTGACCTTTTTTAACTTTTGAGTCTGTTAACATGATTTACAACATTACTAACTTTATATATGCTAGTCAAAGTCTATTTTTTAAAGTAGCAATACAATTAATTACATTAATATGGATAGTTTCAATATTAAAGCCAGTCACTGCTCAAACTAATGAAGACAACTGGAATACCAATCTAAAAATTATTGTTGGAACAAAACAGCTCAACAAAGATAATTGGGGTTTTGTAGCTGGACAGATGGTTTATGGCATTGAAGCAGACTTTCGATTTAATAAGTGGCCTGTAAATATTCTTACTGGTTTTACTCTGAGTCGAGATGAAAAAATTAAGTTAGGTTTAAAAAACGTGGGACAAACAAATGAATTTAATATAGGAGTTAGAAAAGAGTGGGGTAAATCAATTAAACTTCATCTGTCTGGAGGATGCTCAGTTATAAATGCACACGTTGAAGGATTAGCTGGAAATAATAGTGGTACAGGAGTTGGTGTTATGGCTGATTCAGGTTTCTATATTCCTATCCAAAATCATTTCAGCATTGGCTATTTATATCGCTATTCATTTGTACAATCTGATATTGCCGATATATCTGCAAAGCTAGGAGGAGGTGTCTCTGTGTTATCCGTTGGATATCATTGGTAATAACACTTAAGATTCGTTTACCAAATATGAAAATTAACGCCTCTTTTTTGAGAGGTTTTTGCTTTCTTGGTTTTGGTGGGAATTATTTATAATTTTAGTGTTGTTTTTATTTAAATACACGACCTTAAAGCATGTAGTTATGAAAAAATCAATCTTTACCGTTGTCCCTTTTTTGTTTTTTCTAAGTGCTTTTGCACAAGTTAAAGGAACTTTCGTTGACGAACGTGATAATCATAAATATAAATGGGTACAAATTGGAAATCAGGTATGGATGGCCGAGAATTTAGCTTATCTACCAAGTGTTAATTCTTGGCGTGGAGATATGTCTGATACTGAACCACACTATTATGTTCATAGCTATGATGGTACGGATGTACAAGAAGCCAAAAACCATTTTAAAAAACCGTTTGTAGGGCCAAAGACACCAGAATGGAAGTTTGTGGTGCAAGATTCAGTGGAACGAATAGAAATATCACTACCTCCCACACAAATTGAATTTAATATTTATTATTATTTCGGAGTATTATATAATTGGCCAGCAGCAATGGGAGATTCGGTGAATAGAATTTCCAGTACAAGCAAAGTGCAGGGTATTTGCCCTTGTGGTTGGCATTTACCGAGTGATGAAGAATGGAATAAATTAGAAAAAACATTAGGTGCTAATTCGGATGTGGAAAAAGAAAAGATTTTTAGAAGAGGAGTTGTTGAAGAGCTTTTAAAAGGTCAAATAGATTCAGTTAATTTAGAAAAAGTTAAATATGAAGGGCAAAATTCTGTTTTAGTAGAATTTGAAGAAGCTGTTAAAAAGGAAAAAAAAGAAATTGAAGAAGCTCTTAAAAAGGGAATTAAAGAAACTGAAGAAGCTCTTAAAAAGGAAAATAAAGAATTTGATGTTACTAAAAAGGTAATTAAAGAATTTGAAGAAGCTACTAAAAAGGAAATTAATGGATTTGAAGAAGCTGTTAAAAAGGAAATTAGCCATGGATTTTGGAATCATTCTAATATAAAAAATAATTCAGGATTTTCTGCACTTCCTGCTGGGTGGAAATTGTCAACTATTCGACCTTCACTTGGACTTGCTGCAGATTTTTGGAGTTCGACAGATGCTAATAAAGGTAAAGCATGGAACCGAGAAATTCTTAATGGTAATGTTAGCGGAGTTTATAGAACTAAACAGGAAAAAGAAAATGGATTTAGTATTCGATGCATCAAGGATTAGTGTAATTGTAAGTTAAATTTAGAATACTACAAATGCTTTTAAAAATCTATTATTAATGAGAAGGTTATAATAGCAGAACGACCAAAAAAAGGGTCCGTCAGCTGACGGACACCTCTTTCTTTAAACGTTAAAGTTGATTTCAGATACTGCCTCTGCAATCTTTTCGTTCAACACCTAGCGGATGTGAGCCAGAGCAGCTTCCACCACCACAGGATTGGAAGTTGTGAAAGGATTACCATCGGCATCATTCGGGGAGAGAGTGGAGCTAATACTTTCTTCCAAAAAAGAAGCTGCCTCAATTTTTAGACAGCCTCCATTTATTTGCTAAAAATTATTATTTAGTTACCGTGTAATGATGTTCTTTAAAATAATCGGTAAGAACCACTTCATAGTTTCCTTTTTCAGCCATTGAGAAATCGATAGATTTCTGAATATCAAAGTCTTTGCCAAGCAGAAACCCGTTATAGTGTTCACCATCCTTATAAACATTCAGAAAAACTTTTTTGCTGGTAACATTTAAGAACGAAACATTCAATCTGTCGTTTTTAAAACAAAAGTAAGGCTCAATCAATTTAACCTGCTCTCCAACTTTTATTTCATTCCGTGTAATGTTAATTTCCCTGTTAATGCTTGTTCCACCATAATTCATGGTAACATTAAAAGTTCCTTTGCCCAATTGAGACAAATTTAGCCGCTGATTTACAATGTTTTCAGGAGTTTCAGATTTCCAGTAATGTACAATTCCACCATCCTCATCGGTAATGGTCAATTCAACCACACAAGGTGTTACAGATTCGAACGAAACCAGAATTTTGTTTACATCGCTGGTAACGATGTTCATGTTTGGAGTTTCAGTTGTAAACCCCGTTACTGCAATAAATAATGCAAATGTTGTTAATAACCAATTTTTTGTTTTCATAACTGTTTTCTTTAATTGTTCTACATTATGACACAAATTTATTCGCTGTGTTACAGAGTCAAAACTTAATTTCAATGAACAACTGATTTTGGATAATGAACGGCTTTTTGCAGAGGGTGAAAACATTTTTAAAAAGGAAAAGCCCTGCATCAGCAGAGCTTTTCTAAAAAATTTCCTTTTCTAATCCTATTTTACCAATCTGTAAACGTATTCATTATTCAAGCTGCTCAAAACAACTTTGTAATCACCTTCACCAAGGCCTGAAAGATCGAATCCTTTCTGCATCGAGAAGTCTTTTCCCATTCTTTTGCTGAAAAACAACCCTTCGTTGTTAAAGATATACATGGTGTAATGCTCCTGATCAAAATTCAGATACGAGAATTTCAGTTGATTATCTTTATACAAAAAGTAAGGATCAATTCTCAATTTAGAATCTCCCACTACAATTTTATCATTGCGAACCTCGAAATCACGGATTACTTTTGTATCGTTAACTTTCAGATTCAATACATATTTACCGTTTTCAAGTTCTGCAAAATCAAAAATTTTCTGATACTCAGTCGATGAGCTTGTGGTTTGTTTATAATAAACCATTTCACCACCTTGAGTTTCAATGCTCATTTCAAAAATGGCCGGATTTTCGTTAGTAACCGATATTCTTGCCTGATTGGCATTTAACGGTATCACATCCATTTTTGGTCTCTCTACTGCAGTTGCAATTGCTACAATCGCCACCGCTGTTACTGTACATAAAAATTTACTTGTTTTCATCTTTACACATTTTTAAAGTTTAACGTGAATGACGAGACAAACATACAAGGTATTTTAGATTTATGCTGCACAACATGTGTTAAATTTATATAATGTTATTGTAAACTTAACCTTTCGTCTTCATTTTAAAAATTTAATATTTTATATTTACTTTATTTTCAATACATTACAATGTTATATATATAAATTACAATAACCATGCCGTTTTCTAATCGTATATGTTAAATAATTTTTATTTACTTTTCGAAAAAAAATTTCATGGAAATAAAAATCCTGCAATTGCTTGATGGTGCGAGAGATGCGAAAGGATTAACCGTAATTATCGATGTCTTTCGGGCATTTTCGACGGCATGTTATGCTTATGATCGTGGTGCATCCAGAATTTTTCCTATCGGAGAAATTGAACTGGCTTATCAAATCAAACACCAAAACCCTGATTTTGTGCTGATTGGCGAACGAAATGAACAAAAACCCAAAGGATTCGATTTTGGTAATTCTCCGTCACAATTACTTACCGGAGATTTAACCGGAAAGATTATTGTACATACTACCAGTTCCGGAACACAGGGTATTGCAAATGCAAAAAATGCGGATGAAATAATTACTGGAAGTTTTGTAAATGCAGGTGCAATAGTAAAATACATCCAACAAAAAAAGCCTGAAACCGTTTCGTTGGTTTGCATGGGTTATGCGTGCGAATATCCAACTGATGAAGATACGCTGTGTGCAGAATACATTAAAAATGAACTTCTTGGACAGTCAAATAATTTTCAGGAAATGGTACAAATCATTAAAGAAGGTTCAGGTGCACGTTTTTTCGATCCCAATAAACAAAGCTGGTCGCCCCAGGCCGATTTTGAACTTTGCCTTGCACTCAATCGTTTTAATTTTGTTTTAAAAGTGGAAAAGGAAGGTGGAGTGAATTTTTTGAAACCAATCCGGATGTAGCTGTTACTGGTTGCTGCCTGCCCGACTGCGTCAGTCAGGCGGGGATATTTGATACTGGATGCTGGATAAAAAATGGATACAGGATACTGGATACTGGATACTAAAAATTTTGATACTTGATATTAAAAAACATGAAATACAATTTTGATGAAATAGTTCCTCGTGAAGAAACCAATTGTTTAAAGTACGATGCCCGCGAAAGGTTTTTTGGGAAAAGTGATATACTACCATTGTGGGTGGCCGATATGGATTTTAAAACACCCGATTTTATTGTAAAAGCGATTAAAGAACGTGCTGAACATGAAATTTATGGTTACACATTCAGGGGCGAATCCTATTTCCAATCGATTATAGGGTGGATGAAACGCCGCCACAACTGGGATATTCAGCGGGAGTGGATTTCTTTTAGTCCGGGTGTTGTTGCAGGTTTGACTTTTGGCATTGAAGCATTCTCAAAACCGGGCGACGGCGTGGTTGTTCAGCCACCTGTATATTTTCCGTTTTTCGATTGTGTTAAAGGCACTAAACGAAAAATGATTGAAAATCCGCTTAAAATTGAAAATGGCCGTTACACCTTTGATTTTGATGATTTGAAAGCCAAAATCGACGAAAAAACGAAATTGCTCTTATTGTGCAATCCCCAGAATCCGGGTGGAATGGTGTGGACAAAAGAGGAACTTACTGAACTGGCCAACATTTGTATTGAAAACAAAATCATGATTATTTCTGATGAAATTCATTCCGATTTAATTTTTGATGGCCAAAAACACATTCCGATTGCCAGTATTTCTGAGGAAATTGCGCAAAACTGCATGATTTCGATGGCTCCCAGCAAAACATTTAATGTTGCCGGACTTTCATCGTCGATTGTAATTATTCCGAATAAAACCAAATTAGCGCGTTTTGAGCGCGCTATCGGAGTGGGTCATTTGGGAATGGGAAATATTTTTGGAACCATTGCCATGGAGGCCGCCTACACGCACGGTGATGAATGGCTGAAACAAACGCTTCATTATTTATGGGAAAATTACCAGCTCTTGGAAAGCTTTTTTAACGCCAACCTGCCAAAAGTGAAAGTAATGAAACCAGAAGCGACCTACCTGATATGGCTCGATTTCAGGGAATATGGAATGAAAAATGACGAACTGATGAAATTCACCGTCGAAAATGCCAAAGTCGGGTTAAACGATGGCGGACGTTTTGGAACCGGCGGCGATGGTTGGTTGCGTATTAATATTGGCTGCCCCCGGAGTATTTTGGTTGAAGCGCTCGAAAGATTAGAGAAAGCGTTTGGATGATTTTTAGCCTGCATTTCTATTGTTTCATAAAACGGGAAGCAGTTAAAAATCTTTTCTATATTAATTAAAAATAATCCTCATTAGTAATGATAATAAGTTTGCATTACTAATGAGAACCTTGTATATTTGCAGAAAATCAATTCATTATGATGTTAGAATCGCAAATAAGAGAAGTTTACGACTATCAAAACAATTACTTGAAACAACTCGCACCCGGAACTCCACGTGAAATTCTCAATACAATTGATTTTTCAGATACTCATGTGAAGATATTGACGGGAGTAAGAAGGTGTGGAAAAAGCACAGTACTGTTTCAATTAACAGCAAAGGAAGGAAATTCCAATATTCTAAGTTTTGAAGATCCAAGGTTATCATTATTTGAAGTCAATGATTTTTTTAAACTTGAAAAAATCTTTGAAGCCAATGGTGGAAATGGCATTTACTACTTCGATGAAATTCAAAACGTAAAAGGCTGGGAACGTTATGTAAGAGTGTTACACGATCAAAAAAGGAAAGTAGTAATTACAGGATCGAATGCCCGGATTTTAAGTGCAGAGCTCGGCACGAGTTTAACCGGAAGACAAATTTCATACGAAATATTTCCTTTTTCATTTACTGAATATTTGAATCATACTGAGGCCACCGCAAATCTTGTCAACTTTTTTGACTACCTGATGTTGGGTGGTTTCCCTGAATATTTATCATCAAAAAAAAATGATGTATTAATCAATCTTTTTAACGACTTAATTTACCGCGATATTGTTGTGAGGCATGGGTTAAGAAACCCAGATATTGTGCGTGAGTTAGGTGTTTTTCTGGCAAGCAACATCGGTAAGGTTTTTTCTTACAACAATTTGGTAAAAAGTTTCGATCTCGGTTCGGGTAATACTGTAAAAACCTACATTTCTTATTTCGAAGATGCCTTTTTATTTTTTACCATTCCCCGATTTAGCTATTCATTTCAGCGACAAATTAAAAACCCAAAAAAAATATATGGCATTGACACAGGACTAATTGCCACCCTTTCCATGTCGTTTTCAAAAGACAAAGGAAGATTGCTTGAAAACAAGGTTTTTATTCATTTAAAACGAATGGGAAAAGAGATTCATTATTACCAACAAAATGGGGAATGTGATTTTATTGTTTCTAAAAATAAGCAAGTTGAATATGCCGTGCAGGTTTGTTATGAATTAACACCTGAAAACTTAGACAGGGAATTGAATGGACTTTTGGAAGCAATGTCCGAATTAAATCTTCAGAAAGGATATATATTGACAATGGATCAACAGGAACAGTTTGAAAAAGAGGGTAAAAAGATTCAGGCATTACCGGTTTGGATATGGATGACTGAACAGACTTAATCAAATCCACATTTAGAAATTCTCTTCAATCCACCGCACAGCTTCATCTGTATCGATTTCGTTCATACATCTGAAATGTTTTTTCGGACATTTCTGAAAACCCAGCTTCGAACATGGGCGGCATTTTAAGTTTTCAACTTCGATGCATTGTGATACAGGATGCGGCTGGTAGGGAACCATCCCAAAATCGGCTACTGTATTTCCCCAAAACGAAAGAATCTTTTTTTGAAACGCAGCAGCAATGTGCATCAAACCGGTATCGTTTGTTAAAACCACTTTTGCATCGCGAACCAAGGAAGCAGATCGGTTTAAACTGATTTTACCCGCATAATTCAATACGTTTCCCTTTGATTGCGAAAGCACTTTTTCACCTTCAACAAATTCCCTTTTCCCACCTAAAAGAATAACCGGAAAATTGATTCTCTGACAGATTTCTGATATTTTTTCAACCGGCAATTTTTTGGTATTGTATGTTCCGGCAATAACAAATGCAACAAAACCATTCTGAAATGTAGGTGGTAAATCGCTGATTTTAAACTCTTCTCTTTCAGGTATAAAAAAATCAAGCCCCTTACCATCGTTTTCAATCTGAAGTGCTGAAGTTGTTTCCAAATACCTGTCAACAATATGTTTTTTCGGGAGACGATTAATTTTAAACCTGATTAGCAACATTTTCCGCAAGTCGAGCTTATTAACAGAAAAAGCCTGTGCTTTAATGTTTCGTTTTATCCGTGCACTCCTGAAATTGTGATGCAGGTCAATTACATAATCAAACTTCTCCTTTTCCAGTTCCTGAATGAGTTCACCCAGAGTTTCGTCAAAAACATGAACTTTGTCGATGTATGGATTTGATTTCAGGATAAAACCAAACTGCTGCTTTGTTACGAAATGTATTTCAGCATTTGGAATTTGATTTTTAAGACAGCGAACAACCAGCGATGTTAATACAATATCTCCGATCGAACTTAACCTTATTATCAGAATCTTTACCTTCATTTATAAATTAAAACCCCCGAAGATCGGAATCTCCGGGGATTATTTATTCGCAAATATTTTTACTAAGCCGATTCAACCAGCACGATTACTTTGTTTGATACATTTTCAATCACACCGCCGTTAATATCAAACAAATACTCTTTACCCGCAACATCTTTAACAGTAATTGTTCCCTTTTCGAGGGTTGAAATTATGGGAGCATGATTCTGTAACATGGTAAATGAACCTTTGCTTCCGGGTAATTGAACAAGGGTTACTTCGCCCTCAAAAATCTTTTTATCTGGTGTGATTATTTCTAAATACATGAATTATATGTGCTGTTTTAACTTTCAGACAATAATTTTTCCCCTTTGGCAATTGCTTCTTCAATAGTTCCTACCAGGTTAAAAGCCGATTCGGGATATTGATCCACTTCACCGTTCATAATCATTCTGAATCCTTTAATCGTATCCTCAATTGAAACCAGTTTTCCTTCCAGACCGGTAAACTGCGATGCTACGAAGAATGGCTGCGAAAGGAATCGCTGCACCCTGCGTGCCCGGTGAACAACCAGTTTATCCTCTTCTGAGAGTTCATCCATCCCCAGAATTGCAATAATATCCTGTAATTCGATGTAGCGTTGCAGCAGCATGATTACATCCTGTGCACAGTTGTAATGTTCCTCGCCAACAATATCGGGAGTTAAAATCCGCGATGTGGAGTCGAGCGGATCAACTGCCGGATAAATACCAAGTTCGGATATTTTGCGGCTAAGAACTGTGGTGGCATCGAGGTGAGAGAAAGTAGTTGCAGGCGCTGGGTCGGTTAAGTCGTCAGCAGGCACATAAACCGCCTGAACCGAAGTAATTGAACCTTTTTTGGTAGAAGTAATTCGTTCCTGCATGATTCCCATTTCGGTTGCCAAAGTAGGCTGATATCCCACTGCCGAAGGCATCCTGCCAAGTAGCGCCGAAACTTCAGAACCGGCTTGTGTAAACCTGAAAACGTTGTCAACAAAGAAAAGTATATCGCGGCCGCCCTCAGTTGATCCATCGCCATCGCGTAAACTTTCGGCTATGGTTAATCCCGAAAGCGCCACACGGGCACGGGCTCCCGGAGGTTCGTTCATCTGCCCGAAAACCATTGCCAGTTTGGAATTTTTGAGCTTTTCCTTATCAACTTTTGATAAATCCCAGCTTCCTTTTTCCATCGAATGCTTAAATTCTTCACCATAATCTACAATATTAGCTTCTATCATTTCCCTTAAAAGGTCATTTCCTTCGCGGGTACGTTCGCCAACGCCGGCAAAAACTGAAAGTCCGCTGTGGGCAAGTGCTATATTATTTATTAATTCCTGAATAAGTACTGTTTTTCCAACTCCGGCACCACCAAACAAACCGATTTTTCCACCTTTTGCATATGGTTCAATCAGGTCAATAACCTTTATACCGGTATATAAAACTTCGGTTTCAGTTGTTAAATTCTCGTATAATGGAGGCTCATTGTGAATGTTCAAACCATCTTTGGGCAGATTTTCCATTCCATCGATAGAATTACCAATTACATTCAGCAACCTCCCCAGTGCAGCCTCACCTTTTGGCATAACTATGGGGCTTCCCAAAGCTATAACTTTCATTCCACGACGTAATCCATCCGTGGCATCCATCGCAATACAGCGAATCGTATTTTCACCAAGATGCTGCTGACATTCAATTATCAAACCTTCCTTTCCTTCCCGAATAATTTCCAATGCATCACTAATTGAAGGAAATCCACCTGCTTCTCTTTCAAAGCTAACATCAACCACAGGTCCGATAACCTGAATGATTTTACCAATGCTTTTAGACATAAACTACTTTGATTTAAAAATGTGGTTAATTACCATGTCTTACTGCGAACAAATTTAATATTGTTTTTAGTTTGTCCAACCAATTTCTATGTTTTTTAGATTTTCAGGAAAATTCTAATACACCCTGTTTAACATGCTGCCGCTAATTTCATGAAGGGGTTGTTTCCGGCTTTCTGTAACCATAATTTGTCCAAAAACAGCATTACATCTTTCAAAATAGGTTTCAACCTTTTGTTGTGTAAGTTCTTTAATATTTAACTGGTTGTATATGTTCAAAACTGCATTTATTTTTTCAGATGGATTAAAATCAGTTTTGTTCATCCAACCGGCTAATTCCTGCTTCAGTTCGCCGGTTGCTGTTTCGAGTGCTTTAATCAGCAAATATGTTTTTTTGTTGGCCAATATATCGCCACCTATTTTTTTTCCAAACGATTCCTGCGCGCCAAAGCTGTCGAGTAAATCGTCCTGCAACTGAAATGCCAGTCCAAGATTTATCCCAAATTCGTATAATTGGTTTGCCACGTCAAGTCCGGCACTGCCAAGCAAAGCACCGGCTTTCAGCGCGCAAGCAAGCAGTACAGCAGTTTTCAAACGAATCATTTCGATGTATTCATATTCGTCAACCACCAACCTGTTTTCAAATTCCATATCAAGCTGCTGACCTTCACACACTTCAATGGCAGTTTTTGTAAATAAATTCAATATTTCAACCAGATTATCCGATTTACTTTCGAGTAAATAACTATATGACAAAAATGCCATAACATCACCAGAAAGTATTGCGCTGTTTTCGCTGAATTTTTTATGAACGGTTGGTCTGTTTCGTCGCACTTCTGCATTGTCCATAATATCATCGTGCAATAAAGTAAAATTATGAAACACCTCAATAGCAATGGATGCTGGCAGTGCATTTTCAACCGAATCGGAAAACATATTGCAGCTTAATAACAACAACAATGGCCGCAACCTTTTTCCTCCCATTTCGAGCGAATAATCAACCGGATCATACAAATTGGCCGGATTCATTTTTTTCAAATCTTCCGATCGTCTTTGAAGCTCAGCAGCAAGTAAATCATTAAGTTCGGTAACAGAATACACTGAAAGTAATTTTTGTTTGTTTTTAATCAGTCACGAAAATAAACAATAAACCGGATAAAAATGAAGGGTATTAATTTATACCAAATCAATTAAAGTAATGCCAATTAGTTTTTTGCTTTCCCCGTAACAGCAACTAAGTGATTTACGGTTTTGAAAAACAGGTAATTATCGGCAATTGCCGGTGTTGACATGTAGGTTTCGCCTAAATTATTCTCTGTAACAACTTCAAAAACAGGTCCGGCTTTTACCGAATAAACTTTACCATCGTTGTCGGCTATATAAATTAATCCGTCAGCAGCAACCGGCGATGCAGTATAACTGTTTCCGGTGCCCACTTTTTCAGAATAAATCTGCTCTCCCGTGATTGCATTGTAACAGATAAGTTTGCCGTTCCAGGCTGCATTGTACAAATATCCATTGTAAACCAACATTGTTCCCATGTAAGAACCTCCGCGCAAATGCAACCATTTTACGCCTTCATTTGATGTTTCATTTTCTGCAAGTGTAATATCGCCTTTTGCATTTTTGTGAATGGCCATCACCGGAGAAATTTTCCCGTGGGCACTGTTAAAATAAACCAAATCATTGCCAACCACAGGAGTTGGAATCTGGATATCACCACCTCCCGACATTCTCCAGATTTCCTCGCCGGTTGTAAAATCGTATCCCCCTCGGTGTTTAAATCCATTCACTGCAATCCGCGTTTTATCTACATCAAAATAAATATTCGGGGTGCACCATCCCGGGTATTCATCACGCTGTTTTTTCCAGAGTTCTTTTCCCGTGGCTAAATCGTAGGCAGCCAGGAACGAGTTTTCCTGAACATCGCATTGAATAATAACTACATTATCGTGAATGAGTGGTGAACTTGCAAACTCCCATTCGGCAGATTCAACCATAAAAAATACAGATTTCAGCAAACCAAAATCCTTTTTCCACTGCAAATCCCCATTCATATTGTAGCAATACAATCCTTCGGAACCAAAAAATGTAACAACAAATTTTCCATTAGTTGCCGGGGTGCAATTGGCATGCGACGACATGGGATGCCGCTTTTGTTTTGGAACTCCCTTGAATGCAGTTTTTTCCCAGTTTATTTTCCCTGTTTTTTTATCAATACAATATAAATTCCATTCATGTACCGATGTATCGGGAACAGGATCTATCGATCCATAAATTCCTGTGGTAACATCGTCTTTATCTTCTGAACTTACCGCACTGGTAATAAATAATTTGTCGCCCCAAACAACCGGACACGAATGACCCAATCCGGGTATTTTTGTTTTCCATGCTACATTTTCTCCGGTTTCGACATTCCATTTTTCGGGCAGATTTGCATTATCCAAAACTCCGCTGGCATAATTTCCGCGATACATAAACCATTGACGTGCCGGATTTATTTCCTGCGAAAAACATTCTAAACTGATGATTAATGTTGAAATAAAAAGGGCAATTTTGATTTTCATTGTTTAAGTTTTTTGGTTTGAGGGCAAAATAACAAATAATTATATAACTGAAATCAGTATTCCTTCCCTTTCTCATTTATCATTGGTACAAACCGCACCGGTAAAACCTTTTCCTCCCTTAATTTTCCTTTTTTCTTTTCGAGCAATACAAGCGACTGGCCATGAAACTCACCTACCGGAATAATCATCCGTCCTCCTTCCGCAAGCTGATTTTTTAATGGTACAGGTATTTTTGACGGGGCGCAGGTTACAATTATGGCATCAAAAGGGGCATGTTCCGGCCAGCCCAAATAACCATCACCGGTTTTACACAAAATATTTTTGTAGCCAAGTTCATTGAAAATTTCCTGAGCTTTTTTAGTCAGCGTTGGAAAAATTTCAATAGTAAAAACCGAGTCGCAGATTTCGGCAAGAATGGCTGCCTGATAACCAGAACCGGTGCCGATTTCGAGAACTTTATCTGAAGGTTTTAAATTCAGCGTTTCGGTCATAAATGCAACAATGTATGGTTGCGAAATGGTTTGTCCTTCTTCAATTGGGAGGGGATAATCGTTGTAAGCTCTCGAAATATCTTCGGGCATTACAAAGTGGTGACGTTCCACTTTCCGAAGTGCCTTTAAAACACCCGGATCGGATATGCCACGGGCTTCAATTTGAGTTTTTACCATTTGAGCCCGACGGTATTCAAAATCGTTTTCCTGTGCACCGCAACCGGCTACAAATACAAAAACCGGAGGCATTAAAAACAGGAACCGCAATCCTGTTACTTTTAAAAACAACCTTTTCATTCAACTCTTTTTTTACGATTTTGAACGAAAGAATTGATGGAAGGTTACTTAGTCTGATATTTGATTTTGGATTCTATGTACTGGAACAGATGGAGTTAACGCATCACTCCGGCAATCATTCCCCCAAAATAAGGAATCAGCCAAATCAGCCACACTACTAAGCTGTAGCGGTGAAATTTCACCCGCAGCGTTTCGTTGTTATTGCGAACCACGCGGGTAGCCCAAATGGCATGAGCCAGCATCAGCCACAGCGCGATTTGCCCGGTTAAAGTGTGGAAATCAGTTAAATTGAAGGGATTCTCTGAAAGTTTATGCATGGCAAGCGTACCGGTAACATCAAAGGTAAAACCAATCCAAAAAGTTACTACGTGCCACTTTTTTAAATATCTCGAAATGCGTTCAGACCAAACTCCAAGTGAATAAAATATCAGCGCTAAAGTTATGGTAACCATTGAAAAGAGAAGAAGTGTTGACATAAAGTTTTGTATAAATAAAGTTCGAAATCCTTTTAATTCTTCATCAATTTAACCACGTTTATTTTATCACTGTTACAAGCCTGCAGAAAATAAATCCCGTTTGAAAAGCCTGAAATATCAACTGTTTCAGAAGTTGAACAATTATTTTTTTGAAGCACTAATTTTCCATGAACGTCAAATATCTTCATCCACACATTTCCTTTTGTTACCATCACAAATAAATTGGTTGCCGGATTTGGGAATATATTGAGTGAACTCTCTTCAGCATTTGCTGAAATTCCGGTATTCGGGTCGGCTGGCGTGGTAAAAGTTACGATATTGGTTGGAACCGAGTTACCAAATTTTGAAAACGAACTCACCCTGTAGTAATATTTTGTATTGAACAATTCGGCTTCGTTATTAAAAGTGAGTTTATTGGCGGCTACTCTGCCAATTTCACCCCAGGTTCCATCTTCGGTTTTTCGTTCAATTACAAAACCGGCTTCATCTGTACTTTGGTCGCTCCAGCTAAGCGAAATTTTTCGTTGCGACGAAATGTAGGTTAGTTTCAACGGGCCCTGCGGAACAAAACCCCGGATAAAACTTGTCTCTTCAATGGCTGTCTCAAATAATTTAACTTCATCCACCGCTCCTTCAAACGGTTCACTGCCATTTGGTTCGGCACCAATCACAAGTTGATTGAACTTCGTTAATTTTCCGGTTTTTACTGCTACCGGAGCTGAATCATCGATATACAAACGATAAGTAGTGCTGTCGCGTTGCACTGCGATAAAATGCCAGGTGTCGTCGTTTACAGCTTTGTCACTCATTAAATTTTCATTCAATCCTGCTGCAGTTCCATCAAAAACAATTTTTCCATCTGAATTTATTCCGAGTTTCAATCCCGGGTTTTCGTTAAATGCCAGGTCGGCAATAATTCCGGCTTTGGTTGTAGTTGTCTTTACGAAGCATGAAAATGTAAAATCTGCATTGATGCTATCTGAAAGCACCGGACTTGAAATGTAATCATCAATTCCATCAAATTTCAAGGCTTTTGATTTAAAACCGGTGACAATAACTGGGGTGCCAAAATTTTTCATCGTCCCGAAATTGTTGTATTTCATTACATCGGGCATAATATTGTTTGCCGGGGCGTCCATTTCCCAGAACAGAATTGAACTCATGTCAATCAACGCTTCTTTTATTCCATAGTAAGCAGGTTTTGGTTCGAAGGAATTGGTGTAGGGAAAAGCTTTTTCCTGCGGGCGCCAACCGTCGTCGATAAATCCCCAGGTTTGAAAATCGCTTGCACCACCCCTGATTGCAGCAGTAATCAGTCTGTAATACTGACGTTTCTGCAATTCAGCTTTTTCTTCGGTCCAGTTTTTGGCAACATCGCCTATGTCAACTTCCGGAATATTTACCTCGTAACCCAATTGCACATATCGTTTAATATTGTTGGTGTAGGCAACCCAGTCGTAGTTCTTTTCCAAATCAATATGCGTTTGAAAACCAATAACATCAACCGGTACATTCAGGTTTTTCAGGTGTACAGCCAATTGATAAAAAGCGTTGTATTTGGCGCCATTGTCAGGAAATTCGAATCCTGAATCGCGGAGTTCGAGTTTCTTTTTGGTAAGAGTTCGTGCATATTCAAATGCTTTTCGGATATATACCGGATGCTGGGAATTTACAAATTTGGTACCTGTCAATCCCGATGCATCAGGTTCAAATCCCATTCGCTGCAATTCGCAGGCATTGTTGAAATTTGCTGCTGATAAAGGCCAGTAACCACCTTTCCCGTCCCAGTTTATTGCTTCGTTCACCACATTCCATATATCAACAAGCGTGTCGTTTCCATTGTACTGAATAATTCCTTTCAGCCAGCTTTTCATAATGGCATCCAACGTATCGGCAGGGAAATCGCCTTTTTTAAACCACTCCGGAAAATACTGGTCCCAACCCAGCAGCATGTGCGCGGTAACTGTCATGTTTTGTTTTTTCATTTCCCGGGCTCTGTTTGTAAATTCATCAACATGATAAACATGATGTAACTTTTCATCCCAGCGCCCCCAGCCGGGATAACACATTACGGTAACCGTATTGCAATCTTTTAAAACCTGTGCCTTTGCCGCCGCATTGGTAAAATAATTCTTGCTGCCTTCTGTTACACAACCGCCAACCAGCATCGACGACTTAATATCTTTTAATCCCGCACCCTGTTGAATAATGTCAGGAATTGTATGATATTCAACCATTTGAACATCGTCGATAATATAGTCGGAATAAACACCGCCAACACTTTCGTTTTCGAAATAAAGCGTTGCACTAACAAGATTTCCTGTCCAGTTGAGCGTAAAAGTTTCACTGTATTGTTTATACGAACCAATTACCGGACTGTTGGTCCACAATAATCCGTGATAAGTGGAAACACCGTCAACATTAAGAGAAATAGTTGCCCTGAAATTTACAGCAGGTGATGGCATTTTCACCCATGCGCTTAAAGTGTAGGCCTGCCCGCTTTTAATTACACTTGTAAGATTGGTATTTATTGCATCCCATGGATTTTTTCGGTTACTGACTTTCGCCGCAGCACTTCCCGAGTGAGCGTCGGTGGTGGTAGCAAGTGTTGCACCCCAAACTGCCCAGCCTGTGGTTCCGTTTTCGAACCCCCCGTTGGAAATTAAGTTGGATTGGGCAAATCCGGTAATTGCAAAAAATGTCAGAACGGCTGCCAGCACTACTTTCCGATACAGAAAAATTGAATTATTCATTTCAGGTTGAATTTTAATTTAGTCGATTTTCGCTAAAAGTAGGAATAAAATCTATTTCAACAATTCAGATGGAATTAGACAAGAGTAAAGTAAAATGATTAATAAAAGTGCAAATTATACGAGTAACTTTTTTCTGGAGAATGACTCACCCACTTCTCCCTCTCTACACGTAGAGAGGGACGATTCGACGGCAGACGAATCAGGGTGAGTAAAAATAATAAACCATTCATTTTCAAACTATTATTAAATTATTTATCAAAATCGATTTACTATCAGATAATCGTTTTAATAAAATCGCCATTAAATTTCTACATTCGCTAAAACCAATTTAAATCGTGCTGTAATGAAAAAACCAGTTATCGCATTCATCTTGTTGTTTGTTCTTCTTTCATGCGAAAAGAAATCAAAAACATCATCTGAGCCTTTTAATCCTGAATGGAAAGAATCATTTCCGGGAATTTGGCAGGCAACCGTAAATCAACCCGAGGATTTCAATCTGCTTACCGTTGCCAATAAACCGCCCCGGAGCGAAACCTTAAATAAAAAGTCGAAACAACAATTTCCTCTTTCGATTGAAGAAATAAAAACTTTCACCAAAAACGGGAAAACCTACATTCGGTTTCCCCTGGAAAAAGAAGAACAGATTTATGGGTTTGGTTTGAATTTTAAAACCGTTCAGCAGCGCGGACAAATTTTGCGGTTACATGTGGATCATTATGGTGGAGACGATAATGGACAAACACATGCGCCCGTCCCGTTTTTTGTTTCATCGAAAGGTTATGGAGTTCTGATAAATGCAGCGCGCTACATAGATGTTTTTGTTGGAACCGGAGTGCGGGTTGACAGCAAAAATCCCCCCGCTGCACAGGATCGAAACACTGACAAAACCTGGTCATCACAACCTTATTCCGATAATCTTGAAATAGTGATTCCGGCAGACGGTGTTGAGTTAATAATGTTTGCAGGGGAAAATATGCTCGATGTGGTTCAGCGGTTTAATTTGTATTGCGGCGGCGGAGTTTTGCCACCCAAATGGGGACTGGGTTTCTGGCACCGCACACCCACTTTGTTTAACGAAACTGATATTCAAACCGAAATCAACGGTTTTGTTGAAAAGGATTTCCCGCTCGACGTGGTTGGACTTGAACCCGGCTGGCACAGCAAATCGTATCCATGCACTTTTGAGTGGGATAAAACCCGGTATCCAAATCCTGTTGATTTTTCGAAGAACATGAGTCAGCAGGGAATTCATTTGAATCTTTGGATGAATCCTTACATTTCTCCCGACGGAGTTTTGTATGACAAGTTATTGCCTTACTCAGGAACTCACACGGTTTGGAACGGAATTGTACCCGATTATACAATGCCGGAAGCACGCAAAATTATGCAGGAACATTTCGTAAAAAACCAGTTGGATATTGGAGTCAGCGGATTTAAAATGGACGAAGTGGATGGTTACGATCGATGGCTTTGGCCCGATGTTGCACAATTTCCGTCGGGTCTGGACGGCGAACAGATGCGGCAAACCTACGGATTGCAAATGATGACACTCACCGACGAGATTTACCGGCAGAAAAACGAACGGACTTACGGTTTGATTCGGGCTGCAAATGCAGGTTCAGTTTCGTATCCGTATGTAATTTACAACGACTACTACAATCACCAGGATTTTATAACTGCCCTGGTTAATTCGGGGTTCAGCGGATTGTTGTGGACTCCCGAAGTACGCGCCAGCCGCTCAGGAGAAGAGTGGTTGCGAAGAATGCAAACCACCTGTTTTTCGCCGTTGGCAATGATAAATGCCTGGGCCGATGGAACAAAACCATGGTCTTTCCCGGAAGTTTACAAACAATGTCAGGAGGTAGCATTTTTGCGTATGCAGCTTTTGCCATACTTGTATTCCACCTTTGCTGATTACTATTTTAACGGCACTCCGCCTTTTCGTGCAATGAACCTTGAAGCAGGTTTTGGAAGCGATGTTGAAACGGTTGACAAAGATTTTGATGCAACTGAAAATCCATATTCAGAAGCCTTGAAAAAAGAAGTGAAAGATCAATACATGATGGGTGAATTTTTATTGGTTGCACCAATCTTTAACATGGAAAGTGAAAGAAATGTGATACTGCCGAAAGGTAACTGGTACGATTTTTACACAGGCGAATATGTTGGAAACGGTGAAATAATAACCGTTTCACCGGGGCTTGATAAAATTCCGGTTTTCGCAAAGGACGGGGCAATCATTCCGATGATTCAAAAAATCAGGCAAACTTCGGAATGGGTGAAAAATACACCGCTCGAAATTCGGGTGTTTGGAACTACTGCAGGTAAATTTATTTTGTACGATGACGACGGAACTACATTCAATTTTGAAAAAGGTGAATACACAACAAAAATGCTCAAAGTTGAAAATGGAAAAGGAAGTATTGACGATTTGCATAATTCAGAAAACTGGAGTTTTGGCGCAATTCAATGGAAATTCATGAGTAACGACTAAAATCCCCATTCATTATAAACCATCTTTTCAAAACAATAAATTAACATTTGATGTCCATTAACACGGGTATATGGGAAAATATCTATTTTTGCATCGACATATGTAGATTATTGTATATGTTTACAAAATAAGATTTAATTCTTTTAAAAATAAAAACAGAAAAATGGAAAAGATAGTAATAATAGGAGGTGTTGCTGCTGGAGCAACTGCAGCCGCCAAAGCCCGTCGTTTATCGCCTGATGCACAAATTACAATGATTGAAGCCGGACCGGACATTTCGTTTGCCAACTGCGGTTTGCCGTATTATATAGCGGGAGACATTGACAGCCGTTCGAAATTGATTTTGCAGAGTCCTGAAAGCTTTAATGAGCAATACCAGGTTGAGGTTCACACACATACACTTGTAAGCGCCATTAACCGGGAAACGAAAAAGGTACAAACTGTTGACAGCCGCGATGGTTCGAAAAAAACATTTGAATACACAAAACTGATTCTGGCCCAGGGTGGAAGACCAATTCAACCCGATTTAAAAGGATCAAATGCCGAACATGTTTTCAGTTTATGGACATTGGAAGACATGGACAAAATTGACAGCCATCTGAAAAACAAAAATCCGAAAACTGCTGTGGTTGTAGGTGGCGGATTTATTGGTCTTGAAATGGTTGAAGCTCTTGTAAAAAGAGGGTTAAAAGTACATGTGGTTGAAAAAATGCAACATGTAATGTCGATTATGGAGGCAGAAACAGCAGGATTTATTACACGCGAAATGCGTTCATACGGTGTTGGAATTCAAACGAATACCGCTGTAACAAAAATAAATACCAGTACTGTAGAATTGGACAACGGAAAAACACTGGATGCCGATATGGTAATTCTTTCCATAGGAGTTCGCCCAACTTTACAACTGGCAAAAGACGCCGGTTTGGCCATTGGCGAAGCAGGTGGTTTGCTGGTAAACGAAATGCTGCAAACTTCTGACCCTGATATTTTTGCCGCTGGCGATATGGTTGAAATAGAGCACCGGGTTAACGGGTTAAAAGTGCGTATTCCGCTGGCAGGACCTGCAAACCGTCAGGGAAGAATTGCCGCAGAAAATGCTTTGGGTGGAAAACATATTTACCAGGGTTCAATTGGCACATCGGTAGTTCGTGTTTTTGAAGCTGTTGCCGGAACAACCGGACTTTCGCTGAAACAAGCCCGGGCAGCAGGAATTGACGCCGACGCAGTAGTGGTTCACAAAGAACATCATACTTCGTATTATCCGGGAGCAGAAACCGTGAGTGTTTTACTGGTTTTCGACAAAAAAACAGGTGTGGTACTGGGCGGACAAACAGCAGGTTACAAAGGCGCCGATAAACGTCTGGATGTGATTGCCACTGCCAGCGCTGCCAAACTCACTGTCAGCGAAATTGCCGATATCGATTTTGCCTATTCGCCACCCATTGGAACTGCAAACGATGCAATGAATATGGCTGCTTATGTTGCCGAAAACAAAATGTCGGGTTACGGTCCGTCAATTATGGTTTCTGAACTCGATAATTATCTGGAAACAAAACAGCAGGTCATTGTTTTGGATGTGCGCGATGTATTTGCCTACCAAAAAAGTAAAATGAATGGTTCATATCATTTACCACTCGAAATGATGCATGCAAATCTGGAAAGAATTCCAAAAGATATTCCAATTCTCGTGTACGACGAAACCGGAAAAAAAGGACACCAGGCTTTGCGGACACTGCTGGGTGCAGGCTGTAAGGAAGTAATCAATATTTCGGGCGGACACACTTCTTTGCAACGTCATGCTGCTGCTGTTGGGTTCAAATACATTCAGATGGACATTTTACCTTTCGATAAAAAAAGTATCGGTGAAAAGGTGACAGAGGAAACTGAAACCAACAAAAACGTAAGCGACAGCGAATTAAAGCGACTTGTTATTGATGTGCGTACACAGGGAGAATTTAGGAGTGGCGCTTTCCCGGAAGCAATTAATATTCCACTCGATGATTTAATGGCCGGTAATGTGGAACTGGGAAATAATATGGAACGTGAAATAATTGTTTATTGCGCAAGTGGGGCTCGTTCTGCTTACGCTCAGCAGGTGCTGAAAAGCCGTGGTTTTGCCAATGTAATCAACGGCGGTGGCATTTCTGCTATGATGTCGAGGTATTAAGAAAAAGCTGTTTAATTAATTATATTAAAGAGTCGGTTCCCGAAACAGGTTACCGGCTCTTTTTTTTGTCCCCCTTGGGAAAAGGGGGATTCAGGGGAATTTCGTTGATAGAAGTAAAAAATTCATAACGAAAAGTAATCCCCCGACCTCCTGCGTCGGCCACCCCCTTTCCTGAAAAGGGGACGTATCCCGGACAAATCCTGCAGTTAGAAAAGGTAAAAACCGATTAGATAAAAAATCACATTCTACATGTTGAAGAGCGTCAACGAAATGAACGGGTTATTGACTCTTTTTACTTACTAACATGCCATTTTACAGAATAATCCCTAAATTCAGCACTTCGTCGGAAAATACTTGAACACCAAAATTTAACACTGTTTATTTACATCAAAACTAAAATCAAAAATTATGAAACAGTTGTTATTCACACTCATTTTATTTCTTTCAGGAATTAATATTCCGCAGGCTCAGGAAACAAATCCAATTGAAGAAACCACATGGAATGTAATTCGCGAACGATTATTTAATGGCAAAAATTCAAAAGTATTTCGATTTGAAGATGATATTCGTATTCAATTAAAAGGAATTCCAAATCATGAAGATTCCATAATTTTCAAAAGTTTAATCGAGGAATTAGATACTTTAACTGAAATGGTTAGGGTACAACTTGTTGATATCAACGCTAATTTTATAATTTCAATATTACCTCCAAACGAGGGTTTGGGTTTGAGAGCATATCAAGATTTTGACTTTAAAAATAGCATTATTAAGCGTGCTGAGATAGATTATAATTTGCGTTATATTAATTCATATGATGAAAAAAGAAGAGATTACTATTATTATACCATCAGAAGTCTAACTTTTTTGTACACTCCGAAGACTGATATTTTAGGTTATGGAGGAATTTTTTACTATCAAGACATTCCCCAATATGTTAACTTTCATGAAATTGATAAGGATCTCATTCGTAAACTCTATTCCAATGATTTTTATAAAAAACTAAAGGAAAATACTATTGAAAATTATGGATATTTGTATTATTGGAACCTTAAATATAGCGATTCACTAAAATTTATTTTTACACTTTTTGGGATTGTCTTTTCCATACTTGGATTCTATATTATACAATCCAGTAATATTTACACCAAAAAATCAAACAAACTAAAAGACTATTTTAAAATTGGTTATACCGTTCTATTTTGGATTACCCTTGTTTATTGGTTATTTAATTTACCAGAATTAGTAAACCACAAAGCTTCTAATTATTTAGGAATTTTTGGTACAATGTTCCTTGGATATATTATTCTTGGCATAATTGGCATCCCATTTTTATATTACACTGAACGTTTCTTTATAAATAAGAACCAAAGCTTTTTAAAGAAACAAACGATTATTTTTATTACAACTGTTATTTCTATCCCAGTTGTCTTTTTAGTTCTCACAAAAGGAATTTTGTTAATCCTTTTTTATTTAAACTGGATGGCAAAATCACAAGCAACGCTGAATTTCAATTTAGAATTTCTTTTATTTGCAATTATTGTTGCTATTCTTCGTGTATTCTTCAACTTTCTAAATTACCGCATGCTAAGCATCGTCAACTTAAAAGATGTGGAACTGGCTAAAATGAAAGAGCTGAAAAATCAGGCTGAATTAAATGCTTTGCACTCCAGAATCAATCCGCATTTTTTATACAACTCGCTAAACTCAATCGCAGAACTGGCGCATATTAATCCCGATAAAACTGAAAATATGGCCGTTGCACTTTCCGAACTTTTCAGGTATTCGATTAACAAGGAAAACAAAACCTTTGTGACGGTGGAAGAAGAACTGGAAATGGTAAAAAAATACCTCGAAATTGAAAAAACAAGATTCGCTGAAAAACTGACCTACACAATAACAGTTGATAAAGCGGTGAAGGAAAAACTTATTCCGAAGTTTTTAATTCAACCGCTGGCTGAAAACGCAATAAAACACGGGCTTTCGAAAATAACAGAAGCAGGCAGAATTGCAATTGAAGTAAAACAGCTTGAAAACGATTTGGTAATTGCTATTTTTGACAACGGACCCGATTTTCCGGAAGAACCGGTGAGCGGTTACGGTTTACAAAACCTGAACGACAAACTTGAGATAATTTATGGCAAAGATGCTTACATCAATTGGGAAAACGGGGAAAACAAACACTTTAAAATAACGATTAAAAACCAGTTTAAATGATGAGTACGCCTTGTAAAACCATCATCATTGACGATGAACCGCTTGCCCGTTTACGACTGCAAAAACTAATTTCGGAATATCCCGGAAAATTTGAGATTGTTGGCGAAGCTGAAAATGGAGAAGAAGCCGTGGAAAAAATCGGTCTGCTGAAACCCGACCTTTTATTCCTGGATATTCAAATGCCCGGACTGAATGGTTTTGAAGTGTTAAAACAACTCGACTATTCGCCAAAAGTAATTTTTTGCACTGCCTTCGACGAATATGCGCTGCAGGCTTTCGATTCGTATTGTATTGATTATCTTGTAAAACCACTGACAAAAGAACGATTTGCAAAAACAGTTGAAAAGCTGAATCAGTTTAATGGAAATGAAAATCAAATTAATCTGCAGCAACTCATTCAGCAATTCTCCACCGGAACCAAAAAAACTGAAGCAACAACACTGCCTGTAAAAGTTGGCGACAGGGTAATTTTCGTGAGGCTCGACGAGGTTTCCTATTTCATTGCCGACGAAAAGTATGTTTCCGTTGTTACAAAACATGCCAGGACACACATTTTAGATTCGAGTTTAAAAAAGCTGGAGGATAAACTGCCCTCCTGGTTTATCAGAGTTCACAAATCATTTCTGGTAAATAAAAATCTGATTAAAGAAATTCACAAACATTTCAATAACCGTTTTGTGATGATTTTAGATGATTACAACCAAAGCAAAATTACCAGCGGAAGAAATTATTATCAGAGTATTAAAGATTTATTTGAGATTTGAGAAGTTCAGAATAAAAATTCAGGATTATCATTTGACATCTTTTTTACTATCAAAATTCAATTGTGAATCCAACTTAATTGAGTTCTGTTTAATTGTTGCTACACTGAGTTGCAAATATCTTTGTCATTCAATTTTTGAGTAAATGATGAAAGATTTTTTAGTTCCGGGTGGTGGTTTTGCCGGTGTACAAAAGGGAGAAAGCCTTTCTAAAATGATGTGTTACAAATAAATTTCAAAAAACCTTAAAATATGACTTATGCAAAATGTTTTTTCTTTTAACGATTTTCAGCACAAGATGGAAGGGCACGACAAAGTTGCACTTTTAATCCATAATCCTGAAAATGAGATTTCAAGATGTGCTTTTCGGAGAATAGCCGAAGCCATGTATCTGAATCAGACCATCGCAGTTTTTATTGCCGATGTCAGTCAGTGCAAGGATGCAAATAAAAACTTCGGAGTGAAAACCGAGCCAACTTTATTGCTTTTTGAAAAAGGTGAAAGAGTAAATGAATTGCAGGGTTGTCATGAAAGTGATTTTTTTAAAGATTTGATAAACAAAGATTTAAACTAAATAATGAAGAGAGTCTTAATATTGGGAGGAGGGTTTGCAGGTATTCAAACAGCCATTGAGTTGCAGAAAAGCGGGCAGTTTCAGGTTACGCTGGTTTCCGACCGCGATTTTTTGTACCTCTACCCTATTTCAATCTGGGTTCCGGTGCGTATCAAGGAAATCGACGAGGTAAAAGTACCGCTAGCTAAAATTCAGAAGAAATATCCGTTCGAAATTATTATCGATACGGTAAAGGAAATTCATGCCGCTGAAAAAAATGTGGTTTGTAGCGGTCAGACATTGAGTTACGATTACCTTGTTGTGGCTTTTGGCGCCGATAAAATGAAACACAAAGGGTTGGAAAATTCACTTTCGATTTGTGGAAAACCTGAAATTGCAGTTGCCATCCGCGATGGCATTGACGCGTTAATTCAAAAAGGCAGCGGAAAAATTGCCATCGGTTTTGGCGGTAATCCGAAAGACAAATCGGCAGTGCGTGGTGGACCTGCTTTTGAACTTATCTTCAACATTCACAACCTGTTGAAGAAAAAGAAAATACGGCAGCATTTCGACCTCACCTTTTTTGCACCCATGGATGAGCCCGGCGCAAAAATGGGAAAAGGTGCGTTGCCCATGCTCAATAAAATGTTTGCTCAAAACAACATAGCAAAGCGATTTGGCAAAAAAATTACCGAATTTGAATTGGGTGCAGTGGTTTTTGAAGATGGTTCGAAACTGGAATCAGACCTTACTTTGTTTATTCCGGCATCGGCAGGCCACCATGTTTTGCAGACCAGCGACTTGCCGGTTACCGAAGCAGGTTTTATTAAAATCGATACGGATTGTCAGGTTGAAGGGGTTCAGAATGTGTTTGCCATTGGCGATATTTCGCACATGGAAGGCCCCGAGTGGATTGCCAAGCAGGGCCATGTAGCAGAATTAATGGGGCGTGTTGCTGCTCATAACATTCAGGTAACCGAAACTGGTAACGGAACAAAAAAACATTACCACGAGTCGCCCCACATCCTTTGTGTGATGGACACCGGAAACGGCGCTGCTTTTGTTTTCAGAAATACAAACAAATCGTTTATTATTCCAATGCCGTTTTTTGGACATTGGATGAAAAGAGGCTGGGGAACTTATGCTAAAGTAACCAAAGTGGGTATCCGGAGGCATTTCTCAAATTTGTGATGCTGGTTTTGTAAAAACATTGCCAACCTGCCAGGTTGAAGGCTACCCTGAAATTTATGCCATTGGTGATTCTGCCGAATTGCTGGGTCCGGCTAGGGGTGCAAAACAAGGTTACATGGCAGAAATAATGACCGATGGTACTGTATATAATGTGCATCAGCAAATTACAGGCTCGGGCAAAACAAAAAGTTACGTCGAAAAAGTGAGCATTATTTGTGTGATGGATTCGGGTGATGGTGCAGCCTAGGTTTCGCGGACAGAAAAAAAAGAGACTATGTTAATGCTCCCGGTTGTTGGGCACTCGCTAAAAAAGGGCTGGGGATTTTACTATAAAAATTCAAAAATGAAACGAATTCCAAGGTTACCCGGAATGTAAATTTCAGATATGAGAAAAGAGAAGTGAGTATTGAGTATTAAGTAATTTGAACATCCGGAAGTATGCCAGTACTGTTAGAAAAACGAGTTAGCATATTGAATATGAATAGTTTAATCTTATTTACTCACCCTGATTCGTCTGCCAACGAATCGTCCCTCTCTACGCGTAGAGAGGCCCGCCTGAATGACAAAGTCGGGCAGGGAGAAGAGGGTGAGTCAAATTAATAACAAATCATTACTGGCATTTAAACGGATAAGCATATTAAGTAAAGAGATTAAAATAAATATGATATGGAATTTAAACAATTAGATATAAAACCTGAAGGAAGCTGGCTAAAACGGACTTTTGAATCGAAACATGCAAGAAAAACGTTGATTTACATTGCTTTGGGCGCAGTTGCCGGACTTGTTTTCTTCTATTTTACCGAAGGAAAACAATTGGCAGAAATCACATCAGGAGATGTTTTTAAAAGTATGTTCTTTGGTGGATTGCTGGGATTCTTTGTAACTAACAGTCCGTGTGCAAGGAACAAATGCTGAAGCGAATGTTATTTGAAAACCCTCACAGAAACCGAAATAATTGCAGGATTTGCCGGTTAAGATTATTACTATACAATGAGATTGCTTCACTTCGTTCGCAATGACAACATTATCAAACAGTAAAATACTAAGCCATTGGGAGCGGATTTATCGTCCTTAAAAAACATGAACACCCTGGATGAGATTCCTCTGTCGTGCCTCCATCGGAATGACAATTTCTTATTAAATGGAGGGGAGGAAAATGGGACGGCTTCGCCGTCCCATTTTCCTCCCCCAAAACACCATAACCTCTGTCATTCCGAACGAAGAGAGGAATCTCAAGCACATTCTACACATTTTATGATTGAGGAGATCAGTATAAATGATTTAAATTGAATACTAACATGTTACATAAATCTGTCATTGCGAGCATAGCGAAGCAATCTTAAAATACATACTGATAAGAATGTAAAAATTCCAATTAACCTATTTCATTATCACAATTCGTTCAGTACTGTTTCCGCATCGAACCAAATAAATTCCCTGGTTAAAACCTGACAGATTGATTTGCGAATGGGTGGAATTTACAACTTCCGATTTTACCAGAACTCCGGTGAGGTTGTACACGTTCAAAGCTGTTTCCTCCATTTTCAAACCCGAAATATTCAATATTCCTGTGGTAGGATTTGGATAAAACCTTAAATCTGATTCACCTGCAATTGTATTTTTACTATACACCAAAACATTCAAATCAACAACTTTCCAGTTTTCGCCAAAATGGTTATCCAGATTGCCGGCTTTAAGCGAAATAGCTTCACCGTCGGAAACTGTTGGCCACGAATTATCGTGATTATAAAAAACCTGGTCGATAACAATTCCCTGTGAAGTTCTTAACTGAACGGCTTCTCCTTCATCAGCCAGGCGGCCGCTTTCCCACTGGTAAACCATTTGCCCTTTTTTCAGCCAGAAACCGGAATTGCTATTGAATGTCACATAAACTTTTTCACCTGCTTCTATTTTTGATCCTTCGGGAAACCGGAAAGTGATTCCCTTTGTAAATTCCATTCCGGATAGATCAATCACTGTATTTCCTGAATTCGATAACTCCACAAATTCATTCACTTCTGAACCTAAATCAGATTTGTAGGCAATTGCACTAATATACAGTTGATTGGGTTTTTCGTTTATTACAAGATCTGCGCCTATATTTCCGCTTGTACCCGCCAAAATACATGGCGAACCAGCAGCCAGCCTGAAATCGAATGTATTCGGATTTACAAATTGAGGATTCGCAAACAAATTATTCTTACTGGCTGGCAATAAATCGTTGTCAGAAATTGAATAAGATATTTTTAGGGATGACATTGCATCACTTGAAAAAGAAGCATCGTAAGAATTAGACAAAATTGTATTGGTTACAACTCCATTTCCACCGGCATCTCCGGCATTTTTTTCGTAACTGGCCACTGATGTTCCGTTTCCATAAAAAGTACAATGATCGATGGTAACCCGGCTCGA
Organism: Draconibacterium sp.; assembly: GCA_041737765.1. GTDB lineage: Bacteria > Bacteroidota > Bacteroidia > Bacteroidales > Prolixibacteraceae > Draconibacterium. The sequence continues at coordinate 23,523 of JBGSRA010000068.1, read as the reverse complement.
ATCTTTTAATCCTGCACCCATATTGCAATTCACAAAAACCGAATTTGAAATTGCCGCTGACGATTGCTGACCAACCGAAACGCCTTTATCGACAACATTGTAAACCATTAAATTTTCAATAGAAATATTTTTTGCCTTTTCTCCAATATCAACTGCATCGCTGTTAAATCCCAGGAAATCGTGAATGACAGAGTTTCTGATTATTCCATTTTCCACATCATCATAATCAATTGCATCGTTGTCAGGCATTTCATTCCCTGTAAAAACGCAACTGTCAATAAATCCTTTTCCATATTTTATGTTGATAAGGTCGCCGGTAATTTCGGAATGTAAAGTGCTGTTTTTTAACGAAACATCGGAATAACGCGCAACAACAGGGTTTTCATGATTATTCTCCAAAACAGCGCCATCGATTTTCAATACTGAATTAAAAACTGAAATGGCAGCAATTTCGCGCTGGGGATGATTTCCTTTTGATGCATTTTCTATTACAACGTTTTTTAGGTAAGAAGTATCAGCATTTACAAAATTCAGGATTCCCCATTTTTGATTTTTGCTGTTTGGATTACTTCTGAAAATTACAGGCTCCGCAACTGTTCCGTTTGCTGCCACTGAACCGTTTATATCAATCGAAACATCATCAGAAATCCACAATTCAACACCGGGGTCGATAATCAACTTGCCTGTTTTACTTACCAAAACATTGTTAGGAACACGATATGGTGAACAGTCTTTTTTTAAAACCATTTCAGCTGTTATTTCTTCAGGAAGTATGCAACTTCCATCGCTTTCGAAAACTGCTGTCACGTTTTCATCAACTGAGTGAGTTAATTTCAATTCCGGATTTGTACTGATTAAATCTTCATTTCCGCTTAAGGAAATCATTTCCAGATCGAAACTGATATCGCTGCTTACAATAAAATCCTGATGACTTTCGACAGCAATTACGTTTTTGCCGGTTTTCAGTAATAGAGGATTAACAGTAAATGTAGAAAAATTGCTTTCCGCTGAACCCGAAATTGTAGTTAAAGCAAGTGTTTTCATTGTAATTTCTGTGTCGGGCAAATTCGATCTAAAAGCTTCAGTACCATTCACATAAACCACTGCCCCGTCATCACATTTCAGATTAATCTTAAGTTCTTTTATCTTTTCGGCGCTTTCTACTGTAACCGTTTTCCTGAAATAAGTAGTAATAAATTTATTTCTTGAGTTGCCACCATAACTTACCCTTGTTTTCTCATCTCCATCACCGTATCCAAATTCAGCCTGGCCTTCACTCCAGTCAGAATCGTTAAAAGCATTGGTAATCCAGCTTTTATCCAATTCAATTCCCTTGTCGTTGAATTTCCAAAACTCTTCCCTTGCAACAATTTTTAAACCCTGCGAACGTCGCCAGCCTTTAAAATTGAATCCTCCTTTTGGTTCAGCTACCATCGTTATTTCTTCGTTTTCAGGATAACTTCCCTGACTTAAAGCCTGTTTTATTTTTATTCCGTTAAAATCTATTGTTCCGGCCTTTTCAGGAGTTATTGAAACCGTAAGTGGTGAAATTCCATTGAAACCATAGTTTCTCAAATCGTTTAAAAGCGCATTTGGCCGGGCATCGGCAAAGGCTTTCATTTTATCTATTTCACCATTCCAGTAATCAACCGACGAAATTGGATTGCCATAATCCGAACTGGTTCCTTTCCAGCGTTCAATGTGGTTGGGAATTTCGTTTTTTATTTTATCTCTGAATTCGTCGATGATGGTTTTTACCCGTTCAGGATCAAAAGTGGTAAACAAATGGTCGGCCAGTCGTTTGCCAAAATATTTTCTGTACCCGTCGTTTCCCAGCAGATTTTTAAAAGGATACACTTCACGATTGACATAGTAATTAATCAGATTACTGCCTGCGCTAAAAAATCCCCGATCCAAATCATTTAAAATCCATTTCCATTTTCCCCCTGATTGTGGTTTCCAGGCCATTATATTATGATCGACAGATGTATTCTGCGAATAAATTTCGGTGATAATAAAATCGGTAAAATTTTCAATGTCCATCAGACCGGCCACTGCATCGAAATTGGATTGAATTGATAAGTTATTTTGATACAGTGTTTTAAAGGCCAGATATTGATCAAGGGTTCCGGCTTCGGCATAATTCTCGTTTTCAATCATATCGATTTTCTCTCCGTTCAGTGGGTGGTTTCCAACAATCAAATCCTCATCCAATTTCGCCCTTATGTTGTTGATTCCCATGTACTGTCCGTTAACAAACAGCACCGCAGCTCTGAATCCCAGAAAATCAATACCCATATTTTCGATGGTCAGCGACTGTGTCATTCCATCGCGAAACATGGTATATGCCCAGTCGCTGCCCGATGCCCGAAGCGCAAAAGAGTTGTACGAATTTCGTACCTGGTCGAAAAGTATTGGATAATCAAGTTTCCCTTCACCATATTCCTTTCTGAAATAAATTCCCAGCATTTTTTGTGGCAACTGCCACGAATACAGCCCGTTTATTTTTGTACCGGCAGCCAGATTGAATCCGGCTCGATCGCTGCCATCATTTTCAAAAAGTTCAATATTAATGGGCACTTCCCACTCAGGTTTAAAATCCTGAACATAAATTCCCTTTTCAGGGTCCCAGAAATTTCCGGGATTTGTGGCTATTGAAACCACAGGTAACGAACCAATTTTATTTTCAGAATCGATAAAATAGGAATGTGTAACAATTCTACCGGGCACTTTGCCGGGTTGGTAAATCCGGGAACGGATGATGGTTGTTTTATTTATTTGGATTGGCCCGTTTACCAACGAAGAATTTTCCCCGGGATCGGAGCCGTCGAGTGTATATCGGGTTTCGCCACCAAAAGTGTTTGTTATTTCGACGGTTACAGGAGTTTTAAAAATTCCGCCCAAAACAGAAAATTGAGGTACATTTTGCGTAATCCCGGTAAATGTTTCAAAGCTGTTTGCCGCTCCGGGCGTAGATTTCGTGAAAAAAACCCACGAAAGTCCACCATCTGTTTTCCGACCCATCGAAATATTGGGTTCCTGAACACCAAAAGAAACAGAATCAATCAATTCTCCTGAAGTCGTAAAAATTGCAATTTCTTCACCCGATGCCGAAATATTATAACTTGTATGCAATCCTGTGTTATGACTATCAGCCCAGATTACAAGAAAACCACCTGCTTCAATTAAAGTACCTGCCGGTATTTGCCATTTTTGTGAATCGTTAAAATTATCGGTTAAAAAATACCCTCCAATATTTGCAGTTGAAGTTCCTGCATTGTACAATTCAATCCAGTCGGCGCTTTCCTTAAAATCGGGATCAACAGTTGAACCAGTGTTCGATGCCAAAAATTCGTTGATGTAAACCTGCGATTTTGACTGAAAAGGGAAAAATAAAAGGGTTAAAATAAAAAATATGTTGATTACCGTGGCAAATCTTTTCATGGCATAAACAATAATTGGCATAAAATACATACCAACTACAATTAGAATTGTTACAGTTTGTAAAATTACAAAAATTAATTCTGCAAAAACCTGATTATTGCGTTCCTCAGTTCCAGTGTATTATTATATTTCACCAATTCCAGGTTTGGGCAGCCGGCAATCATTGCCGAAAGATTCTTTCCTATTTCCGGTCTGAAAAGACAAAGAACTTTTTTACCTGATTCAACCGCCCGGCCAATTTCGTATCCTACTCCCATTGAAACGGTTGTAACTTCTGCAACCAAAACATCCGCTGACTGCAGCCATTCCAAATCACGATCGTGAATGTATCGGTCGGTTGGCCCGTCATCGCCCAAATCAGTGAGTTTTGGGTCGCCAATGTGTTCAGTTAAAACCTCACCAAAAGTCTTCAGATATTCTATAATTTGCTGATAAAGTGCAGCATCTTCGCGACCTCCTCGAATAGAACCGGCAAAATATATTTTCATATAATCATCGATATGAGATTGTTAGTATCAAGTATCAGGAAATGTAAAAATCGCGAATATTTATAAACTTTAATGTAATTAAACCGTACTTGTTTTTGACAAATTAAAAAAACCAGAAAAATGAAAAATGCTTTGTACTGGACACCCCGCATACTGACCATTGTTTTTATTCTTTTCCTGGCACTTTTTGCTTTCGATGTTTTCGAAGGTGATCAAAATCTGATAAAAAAACTGGGTGGATTTATGATTCATCTGATCCCTAATTTCGTTTTGATTCTGATATTGGTTGTTGCATGGAAACACGAGTGGATTGGAACAATTGCTTTCGCACTGGCCGGTATTGCCTACATTGTAATGGCCTGGGGGAAATTCCCGTTTGCGACTTATTTAATTATTTCCGGTCCGCTATTTTTGATTGCCGTTTTGTTTTGGCTTAACTGGACAAACCGAAAAAAGTTGCTCCTTCAAAAAGACATTAACATTCTAACAGGCGAATAAAAAAAGGAAGTTCTAAAACCTCCTTTTTCGTTTAACATCTTATGTTTTGCTAATTTCTCTAATTTGCCGAAATTATCTTGCCCGATTTGAAATATCCTGCGTAAGCCGTTTCCGAGTTTAATTCTTCAATTGCTTTCTTAATTCCTTCGTCATCGTGCACTGCAGCACGAATAGCGCCTTTCTGATAATAATATCTCGAAACAATTTCATCCTGCAGTAAATCTTTAATTTCTTCGCTAAAAGCTTTTGAGTCCTTATCAAAATCGGGAGCCAGTTTGGCTTTCAGTGCATCAAACTCACTTTGCGCGAGGCTGTAATATTTATCTTTTTTGGCGTGTTCAATTAAATCGTCGAGTTCTTCTTCCGATTCTGATTCGTATGTAAAGTTATTTCCCTTTACAAAGCCAATAAACTGACTATAAATTTCATCAGAAATTTCGAATTCTTCAGGAGATGCAATTGCAGCATTTTCGTTCGAGTACTTTGTGGCAAAATCGAAAATCATAAATTTTGTGTATAAGGCAGTTGTCAAACTACTCATGGTTTCGTTTTCGAACTTAACATCCGGGGCCACACCTCCGCCGTCGTAAACTTTACGCCCTTTTTTTGTTGTAAACTCGGTAATAAGTGAATCTGGTACAACACCCACGCTGCCATCTTCGTTTCGATGGGTGTAATCCAGCGCCTGAATACAGCGACCACTTGGAATATAATACTTTGCAGTAGTAACTTTTAGTTTTGTATTATACTCTAAATCCCGGGTAGTTTGAACAAGACCTTTCCCAAAAGTACGTGTTCCGACTACAATTCCGCGATCGAGATCCTGAATTGCACCCGCAACAATTTCGGAGGCTGAGGCAGAGCCACTGTTGGTTAACACTGCAATTTTTATAACAGTATCGAGGGGCGCAGATGTTGCTTTGTACACTTTATCCCACTGGGTAACCTTCCCGCGTGTACTAACAATTTCAGAACCTTTCGGAACAAAAAAGTTAACGATTTCAACAGCTTCCATCAGCAATCCACCAGGGTTTCCACGTAAATCGAGTACCAGCGATTTTGGATTGTTTTTTTTCAATTCCAGAAATGCGTCTTTTACTTCTTTACTGCAATTATCAGTAAAACTCGATAAACGAATGTAAGCTGTATTGTTGTCGAGCATTCCGTAATATGGAACCGCATCGATTGTAATTTTCTCGCGTACCACGTCAATGGTAACCGGTTTATTCAGGCCATAACGTTCGTATTTAATTTTCACCGCTTTACTTGCCGGCCCTTTTAACAAATTACTAACATCTTCTGTATTCATACTTGATGTTGATTTTCCTTCAACCTCAATTAAAACATCGCCGGCTTTTAATCCAAATTTTTGTGCCGGAAAACCCTCATAAGGTTCGGCAATCACAATTTTATCGTTTTGTTTGCTAATCAGTGCTCCAATTCCGGCATATTCACCAGTGGTCATAAACCTGAAATCTTCCATCTGATCTTCCGAAATATATGTAGTGTATGGATCCAGTGACTCAAGCATTTGATCTATACTGGTTTTCACCAGCTTATTTGGATTAACCTCGTCAACATAAAACATATTCAATTCGCGAAACAACGTGTGGTAAATGCTGAGATTTTTCGCAACTTCGAAATTCTTCTCGTCCTGTGTAAAACTATAAAAACCAACCCCTGCAATTAAAATAATTGCAATCCCTATCCAAATTCTTTTCCTCATCATGATTTCTGTTTTTAACCTGAAATAAATTTTCAGTGATTCGTTTTTAAAATAAAGTGCCAAAAATATAAATTCTAACCGATTATCAGTATCGTTTATTTCCAATATGTTACGTTAATATTTATTAAACAATCAAATATCTTTAAAGTTAGGGCAGTTTGGGTTTTACTTTGAAATTAAAGGCACATAAATGAATCATTAAACGTAATAATGTCTTTATTATAAATGATTTATACGAATCAAAAAATATCACTTACCGGTGAAAAAACATCATTCGACGAAAAAAAGAGGGTTTCCAGAATACAATCGTATATTTTTGATTTTCTACAATAACCAAATTAATATTTTGAGCAATGAAAAAAACAGCAATCATTTTTTCTATTATCGTTTTAACAGCTTTTTTAAATTCATGTTATTTCCCGGGTTCAATCAAGGGAAACGGCAATGTAGTTGAAGAAACCAGGGACCTGGATGAATTCAGCAAAATTAGCGTTTCGCGGGGGATGAATGTGTACATAAGTCAGGGAACAACAGCAAAAGTTGTAGTAAAAGCTGACGAAAATCTGTTAGAAGTAATTGATACATATGTTGATGACAAGACACTGAAAGTTACAACGTTAAAAGGTATCAGAAATGCAACATCGAATAAAGTTTATGTTACTGTACCTGATTTGGAATATATTAAATCAACCTCAGGAAGCAATATTTTTTCAGAGGATTCACTAAAAACCGGGAATCTGGAAATTAAAAGCTCTGCCGGAAGTAATATCCGTTTATCACTCGAGTCAGGCGAACTTACCATTTCGGCTGCTGCAGGGTCCAACATTTTTCTGGATGGCATGGCTAAATCTGTTAATATGAAAGCCAGCTCGGGATCAAATATAAAAGCAGGTGATTTACTGGCCGAAAACTGTGATGCCAAAGTAAGCAGCGGTGCAAATATTTGGATAAAAGTGCAAAACGGGTTGACTGCAAAGGCAAGTAGTGGCGGAAATTTGTTTTATTCAGGGGACCCCAACCCATTGCGCATAACAAAATCGTCGGGAGGAAATATCATTAAAAATTAGAAACACTGTAACTTTTTGTTTTAACAGGCGTCATTCAGCATAAATAATTACAATTAAGCATCAATTTTTATGAAAACAAAAAAACTATTATTCACACTTGTATTAAGTATCATGGCGGGTATTGGAATAGCCGCAGACGGTAATTCTGATAAAACCGAAAACAGAAATGTCAGTAATTTTAAGTCTGTTAAAGTTTCAACCGGCATCGATTTGTATATCACAATGGGAACCACAGAAGAGGTAAAAATTATTGCCGACGATGAAATTATTGACGATTTGATTACTGAAGTAAAAGACGGTACACTAAAAATTTACATGAAACAGTCGAACAACTGGTTTAACTGGAATACTGGCAATCAGACCCGTAAAGCATACGTAACAGTTAAAGAACTTCAGGCTATTGAAGCTTCATCGGGTTCGGATGTTAAATCGGAAAATACACTGAAAGGTGAAGATTTAAAAGTGAGGGCCAGCAGCGGCAGCGACGTTGAAATAGATGTTTATTACAAAAATGTATGGCTTGATACAAGCAGCGGTTCCGATGCAAAAATCAGTGGCAAAACCAAAAACTTTGAAGCAGAAGCCAGCAGCGGAAGCGATATTAAAGCACACGAACTTGAAAGTAAAATCTGCAAAGTAAGTGTAAGCAGTGGCTCGGATGCAACAGTTAATGTAACCGACGAACTTTATGCAAAAGCCAGCAGTGGCGCCGATGTGAGGTATTACGGAAATCCGCAGGTAAAAGATATTGACGAATCAAGCGGTGGCGATGTGTCATATAAATAATACAACTCAATTGATATTGAAAAGACGGGTATTCCCGTCTTTTTTATTTAACAGTCAGCAAAAAACAACCATTTTTGTATTCAACTGTTTCAATTATTGTAAATTTGCGCTTGGTTTTTTACAGATAAAACCTTGATTACATTTTTTACATGATGGACTTACTAATAATTTTATCGGCAAATGGATTTTTAAGAACTTTGTTAATCATTGTTCTCATTTTCTACGGAATACGGTTGTTCGCACGATATATTTTACCATTACTCGTTGACAAAGGGTTAAAAAACATGCAGCAGAAAATGCAGGATCAACAGCGACAAAGTCAGCGATCGACCCGGCCTCCGGGAGATGTTACTATTGAATACAACAACAGAACAGGTAAAAATGGCAGTAAAACAAAAGGTGATTATGTCGATTTTGAAGAAGTAGATTAGTAGTTCAGTTACTTCTCTTTTAAAAATTTACCATTTCTTCCACAACAATCAATTATATTCTATTTTTGTCCCCATTAATTTGAAATTTATACAATGGCACAGGAAGATCTTTTCAAAAAACTGGTTGCACACTGCAAAGAGTACGGATATGTTTTTCAGTCGAGCGAAATTTACGATGGGCTTGGCGCTGTTTACGATTACGGACAGAACGGAGTTGAACTGAAAAACAACATTAAAAAATACTGGTGGGACAGCATGGTGCTGCTTCACGAAAATGTGGTCGGAATCGATTCTGCTATATTTATGCACCCAACCATTTGGAAAGCATCGGGCCATGTTGATGCATTCAACGATCCGCTTATCGATAATAAAGATTCGAAAAAACGATACCGCGCCGATGTTTTGATTGAAGAACAATTGGCAAAAATAGAAGATAAAATCAATAAGGAAGTTGAAAAAGCTGCCAAACGTTTTGGTGAGGCTTTCGACGAAAAACAATTCCGCGAAACCAACGCACGTGTACTCGAAAATCAATTGAAATGGGATGCACTGCACAACCGTTTTGCCAAAGCATTGAATGACGGTAATCTCGATGAACTTCGCCAAATTATTGTTGACGAAGAGATTGTTTGCCCGGTTTCGGGAACCCGCAACTGGACAGAAGTACGCCAGTTTAACCTGATGTTTTCTACTGAAATGGGTTCTACTGCCGACGGAGCACAGAAAATTTACCTGCGCCCCGAAACTGCACAGGGAATTTTCGTGAACTACATGAATGTACAGAAAACTGGCAGAATGAAGATTCCTTTTGGCATCGCACAAATTGGAAAAGCCTTTCGCAACGAAATTGTTGCCCGTCAGTTTATTTTCCGCATGCGCGAATTTGAACAGATGGAAATGCAGTTTTTCGTTAAACCCGGCACCGAACTCGACTGGTTCGAAAAGTGGAAAACCACCCGGATGAACTGGCACCAGGCATTGGGATTTGGTGCTGAAAATTATCGTTTTCATGTTCACGAAAAGCTGGCTCATTACGCCAATGCCGCGGTTGACGTGGAATATAAATTCCCTTTCGGATTTAAGGAAGTGGAAGGAATCCACTCCCGTACTGATTTCGACCTTTCACAACACGAAAAATATTCAGGAAAGAAAATCCGCTATTTCGATCCGGAACTTAATGAATCCTATGTTCCTTTTGTGGTTGAAACATCGATTGGCGTTGACCGCATGTTTTTACAAGTACTTTCAGCAGCTTATTTTGAAGAACAACTTGAAAACGATATGCGTGTGGTACTGAAAATACCGCCAATGCTGGCTCCTGTAAAACTTGCAGTTATGCCTTTGATTAAAAAAGACGGAATGCCCGAAAAAGCGCGCGAAATTATCGACAACCTGAAATTTGATTTTAATTGCCAGTACGACGAAAAAGATTCGATTGGTAAACGTTACCGTCGGCAGGATGCCATTGGAACACCATTTTGTGTAACGGTGGATCATCAATCCTTGGAAGACAATACAGTTACCATCCGCTACCGTGATACCATGGAACAGGATCGCGTGGCAATTGAGGATTTAAGTGTAATCGTTGGGAAAAAAGTGAGCTACAAAAGCTTGTTTGCAAAATTGTAAATTGATAATATCCATAGATACCAGAGGTATCAAATGTTTATAGAAAATCATGGCTAATGTATGTGCGACCCCGGCCGGGGTCGAATACCCATTTCTTTTGTAATAGCTATAAACATGTAAACCCTCCGGGTTTTATTAAGAATATCACAAATTCTTTAAATTGTAAGGTTTATACAATGAAGAAAGTACTAATCATCACCTATTACTGGCCACCAAGCGGAGGTGGTGGAGTAATGCGGTGGTTGAAAATGTCGAAATTTCTTCCTGAACTGGGGTGGCAACCTATTATTTACACACCCGAAAATCCCGATCCCTCTGTAATCGATAAAAGTTTACTGAAAGAAATTCATCCTGAAATTATCGAAATAAAAACTCCTATTTGGGAACCTTACGAATTTTACCGAAAACTGACGGGTAAAAAAAGTGGTGCTAAATTCAAGGCCGGTTATATTTCTGAAGCCAGCGAAGGAAACTGGAAAAGCAGGCTTTCGGTTTTTGTAAGAGGTAATTTTTTAATCCCCGATCCCAGAAAATTCTGGATTAAACCTTCAGTAAAATATCTTTCAAAATATCTGAAAGAAAATCCTGTCGATTTAATCATATCTACCGGACCACCACACAGCATGCATTTAATTGCTTTAGGATTGAAGGAAAAATTCGATATTCCATGGATTGCCGATTTTCGCGATCCATGGACAGACATCGATTTTTATCATAAACTTAGACTAACAAAATGGGCCGACAAAAAACACCACCGGCTGGAAAAGAAAGTGCTGGATAAAGCGGATCATGTTGTTACAGTAAGTCCGGGTTGTGCAACTGATTTGGAAAGAATTGCCCACAGAAAAATCGAAGTCATTTATAATGGTTTCGACCCGACAGATTACGATTTTGTGAAACCTGAATCCGACAAAAATTTTACCATTACTCACTTTGGTGCTTTTAATAAAGACCGCAACCCATCATCGCTTTGGATTGCATTAAACCAGATAGCAGAAACAGATTCTGATTTCAAAAAGCTTCTTCGCATTCAGTTAATCGGACAAACTGATGAATCGATTATTAACGATATCAAAAAAAACAACCTCTTAGAAAACCTTGTTTTAATTGATCACCTGCCACATAAAGAAGGGCTTGTTCTGTTAAGCAAATCGCAGGTACTTTTGCTTCCGTTAAACGATGCGCCTAATGTAAAAGGAATACTTCCCGGAAAAATGTATGAATACATGGCACTTCGCCGCCCAATACTTGCACTTGGGCCTACTGATGCGGACTACGCTGAAATTCTGAGAGTAACAAATTCAGGTGTTCCGCTGGATTTTCAGGATATAAAAGGAATAAAAGAAACTTTGCACAACTATTTTCAGCTTTTTAAGGAAAACAAACTAGAAGTTGAATCGGGAGCATACGAAAAATATTCGCGTAAAAATCTGGCGGCCAGGTTTGTTGGATTAATTCAAAAATGATTTCTGGGTTAATCTGAACAAAACAAAATTATGTTTTCTTGCGCACCTTAAGTTTCTGTCCTATCTGTAAACCCCTTTCGCTCGAAATTCCATTTATTGACATCAATTCATCAGTATTTATTCCATGCTGCCTGGCAATTTCACTTGGGGTATCACCACGTTTAACTGTATAATACTCAAATTCTGCCAATGTTGAAGCTGAGTCGGGCTTTGCAGAAACCTGACTGACAGGTTCAGTTTTGACAGTGATTTTCTCGGTCTTCGCTTTTTTGCCCTCAGGAACATAAATGGCAAGTTTCTGACCTGTTCTGATCATGTTCTTTCTGATGTTGTTCCAGTATGTCAAATCGCTTTCCCTGACTTTATACTTTTTTGAGATTCCTCCAACTGTATCACCTGCTTTTACCGTGTAAATAATCTTTGTTTTTCCATCGATATCTGCCGGTGCAAATTTGCCCGATGATTTTTCTGCCGGATTCACAATGGTATTATTGGGGAAATATTTATTCCGTTCGTAAGCAAAAACAGCAGTGTCTTTTTCAATAAATTCAAAGGCTTTCTGTTGCGGAAGAACAATAGGGTATGGTTTCTTTTCAGTAGCCGGAATAACACCACGTTTATACATCGGGTTGAGTGCTTTTAAATGTTCTTCTTCAATATTAAGTGTAGCCGAAATTTGGTCGAAATGCAGGTATTTGTTTACCATAATTGTGTCAACCATAGTAGGCATTGCCGGGATTCGGGGAGTCAGATTGTGCTCATCATAAAAATTCATTACATAAGTTGCAGCAACAAAAAGTGGCACATAACCTCTCGTTTCGCGGGGTAGCAGGTAGTAAATATCCCAGTAATTGTTTTTGCCGCCCGACCGTTTAATGGCGCGATCCACATTACCCGGTCCGCAGTTGTATGCAGCAATTGCCAGATGCCAGTCATTGTAGATTCCAAAAAGCTTTTTCAGATAAATGGCAGCAGCTTCAGCCGATTTCACAGGATCGCGGCGCTCATCAACAAAACTGGTGATTTCCATATTTAACATTTTTGCTGTGCCATACATAAACTGCCATAAACCAAGGGCGCCGGCACTTGATGTAGCTATCGGATCGAGTGCTGACTCAATAATCGGCAGGTATTTTAACTCAAGTGGTAAATTGTATTTGTCGAGAATTTCCTCAAAAACCGGGAAGTAGTATTCCGATAAACCTATCATGCGTTCAACCTGATCCCGTTTTCGTTCGGTGTACATTTTTATAAAACTCAAAACCGCCGGATTGTATGAAAGATCGATAACCTGCTCAGTTTCCTGTAACCTTTGAATATAAACTGAATCGGGAATATTTTTTGGGTACGAATCGACAAACGAAACCTCAACAGAATCGCTTCTAAATGCATTTTTTATAAACCAGGTTCCTGTTGCACTATCGATTTTTTCAGAGAAAATATCACTTAAGTCTTCATCAACCACCTTTTTCCCTAAAATAACTGAATCAGCTTTCAAAACTGAAACAGAATCCAAAATAATATTTCCGCTGTTATTTGCATCCTGTGAAAAAACAGAATTTAAAATAAGGGTTAACGCCATGAATAAAAGTTGAAAATTCTTCATTTGCGTTTTATTAAAAATTAAAATTACAACTTACTCCGTAAACCAATTGTTTCTCAAAAGTATGTACGGATGGTTGCCAGTTCATCGATAAATCTTCGCTGATATCAAAATCAAAAAGGTGTGCATCAACACTTGCATCAATAATATTCAGCCCATAAAATGCGACAATTCCGATAATCAGTAAATCGCGGTTTCGGCGAGAATATTCCTGTTGCTTATATAAACCCGATTTAAAATTTTCTTCATGTGTAGGATTATTCAAGTCGTATCCAGGAGGAACAACATCAAGATATGAATCTGTACTGTCATCATCATCGGTTAAATCGCTATACGCCAATTTGTATGTGTTGTACAATTCGTTATTCCACCCGATAAAATAACCAATTGTGCCAAAGCCTGCATAAATAATCGGGATTTTCCAGTACTTTTTATTGTACGCCTGCCCTAAACCCGGCAAAATTGCCGAGTAAATCGTTGCCTTTTTCGGAGAATGAACTTTTTCGGCGTTTACCGGTACTTCAGTAATTTTAGTTGAATCAATATCCAGCTCCTGCCCGAAAAGGTTGTATGAAATTAAAATAAGCAGAACGAATAAATTATTTTTAAATAAAGTCACACTAAAATATTTTGCCCAAAAATAGAAGTTTACATTTAAAGCAGGTCAGCAAAAACCGTTTTACTTCTGATTTTCAATTATTTTAACAATTCTATCCAAATCGGCAGGCGATTTAAACGGGATAACAATTTTACCTTTCCCGTTGTTATTCATTAAAAAATCGACTTTAGAACTGAATATTTTATCGAGTTGTTTTTTAATGTTTTGATATTCTTTTGGAAATTTTTCCTTTTCCGAATCATCTTTTTCTTTTGTGTCTTCATTATTCAGGTTACGCACGATTTCTTCCACTCTCCGCACCGAAAGCCCCATTTTAACGATTTGGCTATAAATCATGGTCTGAATTTCAGCATCTTCGATATTGATAATTGCCCGTGCATGCCCCATCGAAATCAGTTTATCAATTAATCCCTTTTGAATAACTGCCGGAAGTTTCAGAAGCCGCAGGTAATTAGCAATAGTTGAACGTTTTTTACCAACCCGTGTACTGAGTTCTTCTTGTGTAAATTGGAGTTCTTCGAGTAAGCGCTGGTAACTGACAGCTATTTCGATGGCATCCAAATCTTCGCGTTGTATATTTTCAACAAGCGCCATTTCGAGCATTCCTTCGTCTTTGGCTTTTCTGATGTATGCCGGAATCGATTCGAGGCCAGCCATTTGCGCTGCCCTGAAACGCCTTTCGCCAGCAATGATCTGGTATTTGTCGTCGGAAATTTTTCGCAAAGTTATCGGTTGGATTAAACCAATTTCCTTTATCGATTCTGCCAGTTCCTTTAGTGTTTCCTCATCAAAATTTGTTCGGGGTTGAAAAGGATTTGCTTCAATTTTAGATAAATCAATTTCATTAATTCCGGCGCCAGGCAACATTTTATCTGCGTCATCCATCAGCGCTCCAAGTCCTCTGCCAAGTACATTCCTCTTCACTATCGTATATATTAGTTGATTACAATATTACTTTCTTTACCCAACTGGGTCATCTTATTTCGTTGAAGTATTTCGCGTGCCAGGTTCATATGGTTTATCGACCCTTTCGAACTGGCATCGTACAAAATAACAGGTTTCCCGTAACTTGGAGCTTCACCGAGTTTCACATTTCGTTGAATCACAGTATCAAAAACCATCTCCTGAAAATGACGCTTTACTTCGTCGTAAACCTGATTCGAAAGGTTTAATCTGCCATCGAACATGGTAAGTAGAAAACCTTCGATTTCGAGATTCTTATTTAACCTGTTCTGAATAATTTTTATTGTGTTTAGCAGTTTGCCAAGTCCTTCGAGTGCAAAATATTCGCACTGTACCGGAATTATAATCGAATCGGATGCCGTTAAAGCATTTACGGTGATCAATCCAAGTGAAGGTGAACAATCGATAAAAATAAAGTCATAAACATTTTTGAGATGTTCAATTGCGTTTTTCAGAACCTTTTCACGATTGGGCAAATTCAGCATTTCAATTTCGGCACCAACCAAATCAATGTGCGAAGGAATAATATCGAGATTGGCAATATCGGTTTTTAAGATCACTTTTTCGGCTTCAATTTCATCAACAATGCATTCGTAAATACTCGATTGAACATTTTTCAGGTCAAAACCAAGTCCCGAAGTTGCGTTTGCCTGTGGGTCGGCATCAATTATTAATACTTTTTGCTCCAACACTGCAAGGCTTGCAGCGAGATTAATCGTAGTTGTGGTTTTTCCCACTCCACCTTTCTGGTTTGCCAACGATATTATTTTTCCCATCTAACTTTTGTAATTTTTTAATTGAACGGGTTCAAAGTTAATAATTTAGAATAAACCTGCTGATGTTTTTTTCATTGTGCAAGGCTGAAAGAGGATAAACAACTGAAAATGAATTGAAAAAAAATCAAATTTTTTGCGTCTTCATTTCGTTAATCAATTGAACTTTGTCCACCGGTACTACTCCCGTTTTTTCGCAAACCAATCCTCCAGCCAGGTTCGACATCAAAGCCATCGTTTTATGGTCAAGTCCGGCAGCCAAAGCCAGACTTGCAACACTAATCACAGTGTCACCAGCACCCGAAACATCGGCAATATAGCGTATAATTGCCGGGTATTGCTGCCCGTCGTCACCATTACTTATAAACACGCCCAATTCAGAAAGAGTAATAAATACCAGTTCAAAGTTTTGTTTATGTTTTAATGTATCAACTTCTCTTTTGATGGTTTCCAGGTCACCTTTTTCAAGTGGTACACCAATTCCATCTGTAAATTCCTTAAAATTGGGTTTGAAAAGTGTGATGTTTTTATAGTGATTAAAATTTCGTTTTTTAGGATCGACTGCGGTTGGAATTCCATGGCGGATTGCCATTTCATTTACACTGTCGAACAATGAATGCGTAATAACTCCCTTGTCGTAATCGACAAAAACAATGATATCAATTTTTTTTCTATCGAGAAGTTTTTCGATTGCCTTTACTATTTCGTTCTCCAACGTTGTACTGATATTTTCCGATGATTCTTCATCAACACGTGCAATGTGCTGTCCCTTGCTGATGATGCGGCTTTTCACAGTTGTAATTCTGTCAGGATCGGTAAAAATTCCATCGCAGGTTAAATTTTCATTTATCAGCAGTTTTTTAAATTTCCGCCCTTTGTCATCGTCGCCCACTACCGAAAAAAGCCAGGGAGTTGCTCCAAGCGCTTTTATATTTAGCGAAACATTTCCGGCGCCTCCCAGCCGGTTTTCGCGGTTGATTACAGAAACAACAGGAACCGGAGCTTCCGGCGAAACTCGTTCAACTTTACCCCACAAATAACTGTCGATCATCGAATCACCAATTACAATTACATTCAGTTGACTGAATTTATGGAAGACCTGATTTATTTCTGTTAACTCCACGAATTACAAATTTAGTGGGCAAAACTAAAAAAATTAAAATGGATCCACATCAATATTGATTACACAACTGCTGTTATTCGGATACTGTTTCGTGGTTTGAACACAATGCATTATAAAAGCTTTCAGGTGATCGGTGTTGTGTTTTCTGTCAATTTTAAGCCAGATTTCCTTTTGATACCAGAGTTGAATTCTGCTTATTAAGGGAAACTCGGGACCCAGAACAATCAACGATTTATTCTTTTTGAGTTCCAAAGCCAGTATTTCTGAAGCCCCCTCAACTGTATCTATTACCTTATGTTTTATTACCAGTTTGATTAAACGGTAAAAAGGCGGATATTTAAACAGACTCCGTTCATTTAGCTGGGTTTTAAGAAATTTATTGTAATCCTGTTTTCGAATCAAATCAATTAAAGGATTTTCAGGTTGCGAAGTCTGGATAACCACTTTCCCGCGGTTGTGTTTTCTGCCGGCACGGCCACTCACCTGCGAAATTAACTGGTACGCACGCTCGTGTGCCCTGAAATCGGGGAAATTAATGAGATTATCGGCGTTTAAAATACCCACCACACTTACATGGTCAAAATCCAGTCCTTTGGTAACCATCTGTGTTCCTACCAAAATATCGGTTTTCCTGTTTTCGAGATTATGAATAATTTTTTCGAAGGCATGTTTGTTTTGAGTTGTGTCCAAATCCATTCGTGCAATCCGTGCATTTTTAAAAAGTGGCTTAATTTCATCTTCTATTTTTTCTGTTCCGAAACCGCGTGTTTTAACTTCAGGCGAGCCGCAATTGTCGCACGAATCATGCAGTGACTGACTATAACCACAATAATGACAAGTGAGCCTGTTTTTATATTTATGGTAAGTTAAGCTGACATCACAATTCTGACATTTCGGAATCCAGCCACAGTTAAAACATTCAACAAACGGAGAATAACCGCGCCTGTTTTGAAAAAGAATAATTTGTTCCCCTTTTTCCAAAGCAGTTTCCATTTGTCCGTACAATTCGGGAGTGAGAACAGAATGCATCTGTTTTCGTTTGTATGCCCGTTTTACATCAGCAACCACTATTTCGGGCAACTCAATGTCAGAGTGCCTTTTTAAAAGGTTAACCAGCGCATATTTTCCATTCAATACATTGTAATAACTCTCGAGCGAAGGTGTGGCTGAACCCAGTAAAACCTTTGCATTATTCTGAAAACCCAATACCACCGCCATATCGCGGGCATTGTATCTTGGTGCGGGATCGAATTGTTTAAACGAGTTTTCGTGTTCTTCGTCAACTATCAACAACCCGAGGTTCGAAAAGGGCAAAAACACAGCCGATCGGGCTCCCAAAACTACTTGATAACCTTTGGCAGGTTCGGTTTTAAACTGAAGCACTTTCTCCCAGATTTCAACGCGTTCCTGGCTGTTCAGTCTCGAATGGTAAATACCCACTTTTTCGCCAAAAACATTTTTTAACCTGGTAATAATCTGTGTTGTTAGGGCAATTTCCGGAACCAGATACAGCGCCTGTTTCCCCGATTTTATAATTTCGTCGATTAAATGAATGTAAATTTCGGTTTTCCCGCTGGCAGTAATTCCATGAATCAGTGCCACCTGTTTGGTTTCGAAAGCAGTTTTAATTTGTGTCAGTGCTTCTTCCTGGTATTTATTAAGCAGATTAATATCAACCTGAGTAGTTTTTTCGAGCTCAATCCGCGAAACCTGTTTTTCAAACTGCACCAAAATTTCCTTTTTACACAATTCGCCTAATAAAACTGAGCTGAAATTTGTACCCTCAAAAAGCTCTTTCTTAGAAACTGATGAACTCCAGTTATTTTCGAAAGCATTGGTTTTATGGCAAAAATGATATAAAAGAGAAACCTGCTTTTTTGCTTTCTGAATTTCGTTGATTTTTGACTCAAGAATGGTTTCGGTTTTTATTGAGGGGTGCAATCTGACCAGTGTCTCGGTTTTGGGTTTGTACTTTTCCTGCACCTGTTCTTCAATAAAAATAAGGTTTTTTGCCAGTAGCGACTTTATCGCAGCATACGAAAAACCTGTGCCGAGTCTTTTCTGCAACTCATCAAGCAAAATTATTTCCTGTTCAACCTGTTCGATAATAAGTTCCTCCTTTTCAGAAAGTTTATCATCTTTTTCAATACCCGTGGAATAAATTTTCGATTTGCTTTCAAGTTTCAATCCGGTTGGCAGTGCTGCACGAAAAACATCGCCGGTGGTGCAACAGTAGTATTTTGCAATCCATTCCCAAAGCTCAAAGTTTTTAGGAAAAACAACCGGTTCTTCATCTAAAATCTGCTGAACTTCTTTGACCTCAATATTTTCAGGTTTTGTCGCAGAAAGTGAAAAAACCAACGCAGCATAAAGTTTTTTTTGCCCAAACTGCACAATCACCCGCTGACCCGGTTTTATATTGGGTTGCAATTTTTCGGGCACACGGTAGGTGTACGAATCGTGCAGTGAAAGCGGTAAAATTACCTGTGCAAAAAGTTCCGGCATTGGCAATGTTTAATTTTGAATCAAAAGTAGTTCAAAATTAACAAATTGAATTGTGCTTTTTTATGCGGGTACTTTTTGAAGAATTATGTTTCGCGATATCCGGATTAATTTTTTCAAATCCAGCTGATTTGTATGTTTATAGAACCAAATTCAGAGAAAGATGTGCGACCCGGGCCCGGGTCGAATATCATCCGTGTAACACCATTTCTATAAACATCTGACCTCGCTGAGGTCATTGAACTCATTTAAAACTAATTAAAATTGGTATTTACCCAGTTGGAAACTTCTTCCATCAGCCAGTTGGGTGTTGAGGTTGCACCGCAAATACCGACCGATTCAACCCCTGAAAACCAGGTTCGATCAATTTCTTCAGTTCCCGAAATAATATGTGAATTAGGATTTTCCTCCTTACAAATGGTAAACAAATATTGGCCATTCGAACTTTTTTGGCCTGCAACAAATAGAATCAAATCGTAATTTTTCGAGAATATTTTAAGGTTGGGTACCCGGTTTGACACCTGCCTGCAAATGGTGTCTTTTATCTCAACCGAAACCCCGGGTTGCATTTTCGATTTTAAAAGACCAGCTACCTGGTAAAAATCTTCAATTCGTTTCGTTGTTTGCGAGTAAAGCGAAACGGGTCTTGACGCATCTATTTTATCGATTTCAGCCATGCTTTCAATTATAATTGCATTGTGATTGGTTTGTCCGTTCAAACCTTCAATTTCGGCATGACCCTTTTTCCCGTAAATTACAATTTGTCCCTGCTGATCGAATGTTGAATCGTATGATTTTTTAACTTTTTCCTGAAGTGTTATTACTACCGGGCAAGTTGCATCAATCAATTCGATGTTGTTTTGCTCAGCATAACTGTAGGTTTCAGGCGGCTCGCCATGTGCACGAATCAGGACTTTGCAGTTTTTCAAAGTAAAATATTCTTCCTTCGAAATCGATTTCAATCCCATTTTTTCAAGGCGTTCCACTTCCTTTCCGTTATGCACAATATCACCTAAACAATACAGACTTTCGGCAGTACTCAGTTCGTTTTCGGCTGCCCTGATCGCATTAATCACTCCAAAACAAAATCCCGATTTTTTATCAATCTCAACCCTCATTTTCCCTTGTAATTTCTCTAACTTTTTCCAAAGTCCATTTTAATTGTTCTTCGCGTGACAAATTGCTGTTATCAAGAATTAACGCGTCATCAGCCCGTTTCAACGGACTAACATCGCGATTTGAATCTATTTCATCGCGGCCCTCAACATTTATCAAAATTTCATCAAAATCAACTTCCACTCCTTTTTCCTTTAACTCCTGAAAACGGCGTTGTGCTCGTATTTCGGGCGATGCGGTCATAAAAATCTTTAGTTCAGCATCCGGAAAAACTACCGTTCCAATGTCGCGGCCATCCATCACAATTCCTTTGTTTCTGCCATTTTCGCGCTGCTGTTTTACCATTTCGTGCCGAATTTCGGCAATGGTGCTGATTGGGCTCACGTTTTCCGATACTTCCAACCGTCTGATTTCTTCTTCCACGTTTTCGCCATTTAAAAAAGTGGTGTTTTTCCCTGAAATTTCATCCCACCTGAATGTGATTTTTATGTTATCCAATTCAGCAATTATTTTTTTTGTATCGGGTATTCCATTATTAATCAATCCTTTTCGCAATGCAAATAAAGTAACAACCCTGTACATTGCTCCGCTGTCGATGTAAATATAGCCGATTTCCTGAGCCAGCGATTTTGCCATCGTGCTTTTACCGCATGATGAATGACCGTCGATCGCAATAATTATCTTTTTGGCTGACATTCCTGTTTTTTGATTTTTAAAGAGCCCTTTATCTGCACTCAGTACTCAAGTCTTTTTATCTTAAAAGCACAAAGATAGTTGATTTTTTAAATCAGACCCTTTCGTCTTTTTTCTTTTAACACAGATTAAAAGTTATTGTTGATGTTTATTGCCAGCGAAAACAGGTTTGATGAGCCGGCCAGATGATATTGAGAAATGGCGTAATCGAGGCGGAAACGTTTTATTTTCAGGCCAAAACCGGCTGACAAACCAACCATTGAAGCCCTTTCGTTAAATTTTAGTTCCTGCCGGCGTTGATAATTATAACCTGCCCTGATGGTAAAATTTTCTGATGGTAATATTTCGAAACCGAAAATCAGGTGCCGCATTATTTGTTTTCCAAAACTCTCTTCCCTTTCAAAAAAATCAATATTCTCTTCGTCATTTTGACTGGGTTCGGGTGTACCCAAATCCCAACGGTTTAAATACTGCATTTCAACAGCCAAAAGAATTGGTGCATGTTTTAAACGCCTGCTAATCCCGGCCTGGAGATTAAACGGAATTTTCTCATATTCACCATTATCGTAATAAGTTGTAATCTGGGAACCCACGTTGCGTGCTACCAGAGAAACATTGGTGTATTTGCTTTTACTGGCTATGCTAACTCCAAAATCAGCAGCAATTCCAAACGACTGGTAACTTTCGAAAACAGACAGAATGGGTTTCAGTGCTACCCCGTAATTCAATCTTTTGTATTTGTTCGAATAAATGAAGTGAAACGCGTATTCGGCAGCTTTAAAATTATTTCCGGTAAGTTCACCAAATTCGGTGGCTTCCTGAAATTTTCCATAATTAATATAATGAACACCAACTGCAAAATTGCCGATACTATCGAAAGAACGAGCGAAAGAAGCATATCCATAATTAATGTCGGACATATAATTCACGTAATTCACCAACACCTTGTTTTCCATTGATTTATGCAGTGAAGCAGGATTGTGGTAGGGCAAATTCAGGTCGGTGGAATCGAGGATTGCAATTTGATTTCCACCTAAAGCAGCAATACGTGCCGAATTGGTAAGCTCGAGAAACTGGTAGGTACTTTCGCCACCAATTTGGGCTTTACCGGCAATAACCGTAAAACAAAATAAAATGATGAGGTAATATTTTTGTTTCATCCGAACTTTGGTGTTTTCAGTAAAACGCCAAAGATATTTATTTATTATCATTGGGGAAGATGGATGAGAAATTTTGGTTGGTTCAGACAGTTTATTGTTAAAACTAAATCATGTAATTGAATTGCATTTCTGGTAAGATATTTTAGACTTTTTGAAGATATTTCTATTATTAAGGTTGATACTCACGTTTTCACCTTTCGTTGAATCATTGAAATAAATCAGCATGTGTGCCTGTTCTTGTGAGCCAAATTTCGTTTTCTTCCTCAAATATCTTCCAAATTAAAAGCCAGTCATTTTTAATATGTGCTTCCCAATAGCCATTGTATTTCCCTGATAATTTATGAGGTCTTTTAGATATATCCAACGTACCGTTTCTTTCAAGTTCCAGAATACTGCTTTTTAAAACAGAAAGTTCGAAACCTCTTTTTAACAGAACCTTTGTATCCTTTTTAAAACGGTTGGTATATACCAGATGAAACATTTCAAACAACTTATTTTCTAAATTCCGAGCTTAGAGAATAATTCACTGGAATCCTTCACACGTGTTCCCCTTTTCTTTTCAACATCCTCAATGGCCCGAATCGTTTCATAATTTGGAGCAGATTCTTCAACAATGTGTGTATCTATATTCATCTTTTTTAAAAGCTTTTTAAGAAAAGTCTCTTCCTCTTTATTTTTGGGTTTTATTACAATGGCAGTCATAACGAATTGTTTTACACAAATATAATATTGTTTTACCAAAAGTATTTATAAAGAATATTTTTTCAACTCCTCAAATATTTCGAATACCACCGGACAAGTTTCGCAGTTTTTGTGCGAAAGCGGTAAAATCTGGTAAAACCGTTTTCGGTCGGTATGCGGATATTCTCGGCAGGCTTTTGGACGGCTTTCGTAAACCATACAGTAGTTGTCGGGCAGTAAAAACGGACATGGGTGTTCCTTGAAAACATAATCGCCGTCTTCATCAGTCAGAATATATTTTGACACAAATTCAGACTCTTTCATTTTCAAATGTCTGGCAAGACGTTCGATGTCTTTGTCGATCAACCGCGGTCCGATTGTTTTACAGCAGTTGGCACAATCAAGACAGTTGAATTTTGCAAAAGCCTCATCGTGAAGTCTGTGAACCAAATCATCGAGATTTTTTGGTTTTTTGGTTTTCAGTTTTTTTACAAACGAGGCAGTTTCTGCCCGGGATTTGTCGGTGAGAAGTTTTAATTCTTCGGGTGTTTTATATGTTACTTTTTTCATTTTTATACAAATTTGATACTTGCAAGTGGATTCTCGATCCTCGATTCTGGATACTCTATTCCGGTTTTAATTTATATCACTACTGTACTGTAAACTTTGATGAGATTCCTCGCTTTGCTCGGAATGACAAGGCTTTTGTTGTGTTTGCTGTTTGCAGGGGCTGGGTTCGCGGCTCTGCCGCGAAC
>JBGSRA010000021.1:0-41761 GCA_041737765.1 Draconibacterium sp. | reverse complement strand
TGTTTAGATATAATAGGAGGACATCAAAGAGTAGAGGACTCCTCTTTTTACGATTAGTTGAACAGGCAGTAATAATGGCTCCAATATCATATGAAAAAATTATTAATGAAAATCACGGGTAATGATCGGATACCCCATTTAGTGATAATTATAAAGATTTAAGCAGGGATAACTATTTGGTCAGCTATTGCTTGATGACCGGTCGTATCGAAGAAGCCTATAATATCAATTTAAAGATGATGGAACGTTTGAAAAAATCAGGTGAAATGGATATTTTCGTTCCAAAGGACTTTGTATGTTGTCTTTTGTTAACAGGAAGGACCAGCGAAGCAGAGGTTTATTTTAACCAGACGATTCAGAATTTTCTGGAAATTATTAAACTGGGAAGGGGGGGGAGCGAAGATCTATATAGCGCTCAATTTGATATGGCAGAGATTTATGCTTGTTCGGGTGATAAGGAAAAGGCATATAAATGTTTGGATATAGCAAGTAAACAACCACTCCATGCAAGGTGGGGGGTAATCTTATACAAATATGTGCCTTATTTCAACAGCATCCGCGATGAGCCACGGTTTCAGAATATACTTAAAGACGTGGAAGCCAAATACCAGATTAATCATGAGCGGGTAGGAAAATGGCTGGAAGAAAAGGGGCTGCTGTAAAAAAATTTCAACGCGAATCATCACCATAAAATTAGCAGAAGCGACATGAGATTCCTCTCTTCGTTAGGAATGACAGGGTATTGATGTATATTTGGGGAGGAAAAAGGGACGGCGGAGCCGTCCCTTTTTCCTCCCCCCTGATGCTTACAAATTTGTCATTCCGATGGAGGTACGACTGAGGAATCTCAACCAATGAATAATATTCCATTCCAACCCTTGATTTGCATTTTAAATAAGTACCATTTAATCCTTTATTATTTATCTACTGGGCAATAATTTCAATCTCTGCTCAAATTTTTCAATCATTTGTCAGGTTTTTCAATCTTCCGAACTATAATTTCTATGTGGCGCCCGCCAAATTGTTCGAAATTTGAATAATAGAAATAAGCATATTTAATATCACTTTTTATAAATGTTAAATGCTTATTCTTCTGAGTTTTAACTTAAGTTATTGAAATTATTACTGACTCTACCGGGTCGTTCTCAAAGAGCAACCCGGCTAAATTTTAGCCGGGTTGCTATAAAAGTCGATTGAATATCCGGGTAATGAAGTTGCAGCTTCAATGCCCACAATCTTCGTAAAAGTATGAAAAAAATTTCTGACAGCACAACAGTAAAAAGAGTTCCTTTTTTCATTGACTAATTCGATTTGAGCAAAAACCATCTGATTGATACTTCTGTGGTATCATTTGGGATGTGGCTATTATTTTCACCTGGTTTCAACCTTGCCGGGGAAGTAGAGTGTTGTATCAATCGGGACGTGGCTGTTAGACTTTAACATATTGGTTATCATACATTTACATTGAAAGTGAGCATTAAAAAAGAGGTTCATTTAAAATGTAAAAAGTATGAAAACAACAACAATTTTTGTGATAAGTATGCTGATGGCAACTTTCACTTTTAGCGAAGAACCGGTTGATAAAGTAATCCAGGTAACAACAACAGTAACCGAAAATCCACCGGCCATTTCATTCAAATGGAACCAGGTACCAGGGAATTTCAACATTGAAATTTACAGGAGAATCAAAGATTCAACTACCTGGGGGAATGCAATTGAAGTGCTTCCAGTTAGTGCCCTTTCATATACCGATGTAAAGGTGCAAACAGGCGTTGAGTATGAATATGCCATAAAAGCAAAGTACTATATGCCCATAGAAACATACATAAACGCCGGAATAAAATGTAAGGAAACTGAATACCGGGGCAAGTTAATATTGCTGGTTGACAGCAAATTCGTTTCTGATTTGCAGGTTGAACTGGCACGATATGAATCGGATCTGGTTGGGGATGGCTGGCAGGTGCTTCGCAAAGATATTGCAAGGAATGCATCGGTAATTTATGTAAAAAGTATAATCCTTGACTTTTATAACGCTGACCCTAAAAATGTAAACACTGTTTTTCTGTTTGGGCATATTGCTGTCCCTTATTCCGGGATTAAAGCCTACGACGGGCACACTGAAGATCATGACGGGGCATGGCCGGCAGATATGTATTGCGGTGATTTGAACGAAAAATTATGGAGTGATAAATATATCACCTGTACCACATCAACCAGGAGCGAAAACCGGAATGTGCCGGGTGACGGTAAATTTGATGTTTGCATTTTACCAGCCAGTGAGGAGATTTCTCTGTCTGTTGGGCGGGTTGATTTTCACAACCTTCCGGCATTTCCTCAATCGGAAGCTGAACTGTTAAGAAATTATCTGAACAAGAACCACGATTTCAGGCATAAAATAATCGACCCGAAGATGCAGGCGCTGGTGGATGATAATTTTAATATAAAAGAATATAATGGAGTTACTGAGATATTTTCAATCAGTGGATGGCGTAATTTTTCTGCTCTGCTCAATTTTCAGAACATTAAAACAGGTGACTTCTTTGCTGATACAAAAGAGGACAGTTACATCTGGTCATATGGATGTGGCGGAGGGAAGTTCGAGAGTTGTGTTGGAATTGGAACAACAACCGACTTTGTGAATCATAGTCCTAAAACAGTATTCACCGCGATTTACGGCAGCAGGTTTGGAGACTGGGATTCAGAGAATAACTTCATGCGGTCGGCATTGGCATCAAATGGATGGATTCTGACCAGTTGCTGGGCCGGACGTCCACACTATACTTTTCATCAAATGGGAATGGGGGCAACTATTGGTGAATGTGTGCGTGCAACTCAGAATAATTTGAATAACAGTAATTATTATTCAGGGCAGACTAACCGGGGCACTCATACCAGTTTGCTGGGCGACCCGGCACTGCGGATGCATATTGTGCGTCCGGTAAATTCACTGAAATCGGCAGTTACACCAAATAATTCGGTTTTGCTTACCTGGAAGCAGGATGAAGACAGTATCATTGGATATTACGTTTATAAACTCGATAAACCGACAAATAAATACATCAGAATTACAAATTCACCAGTTACGGGAACCATGTTTGTTGATTTTTTACCCAGCGTGGGAAACAACAATTATATGGTGCGGTCGCTCAAACTGAGTAAGGTAGCCAGCGGGTCGTATTATAATCTAAGCCAGGGTGTTTTCACTTCAATCCGATATAAACAACCAATTCCCGCACAGATTTCACGGGCTAACCGGTTATTTAAATCAGGGGAAATACAATCTGTTGAAACTGATAATGAATTAAATTCTACAGCAGAGGTTATTCAGGCAAATGCACCCGGGACAGAGGTTACAGATTTCACAAACGAAACTCTTGTATATCCGAATCCGTCAACCGGACTGTTTAACATATCTTTTGGTTCAACACCGGTGCGCCAGGCAACAATAAAAATATACGATATTCAGGGAAAGCTTCTGAACGAAGAGACTTTTCAAAACTCCTCCCTTGAAAGATTTGACATCAGTACATTACCTAAAGGAATATATATCATTTCAGGAATGATTGATAATAAAAAAATGGTTACCAGGATTAGCCTGCAGTAACCGCGTTCTCGTTTTTTATAATTAGTGTTGTTTCAGAAATTAAAAGGGTGAAGGTAGTAATGCTTTCATCCTTTTTACACCCCCAGTTCCGCCCTGCATTTCGAACAAAACTTCCAGTCTTTCTGGTCGATATCTTCAACGTAAGTGCTCGACCGCATCACGCAAACCGGATTGGTGCAATGGTACAAACCAAAGGTGTGCCCCAGTTCGTGAATTACTTCCTTACGCAGGCGTTCGGTAAGAATTTTATCGTCGGGTTTTAACCCGTAACGTTCATTTCGCAAACGGTAAGCTGATGCAATTCCGCTACGTCCGTTTAAAAATGCCTGTCCGTATATAAAAGTTAAAATCGGGATAAATAAATCGACATTAAACAGTCCGAGAGTTTTTGCGTGGTCGGTTGCAAACCTGATTTCTATTTCCTTCAGCAGTTTATTTCCATCGTATTGTTTGCGTGCTGCATCGAAAAATTCGCTTAAATCCAAATGACCTTCCCTGCCTGTAACCGGAATCCGGAATTCGTGTTCAATATCTTTACAGATTTCACAGGGAAACCTGTTCTCGAAATATCCAAACGAAATCAATGAGATGCTTTCCGGTTTCATTTTGTGGATTATTCGGGATTTGGATTTATGAAAAGCTTTGTTTGGACTGAATGGTTGAAGTAACTAATCCCCCGGCTTCGCCACCCCCTTTGTAAAGGGGGACTTACATTAGGTAAATCTGAAATATGATTTGGATTAATTTCTTTATCTGCAAAACGAGAACAAAAAATCCCCCGGCTTCGCCACCCCCTTTGGAAAGGGGGATTCACCGGCAGAAACGTCGGAATTAAAATCATCTTGTATAAATTGATATGCAAAACCATGTACTTTATCTGGCCTGTTTCAGGTTGTACTTTTTAATTTTATTGTACAGCGTAACACGGTCAACTTTCAGCGCTTTTGCAGCAGCAGAAATGTTCCAGTTGTATTTGTTCAGAATCTGTTCAACATGATGTTTTTCAATATCGCCAAGACTTTCGAATGCCGGCCCTGATTCGGTTTTGGCGAGCGGCAAATCACGCAAGGTAATTTTTTTACCGTTTCCAACAACTATCGCTCTTTCAATCATGTTTTCCAGTTCGCGAATGTTGCCCGGGAACGAAAACTCGCTGAGTCGATTTAATGCAGCGGCTTCAATGGTTACCGGTGGCTTGTTCATGGTAGAACAGTATTTTTTTATAAAGTATTCAGTAAGCAACGGAATATCTTCGGTACGTTCGCGAAGTGGCGGAACATAAATATTGACAACATTCAGGCGGTAATATAAATCTTCCCTGAAAACGCCGTTATCGACCATGGTTTTCAGGTCGCGGTTGGTGGCGCAAATCACCCTGAAATCGGATTTTATCTCCTTGTTTCCGCCAACGCGCACAAAGCTTTTCGACTCGAGCACACGCAACAGTTCAATTTGCATTTTTGATGAAATGGTAGCGATTTCATCTAAAAAAATGGTGCCGTTGTCGGCCATTTCGAACCGGCCTTTCCGGTTGTAAATGGCACCGGTAAAAGCGCCTTTTTCGTGCCCAAACAACTCGCTTTCGAGCAAACTTTCCGACAGAGCCCCGCAATGAACGCTCACCAACGGGAAAAATTTCCGTGGCGAATTGGCATGAATGGCACGGGCAACCAGTTCTTTCCCGGTTCCGCTTTCGCCGGTAATAATTACCGAGGCGGCTGATTGTGCAACACTTTCGATTTCGCGAAGTACTTTTTGCATTGCTTCGCTTTCGCCAATTAAATCCTCTACATTTTCGAGCGAAACAACTTTTACCTTAAGTATTTCGTTTTCCTCCATCAGCGAAATTTGTTTCGATGCATTTCTGATGAGGTGCGATAAATCGTCGGGATCAAAAGGTTTGGTAACGTAATCGAAAGCGCCTTCCTTCAGTGCCTGAACTGCAGTTTCCACGGTGGCAAATGCGGTCATCATGATTACGATTGTTTCTTTTCTGATGGTTTTTATGCGGGTTAACATTTCCAGCCCGTCCATTCCCGGCATTTTAATATCAGACAAAACAATATCAAAGTTTTCGGTTTCGAGAATCTGCAAAGCTATTTTGGCGTCTTCGGCACAGTCAACGCGATAACCGTCTTCGATAAACCAGTTATATAACGAATCGCGAACCGAGCTTTCATCATCGACGATTAATATTGAGATTTTTTTTGCCATGATAAATTATTTAAGACTTTAATAATGGTAAAATTACTGAAATGGTTGTTCCTTTTCCCTGTTCCGATTTTACTTCGGTTCTTCCTTTGTGGCTCTGAACAATGCCATGTACAATCGATAACCCAAGACCGATTCCGGTTGTTTTTTCCTTGGTCGAGAAAAATGGTTCAAAAATATGTGGGATATCTTCTTTTGCAATTCCAACTCCGTTATCTGTAAATTCAATTCTCACATGTTCTTCATCGGGATTTATTGTATGTACAATAATTTCGCCGTTTTCAGCAACTGCTTCACGTGCATTGACCAAAATTGCCAGACAAACCTGTTTTATCTGGTTTGGGCTGCAAAATATCAGGTCTTTTTTCGCTGCAAAATCCGACAGGAAATGAATATCTGCAATTTTCATGGAGTGCGACATCAATTCAAAAGTATTGTTGAGTATTTCGTGCAAATGTTTTGGTTCAAATCCGTCCTGGTCTTTTCTCGAAAAATCGAGTAATCCCTTTACAATATCGCCGCAACGTTTGGTTTCGCTTTCAATCAACCGTAAATGTTTGAGCATGTTATTTTTCTTGTCTTCATCGAGATTTGGATTACCCAGTTGTTTCTGAATCAGCTTTGAATAAACCAGAATACCCGAAAGCGGATTATTGATTTCGTGGGCAACAGATAACGATAATTTACCGAGAGAAGCAATTCGTTCGATATTCATGAGTTCGTTGTGTGCCTGACCGAGTTCCTCTGTTTTTTTCTGAACCTTGTATTCAAGTTGTTGCGACCAGTTTTCGAGTTCAAGCGTTGCCGATTGCAGGTTATCGAGCATTTCGTTAAATGCATACGAAACCATTCGCATATCAGAAAGCTGGTGAGGTTTTATCTGAAGACGTTTGCTTTTATCGCCCCTTGTAACAGCTTCGCTTGCCAGAATAATTTCGTTCAGCGGGGTTTTAATTCGTTTATTTGTGAAATAGATTAAAAAAATGATGAGGAAAGCAGTGAGCAAGGAAGCCAGTAAAAAATAGTCGGTGGTTGATTCTTTAAGCGCATTGTCCAAACCTTGCAGCGGCATTTTAATAATCAGTGAGCCAAGTACCGTTTCATCGGGGTTGTGCGCATGACATGCGGCAGCAGAGCAAGACGGGGTATTTAAAACCGGAGATTTTATGAGTAAATTCCGAACATTTTCGTTTTTTGGATTCATAACACATTCGCTGTCAGCATCAACAATCCGGTACGATTTTTTATCGGGCGAAAACATCTGGTCCAAATCCTCGTGGCAACTTTTACAATCGGGATCGCTGTGGTTGGTCGAATCGTTGAGAATGGATGTGTAAGCCAGATTATTTTTATTGTCGTACATGCTTACATTATCAATACCTTCCATGGCATTTATCTGGTCGAGCATTCTTTGAAGACTGGTCTGGTCATTTTCCATCATCGACTGGTACAAGGCCCCTTCAACAAGATGCCCGATGTTGTTGCCATTTTCACTTATTACCGATTTCATATAGTTTTCATTCACCGAGCGGAAAATGACACCAAAAGCTACAAAAAGAAAGAACAGTGAGATAGTTGTAATGAAGACTACCCGCCCGTAAATCGATGAACGAAATTTTACATAACCTGAAATAATTGGTTTTCCAATCCGGGATTTTTTATCGGTTTTTTTTGACCAAAACATGAGAAATGGCTTAAGTTGATTGATGGACTAAATTAGTTTTAAATTGAAGGCAGTTGCACATGTTGGTTTATGTTATAGGTACAACCTTCAAAAAATTAATATACTGTACTATTTACCAAAGCAATTGATGCGATGTGCCCGGGCACATCGCATCAACTGCTTTGGTAACTTTTTGCTGTTTACGATAAAAACTTCTCCTCAAATTCCTGCCAGATTTCCCCCGGAAACTGGGCAAGTGGCTGATCGAGCAGTTCTCCACCGTCCTGCAGCACAATTCCTGATGGTTGAGGATTATATTTCGAAACAGCGGTTGCCAGGAAATCTTTAAACCTTGCCAACTCCTGCAACATCCAGATTGTAGATTCTTCAGCCAGATAATAGTTATTGGTTTCGGCTTTCCAGTTGGTTGGTTTAATGGTATGAATCCATAACCTGTTCGGGTCATAGTTTATTAATTCCGGGTTATCAGCAATCATAGTATTTGTTGCCATTATTTCGCCCGAAACAGGTGAAAGAACCCGAAGATATTTTCCATTGTTGCTGATTCGGGCCAGTAAATCTCCTTTATTGATTATATCGCCTGGTTTTTTGGTATTCTCAATACTCACATTTCCGGTAAAATGCAGCAGAAGATCGTCGATACCAACTCGTGCCTCACCGTTGGTTTCCAAAAAAGCCCAGGTGTGAAATTTGCTGAAAAACATACCCTGCGGAATTCGCAGAGAATCGATGGTTATTAAAGCGGGTTTTTTTGAAACCGGCTTCGAAATTTTGGTTTTTCTGTTTAGCAACAGCCAGAAAGGAACCATGATGGCAAAGAATGCAAGAATAACGATGTACTCGATACCTTTCGTTTCAAAAATGTTAGTGTAAGTAAATCCTTCCATGATATTATTTTTTATACTGTCGTTTTTTTTTGAACTAACAGCAGGTTAATGAATCTCATTTTTTGCCCACTCGGGCGACTCTCTTAAAACCGGCATCCGGTTAATAATCCATCTGAAAATCCAGATTCCAATAAAGATAATTGTAAGTGTTACAACAATTTCCATCCACGAGGGTACATAGTGTACTGCCGCATCCCAGCGGAAACCAATAACTGAAACATTCAGCCGGTTAAGGATGATTCCCAGCATTGTAACTACAGCAGCCACGCGTATTGCGGAAATATTTGTTTTCCGGTAGCTGTAAAAGAAAAGCAGCATTGGTATCAGCACAAAACCAATCATTTCGAACAGAAACCAGTATCCCATCGGAGTATTTATATAACTCCAGTTTTTGTTATGAATGAAATTCAGAATTTGCAGGAACAGGTATGCAAACATTGCAAAAGCACAAATCCCCGATAATCCGTGAAGTATTCCGTTGTGCGAAGAATGATTTTTTT
Source organism: Draconibacterium sp. (assembly GCA_041737765.1). Classification (GTDB taxonomy): domain Bacteria; phylum Bacteroidota; class Bacteroidia; order Bacteroidales; family Prolixibacteraceae; genus Draconibacterium. The sequence goes on along the minus strand of JBGSRA010000021.1, from coordinate 32,875 downwards.
TGCTGATTTGATCTGAAAAAACTTTATGACTAATAGAACCTTCTAGAATAACCATTGATAGACCTGCAAACACGCTGGATACCACAAAAAGCACGGGTATAAACTCTGAATACCAGAGTGGGTGTATTTTTACCTTTGCCATCAGGTACAATGCGCCTAAACCCGACTGGTGCAGTGTTGAAAGTGTTATTCCAAAAATTACGGCGGCCAGTGTCATCCCCGACAAAATTTTTCTAGCCCGGCGTGCACCAAGCCACTCGGCAATTGCCGGAGAAAACTCAATCAGTTCGGCGAGCATATACAAAAGAAAATGCCACGCCACCAGAAACAATACCGAATTTGTACCAAAACTATTTCCGATAATTGGGTTTATTACATTCCATGGTTTACCCAAATCAAGTAAAAGCGCTCCGGCATAAAAAAGGTAGGCCAGGAATCCGTTTAAAACCGTTACACGTACAATTGGCTGGTATTTTTTTACATTCAGAATATAAACAATGAATGTGAGAATATATGCACCACCGGCAAATGCAACTCCGGTTACCACATCAAAACCAATCCAAAGCCCCCACGGTACTTCCTGAGTAAGATTTGTAACCGAGCCAATGCCTTTTGCAAAGCGGATTACGATTAATACCAGTCCGACAAGTATTACCGGAATTGAAATTACGTTAAACCATGTAAACCATTTTCCGCGGGGTTTTAACTCTTTAAGTAAAAACTTCCAGATCGATTCATTCTGTCTGTCTTTTGCGATTGTAATTGTCTGGCTATTCATGATTTTCGTCTTTGGTTTGATTTGATTTTGTAGCCGTATGAATACCAAGCAATAAAGTGGGAACCAGAACAAAAACTGATGGTACCGCATAAAGAAAGCCTTTTGTTAAAGCCGGGTATGATGAGTTTTGTATCCTGGCATCAAACCCCAGTTCGTTTTGCGGGACGGGCGAGAGGTACAAATAACCTGTTCCACCGGCCACACTTTCGCCGTAAATTTTATCGACATAAAGTCCCGGATTTTCAGCAATTCTCTTTCTTGCTTCGGCAATTAGTTCGCGTCGTGTACCGTAAAACAAGGCACCGCCGCAGGTTTCAACACAAACCGGTTTTTCGCCTTTAATAATACGGTCGTAACACATGTCGCACTTCTGGATTTTTGGGTTGGCACTGTGAAATTCAAACTTTGGCACATCAAACGGGCACGAAACCATGCAGTACCTGCATCCCATACATTTGTCCTCGCGCCAGATAACGGGGCCTTCCTTGGTTTTATACATGGCTTTTGTAAGGCAGGCTGCAACACAGGCGGGTTCGTTACAGTGCATACACTGGTTACGTACATAAATTTCCCCCTTTTCGGTTGAAAATAAATTTATAGCACAACGCTGTGTTTCGCTTGTTTTACGCAGAACTCCAACTTTTATTTCGTCGGTAGGTGCAGGCAGATTGTGTGCTTCGGCACAGGCTATTTCGCAAGCCTGACAACCCACACACACATTCGAATCATATAAAATACCATGGAATTCGGGTTCATTTTCTCCGGTTTCGGGAGAACCTGAAGCATTGACACCGATAATTGTCATGCCAGTAATTCCAATGGCTTTAAAGAAATTTCTTCGGTTAATACTCACAACTTTAGTTTTTAAAGATTTAAGATTCAGGTTTATTCTTATTATTATTTCGAAGTGTCAATAAAACGGGATTGAAAATCTTCCCATACTTCAGGACCAAGATCAGCAAGTACATTGTCTTTAAGTTCGCCACCATCCTGCAAAACAATGTGTTGATATACAACAGTATTTGAGTTGGCTGATATTGCCAGAAAATCTCTCAGCCGGGTAAATTCATCTTCGAGCCATTCTTTGTATTTATCGAACATAAACATAAAGCTAACTTCCCGCAACCAGTTTGCAGGTTCAATCTGATAAACCCATGCTTCGGTAAATTGTGCAGTACTGATTTTTGCAGGTGATGCCAAAAGTGACTCATTTTGTTTCCTGATGAATCCTGAAACCGGAGAATAAAGATTCAGTTGTTTACCATCCTGAACTACTGTTAGTATTTTTTCACCTTTTCTAACTTTTTCTCCGGGCGCTTTCATTTTTAACTGGGTTAACCGGCCTGTAACATGTTTCAAAAAATCATCGATTCCAATTTTCACCATTCCGTCCTGTTCCATAAAAGCCCAGGTATGTGTTTTATCGTAATATAATCCGCGTGGCGCTAATATCGAGTTCCCGTTAAGTGCCGGTGTTATTTCAATGTCATCACCTTCAATCACCGATTGTTTATTGCGCCTGATAAACGACATTACAATAAACAGTATTCCAATGGTTAATGCACTGAAGATTATAATCAAACCAATAACTTTTAATGGTGAATTTTTCCCTGCTTCCGACGGAGGAATAGGGTTCGTTAGTACAAGCATGTTTGCAGTTTTTTCTGTGCTTGACAAAATGCTGTACCCCGATTTTTTTATGTTATCCTGGCCGGCGCCTGTTACAAAGGTTAAAAAATCCAATGCTGTTTGATTTGTTGGTTTTACAGCAGAAACGGCATAAATATCTCCGCAAAGTTCCCTGGGATATTTGCCAATCCAGGCACCTCTTGTAAGTGTTAACGGATTGGAGTAAATATTTTCAAAATTGTCGATTCTTCCGTTTCTGTTTTTATCAATCGGAACAATGGTTATTTGTCCGGCAAAAGCATTTTTTTCTGAAACCAAAACATCAGTCAGTTTACAAAAACCAATGGCATTAACATCTTTCTGAACCATTGAAACAAGTTTGGCTGCACTGGCAACATTTGTTGCAGAAATTGCTTCCGGTTTAGTTTTGGTAAAACCGGCAATTTTTTCTATTACCTGCAGGTTATCAGTAATGTATAATTTAACCGGTGTTTTTGGTGCACCGTTAATTACTGCTGACCAATCGGTTTTTCCGGAGATAAGTTTTGAAAAATCTTCAGAAGTAAATCCTTTTTTGTTGATTTCTGCCAAAAGCGGATTTTTTGAATTGATAACCGGTACAACCAAATCGTGTCCGATTGCCATTTTCCATACAGGTTTTTCATTTGTCAAAGTCTGATTGTCGCCTGCAACCAAGTAAAGATTTCCATCCTCAAGTGACGTTACTTCTGGTTGACTGGTTAAAATTATTTTTTGTTTTGGATTAGAGGATTCAAATCCAGTTTTCCATGTGGCTGCGAGATCGTTTAATCCGGGTGTACTAACAATTTGCAGAGGTTGCGTAACAGCAGATGCTGATTGTTCTGTTTTTTGTTCATCATTTTTTTCACCGCAAAATCCGGTTGGACTGCAAAAAACAAATGACAACATAATTAAAATAAAAAACCTGGTTTTCATATTCGTAGTTTTTAAATGAAATTTTTAAATGAACTGTATATTGCTGATATCTAATAAAATAGATAATGCGTCTTTATTAAGCCAAATAGAGTGCCAAAAAATTGAAGACGAATTAAATATCAGTGAAACAGCGCTTTAGAATGTTTTGCGTTTGGATATTAAACATGGTCGAGTGTTGAAAAAATATACAGTAAATCGACAAGAATTTCTTAAGTAACAGAAATACAGATAAATAAAGCAAGTGTTGAAAAAATATGCACTGTGTAATAAATCAACACAAATAATCGAAAGCGTTGATGATTGATAATATTCCGGAATAAAAAATTATTTGGGGCGGATAAATTTTGAAATTCGTTCTGTAATATAAGTTCAGTAGTAAACGAAGAAATTTAAAAAGAAAAAAGCGGATTTTTTGAGTGAATCCGCTTTAAGTTATCATTTTCTAAATGAGGTCTATTTTTCAATTTCTTTCCAAACCAAAGCACTGGCGCCAATAATAGCTGCATCGCCAGGTTTCAGATTCGAAGGAAAAATCTCAATTTTATTTTTGTAAATCGGAAGCAGGTTTTTTTCCATACTGGCTTTTGTTGGTTTAAACAGCAAATCACCAGCAGCGGTTAGCCCCCCAAAAAGAAAAATTGCCCCCGGACTCAGGTTATAAACCGTATTCGCCAGTCCCATTCCCAGCCATTCACCGGTTTTATCAAACACTTCGAGTGCAATCTTATCCCCTTTTTCAGCCGCTTCATAAATCATTTTCGAATCAAGCTCTGATAACGGAATTTCGAAAAGCAGACTTTTAGAATTCTTGTTTTGTTCAAGCAACTCAATCGCTGTTTGTTTCATCCCCGGAGCCGAACAATAAGCTTCGAGATGACCAAAAAAGCCGCAGCTGCAGATTCTTCCACCCGGAATTAACACCGAATGCCCGATTTCTCCGGCCAGCCCGTCGGCGCCAATTACCAGGTCGCCGTTGGCAACTATTCCGCTGCCAACGCCTGTGCCAAGAGTAAACATTACAAAATCACGCATCCCTTTTGCCCCGCCATACATTATTTCACCCATGGCAGCAGCATTAGCATCGTTTGTTAACACAACAACAGGCATCCCGGGAAAATGAATACGAACCAAATCAACCACTGGTAATCGGCCTTTAAACGAAAGATTGGTGGCAAAATCGATGGTGCCGGTGTGGTAATTGCCAATCGGAGCCCCAATTCCAATTCCAATTACCTCTAAATTCTCATTCAGCAATGTAACCGAATTAATTAACTCGTTTATTGCCAACGCCAAATCGGAAATATACAGATTAAAGTCACCATGGGAAGGAGTTGCAATATTACCCTTAATCATTACGTTTCCGGCTTCATCAACTACGCCAATGGCAGTATTTGTTCCTCCGATATCAACTCCTATGGCAACTTTTTTCATTTAACTTATTTTTTGTGCTGAACAAAATTAGAAATATTATACAATTCTGTTTGATAATGTATTGGTAATGCACTTATTTTTTTTGAATAAAAACAAAACTCTTTAGGCTAAGTTTTTAGTTGTAAATTTGTAATTTAAAAATTTAAAATGCAGGGTCTGGTAAAAGCAATATTACAGGTTTTAGGATGGATTTTACTTGTTCCGGTTTATATTTATAAATATGCCATTTCACCATTAACACCAGCATCATGCCGGCATGTTCCTACCTGCTCTGAATATGCTGTGCAGGCGATAAAAATACACGGGCCTTTTAAAGGTTTCTGGCTGGCAACACACCGTATTTCAAAATGTCATCCATGGGGAACTCACGGTTACGATCCTGTTCCTCCAAAAAAGGGAGAAAAGTCTGAAACTGGCGAACAAACTGAATAATTGTAATGTTTTGAAAAATAGAAAATTAGATTTGTATTTCAATATTGATAACAAAAATTAAAATAATTGTTCGAATGAAAAGATTACTAATAATATTAACAATTGCAGCATTTTTTGCGGGCTGTAGTTCAAAAAAAACCAAAACTGAAGTTCCCGCTAATTTTATAACTGTAAGTATTTTACCACAGAAAACTTTTATCGAAAAAATAGCAGGAAACGATTTTGTTGTCAATGTACTTATTCCGCCGGGTACCAGTCCTGCAGCCTACACGTTGCTGCCATCGCAAATGGAGGAAATAGCCAAATCATCCATTTGGTTTCGAATCGGATACATCGGTTTCGAACAATCGTGGAAAGATAAAATCGAACAAACCAACACAAAAATGAAAGTTGTCGATCTTTCTGAAGGGCTTGATTTAATTGCCAGGGAAAAAATGCAGCAGGGAGATCGTGTTCAATATGTTGGTGTTGATCCGCACATCTGGCTTTCGCCTGTTTTAGTGAAAGAAATGGCCGGACGGATACTGAAAGAACTTTCGGAACTTAATCCGGAACAAAGTGTGAAATACAAAACCAACTACCTTGAATTTGTAAAAGAAATCGACCAGTTGAACATTGACATAACAAACAAGCTTAAACCATTTGCAGGCAGGAAAATAATCGTATTTCATCCAAGCCTGTCGTATTTTGCCCGCGAATACGGATTATTGCAGTATTCGCTCGAAAGCGGTGGAAAAGAACCAACTCCGCAACGAATGACCGAACTGATAGATTTATCGAAAAAAGAGAATATTAAAGTGATGTACATTCAGAGTGAATTCGATCGCGAAAATGCCCGGGTTTTTGCCGAGGAAGTGGGAGGAAAAGTGATTCAGGTTCGTCCGCTAGACCCTGCCTGGGCCGAAAATCTGATGGAAATGACCAATATTATTGTGGACAATTTTTAATGGATCCGCTAATTAAAATACTAAATCTAAAGGTTGGTTACGACAAAACTCCCGTTCTTCAAAATGTCAATCTTGAAATTTTTGAAAATGATTTTTTGGGAGTTATCGGGCCGAATGGTGGTGGAAAAACCACGCTGATAAAAGCTATTCTGGGATTGCTAAAACCGATGGAAGGCAAAATTGATTTCAGAACCGACATCAACAGAAATAAGAAACCAATCGGTTATCTGCCTCAGGTAAAACATATCGATCGTAAATTTCCAATTACCGTTTCAGACGTTGTAAAATCGGGATTAATGATGCAAAACGGTTCGGTTTCTTCGGGTGATGTAAAACTGAAAGTGTCTGATTTATTGCAGGAAACCGGAATTTTCGAAATAAGAAACAAAGCCATTGGAGAACTTTCGGGCGGACAAATGCAACGGGTATTTTTATGCCGTGCATTAATCAGCAATCCAAAAATATTAATTCTCGACGAACCCGATACATTTGTCGATAATCGATTTGAAGGGGAATTATATGAAAAATTGCGCGTGTTAAACAATGACATGGCAATCATCCTGGTTTCGCACGATATGGGAACCATTGTAAAACATGTAAAAACCATCGCCTGTGTGAATAGAAACCTGCATTACCACTCAAGCAACAGAATTACGCAGAAAGATTTGGATGAATATAACTGTCCGATTCAAATCATTAAGTATGGTGAAGTTCCTCACATTGTTTTAAATCATCACCACAGATGAGTGCAATAATCGAACTTTTCGGATATGATTTTTTTCTGAAAGCCTTTATTGCAGCGGTTTTTGCCAGTATTTCATGTGGTATAATTGGCAGTTATATTGTTTCGCGGCGAATTGTTTTTATTAGTGGAGGTATAACTCACGCTTCGTTTGGCGGAATTGGGCTGGCTTTTTTTCTAGGATTCAACCCAATTCTGGGGGCGGTAATTTTTGCTGTTTTTTCGGCATTGGGAATCCAGTTTTTTACCAAAGTTGCTGAAATTCGTGAAGATTCTTCCATTGCAATCTGGTGGTCGCTGGGAATGGCGCTGGGTATCATTTTTGTTTTTCTGACACCTGGTTACACACCTAATTTAATGAGTTACCTTTTCGGGAATATCCTTACCGTTACCATCTCTGAACTTTGGTGGATGTTTATTTTAACCCTTGTAATTATCGCCTTTTTTGTATTGTTTTTTAATAAAATTCTCTACATCGCTTTCGATGAGGAATTTGCCAAAACTGCCGGATTACCCGTAAATTTGTTCAATTATTTAACCATGTCGTTAATTGCCCTCACAGTTGTTTTAAATATCAGGGTGGTAGGAATTATTCTTATTTTATCGCTGCTAACCATTCCGCAGGCATCGGCAAATTTATTCACCAACGATTTTAAAAAGCTGTTGATTTTGTCGTCAGTTTTTGCGTTTATCGGAACTGTTTCGGGGCTGTTTATCTCTTACTTTCTCGATATTCCTTCGGGTGCAGCAATCATTTTTACAATGGTAATTATGTTTGCAGTTCTTAAGTTTTCAAAAGCCATTTTTAAATGATTACGAAACGAAAGGAGAAATATTACAACTGCACAACCTGTGGTTTCAGGTTTTCCGATTTCGATGTGCCACGCACCTGCAGCAACTGTTTTGCCTGCACCGGCTGCGAAATTTATATCTGTTCGTCATGCAGTTCTGAAGTGGTTATTAAACCAATGAAACCATTAAATAAATCAAATCTGATTTGACCCGAAATTCCATTTTGATGCTAATCCAGTTTTACAATCCAATTAAATAAAATGATGGTTTAATCTGTTTTGCAGTTATTTAAAAGAATAAAAGGAATTGAGAACCAGCAGGCATTTATTTTGTTTAAGTAATAAACATGAAGATGAATACGCAGAAGAAAAACACACCGCCCCCCATTTACGTCGTTTCCGGAGGACGCGGAATTGCTGCGAATAATGTTGTTCAGGCTTTGTTAATTCAATATCCCGATAATAAAATTCCGGTAATAATTGTTTCAAACCTCGACAGTGAAGACGACCTTTTTGATACTGTGATGAAAGCCAAAACAGATGGGGGTATTGTTGTTCACACAATGGTTAACACCTATTTGCGTAAAAAGGCAATCGAGTTTTGTGCCGAATTTGGTGTTCGCGAAGTGGATTTGATGGGAAAACTTGCCGATTTTCTGGATGAATCGCTCGATATTAAACCATTGATGCATCCGGGTTTATACCGTGAAATCAATCATCAGTATTTCGACCGCATTGAATCTATTGAATATACCCTTTCGCATGATGACGGAATGAGTCCGGAGAGACTGAGTAGTGCAGAGATTATTCTGACTGGAGTTTCGAGAGCCGGGAAAACACCACTCAGCGTTTATCTTGCCATGTATGGGTGGAAAGTAGCAAATGTGCCACTTGTAAATGGAATTGATCCTCCCCCCGAATTGTTTAAGGTTGATCCGCAGCGTGTTTTTGGACTTCACATTTCGGCCGCTCAGTTAATTACTCACCGCAAAAAAAGGTTACTCGGATGGAATAATCATCAAATCGATTCGTATATCGATGAACACGAAGTCAGAGAAGAAATCAGAAAAGCCATGTTTGTTTTCGATAGGGGTGGTTTTACCGTTATAAATGTGTCAAACAAACCCATTGAAAGTACAGCAAACGAAATTTTGAATATTATGACCGAACGGTTTGCGTATGGCGGAAGAAAGCTGGAATCGCCCTATCATAATCAAAAAGACGATCTGCCAACCTGAGTATTATAACTAATATAATGGAGTATTTACAATTTTCACCCCTTTATCCCCTCAAGGGGAGAAATGCCGCTAAAATAAGTCTTTCTAATTTGGCAACAATTACCCCCTTGAGGGGGAAGGGGGTGAGTAGATCCGACAATAAATTATTAACATAACCTGATAATGAAGAAATTGAAAAGGGTTATTTTTTTGAATTTCCACCAAAATTAAACGAAGCCGCCAAGAGGAATGTAAACGAGTTATATGCCGTTTTTACAGTATTTGTGCGGGTTCCCTGCAATGCCCTTAATTCTTCGAAATTAAATTCTACCGGATGCGAAAGGTTTACCAGTTGTTTGGTGTTATTATTCAACCCAAGTGTATATTGAAATCCTGCTGTAATATCCTGTCCTTTTATTCGCAGCGTTAATCCGCTGGTAAGATGGTAGTAATCGACATCATTGCTTTTTATCGATTTATCGGGATTCGTCGGACTGGTTTCCTTCTTTTTTTTATAATTGAAATCGGTTTTAACACCTGTAAGCAGCATTAAATTATTTTTCAGGTATGAACGGTATCCAACAGCAACATTAAAAATGGGGTTTGCACCGTCAACAAAAGTCAGCCAATCAGTAAAGTCTTCATTTTCCAAAAAAGAACCTGCGCCAAGATTTTTATCTTCTTCCACCTTTACCATGCGATACGACCCAATCCCCGCAAAATATTCCACTGTTGTATAAAGTGTTTTTCTTTGGTCGGGAGTTGAGTAGGTGCACCCGGCTGCTATGGCAAGAGGAGATTTTGCTGTAACCGTAACTTCTTTTTTTTCAGCATAGTCAACAATCATGAAATTGTTCATGGGTTCACCGGTTTCAGGATTGGTAATGTTGTTTTGCCCCTGTTTCCGCATTACCTTTTTTCCATCGCTGTAAATACCGCCAACCGAAGGGGTGGTAATGTTTAATCCTGCACTGAAACGTGGCTTTTTATAGAAAATGCCAAACTTCCAAAGCAACCTGTAATCGTTAAACTTCACCATTTCCTGGGTTTCGTGTTTGGCGTTGTAAAATGAAAGTTCATCGTTTTGCGCAGTGATAGTCGGGGTGGCGTTAATATCGAGTTGGTACATCGAATATTTCGAATTTACCGATACAAACATACTCGTACCGACAAAAAGTGTTTCGCTTAATTTCATCGATCCACCAGCCCCAAAAAAATCGGTTCTAATGTCGGTTTTTAGTTCAGTATAGGCCTTGTAATTCTCAGTTCCGGGATGATAAGTAAGAATGTCAGTATTTTTTTCTGTGAAATTTACACCACTAAACTCGCTGTTGGCCACATTCAGATATGCAAATTCAAGACTCCACCCGGGGTGATTGCGAGGTTTGTGCATGTACGAAACCGAACGTGGAATAGCATAAAACCGGGTTGATTGTAAATCGATATTTTCGCCCAGAATATTGTTGGCATTATTTATTTCGTATGCAAATAAACTGGCATTTAGCGACAGTTTCGATTCGTTGATATCTGAAATAATGGCTGGATTGTAAAATATGGAAGAAGCCCCTGCACCGCCTCCAACAACTGCGCCTGCAATCATGGTAGATTCCTCGTTGAAATTATACGACCAGTAGTTGTTGATCTGGGCATTTAAAATCCACGGCAAAAATAAAAAAAGGAGTACAACCGGTTTTCGCATTGCTGAATCATTTTTTAGTAAATCAAAAATAGCTGAATGAATTGGATTAATTGAATTAATTAATTTAAAAGCTGCATCATGATCCATTAATAAAGTATATTTTTAAAATTCAAACCGGTTTTAAAATGATTTTAAAATTTAGATTTTACGCTTTTATAATACTCTTCTTTCTATTTTCCGGTCATTCCTTGGCTGTAAAATTCTACAGTGTCAATTCATTGTTTGGCATTTCAATGCGGGTAACAAATTCGGTTTGCAAAGACAACAATGGTTTTATATGGGCATCTTCAAAAACCGGAATTCTAAGACTGACCGATGATGACTACCGAATTTACCAGCTGCCATATGAAACCAAAGGTGTGCTGATTGTAAATCTGATTTATGAAAACTCAAAACTTACAGCCTACACAAATAACGGACAGGTATTTGAATATAATCCGGTTTACGATCGGTTCGACCTGTTGTTTAATATAAACAATCTGCTCGAAGACAAAAATTTCGATGTTTACTCTCTTTTGGCAGATAATAACAACGATTACTGGATTGCTTTAAATACGGGTTTGTATAAATACAAGTCAGGTAAATTGGAATTAATTGACAAAGTTGTAAGGGAAAGGTATTCAATAACCTGGTATGATTCGCGGCAATTGTTAATTACCAGTTCCGAAGGAATCAGGCAATTCGATACACAAACGCTGAAGAGCAAAAACATTTATGAAATAAACATTTCCGGTCCGTTTTCGGTTTCATCCGTTTTTTTCGACAGAAACCGAAATAAACTTTGGCTTGGAACACTTTCAAATGGTTTGTTTATTTATGATTTTAATTCAGGTATGTTTTCCCAGGTTCTTCAGTCAACTTTTCCCAGGCAGCCTGTTTTGGACATTGAAGAGAACTCTGATTCAACCCTGTTAATTGGTATCGACGGACAGGGAATCTGGGAAGTAAACAAATTGGGCAATGAAGTTCTGAATGTTTACAAAGAAAGAGCTGACGATGCAAATTCGTTACCCGGAAACGGAGTTTACGATATTTTTTACGAACGGGGGAAACGGGTTTGGGTTGCTACAATCAGCGGTGGAGTTTCATTTTACAATTTGACCTCTCCAATACTAACACAGGTTGTACATCATGAAAACAATGAAAATTCGTTGGTAAACAACGATGTAAATGGAATTCTGGAAGATGGTGATGGGAAAATCTGGTTTGCTACCAATAATGGAATTAGTATTTGGAATCCGTTGACAGATAAGTGGAAAAGCCTTTTTAACAACAAGCTGGAACAGGCACAGGTTTTTCTCACACTTTGCGAAGACGATAAAGGAAGAATCTGGGCGGGAAGTTATTCTTCGGGAGTTTATGTGCTCGACAGAAAAACCGGAAAGGAGCTGGCTCATTATGCACGGGGAATAAAAGGTTCGCCAACGGTAAGTAATTTTATTTTCGACATTTTTAAGGATAGCGGAAACGATTTATGGATTGGTGGTGTAAATGGGGAATTTATTTGCTATAAAACCAGCGAAAACACCTTCAGAATATATTCGGAAGAGTCAATCAGTTCGTTTGCTGAACTGTCGCCAACACAAATTCTTATCGGGCAAAGTTCAGGGTTGTCGATGTTACGCAAGCAAACCGGAAGTATTGAAGATTTATTGTCGGATATTGTTGTTCAGGATATTTTTGTGCTCAATACCGAAATTTGGATTTGTACAAGCGGAGAAGGGTTGGTTGAATATAATTTCAAATCCGGAGAAACAAAAAAATATACTACGCTGGAAGGATTTCCTTCCAATTTTATTAACAGCATTGTGTTTGACGGAAATTATCTTTGGTTAGGTACCGAAGGTGGCCTGTGCCGGTTTGATCCAATAGGAAAAACTGCCGCAACTTTTTCGGCAATATTACCATTGTCAGCCATTTCGTATAATAAAAGTGCTGTTACTGTTTTAAAAAACGGGAAACTGGCGTGGGGAACCAACAGTGGAATCATATCTTTTTCACCCGATTCGCTTAAAGAAATTTCAACAAAAGGAAGAATTTATTTTCAGGATCTGACAGTTTCAGGACGTTCAGTCAGAGATACTTTGGTTTACAGTTTAGATACCCCGGTTGATAAACTGGATAACATTACTTTAAAATATTTTCAGAATACAATTAGTTTGGAATTGCTTCCGATTGACGTTACTTCGGGTGCCAGGTTTTCGTGGAAACTGGTAGGGTTTGAAGAAGATTGGTCAACACCCACCAATAACAGAATAATTACTTATACCAACATTCCAAGCGGGAATTTTACTTTGCAAATCAAGCTTTTCGATAGTTCGTTGTCGAATGTATTAAGTGAACGTTCAATTGCAATACGTTTGATTCCTCCGTTCTGGAAAAAGACCTGGTTTGTTTTATTGATTATGGTTGTAATAACGGGTATCGTAATTCTGTTGCTGTTTTATTATATCAACCGACTTAAACAAAAACACACCGAAGAAAAGGTAAGTTTTTTCACCAATACCGCGCACGAAATCCGCACTGCACTCACACTAATAAAAGCTCCCGTTGAAGAGCTAATGCACGAGAAAAACCTTTCTGAAACCGGCAAACAGTTTTTGCAAATCGCAGTTAACCAGGCAAGGCAACTTTCGTCAGTGGTTACTCAACTCATGGATTTCCAGAAAGTGGATATTGGGAAAGAAATTCTTTCGTTATCGATGACTGATATTGTAAAACTGGTTTCAGACCGAAGGGTAATTTACGAATCGCTTGCCAAAAGCAAGTATATTCACGTTGAGTTTATTACTGACAGTGAAAAGTATGTTACCGCAATCGATGTGCTTAAAATGGAAAAAATCATCGATAACCTGATTTCGAATGCAGTAAAATATTCGCACAACGGAGGTAAGGTACTTATTGAATTTAAAGCAGATAAAGGAAGGTGGACACTTACAGTAAAAGATAACGGGATTGGAATCAGCAAAAAAGCACAGCGAAAACTGTTCAGGGAGTTTTATCGTGGCGAAAATGCCATGAATTTAAAAATTGTTGGTTCGGGAATCGGATTGTTGTTGGTAAAGAATTACGTATTAATTCATGGCGGAAATATTTCATTCGAGAGCAAGGTGAATGTTGGTTCCTCCTTCAGGGTTACCATTCCTTATAAAGAAGTAACCGAAAAAGAACAATCAATTTCATCATCACCTGATCCTGAGTTAATATTCGATGTTTCGGATGACCTCCTTCCAACCACGGAATCATATTCCGAAAATATGCTGACCCGAAAAATGAGTGTTTTAATTGTTGAAGACAATGATGAACTTCGGAAATTTATTGCAAATAAAATTGAGAACGAGTTTACAGCGTTTGTTGCCGAAGATGGTGAAATAGCCTGGCAGATGATTTTAGAGCATTTACCCGATCTGATTATTTCTGATGTGATGATGCCAAACAAAAACGGTTTCGAACTTTGCAAACTGGTAAAAACCAATTACGAAACTTCGCATATTCCAATAATTTTGCTTACCGCACTTACCGATAAGGCAAAACAATTGCAGGGCTTGGGTTTGGGAGCCGACGATTATCTCACCAAACCTTTCGATATGAATTTACTGGTACAAAAAATCAGGACAATTATCCGTAACCGTGAAGTGGTTAGGGAAAAAGCACTGAAATTGATTAATAAAGACACAAAAGAACCACTGTTAACCAACGAAATCAACGATAAATTTGTAAAAAAACTGATGGAAGTGGCATGGGCAAATATGGCCAATGCCAGTTTCGATAAAGATGAATTTGCTTCAGCAATGAATGTCAGCGCATCACTTTTGTATAAGAAAACAAAGTCGCTCACCGGTCAGTCACCTACCGATTTGATAAAAACAATCCGGCTTCGTCATGCTTCAGAACTGTTACAATCCCGAAAATACACAGTAACCGAGGTAAGCGAAATGTGTGGTTTCAGCAGTGTGGGTTATTTCAGCACAGTTTTTAAAAACTTCTTTGGCAAATCACCAACAGATTTGGTGGAGTAAAATCCTTTTTCAAATTCAAATTTCCTGATTTTCAAAATTTAAGCAATATTTTCTGTTCCAATGAATTCAAATTCAAAGTAATATTTGACTTTGGGTAACTATTAGTGTAAAGCAAGAATTATCTAAAATCGGAAAAGGAATATCTGAAATTAAAGTGTTCTGGTCTGGTCTGAAACTACATTTACCAACACGCTAAAATTGAATCAGTCTGACTACTATGAATAGAAAACTTTCATTGGTTCCTTTTTGTCAACTATCCTCAATTTCTATTTCTTAATAATCTGATTATTTAATAGTAAATAATGGTTGTCAACAAAGCTTATTTTTAACTAAAACCTAATTCCAATTAAAATGAGAAATAGTCAAGAGCTGTATTTGTTTAATTCTTTGATATCATTAGCTGATATTGTTAAAGATAAATTTTATCAGATTGCTCCAAATAAACTAATTAAAAAAATCGGAGTCAAAGTTTCCACCAATTTTCCGGGAGTTGAATACACTCATCGTAAAATTGCATTTGAAAAAGGTGTTGGTGCAAGTTCGCCCATTGCTTTTTAACCGTCAGTTTTCAGTATATTGCAATTGAAAACTAAAACTAAACTTATGAAGCGACTTACTTTTTTTCTTTTACTTTTTGCCTCTTACAGTGGTTTCAGCCAGTCATTTTCAAAAAGCTGGAAAGACATCAACTATGCCGGCGATTCAATGGGTTATCACAACCTCGACATTTACCTGCCCCAAATCGAAAAACCGGTTTATCCCGTGGTTGTGATAGTTTATGGCAGCGCCTGGTTTAGTAACAATTCGAAGGGTGTTGACCTGAAAACATTGGGAAAACCATTGCTCGATGCCGGGTTTGCCATTATTATGCCAAATCACCGCTCCAGCAGCGATGCAAAATTCCCCGCACAAATCAACGATATAAAAGCAGTTATCCGGTTCGTTCGGGCAAATGCCGCGCAATACAGGTTCAACACGTCTTTTGTGGGAATTTCAGGCAGCTCGTCGGGCGGACATCTGGCATCAATGACCGGAACTTCAGGTAAAGTAGGTGTATTTAAATCAGGCGCTGAATCAGCAGATATTGAAGGGAATGTTGGGCAATACACTTCATTCAGCAGTTCGGTTAATGCGGTTGTCGATTGGTTTGGCCCTACTGATTTTCTGATGATGGATTCTTGCGGAAGTTCAATGGCGCACAATCCGGCAAATTCACCCGAATCGGCGCTTGTTGGTGGGGCAATTCAGGAAAATAAAGACAAAGTTGCACTGGCAAATCCGGTAACCTACGTTGACAAAAACGACCCGCCGTTTCTGATTTTACATGGCGATAAAGACCCGCTGGTACCGCATTGCCAAAGTGAACTGCTTTATCGGAAATTACAAAAAGCCGGTGTGAAAAGCGAATTGGTAATTGTTCCCGGTGGCAAACACGGACCCGGTGTTTTTGAAGAGAAATATTACAAAATGATGGTTGACTTTTTGATTTCAGAATCAGATAAAAAGAAATAGAATAATGAAACAACTTACTTTTTTACTTTTACTTTTTGCCTCTTACAGTGGTTTCAGCCAGTCATACTCAAAAAGCTGGAAAGATATTAACTATGCCGGCGATTCCCTGGTTTATCATAAACTCGATATTTATCTGCCTGAAAAAGTAAAGCCAAAATATCCGGTTGTGATTTCAATTTATGGCAGTGCATGGATGGCTAATAATGCAAAAGGAGCCGACCTTTCAACACTCGGAAAAGCATTGCTTGAGGCTGGTTTTGCCGTTGTAACTCCAAACCATCGTTCGAGCTTTGATGCAAAATTCCCGGCTCAGGTGAACGATATTAAGGCAGTCATCAGGTTTGTCAGGGCAAATGCCGAAAAATACCAGATTGATACTTCTTTTGTTGGTATTACAGGCAGTTCATCGGGCGGAAGTCTTGCGGCAATGGCCGGAACTTCGGGTAATGTAAAAAAGTTTACGCTTGGTTCTGCCACCGCAGAAATTGAAGGAACAACCGGCAACAATGCAGCATTCAGCAGCTCTGTTGATGCTGTGGTTGATTGGTTTGGCCCAACAAATATGCTGGTTATGGATTCATGTGGCGGAACCGATTTTATTCATAACGATGTAAAATCTCCGGCATCACTGTACATCGGTGGGCCAATTCAGGATAACAAAGACAAAACTTTATTGGCCAGTCCGATAACTTATATCGATGAGAATGACCCTCCGTTTCTGATTTTCCATGGCGATAAAGACAGGGTGGTTCCGCACTGCCAGAGTGTTATTTTTTACGAAGCGCTGAAGAATGCAAAAGTTCCCTGTCAGTTTGTATCAGTTTCTGGAGGGGGGCATGGTCCGGGAGTTCAGGTTGCTCAAAATCTGAAAATGATGACTGACTTTTTCGTCAGGGAAATGAAAAGGAAAAATAAGATTTACCATTACGGTGCTTACCGGAACCTCTTTCTCGAAGCGGGTTATAGTCAGGCCGAAATCGATAAAAAAGTGGAAAAGGCTTATACCGATTTATTCGAAGGCCCCAACCGTATTTATTTCGAAGTTGGCGATTCGATGGGGTATGTTTCCGACATTAAAAACAAAGACGCACGCACAGAAGGCATGTCGTACGGAATGATGGTCGCCGTTCAACTCGATAAAAAGGAGGTTTTCGACCGCATCTGGCGCTTTTCGAAAAAGTACCTGCAACACCAGTCGGGTCCGCGCGAAGCCTATTTTGCCTGGAGTTTCAACCCGCAAACAATGAAGCAAAATTCGCCCGGCTCAGCTTCCGATGGCGAACTTTACTACATTACAGGTTTGTTGTTTGCCGCCAACCGCTGGGGAAACGAAACCGGAATTGATTATTATGCCGAAGCCCGCCGTATTCTGGATGCCATGTGGAAAAAAGACGGAACCGGCAACATTTACAACCTCATCAACGTGGAGCGCAAACAAATCACTTTTGTACCCGAAGGACGAAACTACAACTGGACCGACCCGTCGTATCATCTCCCTGCTTTCTACGAAATCTGGGCCGAATATGCCAACGATGGTCACGAACAGTTTTATCTTGATTGCGCCGACACTTCGCGCGTTTTCCTGCACCGTGCCTGCCATCCGGTTACAGGTCTGAACTACGATTACTCTGAATTCAGTGGTGCAGCTCATTCAACACCCTGGATGCCTGCCGCTTTTCGTTACGACTCGTGGAGAGTACCCATGAATATTGCACAGGACTATATTTGGTATGGCAAAGACAAAAACTGGCAGGAAGATTATGCCACACGTCTTCAGGGATTTTTGCGTTCGAGGGGAATTGACACTTTCGAAGACCAGTTCAACCCTGACGGAACAACTCCCGATTTTATTCTGGGAGCAGGCGGTTTCAAAAAACTCAGACATTCGCTGGGATTAAAGTCAACAGCAGCAACTACTTCGCTTATCGGAAACGATAAAAAAAGCCTCGATTTTGTCCATGCACTCTGGAACGCAAAGCTCGAACCATACGAAGATGGCTATTTCGACCCATATTACGACGGGTTGCTGTACCTGTTCAGCCTCATGCATTTAAGTGGTAAATACCGGATTATCACACCACAAAATAATTAGTCGTA
This sequence comes from Draconibacterium sp., assembly GCA_041737765.1. Taxonomy (GTDB): domain Bacteria; phylum Bacteroidota; class Bacteroidia; order Bacteroidales; family Prolixibacteraceae; genus Draconibacterium. The sequence continues at coordinate 14,624 of JBGSRA010000021.1, read as the reverse complement.
AAAACAAAAACAATCAGTAAAACAGCTTTAAAAATCTTAAGAATATGAAAAACATCTTTTTTTTAGTTTCTGCACTTTTCGTATTTGGCTATTTTGCCGGCGCGCAAACTCCGGTTTCACCGGCTTCTCCCGGTTTCGATGTTGTACGCACCGACATTCCGCACGGCAAAATCGATACAATCAGTTACAACTCAACAACCGTTGGAACAACCCGGCAGGCGCTGATTTACACGCCACCCGGCTATTCTGCCGACAAAAAATATCCGGTGCTTTACCTGCTACATGGTATTGGCGGCGACAAAATGGAGTGGCTGAACGGTGGTCATCCCGAGGTGATTCTCGATAACCTGTATGCCGCAAACAAAGTGGAACCGATGATTGTGATTATGCCCAATGGCCGCGCCATGAAAGATGACAGCGCCAACGGCAATATCATGGCTCCCGACAAAGTACAGGCTTTTGCCACTTTTGAAAAAGATTTGCTCATCGACCTGATTCCGTATGTTGAAAAGAATTTTCCGGTAATTTCCGATCGCGAACACCGCGCCATTGCAGGTTTATCGATGGGTGGAGGGCAGTCGCTCAATTTTGGGCTGGGCAACCTCGACAAGTTTGCCTGGGTAGGCGGATTTTCCTCAGCTCCAAACACTAAAAGCCCGGAACAATTGATTCCAGACCCCGCAAAAGCTAAGGAACAACTCAAACTCCTCTGGATTTCATGCGGCGATAAAGACGGGCTGATTTCTTTCAGTAAACGTACCCACGATTATCTGGTAACCAATAATGTTCCGCACATATATTACATTGAACCGGGAGGTGCACATGATTTCAATGTCTGGAAAAGTGGCCTTTACCAGTTTTCGCAATTGTTATTTAAATAGAAAATCAACCTAAATCAATATCAATGAAACGACTATTGAATAGTCCATTCCATACTAAATTTCGGGGTTCAATTGTTGCAATTGGCCTGATTTTACTGGTCATAATATCGAATGGACAACCATTTCCATATCAAAACGAGAAATTGTCGCCCGATGAACGGGCTGACGATTTGTTGAAACGCCTGACACTGGAAGAGAAAGCCTCGCTGATGCAGAACAATTCTCCTGCCATCGAACGGCTGGGAATCAAAGCCTACGAATGGTGGAACGAAGCGCTTCACGGGGTAGGTCGTTCCGGACTTGCCACAGTTTTCCCGCAGGCGGTTGGCATGGCTGCTTCATTCAACGACGCTTTGTTACTCGATGTTTTTACAGCAGTTTCCGATGAGGCACGCGCCAAATCTTTCGAATACAGTAAACAGGGCGGATTGAAACGTTACCAGGGTTTAACTTTCTGGACACCGAATATCAATATTTTTCGCGACCCGCGCTGGGGGCGTGGTCAGGAAACTTATGGCGAAGACCCGTACCTGACAAGCCGCATGGGTGTTGCCGTGGTAAAAGGTCTGCAAGGCCCGGCTGATGCGGAATACGACAAACTCCACGCCTGCGCAAAACATTATGCGGTTCATTCGGGTCCTGAATGGAACCGCCACTCTTACAATGCAGAAAATATCGACCCGCGCGATTTATGGGAAACCTACCTGCCCGCTTTTAAAGAATTGGTGCAAACTGCCAATGTAAAAGAAGTAATGTGTGCTTACAACCGTTTCGAAGGTGAACCGTGTTGTGGAAGTAACCGTTTACTTACCCAGATTATCCGCGACGAATGGGGTTACGATGGGTTGGTGGTTTCCGACTGCTGGGCCATTGCCGATTTTTATCGACAGAATGCACATGCAACACACCCCGACGCCACAAATGCCTCGGCCAATGCGGTGATTAACGGAACCGACCTTGAATGTGGCAGCGATTTCAGGAATTTACCCGAAGCCGTAAAAGCCGGTTTGATTACCGAAAGTCAGATTGATATCTCGATAAAACGCTTGTTAAAAGCCCGTTTCGAACTGGGCGAAATGAACGCAGCTCCGGCCTGGCAAATCCCGATTTCGGTGGTAAACAGCGTAAAACACCAGCAACTGGCTTTGCAAATCGCCGAAGAAAGTATCGTTCTGCTGCAAAACAACAACAATATATTACCCTTAGAAAAGAATACAAAAATTGCGCTGATGGGGCCAAACGCCAACGATTCGGTGATGCAGTGGGGTAACTACAACGGTTTTCCGGCTCACACGGTTACTTTGCTCGAAGCCATGAAAAAAATGGTTCCTGCAGGTCAACTGATTTACGAACCGGGCTGCGACCGCACGATGGATATGGCTGTCAGCAGCCTGTTTCACGAGTGCAGCATCGACGGAAAAAACGGTTTTGCCGCGCAGTACTGGAACACGCGCACTCCCGAAGGCGAACCGGTTGCAACCGATGTTCTTGCTACTTCTTTCCGTTTAACCACCACCGGCGCCACAGCTTTTGCCGCCGGGGTGAACATCCGCGATTTTTCGGCCCGCTATAAAACGGTTTTCCGTCCTTCGAAATCGGGTGAAGTTGCATTTCAGTTTCAAAACATGGGGCGTGCAACTTTAACCATTAACGGCGAGTTGGTGGTCAGGAATATTTTTGCCGCCACGCCCAATATTGTGCACAAAATGGAAGTTGAAGCCGGGAAATCCTATGAAATTGAAATCAATTTTTCACAGGGAAATTTTGACGCTTCTCTGAATTTCGATTTCGGCACACTCGTTCCGTTCGACCTTTCGGCAAGTATCGAAAAAGTAAAAGAGGCTGACATAGTTGTCTTTGCTGGTGGAATTGCCCCGTCGCTGGAAGGTGAAGAAATGCGGGTGACTATTCCCGGTTTTAAGGGCGGCGACCGTACCGACATCGAACTCCCGGCCATTCAGCGTCGGATGTTACAGGCGTTGAAAGCTGCCGGTAAGAAAGTCGTTTTTGTAAACTTTTCAGGTTCGGCCATGGGATTTGTTCCCGAAACTCAATCGTGCGAAGCCATTTTGCAGGCTTGGTATCCCGGTCAGGCAGGCGGCACCGCAATTGCGAATGTTTTGTTTGGCGATTATAACCCGACGGGCAAACTTCCGGTTACATTCTATAAAAATGTGGAACAGATTCCCGATTTTGAAAACTATTCGATGAAAGGCCGCACCTACCGGTTTATGACCGAAAAACCTTTGTTTCCCTTTGGTTTCGGTTTGAGTTATTCAACTTTCAATGTTGGCGAAGCCAAAGTTTTTAATGATGAAATCAATAAAACCGAAAGTGTTGAACTCTCCATTCCGGTGACGAACTCTGGCAAAATAGACGGAACCGAAGTGATTCAGGTTTATGTACACAAACTGAATGACACCGACGGACCTCTAAAAACATTGCGGGGATTTCAGAAAATTGCCGTGGCTGCCGGTAAAACAGAAAAGGCAGATATCAGTTTGCCATACAATTCGTTTGAATTCTTCGACAGAGAAATTGGGAAAATGGCTGTAATTCCCGGAGAATACGAAGTTTTTTACGGAACAGGTTCCGATGAAAAAGATTTAAAAAAGACACTGATTTCAGTTCGGTAACGAGCGGGAAAAATTAGAAGAATAGAGTTTATTATGAAAGAAGTACGAATTTTTGAAAACTGACTCACCCTCTTCTCCCTCTCTGCGCGCAGAGAGGCCTGCCTGACGGTAGTCAGGGACGATTCGTCGGCAGACGAATCAGGGTGAGTAAAAAATGAGAACCATTCATTGTCAAACATTCATTTCACTGATAAGATTAAAAAGGAAGATTTCTGATAAACAAAAAAAATTAAACAATGGTAATATGAAGTTCCTTAAAACGAAGATTCTGCCTGGCTTTTTACTGATGTTTCTTGCTTTTTTTCTGAAAGCAGAAGATGGTCATCAGCTTTGGTTGCGGGCAAAAAGTACAGCTACCGTAAAAGTTGAATGTAAAACCAGTTCGGCTACGCTTGATATTGCTGTAAATGAGCTGCAGCAAGGCTGGCAGGGAAAAGCAGGAGCAACAGTTACCTTAACCGTGAAACCCGATAAATTAATAAAAGGTGATGGTTTCAGAATCAGCGGCAATGAAATTCAGGCCAATAACGAAGCCGGAATTTTATATGGTGTTTTTGAATTGCTCAGGTGTCAGCAAACCGGGCAGCCTGTACGGACGAAAATATACAATCCTTCATACGAACGCCGCATTCTGAATCACTGGGATAACCTGAACGGAACCATTGAACGCGGATATGCCGGTCTTTCCATTTTTTGGAGAAAGGGAGAAAATGCTTTAACAATCACCGAAGCAGATAAAGCTTTGTGGCAGGAATATGCCCGTGCCAATGCATCCATCGGAATCAATGGTTCGGTTTTAAACAATGTAAATGCCTCGCGGCAAATTCTGACAGCCGAATATCTCACTCGAGTAAAGGATATTGCTGCTGTTTTGCGGCCATTTGGTATAAAAACCTATTTATCGGTTAACTTTTCGTCACCGGCATTAATCGGTGGATTGAACACATCAGACCCGCTGAATCCCGAAGTTGTAAAATGGTGGAACGACAAAGCCAAAGAAATTTACACGCTGATTCCCGATTTTGGTGGTTTTTTGGTAAAAGCCAACAGCGAGGGGCAGCCCGGGCCGCAGGATTTTGGCCGCACCCATGCCGACGGTGCCAACATGCTGGCCGATGCACTGAAACCATTTGGCGGAATTGTGATGTGGCGGGCTTTTGTATATAATCCGAACGACATGGACAGGGCAAAACAGGCATACAATGAATTTATGCCGCTCGACGGCCAGTTTCGTGAAAATGTGATTATCCAGGTCAAAAACGGACCCATCGATTTTCAGCCGCGCGAACCTTTCAGCCCGCTTTTCGGGGCCATGAAAAAAACACCGGTAATGCCCGAATTGCAAATAACACAGGAATATCTTGGCCATTCTGTCCACCTCGTTTTTCTTGCAACCATGTGGGAAGAATTTCTGAAAAGCGATACCTACCAGGAAGGAAAGAGAAGTACAGTTGCACGATGCACCGACGGAAGTGTTTTTCAGCAAAAATACAGTGCCATTGCAGGTGTTGCCAATATTGGGCTCGATACCAACTGGTGCGGCCACCACTTTGCACAGGCCAACTGGTATGCTTTCGGAAGACTTACCTGGAACAATAATATTACAAGCGAACAAATTGCGGATGAATGGATTAAACTCACTTTCAGCCAAACCAAAACTGAATCTTTATCAAACGGGTGGACTGAGAATTTCATGAAACCGGTGAAAAAAATGATGCTCGAAAGTCGTGAAGCTGCCGTCAATTATATGATGCCTTTGGGACTTCACCACATTTTTGCCGCCGACCACCATTACGGACCCGGTCCGTGGTGGGCGCCGCCAAAGTGGAGAAAAGACTGGACACCTCCTTATTATCACCAGGCCGATTCGCTGGGGATCGGATTCGACCGTACAAAAACCGGAAGCAACGCGGTGGCTCAGTACCACGAGCCTTTAAGTTCGCAGTTTTCCGATTTAAACACATGTCCAGAAGCCGACCTTTTGTGGTTTCATCATGTACCGTGGAACCACAAAATGAAAAGCGGAAAAACGCTTTGGGATGAAATTTGCCTTCATTACGAAACAGGAATTCAACAGGTTAGCGCATTTCAGAAAAGTTGGGAAAATGCAAAACCATTTGTCGATGAAGCCCGGTTTACAGCAGTTCGCGATAAACTCAGCAGCCAGGCAGATAATGCACAGGAGTGGAAAGATGGCTGTTTGCTGTACTTTCAGCAATTCAGCAAAAAACCATTTCCTGCCGGAGTTAAACCTCCTGTTCACAATTTGGAAGAACTCATTGAGAAAGATAAGAAGAGCCGTTAAGAGAGAATAAACAGATGATTATCAGACTAAAAACGAATATAGAATTATAATGACTAAACAAATTAAGATTATGAAAAAACTGATTTTTACACTTGCCGCAATTATTGTTTACGGAATCGCATCGGCCCAGTTTGCCGGTGTTCAGCGCGGACAACAACCGCAACCACTTCCCGAAGGTTTTAAACCTGCGTCAACCAACACTTTTTTATCGCCGTACCCTGCGGTAAATGCACAAACCCGTCAGGCGATGTTTCGGGTTGTGGCAAAGACTGCCCAGAATGTTCAGATTGATTTAAGCGGGAAAAAATACGACATGACAAAAGATACTGCCGGTGTGTGGACTTGTACATCCGACCCGCAGGTGGTTGGTTTTCACTATTATGCCGTGTTGATTGACGGAGTTGCAGTGATGGACAGAAATACAGAAGCTTACTTCGGAAGCAACTGGGAATCGTCGGGGATAGAAATTCCCGAAGGCCCCGAAGGCGATTATTACAGATTCAACAAAAACATTCCTCACGGACAGGTTCGTTCTATTTATTACTGGTCTGAAATCAACGGACTCGAACGCCACATCAACGTGTATGTACCGGCTGAATACGAAAAGAATCCCGATAAAAAATACCCGGTGCTTTATTTGGTTCATGGCTGGGGCGAAGATGAAAATGGCTGGTCGAACCAGGGCCAAATGGCCAATATTATGGACGGTTTGATTGCTGCCGGAAAAGCAGTGCCGATGATTGTGGTGATGCCCAGCGGAGACATCAAAACCAACTCCGATGTTCGCCAGGCTTCGGGCGATGTTACCAAAATTTATGCTGAAAACCTGATTCCGTACATCGACAAAACTTTCCGCACCAACACTGATAAACAACACCGCGCGATGGCCGGTTTGTCGAGAGGGGGTATGCAAACCACCATGACAGTTTTTGCCAATATGGACAAATTCGCATGGATGGGCACTTTCAGCGGATTTTTTGTCCGTGGCGACGATGTTGTGAATGCATTTAACGGCGTGTTTAAAGACCCGGTTGCATTCGATAAACAGATGAATCTACTTTTCATCAGCACCGGCACAGAAGAACGCAATCCGAAGGACCAGGTGGAGAAGTTAAAAGCGCATGGAATCAAAAATATTGTATTCCACGAATCGCAGGGAACAGCTCACGAATGGCTCACCTGGCGCAGGGCGCTTAACGAATTTGCACCAAGGATTTTTAAGTAAAAAATCGTTAGAATCGTCATTCCTTTTTGGCAGCAAAAGCTCCGCCAGTTGGCGGATTGGGGGTTATTAGAAGTATGACAATAAAATAGTTAGCGGTCATTTTAGAAAATCAGACAAAGAGATTGAAACGAAGTTTTAAGACAAAACAATGAGGATATTAGCAATTTCAATACTTAGTTTGACTGTGTTTTTCATCGGTTGCAAATCAAGAGAGGAAAGGATTGATTCTATTACTCCTGACAATGTAACAGAGAAGTTTTATTGGAGCACATTCGAAACAGAAACAGACACATTTTACACAGCAATGTATCTTCCATTAAATTTAGACACTGTAACTAAACCCTATTATGCACAATTAGATATTGCTTCTTACTATACTATTTTATATCAAAGAAGTCTGCAAAGCATTACAGCATATAACTATTTGCATTTTGACTCTTTAGCTGATGCGACCAATGCATATCCATTATTTGGAATTAACGGTGTAGAGGTAAATATTGGAAAACTCAAATTTGGAAAAAGGAATATCCGAGGTTATAAGAATTTTGGTGAGCCAATTATATCGAATAAAAATGATTTAGCAGAAGAAAATTGCATAGGTACTGTTGGCGCAAATATTTTCTTGAATAAACTTTTGATTATTAACTTTCCTGACCAAACAATAAGTGTTTTAGATAGCTCTAATTCAGATTTGGAAAACTGTTTCAGTTTTGTAGAATGTAAAATTATAGACAGTAGTAGTATTCTGGTTCCGATTGTGGTCAATGGAAAGACACTTTACTTTATGTATGATACAGGTTCGAGCCTATTTCCTATGATTACTTCTTTGAGCAAGTGGAAAGAAATTACAACACAAAAAATCAATGACACTATAAATGCTTCAAATTGGGGTAATTCAGTTACAGTGCTTGGTTCAAACTCATCAAAAAATATCAAAATTGGTGTCAATTCATTTAACAATTTCAAAGTTTATTATGCACTCGACAACAATTTTGATTTTCAGCGAATGTATTGTGACGGAATTATTGGTAACACACTATTCTTAAATAAAACAATTTGTATTGACTATAAAACCAAGAGATTTGGAATTGCAAAATAACGTACGAAAAACGTAGATAAATTACTTATTTAAAAACATAACGGCTTTTTTCATGAAAATAAAACAACAAAAAACAACAGTTTTAATTCTGCTTTCGCTGTTGATGATGGCTTTTATGCCTGCCGGAGAGAAGGCAAAAAAACCGATTTACCTGAATACGGCTTATTCGTTCAGAGAACGGGCGACCGACCTTGTGTCGCGGATGACACCCGAAGAAAAACAAAGCCAGCTGGGAAATACCATGCCGCCCATCCCGCGTTTGGGAATCAATCATTACGATGTTTGGGGCGAGGCGCTGCACGGAATCATGGGCCGCAACAACAACGCTGGAATGACAGCGACTTCCTTTCCAAACAGTGTTGCAGTTGGCGCTACCTGGGACCCGGAGCTGATTAAACGCGAAACAAAAGTGATTTCTGATGAAGCCCGGGGTTTTAATCACGAAGTTATTTTTACACTTACCTACTGGTCGCCGGTGATTGAACCTGCCCGTGACCCGCGCTGGGGGCGCACTGCCGAAACTTTTGGCGAAGACCCGTTTCTGGTTTCGCAAATCGGCAAAGGATTTATTCAGGGTTTGATGGGCGACGACCCGACTTACCTGAAAACTGTTCCTTGTGGAAAGCACTATTTTGCCAACAATACAGAGTTTAACCGCCACTCAGGAAGCGCCAACATGGACGACCGCGATATGCGCGAGTTTTACCTGGCGCCTTACAGAACGCTCATCCGTGAAGATAAACTTCCGGCAATTATGACCGCTTATGGCGCTGTAAACGGAGTTCCCATGTCGGCCAGCCGGTTTCTGGTGGATACCATTGCCCGCAAAACTTACGGAATGGAGGGTTATGTAACCGGCGACTGTGGCGCAATCGACGATATTGTGAGAGGCCATCATTTTACCGACAGTTACGAAGTGGCTGCTTCGCTGGGCATTAAAGCCGGTGTTGATACCGATTGCGGCGGCGTTTACCAGTCGAGTGCACTGAAAGCCGTGCAGCAGGGAATTTTAACCGAAGGCGAAATCGACAAGGCGCTGGTGAATCTTTTTACCATCAGAATGCGGATGGGCGAGTTCGACCCGCGCGAAATTGTTTCGTATGCCGGTATCAAACCTTCCATAATCAACGACCCGTCGCACAACAACCTCGCGCTCGAAATTGCCACAAAAACTCCGGTGTTGCTGAAAAACAGCACGATTACAAATACAGGCGAAAAGGCGCTACCCATCAATTTAAAACAGGTAAAGAAAATTGCTGTTTTGGGGCCACAGGCCGACAAGGTTGAACTGGGCGATTATTCAGGTCAGGTTGAACCTCATTTAAATATTTCACATCTGGCAGGAATTCAAAACTACATCAAACAGCATAATCTGAATACCGAAATTGTCACCATGAACAGTGGCAACACTAACAAAAACACCGATTTCATCAATGTCAGCGGGTTTTCAACGATTCGGAACGGCGAGGTATTAAAAGAATACGATGCTACAAAATTTGTGGCATCGGCACCCGGATTGATTGTGGCTGCACGTTTTGGCCGCACTTCCATCAGCGGAATCAAAAACGGCGACTGGACAGCCTACGATGATGTGGATATTACCAATGTCGATTCAATCCGATTTAACGTGAGTGCATCAGCTGATGGTGGAATGCTGGAAGTGAGGGTTGGCTCAGCTACCGGCAATGTATTGGCATCTCAGAAAATCAGCGGCGGACAGCAGGGCGGCGGCGGATTTCAGGGTTTTGCACGCCCCAAAGTAGTTCCGTTGAAAATCAACACGCTGGGAATCACAGGTCCGCAGAAACTTGTACTGGTTTACCGCGAAACGGAGAAAAAAATTGACGAGGAAACGCTGAATCTGGCTGCTTGTTCTGATGTTGTGCTGATTTTTGTGGGTACCGACCAATCCACCGGCAGAGAAGAATCCGACCGTTTTTCGATAACCCTGCCAGGCAATCAGAACGAACTGATAAAAGCGGTTGCCGAGGTCAATCCAAATACAATTGTGGTGATGCAAACCATGGGAATGGTGGAAGTGGAACAGTTTAAAAATCTGCCCAACATTTCAGGGATTATCTGGACAGGTTACAACGGACAGGCACAGGGAACGGCCATGGCGAAAATTTTGTTTGGCGACGTAAATCCCGGCGGAAAGCTCAATGTAACCTGGTTCAAATCGTTAAACGACCTGCCTGATTTTAACGATTATACGTTACGTGGCGACGGCACCAATGGCCGCACCTACTGGTATTTCAACAAAGATGTTTCGTACGAATTTGGGTTTGGAATGTCGTACACCACGTTTGCCTACAGCAATTTTGCCATCAGCAAAACCAACATTACACCCAACGATAAAATCACCGTCAGTGTCGATGTTCAGAATACAGGAAATGTTGACGGCGACGAAATTGTACAGGTTTATGTAAAAACGCCTGATAGTCCGGCTGCTTTGCAACGGCCGATAAAACGGTTAAAAGGTTTCAAAAGGGTGAGCATTCCGCGTGGACAGGTAAAAACGGTTTCCATCGATATCGACTGCAAAGACCTCTGGTTCTGGGATGCAGAGAATGACAAAATCACTTTCGACCCGGGCCGGTATATTTTTGAGGTGGGCGCATCGTCAAAAGATAGTAAAGGACAACTGGAAGCTAAAATGACCGGCAGCTACAAACCCGTGTTAACCACGGTGGTGGCCGAAAGCGACAAAGTTGTGCTGCGCCCGGGAAATACGATTCAAACCAGTGTAACTGCGGCCATGTCCGACGATAGTTTTTACGATATTTCAAAAGCTCAGATTACCTACAAAAGCAACAACCCGAAAGTGGTTACCGTTGACGAAAAAGGAAAAGTAACCGCCACGGGCGTGGGTGTGGCATCGGTTTTTGCGGTGGTTACCATCGACGGAACCACGGTTTCAAACAGCTACCCGGTAAAGGTTCTGCCAGATTTGAACCCAAAATCAGTGTCGGTGAACGGGAAAAACATCCCGGGTTTTGACAAGGAGGTAAAAGCCTACAGTTATCTGCTGAAAAGCGATTCTAAAATTCCGGAGGTGAAAGCTGAAGCATTGAGCACTGGTATTTCAGTTGAAATTGAACAGGCCAAAGCAATTCCGGGAACTACCACCGTTCAGTTTATCGACGATATCACACTTGAAAAGAATGTATATTACCTCAATTTCGATGCAGAATCCGTAAGCGACGAATTTGACGGGGACGCTGTAAATCCGCGCTGGCAGTGGAACCGCGAAAACAAACCAACACAGAGTCTTTCCAAAAAAGCGGGCTCGCTCACCATTACCAGCGAATCGGGAGCTGTTACAGAGGCTACCAACAATGCCAAAAACATGCTGCTGCAAAGTGCCAATAATGACTGGACCATCGAAACAAAATTGGTGGCATCAAGAGCTCCGTCGCAACCTGAAAATGCAGGAATTATTGCTTATCAGGACGACGACAATTTTGTACAACTGATGTTCAGGGCCGTGATAAAAACCACAAGACAAAGAGGCCCGCAACCCGGCACCATCGACCTGGTGATGGAGGAAAACGGCATTACAAAATCTTTCGCAACGTTTAACCTGAAAAATGAAATTGTTGGCGAAAATGTCCTCATACTGAAATTAGAGAAAAAGGGAAGTATTTATACTGCTTACTACTCGGTTGACGGAAAAACTTTCGAAAAGCTCGGAACCGCCGATATGTTGCTGAAAGACATCAAAGCAGGATTGGTGGTGTGCGACGGAATTGTAACACAATACATGAAAAGTACATTCTGGTTCGATTCAAGCACCACAAAACCTGAAACGCCTTTCGATGTTTCGTTCGACTATTTCAGAATAAAAAACAGTGGATTGGAGTAAAAAATAGGATGAACAGATATCGGAATATTATTGACTTATCAAAAGACATCTAATTGTGACTTTGCCCCTCTCTTTGTCAAAGAGAGGGGCAGATTTCTCCCGATGTTAATCGGAAGAAATCGGGGTGAGTGAAAGAAAATCATAATATTCTAAAAATTTTACGAATAGATTGAAAATGACAAGTTTCATATTTTTTACTCACCCTGATTCGTCTGGCGACGAATCGTCCCTCTCTACGCGTAGAGAGGGAGAAGAGGGTGAGTCAATAAATAGAAAAATTAATACCAGTATATAAAACGATACACAATTAAATCAATAAATAACTTAAATGAAAAAACAGCTTCAAAAATTTTTATTGGCAGTTTTGCTGACAGGCGGAGTATGTTCTGTTCAGTCGCAAACCAGCGTGGTTGAAGACTTCAAACCTTCTTCAGTAAATCAACCCGGCAAGGAATACCCGATGGTAAATTCCGAAGGACGGGTGCGTACCCAGATTTCGGCACCCGGGGCCAACAAAGTACAGCTCGATATTGGCGCGGTAAAGTACGATCTGGTGAAAGATGAAAAAGGCGTGTGGACTGGCGAATCTGCTCCCCAGGATGTAGGTTTTCATTATTACCAACTAAATATCGATGGTGCGTCTGTACCCGATCCGGGAAGCCTTTATTTCTTTGGCGCTGGTCGCTGGGGAAGTGGAATTGAAATCCCCTCTGACGATCAGGATTTCTTTGCTTTAAAAGATGTTCCTCATGGTGAGCTGCGCGAGGTACCATATTTCTCAAAAACTTCAAACAGCGTGCGTCGTGCTTACATTTACACTCCTCCCGGCTACGATAAAAACAATTCGAAACGCTACCCGGTGTTGTATCTGCAACATGGTATGGGTGAAAATGAAACCGGATGGGGAAACCAGGGACATACAAACCTGATTATGGACAATTTGATTGCTGAAGGGAAAGCAGTTCCATTTATCATTGTAATGGAAAACAGCGGCGTCAATTTTGAAAGGCCCCGTGGTCCAAGACCGGAAAATACTGCTAACACAGATTCTACAAGAAGAAGACCGGGAGGTCCGGGAGGTTTTGATTTTGCCGGCGAGTTCAAAAAAATACTTCTCAACGACCTGATTCCTTATGTTGAAGCGAATTACCGAGTTGCCGGTGATATGAAAAACCGTGCTATGGCGGGTCTTTCGATGGGTGGTATGCAAACCCGCCTGATCACTTTGGCCAATCCCGATATGTTCTCGCAAGTTGGCATGTTCAGTGGTGGTAGCATAAGCATGGACGATATTAAGAATACGCCCGATTTTAAAAAGAACGTTAAACTTTTATTCATCAGCTATGGTAGCCGCGAACTCGAAAACCCAAGAGGCGGTGGCTTTGGTGGCGATCCGAAAGTGAATACGCAATCATTAAAAGAAGCTGGAATGAACACGCATTTCTATGTCTCTCCGGGGACGGCTCACGAATGGCATTCTTGGCGGAGAAGCCTTTATCAGTTTGCACAACTCGTATTCAAAAATTAAAAAACGAAGAGTATGAAAAAGTATTTATTTGTTTCTGTTTTGTTTTTGTCGATGACTGTTTTTGTGGGTTTTGCCCAAACCAGCCAGACGGCAGTTGTTGAAGATTTTAAACCTTCATCAGTAAATCAACCGGGAAAAGAATACCCGATGGTGAATTCCGAGGGCCGTGTCCGCGTGCAGATAAAAGCACCCGGTGCAACCAAAGTTCAGCTCGACATTAGCGCAGTGAAATACGACCTGAAAAAAGATACAGCTGGCGTTTGGACAGGCGATTCAGCTCCGCAGGATGAGGGTTTCCACTACTACCAGCTTTGGGTTGACGGCGCAGCAGTGCCCGACCCCGGAAGTTTGTATTTCTTTGGCGCCAGTCGCTGGGGAAGCGGCATTGAAATTCCGGCCAAAGACCAGGATTTTTATGCGCTGAAAAATGTACCCCACGGCCAGGTAATTGAGAAGATTTATTATTCGAAGGAAAACAGTGCGATGCGCCGTTGTTTTATTTACACACCTCCCGGGTACAATGAAGATACAAACAAACGCTACCCGGTTTTGTACCTGCAACATGGTGGTGGCGAAGATGAAACTGGTTGGGCAAGCCAGGGGCACGCGAATCTTATCATGGACAATCTGATAGCAGAAGGGAAAGCAGTTCCTTTTATCATTGTGATGGACAACGGAACGTGGCGGATGCCGCAGAGACCCGCCAATGGCGAACGTCCTGCACAGTGGCCACCCGAAGGTTGGGCTGATGGTTTTAAAAATACTTTGCTGAAAGACATCATTCCGATGATTGATGCCGGTTACCGAACTTTGCCCAACCCACAGCAACGTGCCATGGCCGGTCTTTCGATGGGTGGTATGCAAACCCGCGCAATTACGCTGTCCAATTCTGATGTGTTTTCACACGTTGGTATGTTCAGCGGAGGCAGTATCAGTCCGGAGGATGTGGAAAAATCTCCTGATTTCAAAAAGAATGTAAAACTGTTGTTTGTTGGATACGGCAGCCGCGAATTGGAGAATCCAAGAAGAGGAAACTCAGGTGACCCAAAGGAAAATACCGAAAAACTGAAAGCAGCCGGGATGAA
>JBGSRA010000019.1:0-54987 GCA_041737765.1 Draconibacterium sp. | reverse complement strand
CCAAAGAAATAGGAAATGACATCAAAATCGGAGTAGTTGCAATGGATAGTTATGTTACTTACGATGTAACCCAACGCGACTGGAACAAGGGAATGATGCCGCATATAGCGGATGTGGCCGATTTCATTGTAGTTCATTCATACTACACTCCTTACGATCAGAATTCGAATGTTGCCACCATCCTGAATTCGGCTGCCAACACAAAAAATCTCATGACGTACATCAATGACGGATTGAAAACTTATGCAAAACATGGCCCAATGCCAATTGCATTAACAGAATGGAATATTTTTGCAACCGGCAGCGCACAAGGCGTTTCGTATATCAACGGAATGCATGCTTCACTCGTTTTGGGCGAATTGATAAAGAACTCTTTTGGACAGGGAAACCGCTGGGATTTTGTCAACGGCTGGAGCAATGGCGACAATCATGCGCTGCTTTCTGATGGCGACACCGGAGTTCCTACCCGTTATACACCGCGGGCTCCGTATTTTTACATGTATTACTTTCAGAAATATTTTGGCGACAAAATGATGCAGTCAACGGTTGCCGGTAGTGCCGATGTAGTAAGTTATGCTTCTGAATTTTACTCCGGCCAAAGCGGACTTGTTCTGGTAAATAAAGGAACAACTGAAAAGGTGGTGAGTATTGCTTTGAATAATTTCAAAACAGGTGACCGATATTATTACTACGTTTTAAACGGCGGCACCGACAATGGCGATTTCTCGCGTAAAGTTTATGTAAACGGCAAAACCACAACACTTGCCGGTGGAGGCCCATCGGATTATGCCACGCTAAAACCCTATGGTACAGCCATCAATGGCGATATTAAACTCTCTCTCCCAAAATATTCAACAATTTATTTACTGGTTGAAAACGATAAAAGCCTGCAGGCGCAAACCATTCAGTTTGATGCGATTCCCGAAAAAGCAGTTGGCGATGCAGAATTTGAAATAACAGCCAACGCAACTTCAGTGTTACCAGTTCTGTTTGCCAGCGCAAACCCAAATGTGGCAAAAGTTAATGGTAACAAAATTCAAATTGTCGGCGCCGGAACCTGCGATATCATTGCTTTTCAGGAAGGAGATACAATTTACGCTCCGGCCACCCAGGTTATTCAAAAACTTGCGGTTGCCAAAGGAAATCAAGCCATTACATTTTCGGAGTTAGCGCCGAAAATGACGGGCGACCCTGATTTTTCTGCGGGGGCCACTGCCAGTTCGGGTTTGGATTGTGCACTAACCAGTTCGAATCCTGCAGTTGCAACCATCGTTAACGGACTGATTCAGATTAAAGGAGCCGGCTCGTCGGTAATTACTGCAAAGCAAACCGGAAATGTCAATTACAATGCCGCTTCGCAGGTTTCCCAGGAACTCATTGTAACAGTAAAAACTGCAATTGAGCGAATTCCAGTTGAAAACGATTTTGAAATATTCCCGAATCCCACAACCGGTTTTGTAACTGTGATAATCAATTCAACCCATTCAGTAATAGTTATTTATAATTCGGTTGGCGCAGTGGTTTATAAAAATGAAAATCCTGATTCTGAAATTAGAATTCCGGTGAGCCTGATTGGTGGATCGGGGGTGTATTTAATGAGAGTAAACTCAACAACCAAAACATTCATTATAAACAATTAGAAGTGGGAAAGAAATGATAATTGAAGAGTTTAATTTTAGTTTCTTTCGACTACATTATAAAAATAATCCTGCTTAAAATGGAAATAATGATTCTTGTTCTTGAAGAGCATTAAAATTTTGATCCGGCAAAACAATAATAACACCCAAATGTTAAACACCAAAAGTAAAGGAAAACGACAATCTGAAATTAACAATACTGAATGAACAGGCGCCAACTTATTCGCATACTTGGAAATTCTTCAGCTTTTGCACTGTTAAATCCGCAAGACCTTTTTTCAAAACAAACACATACTGTACCTAAAATCATAAATCATTCTGTATTGGAAAAGTCGGCATTTGGAAATGACTTTTTATGGGGTGCTTCAACTGCGGCTTATCAGATAGAAGGTGCATGGAATGCTGATGGTAAGGGAGAATCCATCTGGGACAATTTCACGCATAAAAAAGGTAAAATAAAAAACGGTAATAACGGCGATGTTTCCTGCGATTTTTATCATTTATTCCCGCAGGATATCGATATTTTGAAAGCATTGAATATGGATGTTTTCAGGTTTAGCACTTCATGGTCGCGTGTATTGCCCGAAGGTACGGGAACTGTAAACTCCAAAGGAATAGATTTTTATCATCGGGTAATCGACAAATGCCTTGAAAATGGTATTCAGCCCTGGATTAACCTGTATCACTGGGATTTACCTCAGGCTTTACAAAATATGGGAGGTTGGCAAAATCGCGAAGTTATTAACTGGTTCTCTGAGTTTACAAACCTGATTACAAGGACTTATGGAGATAAAGTTAAAAACTGGCTCGTTTTAAATGAACCTGTTTCCTTTACAACTGTTGGCCATTTGGTAGGTATTCATGCTCCGGGACTTCGCGGTTTTAAAAACTATATTCCTACCGTACATAATGCCGCAATGTGTCAGGCTGAAGGTGGCAGAATTATTCGTTCAAACGTGAAGAATGCAAATATTGGAACAACATTTTCGTGTTCTTTTGTCACTCCCTGGAAAGACCATGAAAGAGATGGTATTGCTGTTGAACGATGGGATACCTTAATGAACAGGTTGTTTATTGAACCTTCTCTTGGAATGGGCTATCCGGTTAAAAGTCTGCCTGTTTTGAAAAAAATGGAAGATTATATTAAAGACGGCGATATGGAAAAACTTGTTTTTGATTTCGACTTTATTGGCGTTCAGAATTATACCCGTGAAGTTGCAAAATACAAGTGGTATGTTCCGTATATGAAAGGATTGGAGATTAAACCTGAAAAACGCGGAGCAGAAGAGATTACAGAGATGGGTTGGGAAGTTTACCCTGAATCTATTTATGAAATGATAAAACATTTTGCTGCTTACAGTGGCGTAAAAAAGATTATCATTACCGAAAACGGAAGTGCATTTTCGGATCAGGTTATCTATAATCGGGTGCATGATACAGCACGAATAAATTATTACCGGAGATACCTTGAACAGGTTTTACGGGCAAAAAATGAAGGATATAAAGTGGGAGGCTATTTTTGCTGGTCGTTGATGGACAATTTTGAGTGGAGAGAAGGATATAATCTCAGGTATGGCCTGGTACATGTTGATTTTGAAACGCAAGCCCGAACAATCAAAGACAGCGGTTTGTGGTTTAAAGAATTTTTAAAATAAAAACAAAATAATTTAAATTGATTAAAATGAAACCAATCGTTAAAAATATTCTGGCAGTAATTGTCGGATTAGTTGCAGGAAGTTTGGTAAACATGGGAATTATAATGATAAGTGGTTCAATTATTCCACCGCCCGAAGGCGCGGACAATACCACGATGGAAGGTTTAAAAGCTTCGATGCATCTGTTTCAACCAAAACATTTTTTATTTCCATTTTTGGCTCATGCACTGGGAACATTTGTGGGGGCGCTGCTTACCGCATTAATCGCTGCAAACCGTAAAATGTTGTTTGCCTTTGTAATTGGTATTTTCTTTCTGGCAGGCGGAATAGCAAATGTATTGATGCTCCCATCTCCACTTTGGTTTACAATTGTTGATCTGGCAGGAGCTTATTTACCAATGGCATTTCTGGCAACTAAACTGGCGCCGTTGAAACGTTAAATCATTTATATTTGCTTTTTTTACCTTTTTTAAATCTGAATTCAACCTTGAAAAACCTGAAATTAATGTTATCCGCCAAAATTTTGTTTTTTAGTTGCATGCTCCTTGTACTTGTAAGTCCGCAAGTAACAGCGCAGAGTCCTTCTTTCAAATCGTATATGAATCCGGTAATTCCGGGCGATCATCCCGATTGTACGCTCACAAAGGTTGGAAATGATTTTTATACAACGGGTTCGTCATTTAATGTCACACCGGTGATTTACCATTCCACTGACCTTGTTCACTGGGAAGCCATTGCCCAGCCGGTAAGTGCATCGTGGGCACTTTTTGAAGATAAACCGGGTGGAGGATGTTGGGGAGGCCATGTTGTTTTTTACAATGGCAAGTGGTGGGATTTCTTTTCAAGGGCAAATACCATGTATTTTGTAAAGGCCGACGATCCAAAAGGACCCTGGAGCACTCCTGTCAAAGTGAACAACCCTTCAAGTTTGCCATACGGATTAGGTTACGACAATTCAATATTCATCGATGATAACAATAAATGGTTCCTGGTGGTAAAAAATGGCCAGCCCAATGGTGGGATTGTCGAACTGGGAAGTACAGGGCAACCATCAGGTGTTGTTTACGATTTAAAATGGCTCAATCCTTCACCTGCTTTTCCATACAGCTGGGCAGAAGGGCCGGTAATGTGGAAATATGGCGGCTACTATTATTATTCGTTTGCCCGCGACTTGGCTGGTGGACAAAAAGTGATGCGCAGTAAAACGTTAACTGCCGATCAATCTGCATGGGAATTGTTAGGCGACTTTTTTAATGAGACCGATCCTCAGAAATCATCCTCACTTTTTACAAGTCCGAACCACGCCTCACCTGCAGTGATGATTGACGACAGTACTTCATGGGTTATTCATCCCATATATGCTAAAAACGACTGGAGAGGGCAGGGGCGTCAGGGTTTACTGAACCAGGTTCGCTACAATGCAAACGGACGGCCTGTTGCTGATTACCCAGTTAACAAATCGTTTACAGCACCGAAGCTTCCAAGTAGCGGAATTCCCTGGATGGTTCCCAAATCCGATAATTTCTCTGAATCCAAACTTCATCCGGAATGGTCTTCGCTGGGTTACACCGCTTCAGGGAAATATTCTTTAACTGAGCGACAGGGTTGGTTGCGGTTGTCGTCTAAATCGGCTTCTAAGGGAAACACGGTTATTAAATATGATGGCGAGCACAACTATTCGCTTATCACAAGGGTTGATTTCAAACCAAAATCAAAAGATGATCAGGCTGGAATCAGGTTATTGAGGGGCGATGAAACCAAATTTGTTAAACTGGTGAGCTCGGTAAACGGTGAAGGAAAAAAGGTGGTTGTTTTTAGTTTTGAAAATACAGTTTATGAAGCTGAAAATAATTTTGGCGATACTTTGTGGCTTAAAATGGTGAGAGTGAATCATAGCATGACCGGACATTTCAGTGCGGACGGGTTCAACTGGTCACAGGTTGGTCAACCATTTGACGTAACGATAATCGATTCTTATTCCGACTTTTCGTCATTCACCGGAACGCTGCAGGGTTTGTATGTGCAGGGAACTACAAATGCCTTTTTCGATTTGTACATTTACCGCGATGCATACACACCTATTCTGGCCGAATGTCCTGCCAACCAGTTTGGAACTTTAAAAGGAAATTTAGTTCAGGGCATTGCCCCGCTGGTTTCAATCAATAACAACGACTGGGCTTTGTATGCCGGAATTGAATTCGGAAATGAAAATTACCAGGTGAAATCAATCACATTTGAGGCCACTGCATCTTCTGTTGTTAATTCTGCCATTATAGAAGTTTGGATTGATTCACTGGAAACAGGAACAAAAATTGCCGAATGTATGGTTTCATCTACCGGAAGTTTAAATACTTACAAAACATTTACTACTGAAGTGCCCGAAATCAAAGGAAATCACGATGTATATCTCAGGTTTAAAGGTGTTGGGACCGGCAATCTGATGCAGTTGAAATCGTTCAGGTTTACAGGTAGTAACATATCCACTTCTGTTTCTGAAGTTCTGCTAAAAATGGATAAATTTGAAGTTTTTCCTAATCCGGCAACCGATTTTGTTACAGTGAAATTAAATACCGTTAATTCTCCTGTTACTATCTACAATTCAATCGGTTCAATGGTCTATTTTAATCCGGATCCTGATTCGGAAATAATAATTCCGGTAACACTTTTTGGTAATCCGGGTTTGTATTTCGTAAAGGTAAATTCAATGACAAAAAAACTGGTTGTAGTGAAATAAAGTTTAAAATTTACCTGTATTGTGTAAATAATACCTTTTCGTCATAAACATTTTTTTGGTTTTTTATGTTAATCGATTTTAGAGATAAAAAAACGAAAAACATTTTAGCATTTAAAAAACCAAAAATGATGAAAAACAATTTTTTTCCTTTACTATTTGTTATGGTCACGGCATTTTTAATGAATGCCTGTGACGAAGAAGAGCCAATGGTGCCTTTGGCAACAGCTACTCCTGCAGCGCAGGTTATTAACTCAGGAACAGTTACTTCTGTGGAGCTTACCAGTGATATTCCGGGTACAACATTTACCTGGACAGTTGTACAAAACGGAGTAACAGGAGCCTCAGCAGGAAGTGGTTCAAGTATTGCCCAGACTCTTACTGTTACAAGTCTTTCGGCTGGTACAGCAACATATTCGGTTATTCCGGTAAATAATGGAGTCGAAGGTGCTGCAATTACAGTTGTAGTTACGGTAAGTCCTTTAAAAACAAATTACAATGCCGATGTTAAACCGATTTTTGTGGCAAACTGTACCCCGTGTCATATGGCATCTGGCTACAATCCGCTTAAGTTAGATCAGTATGCACAGGCAAAAGCCAAAATCAATTCAATACTCGACAGGGTGCAGCGAAATCCGGGTACTACAGGTTTTATGCCCAATGGCGGAACAAAACTGTCGGACGAAAAAATTGCAATACTTAAAAAATGGCTTGACGATGGTCTTTTGGAGAAGTTGTAGAAAGGTGAAAGCAATTTAAAGTAGTTATAATTCAATTTATTTATTTTTAATTCAAACCTCCGGGAGTTTTCCGGAGGTTTTTTATTTTGTGGAAATCTCAATCAAATAGAGGTGAAACAAGGATTAAAATGTTTGCCTGAGTATTTTTTTTAGTATTTTACAGAATTATTTATTGTCATTTTTTTTTGGTTAAAGCGATATTCAATTATCGATTTAACCTGTTGAATTTTAATTAACTAAACCAATAAAACATTGAATCAAAAATGATGAATTTTAAATATTTTCTTTTTGCACTTCTCATCCTTTTTTTATCAGTAAAATTTGATGTTGCTGGTCAGGGTAAAAATTTAACCAAAACCAGGCCCAATATTATTTTTATTCTTACTGATGATCAGCGAAGCGATGCGTTGGGATATGCAGGAAATAAGATTATGCAAACCCCCGAAATGGATAAACTGGCGCAAAGTGGCGTTTATTTCAGAAATGCATTTGTAACAACTCCCATTTGTGCAGCCAGTCGTGCCAGTATTTTTACCGGTTTACATGAGAGAACTCATAAGTACACTTTTCAAACCGGCGATATCCGCCGCGAATTCATGGAGGAATCGTATCCTGCTTTAATAAATCAATCTGGTTATCATGTAGGCTTTTTTGGAAAATTCGGGGTTAATTTTGCCGGTAATGAAAAGTTGTTTGACGTTTTTGACGATTACGACCGCAACGGACAATTTCCCGATCGTCGTGGTTATTTCTACAAAAAACTGAACAATGATACAGTTCATTTAACCCGCTACACAGGACAGCAGGCTCTCGATTTTATTGAAAGTGCACCTGTAGAAAAACCCTTTTGCCTGTCACTAAGTTTTAGCGCACCACACGCGCACGATAACGCACCTAAACAGTATTTCTGGCAACATGAATCCGATAGATTGTATCAGCAAATAGAAATACCTGCGCCGGAACTGGCTGATGACAAATATTTTAACGGATTGCCATTACCAGTGCGCGAAGGTTTTAACCGATTGCGCTGGACCTGGCGTTTCGATACTCCCGAAAAATATCAGCACAGTGTAAAAGGTTACTACAGGATGATAACCGAAATTGACAACGAAATCGCCAAAATCCGTAAAAAGCTAAAAGAAAAAGGGTTGGAAGAGAATACAGTTATCGTTTTTATGGGCGACAACGGCTATTTTTTAGGAGAACGGCAATTAGCCGGAAAATGGCTGATGTACGAAAATTCGATTCGGGTACCGCTGATTATTTACGACCCGCGTGTGAAAAAACATCAGGATATCAGCGAAATGGCATTGAATATTGATGTTCCGGCAACCATTCTCGATTTGGCGGGAGTGGAACAGCCAAAATCATGGCATGGAAAAAGTTTAATGTCATTGGTTTCGGGAAATCAAAATTCGATAAATCGTGATACTATTCTGATTGAACATCTCTGGGAGTTTGAAAACATACCGCCCAGTGAAGGTTTGCGTACATCGGAATGGAAATATTTCAGATATGTAAATGATAAAACAGCGGAAGAATTGTACAATCTGAAAAACGATCCAAATGAAATAAACAACCTTGCCAGACAGGCAGAATATCGAGAAATACTTCAGAATTTTCGTAATAAGCTTGAACAACTTACTCAAAAATATGCTGATCCATATTCAGGAATCCCGAATGGACTAACAGTTGAATATATCCGCGAACCGCAATACACAAAAATTATCGACAGCAAACCTGAATTTAGCTGGGTGGTTCCAAAGGAAGCAGTATTTCAGAAAGCATTTCAGATTCTGGTTTCTTCAACCCGGGAAAACATCGCTAACAATATAGGGGATATCTGGAACAGCGAAGTAGTGCGCAGTAATAAATCGACTGATATTGAATTCGGTGGTGAACAATTAAAACAAAATTCAACATATTTCTGGAAAGTGCGGATTTTTGACCATGATAACCGGCTTTCTGATTATTCCGAAGTTCAGCAGTTTCAAACCGGAACATTTGGTGAAAAACTCACTTCGCACAACTGGTTTCAGATTGAAAAAATTAAACCTGTAATTTTCGAAAAGAAAGTTGATGGAAGTTATTTTGTCGATTTCGGGAAGGATGCGTTTGGAACACTTCAGGTTAAATATTCAGCAAAAAAATCGGAGACGCTGAAAATCAGGCTGGGAGAAAAGCTACAGGATGGAAAAATCGACAGGGAGCCTGGTGGCACTATTCGTTTTACCGAGCTGAAACTCGACGTTTCTCCCGAAAAAACAAATTATCAGATTGAACTGGTTCCCGATACAAGAAATACAGGGCCGGCGGCAGTTGCGCTGCCCGATTCATTTCCGGTTGTAACACCATTCAGGTATGTCGAAATTGAAGGTGCTTCAGATTTGAATAAAGAAGATGTAATTCAAGTAGCGTATTTTAATTATTTCGACAATAATACCAGCTCATTTACCAGCTCCGACACAGTTCTGAACCAGGTTTGGGAACTTTGTAAATATTCGCAAAAAGCCACTTCTTTTACCGGAGTGTACATTGATGGCGACCGCGAACGGATTCCTTATGAAGCCGATGCTTATCTGAATCAGTTAAGTCATTATTCAGTTGACAACGAATATACAATTGCCCGAAAAACAATTGAATATTTTATGGAATTCCCAACATGGCCCACCGAGTGGCAACTGCATGTGGCACTGATGTTTTACCAGGACTATATGTACACAGGCAACACCGAACTCATCGAAAAATATTACGAGCCGCTGAAACACAAAACTTTAATGGAATTAGAAATTGAGGAAGGTTTAATCAGCACGAAATCGCCCAGACTTACCGGCGCATTCATGGACAAACTTGGCTTTGCGGATACAACGCAGCAGGTGCGCGATATTGTTGACTGGCCGCCTGCCCAAAAAGATACAGGCTGGAAACTGCCAAAAGACTGGCAGCAAGGCGAACGCGACGGATTTGTTTTTATGCCGGTAAACACGGTAATCAACAGTTTTTATTACCAGAACATGAAAATTATGGCCGAGTTTGCCCGAATTCTTAATAAACCTGAAGAAGAGCTTGATTTTGAACTTCGGGCAGCAAAAGCAAAAAAGGCCATTAATGAGAAACTTTTTGTAAAGGAAGGCGGATATTACCGCGATGGAATTGGCACAGATCACGGTTCGGTACACGCCAATATGATGCCGCTGGCTTTTGATATTGTACCAGAAACGCATAAAAAAAGTGTGGCTGCATATCTCAAAACCCGCGGAATGGGTTGCAGTGTTTATGGTGCGCAGATTCTGATGGAAGCGGTTTACAATGGTGGAGATGCAGATTATGCACTTGATCTGATGACCGCCACTCACGACCGAAGCTGGTACAACATGATAAAAGTGGGTTCAACCATTTCGATGGAAGCCTGGGATATGAAATACAAACCCAACTCTGACTGGAACCATGCGTGGGGTGCAGCACCGGCAAACATCATTCCAAGATATTTATGGGGAATTCAGCCCAAAACACCCGGTTTTGAGGTGGTTTCAATTCAACCACAAATGAGCACTCTGAACAACAGTTCGATAAAAATGCCGACAATTCGCGGCGAAATTACAGGTGAATACATGCGGGTGAATAACAGATTAATTCAATATAAAATTGAATTGCCTGCTAACATGACCGGCGATTTCAACGCGGGATTTTCTGCTCAGGATGTGGTAACTGTAAACGGCGAAACTGTAAATCTTTCGTTTGGAACAATCCGTTTGAGTCCGGGAGTAAATGAGATTAAAATCACAGTGAATTCATTTTAAATTTATCAAAAACAGCGAATATGATTGAAATGAAAGCTAAAATCAAAATAATAAAATTGAGTCGGGTAATTAGATTTTTCTTCGGTTTGAATTTAATTTTTGCAGTTTTAATTTTTAATTCCTGTAAGAATGAAACACTGAGGTTAAAACTTGAAATTGACAAAAATGCACCTCAGGTTATTCATGGAATCGAAAAATTGCAGGATTTAGGCAAGTCTGGGAAAATTAGTATTGTAAAAAGCAATCCTGATTTTGAAATACATACAGCAATTGACTCGGTGCAGCTTGTACCGGAAGCGTTTCAAATCAGCGTTGACAACAAAACAATTACTGTTACCGGTGGTGATGCGACTGGTGTAATGTACGGATTGTCCGATATCGGAGAACAACTGGAAAGCGGACAAAAAAACATCGAAAGTAAAAGCGAATCACCGGCAATTCCGTTTCGGGCAATTAAATTTAATCTTCCCTGGATGTCTTACCGCACGGGCGAAGCTTTGCAACTGCATTCCGAAACCTTACGTGACACCAGTTTCTGGCATGAATTTCTGGATATGATGGCTGAAAACCGTTTTAACAAACTCACTCTCTGGAGTCAACATCCGTTTCATTTGATGGTGAAAACGCAAAAATACCCCGAAGCCTGCGGTTTTACCGATGAGGAAATGGCAGACTGGAAAAAGTACTGGGAGTACATTTTCAGGGAGGCAAAAAACAGGGGAATCGAAACTTTTATCGTCAACTGGAATATTTTTGTTTCGCCGGAATTTGCAAAAGCTCATGGCGTGGCTGAATACTGCATCAATAACGAATACTTTATACCACAGGGAGATACCTCTGAAATTGTAAAGGATTACATGCGCGAATGTGTGCGCGAGGTGATTGATGCCTACCCCGATTTAACCGGCCTTGCAATATCACTGGGTGAGGGAATGGGCGGAATGACACCGGAAGAGCGCGAAAAATGGTTGCTCGAAACTATTGTTCAAGGGGCAAGAAACGCATCACGAAAAATAAAATTCATCCATCGGATTCCTTTTTCCGCAAATACCGGAAGCGGGGGCTCAACTTCTGTCGATGTTGAACTGATGACCCGCCGAACTCTCGATACTTTGAGTTGTTTCATTCAGCCAATGAATACGGAACTGAAATTTAACTGGTCGCATGCCCATTCAACCCCAGAACTGGTTAAAGTACACGGAGGCGAACTGACCGATACATACTGGAATCCGCTCCCTGAAAACTACAAACTGGCATGGATGATGCGAAACGAAGACTTTTTTGTATTGCGCTGGGGGCAACCTGAATTTATTCGCAAACACATTGCCGAAAATATGAAACCCTATGTAAATGGTTATTACGTTGGTTCAGAATGTTATATCCCGGCAAAAGATTACATCACTTCTCTCTCGGGTGCAAGCTGGAAATATGCTTTCGGGCGGCAATGGATGTTTTATAAAAACTGGGGGAGGATTATGTACAATCCGCAGGTTTCGGATGCAATTTTTGAGCAGGCTTTTGAAAACCGGTTTCCCGGTTACGGGAAACAGTTGTTCAGAGCACAGGAAAAAGCAAGCCGGGTGCCATTGATAATCGCTTCGTTCTGGAATGCAACCTGGGATTTTACCCTGTATTCCGAAGGAATGCTTGGCATGGAAAACAATGAAATCAAGCTCATTTCACTACAGCAAATGAGTGAAAAGCAACCCATGGAACCCTCGTTTATGAGCATAAATGATTATCTGGAGAACGGCGAAATGACGGTTGCTGGAAAAATATCACCAATTCAACTGGCCGATTCAATCGAATCTTTTTGTCTGAACGCATTGAAAATAGCGGAAACAATTGAACCTGCGGGAAATGTCGATTTGCAGTACGAAGTTTCTGATATTAAAACCTGGGCTTGTCTGGGCCTGTATTTTTCGAACAAACTCAGGGCAGCAGTAGGATATAAAAAATACTTGAATACCGGAGAAAAAACTGACCTCCAAAATGCCATTCTATGGCTTGAAAAAGCCTCTGAAAACTGGAAACAGGTTGTGCAGTTAACAGAACCGGTTTATCAACCCATGCCATTAATGCATTATACACATAATGGCGGTAACAAATATTTTCACTGGTCTGTTGTTGAAAATGAAGTTATCATGGAGTTAAACCAGCTTAAAAATTTGGAACAGACAGTAAAAACAAATCAATAAAAAGAATATTGAAATGAAAAAGTTAGTTGTTATCATTTTATTTGGCTGTTTATCATTAAACAGTTTCTCAAAGGAGCAGCGCGATTTGCTTCAAAAAGAAGCAAAGGAAATTGGTCTTTCAAAGGTTTTAATTCAAAACTTTTCTGAAATCGGTTTTCCAACCTACAACGACCGGACTTTTTGGAACAACCTTCCCGAAGGATTCAAAAAACAATACATCGAAGCAGCCGAAAAGGCGGTTGATTACAACTGGCCGGTGGTGAAAGCGACAGATTATCTCGAAATTATTCGATCGGGCGATCGCCGGCAGGAAGCTTATGCAGCACCCCGCGAAGCTTTAATGGCGCTGGTAATGGGCGAACTGGCCGAAGGAAAAGGCCGGTTTATGGATCAGATTGTGAACGGAGTTTGGTATTACAGCGAACAAACCTGGTGGGGTTGGTCGGCACATTTACCGGCACCAAACGGTTTACCCGACATCAAAAAACCTTCTATCGACCTCGGAGTTGGTGAAATTGCCAATATACTTTCGTGGACATGGTTTTTATTTAAGGACGAATTCAACAAAATACACCCGCTGATTTCAACCCGGTTAAAAGATGAAATTATGTACAAAGCCGTGACTCCTTATTACGAGCGAAACGACTTCTGGTGGCAGGGTTTGGATGGCAGTCGCGATGTAAATAACTGGAATCCATGGACAAACCATAATATGCTCACAGCCATTTTAATTCTTGAAGACGACCAGACAAAAAAAATCAGGGGAGTGGAGAAAGTTGTAAAATCACTTGACCAGTTTGTCAATATTTACCCGAATGATGGCGGCTGCGACGAGGGCCCGAGTTACTGGGGCAGGGCAGGAGCGTCGCTTTACCAGTGTCTCGATTTGTTGAAAAGAGCAACAAACGGCAAATTCGATATTTACGAAAACCAGCTTGTAAAAAACATGGGAACTTATATTTACAAGGCTTACATCGATTATCCGTATTTCATCAATTTTGCCGATGCCGACGCCACAACCGGTGGCCGGCCGCAAATAATTTACAGCTACGGAAAGGACATAAACGACCCTGTAATGAAAAAATTTGGCGCTTTTCTGGCCAAAAAACAGGAATGGAGCGAAAAAGTTCCCGGTGGTAAAGTGGATGAACAGATTATGCAATTGATGCACCTGAAAGAAATTGAAAATGCAGAAGCTGAAAATGCTTTGATTTTCGATTTCTGGTTACCCGATTTACAGGTTGCCGGCGCCCGCGACAAAGCCAATTCTTCCGAAGGTTTCTTTTTTGCCGCAAAGGGCGGACACAACGCCGAAAGTCACAATCACAACGATTTGGGAAGCTGCGTTTTGTATTTCAACGGCTTACCCTGTCTTGTTGATATTGGCCGCGAAACCTACACAGCCAAAACTTTCAGCAGTCGCCGGTACGAAATCTGGACCATGCAGAGCCAGTATCACAACCTGCCAAAAATAAATGGTGTTGACCAGAAAGAAGGCCGCGAATTTGTAGCAACCAATTCCGCTTTTATTGCCGATGCTAAAAAGGCGACTTTTTCTACCGACATTTTTAAGGCATATCCTGAAGAAGCACAGGTTAACAAATGGGTACGAAGTTACACGCTCGAACGTGGTAAACGATTCGTAATCAGCGACAATTACGAACTGAAAAAAGTGGTTACTCCATCAACACTCAATTATGTAACCAGTTGTAAAGTTACCGAAACTGCACCGGGAACTATAAAACTCGAAGGCGATGGTTTTGCATTGAACATGGCTTTTAATCCAAAAAATGTTACTCCTAAAATCGAAGTTACCGAAATTACCGATAGCGGGTTAAAACGTTACTGGAGCACAATTACACGGATTATTTTCACCACAAACAATCAGAAAACAACCGGAAAGAACGAAATTGTAATTACTGAAGTAAAATAATAATTGAAATTAAAACTAAATGAAAATCAAATTTTTAACAGCGGTTTTCGCCTTAATATTACTGGCGGGCTGCACACAAAAACCAAAAGAGGAACAACTTCCTGAAATGATTGACAGGGCACTGAATGTCTCGGTGCAACACGCGTTGAAAATGGCTGAAAAACTGGCTGTACAGGATTCTGTTTTGCCGCGGTCTTTTGCCAATGGCGAACTGGTTTTATCCGATTCACGCTGGTGGTGCAGTGGCTTTTTCCCCGGAGTTTTATGGTACACTTACGAATATTCCAACGACGCGAAATTGCTGGAATATGCAAAACTATTCACTGCCCGTGTGGAACGTGAAAAGTACACCACCGACAATCACGACGTTGGTTTTATGCTGTATTGCAGCTTTGGCAACGGGTTGCGTTTAACCGGCGATACACTGTATCCCGAAGTTTTGCTGACAGGTGCAAAATCGCTTTCAACGCGCTATAAACCACAGGTTGGGTTAATTAAATCCTGGGATTCGAACCCTGATAAATGGCAATACCCTGTGATTATTGACAATATGATGAACCTTGAACTGATGATTTGGGCAACGAAAACTTCAAGCGACAGCACTTTCAGTGAAATCGCTTTTTCGCACGCCGACAAAACCATTGAAAATCATTACAGGCCCGATAACAGTTGCTGGCACGTGGTTTCGTACGACACAATAACAGGTGTTCCACATGTAAAACAAACACACCAGGGTTTTTCTGATGAATCAGCCTGGAGCCGTGGACAAGCCTGGGGTTTATATGGTTATGTCATGATGTATCGTGAAACCGGCAGTGCAAGTTATTTCGAACAGGCCCAAAAAGTTGCACAGTTCCTGATGAATCATCCAAACATGCCAGCCGACGGGATTCCTTACTGGGATTTTAATGCGCCCGGAATTCCCAATGAACCGCGTGACGCTTCGGCAGCTGCTATTATGGCTTCGGCTTTGATTGAACTCAGCGGATTTACTCAGGGTGACGAATCAAAACAAATACTTGCTTTTGCCGAAAAACAACTGCGCACATTGTCTTCGCCACAATATCTTGCCAATCCCGGCGAAAACGGCGATTTTATTCTGATGCACAGCACCGGCTCAAAACCTCACAATTCGGAAGTGGACGTAGCCCTGACATATGCCGACTACTATTTTGTGGAGGCGCTGCTGAGATTGAAAAAGCTTCAGGGAATCAAATAAAAAATGGAAAGATCAATTACGTTTAGTATAGAATATTCATCTTTCATTTTACCCCCAAATCCGCTGAGGGGGAACTGTTCTGCTCCCCTTCAGGGGCCGGGGGTAAAATGGAGACCATGCTTTGCTAACCGAAATTGATTGAAAGACAGTTTTTGGTTATTTAAAAATTAGTTTAAAACCCTATTTTTATCGTTCAAATAGAAAAAAATTAAAAATGAAGAACTACAGATTAATCACACTTTTTTCAGCTGTTGCAATGCTGTTTCTTTTTTCATGCAACTCGGTTAAAACCGACCTCACAAAAATACCATTTATCCCGAAACCTGTTTCAGTAACTGCTACAAGTCAGGCTTTCAAACTTGAAAAAACGACAGGAATTTTTGTACAGGAAGGTTTGGAGCAAACCGGAAAATACCTGGCTGAATCGCTGGGAAAAATTACTGGGGCAACTTTCGAAGTAAAAACGTCAGCCGAAGTTCCGGAAGGTGGAATTTACCTGTCGCTTTCTGCCGGAAAATCTGAACTGGGCGACGAAGGTTACGAACTTGTTATTGGTAAAAATCTCATCGAAATAAAAGCCAATCAACCGGCGGGTTGTTTCAACGGTATTCAGACGCTGTTGCAGATTTTGCCTGTAAAAACTGCTGAAGGCGAAATACCTGTAATTGCAACCGGAACTGTAACCGATTATCCCGATTTTGCTTTCCGCGGTGTGATGCTGGATGTGGCGCGCCATTTTTTCAGTGTTGATGAAGTAAAACAGTACATCGATTTTCTGGCTGCCTATAAAATGAACATCCTTCACCTTCACCTTTCTGACGATCAGGGTTGGCGCATCGAAATTAAATCGTGGCCAAAACTCACCGAAATTGGCGGAAGTACCGAAGTGGGTGGCGGAGCCGGTGGTTTTTACACTCAGGAACAATTTGTTGAACTGGTGAATTATGCGCTGGAACGCAACATCACCATCATTCCCGAAATTGATATGCCGGGACACACCAACGCAGCGCTGGCTTCGTATGCCGAACTTAACAAAATCGATAAAGCCACCGAACTTTATACCGGTACTGAAGTTGGTTTCAGCACGTTGTTGGCAAAAAAGGAGATTACTTACCAGTTTATCGATGATGTGGTACGCGAAATTTCAGCCATTTCTCCCGGTCCGTGGTTTCATATCGGCGGCGACGAATCGCATGTTACTGATTCGCTGGATTATATCATACTGATTAACCGTGCGCAGGAAATTGTAACAAAATATGACAAAAAAGTAATTGGCTGGGACGAAATTGCCAACGCAACCCCGGTTGCCGGCGCCACCGTTCAGTTTTGGGCCGATGTGGAAAATACAACACTGGGTGTTGAAAAAGGGGCACAGGTAATTATGTCGCCTGCCAAAAAAGCCTATCTCGACATGCAGTACGATTCTACCACACATCTGGGTTTGCATTGGGCCGGATACATCGAAGTGGATACAGCTTACATCTGGGATCCTGCCACGTATGTTCCTGCCATAACCAAAGAAAAAATTCTGGGTGTTGAAGCAGCGCTTTGGTCAGAAACAGTAACTAATATGGACGAGGTGGAATACATGGTTTTCCCGCGGTTGCCCGGTTATGCCGAAATTAGCTGGACTGCCCCTGTCAACCGCAACTGGGAAGAGTATAAACTCAGGTTGGCAAAACACGGAAAACGTTTCGAAGCCCTTGGAATCGATTATTACAAATCGAAACTGGTTCCCTGGGAATAGCATATTTAAGGGAAATTTCTGATTTGAAAACTTTACCGATAATATTAATTTTTATCGTTTCCGGTTTTTTTGAAACACCAGAGATTTCCCTT
This sequence comes from Draconibacterium sp., assembly GCA_041737765.1. Classification (GTDB taxonomy): domain Bacteria; phylum Bacteroidota; class Bacteroidia; order Bacteroidales; family Prolixibacteraceae; genus Draconibacterium. The sequence continues at coordinate 37,235 of JBGSRA010000019.1, read as the reverse complement.
ATTTTTCCCACTGAGCAGCAATACATCATCAACACAGCAACGCAATTTATCGACAGTTTGCCCGTAACTGTAACATCCACTTTTTGCGAACGCAGTGCCGGAAGTATTCACGATTTTTATTCAGAAGGCGATTACTGGTGGCCTGACCCTCAAAATCCGGATGGTGCTTATATTCAGCGCGATGGTGAAACAAATCCTGCTAATTTTGTGGCGCACCGGCTGGCAATGATTCGTTTCAGCATGATTGTGGGAAGGCAGACTTCAGCATTTCTGTTAACCGGCGATAAAAAGTTTGCAGAGGCAACTAAAAAACACCTGGAAGCCTGGTTTATAAATCCTGAAACCCGCATGAACCCAAGTCTTTTGTACGTTCAGGCCATAAAAGGACGTTTCACCGGCCGCGGAATCGGGATTATTGACGCCATTCATCTTATTGAGGTGGCACGTTCGGTGGAAATTCTGGAACAAAAAAAGGCGATTTCGCCTGAAGTAATAAAGGGAGTGAAAAACTGGTTTGGTGAACTGGTTAACTGGCTTACCACACATCAGTACGGAATCGACGAAATGAATGCCAAAAATAATCACGGGACCTGCTGGGTAATGCAAACCGGTATGTTTGCCAGGCTGGCAGGTAATGAAAAGGTACTTGATTTTTGCCGCGAAAGGTTTAAAACAGTTTTGCTTCCCGCGCAAATGGCGACCGATGGTTCTTTTCCGTTGGAGTTAAAACGCACAAAACCATACGGATATTCGCTTTTTAACCTCGATGCATTTTTTACCACGGCCAAAATTCTTTCAACTCCGCAGGAAAATCTTTTTAACTTCACTACTCCAGAAGGATTGAATCTAAAAAAAGGCGCAGAATTTCTGTTTCCGTTTGTTAACGACAAATCGAAATGGCTGTATCCGCCTGATGTAATGTATTTTGATGAGTGGCCGGTTCGTCACCCGTTTTTGCTTTTTGCGGGAGAGGCGTACAATAACAAAGAATATCTTCAACTTTGGCAGAAACTAGATGGATATTCAACTACTCCGGAAGTAATTCGCAATCTTCCCGTCCGGAATCCGCTGCTTTGGCTGATGGATTATCCAATAAAATCAATTGAATAAAGGAAAGTTTATAATACGTTGGCCGTAATAGTTAAATAAAATTTGATGGTTAAAGTGAATGTAACCGGCGTTGATGAAAGTGTTCCCAAAAACTCGATTTGCCCCTGTTTATCGGCAAGCAGTGCGGCATTAAGTTCATCGATTCCGCTTGTATTTAAAGTGAATGGCGTTTCCGTTGTGTTGGATAAATTGATTGAGCTGGCATTGGCAATGGTTTTTCCACCTGAAGCATTTTTGATCGTTACATTGGTAAGTGTAACAGAATCAGGATTTGCCCCCGAAATGGTGTAAGTAATTTTGTTCACCTTAAACTCCTTGATTTTACTGGCATATTTGGCTACATCAGGGTCGGAAGCCAAGTCCATGGTTTGAGTTTTTGAAAACGACCCCCCACTTGAACTGGCCGTTTCGTTCACAAAAACAGAAATCGGAACTGTTGCGTCAAAAGAAACATCATCGGCTTTTTCGATTACATCACATGATGAAAAGGTCCAAAAAACCAAAACTATTGCGAGTTGAATAAAATTCTTTGTTTTCATAATGCTAATATTAAGATTGTCAGTCTAAATTATGGAATAGTTACCAAAGATTCAACAAAAATTAACTGCCAAAAAAATTTCCAGTTTTACGCTTTTAATACCAAATGCGATTCTAAATCAGTCCAAAGCCATTCTGGTATAATGCCGATGAATAGAAATGTTAAGGCCAAATGAGTGTGCGAAGATTGGACTGTTCCATTTCTTCAATCGGTATAATTTGCCTTTTGGAATTTAAAATTTGTTAAAAGATTTTTTTTGTTTTACTGGTTAAATAAAAAAACAAAAGGATGTCATCCGTCAGCTGACGAATGACATCCTTTGAGACATCCTTGTAGATGCCAGATTATTTCATCCAGTTAAATTTGGCTGTTTTTACATCGCGCGAGTTTCCTCCAATTTGAACCTCAAACTGTCCGGGTTCCCAGTTGTATTCGAGGTTGCTGTTATAAAACTTCAACAGTTCGGTTGAAACTGTAAACTTTATGTCTTTTGATTCTCCCGGAGCAAGCATGATTTTCTGAAATCCTTTTAACTCCTTTACTGACCGTGATACTGAAGCCACCGGATCGGAAATGTACATTTGAACCACTTCTTCGCCTTTGTATTTTCCTGTGTTTTTAATGGAAACTGTAATTGTGAGTGTTTCTTCACCTTTCAATTCGGATTTAGTTAATGTAATATTGCCGTATTCAAAAGTGGTATAACTCAGTCCGTAACCAAACGGGTAAAGTGGTTCGTTTGGCGAATCGATATATTTCGATGAAAATTTGTTTTCAGGACTTGCCGGACGACCTGTGTTTTTGTGATTGTAATACAGCGGAATCTGACCTACACTGCGGGGGAAAGTAGCAGTCAGTTTTCCCGAAGGATTTGTATCTCCAAAAAGAATATCGGCAACAGCATTTCCTGCCTGTGTTCCGCCATGCCATACTTCCAAAATGGCGTCAAAATTGGTGTCTTCCCAAACCAAAGTCAACGGACGGCCACTGAAAATTACCACCACAACTGGTTTTCCGGTTGCTTTCAGCGCTTTCAGCAGGTTTTTCTGTGTTTCAGGGATACTTATATCCGTGCGGCTGGCGGCTTCTCCTGACCATGCGGCTGGTTCGCCAACTGCAGCAACAATTACATCAGCCTGACTGGCTAATTTTACTGCATCCTGAATCAATTCTTCATTCGATTTATTTTCGGTAGTTGATTTATTTCCACCGGGCGAAAGCGGCGACTGCATATTTTTCAGCAAATAAGGATCATCGGTAAATTCGCAGCCTTTTGCATGTAAAACGGTAACTTGATTTCCACCCACATTTTTTAATCCTTCCATCAAACTAACCACTTTTTCGGCCTCACCTCCCATTGCCCAGGTACCAAGCATATCGGCTTTACTATCAGCCAGCGGACCAACCAATGCTATTTTTCCCGACTTTTTTAGAGGAAGAACCTGTTTGTTGTTTTTAAGTAAAACAACCGAACTGGCAGCTATTTTTCTGGCTGCATTCTGGTTGGTTTCCGAAAGGATTTCTTTTTCCATACGTGCAGTGTTGATATAACGGTACGGATCGTCGAACAATCCCAGTTTGTATTTGGCTTCCAGTACTCTGCGACAAGCCAGGTTTACTTCCTCTTCAGTAATTTTTCCTTCAGCAAGCGATTTTTTTATTGTGGTCAGAAATCCTTCTCCAACCATGTCCATATCAACACCAGCTTTCAGTGCAAGTGCTGAAACAGTCTGTAAATCGCCCATTCCGTGCGATATCATTTCATTGATTGCCGTATAATCAGTCACCACAAAACCGTCGAATTTCCAATGGTTACGCAATAATTCAGTTAGCAGCCAACGGTTTCCTGTGGCAGGAACACCATCAACCACATTAAAGGAAGTCATTGCACTTCCGGCACCCGCTTCAACTGCAGCTTTATAAGGTGGTAGGAAATCCTGGTACATAACAATCCTGCTCATATCCACGGTATTATAATCGCGACCGGCCTCACCTGCACCATATAAACCAAAGTGTTTTACACAGGCCATGATTGTATTTTCTTTTGAAAGATCGTCACCCTGATATCCTTTTACCATTGCTTTTGCAATTTGAGATCCTAAAAACGGGTCTTCTCCGGATCCTTCTGCAATTCTTCCCCAGCGGGCGTCGCGGGCGATATCAACCATTGGCGAAAAAGTCCATGCAATTCCGGCCGCACTGGCTTCGGCAGCGGCAATCTGCGCGCTTTGTTCAACCAGCTGCATATCCCATGTACACGACAATGCCAGCGGAATAGGGAAAATGGTGCGGAATCCGTGTATCACATCCATCCCAAAAATAATCGGAATTTTCGACGGACTTTTTGTAACCGCCATTTCCTGAGCTTTCCGGGTAACTTCTGGATTCAGACTGTTTAAAATGCTGCCCACATTTACGGCAATAATTTTGGCTTCTATATCGGTGCTTACCGTTGCGCCAGTTACAAACGAATTTGGAATGGCAACCTGGTTCAACTGCCCGATTTTTTCTTCCAAAGTCATCTTTTTCATCAGGTTTCCGACGAAAGAATCCATTTGCTGCTTCTGTGCCTGTAGCTGAAAAACAATTGATAATAAGATGATTAGTGTGCTAAATTTTTTCATTTTATTTTTGGTTTTAAATATTATTGAACTGTTGAATTATCAATTTATGGTAAGAATTAAATTCTTCATTATGTTCTTTGGATTTACTACGCAACCTGGTTATTAAAGTTGAATTTGATTAATAGTAAAGCATTTTTGTTATTTTCTGACAATCCAGTTTTCGATTTTAATATCAGAAATTCGTTCGAGTTCTTTTACATTTTCGGTTACCAAAATAAGTTCATTTTCAATGGCAGTCGAACCAATCAGTAAATCGAAATCACTTATCATAATTCCTGCTTTTCTTAATCTTGCTTTTTCTTTTCCATATTTAAATATGGAGTCATAAATTGGGAGAATAGTGATTTGAGAAATAAATTTCTCTATTAATTCTTTGTTTTTTTGAGGATTGTCGCTGTTTTCAGCACCAAAGACTAATTCTGCCAGAGTAATTTCTGAAATGGCACAATTTCTTAATCCAATATGCTCAATTTTTTCAATCAGGTTAAATTTACCTCTAAAAAAATGTATGCAAATATTTGTATCAAGTAAGTATTTCATCAGAATGACTCGATATTTTGGCTGTTTACTCTTGAATCTTTAATCCGCTTAATAATTTCATCAGAATCTATAGAATCTTCCCAGGCGCCAAAAATACTTTTCAAATCAAATGATTTTTCTTCCTTTGTTTCAATTGATTCGGTCAATTTAATAATTAACCTTTTCTTTGAATTATTATCCAATTTCCGAAGGAATCCAAAGTATTTGTCAATTGTCCGATTTGAAACTGCCACACTTGTCATTTAATTTTTTTTGTAAATATACAATTTTCTTTTTTGTATGTTTTTGCTTTTCCAATGGTCAAAATAATCTCATTTTTCATAGAATTCAATCGGCAAATTATCAGGATCGGCAATAAAAGTAAAACGTTTGTTTGTAATTTCATCTACACGAACCGGTTCAACTTCAATTTTATAATTTTTAAGATGAGAAATTACTTCATCAAGGTTACCGACTTCAAATGCCAGATGTCGCAAACCAACGGCTTCTGGCCTTGTTGGTCGTTTGGGAGGATTTGGAAACGAGAAAAGTTCGATGATGTACTCGCCGTTTAAAGCTAAATCCAGTTTGTAAGATTCTCTTTCACTGCGATAGGTTTCGTTAATTATTTTTAATCCCAGTATTTCGGTGTAAAATCTTTTCGAAACCCCATAATCAGAACAAATTACAGCAATGTGATGAATTTTGTTAATCATTTAGCGATTCTTTTTGTTGCAACAATCGTTACAAAGCTAATCGCATTAATTGTTAACCCAAATGAAATTTATCGACTCTGATTTTTACAATCTGAAATCTGTCAATTATATTCGATAGTCGAATGTATAACTTTTTAAGCCGACAGAATAAAATGAATTTTTTACATTGACTTATTTCGAAACCAGTTTATTAATTTCACGTGTTGGAGCCATAGCTTTGGTCACTTTTCCGGCAGTTAATTCCTTTTTTAGTTCGAATTTGGTTTCGGCAAGTATATTTTTTGAGGAAGAACCAACTTTAATTTTATAATTACCGGCTTCTGCAATCCACGTCGATACTGATTCATCGAAAGAAGCCAAATCTTTAGTTTCGATTGTAAAATTTAATGTTTCTGTTTCGCCCGGTTTCAGGAGTTTTGTTTTGTTGAATGCCACCAGTTCTTCGGCTGGTTTTTTGAGTTTTCCATTCGGTTTCGATACATAAACCTGCACAACTTCGCGGCCTGCCACTTTCCCGGTGTTTTTCACATCTACAGAAACCAACATTTTGCCATCGAAATTTTTGGAACCGGATTTCAGATTACTGTACTCAAAACTGGTGTAAGACAAACCATATCCAAATTCATAGGCAACCGGAATTTTGAATGTATTGTAATAACGGTAACCCACGTAAATGTCCTCTTCATAAACCACTTCCCATGGTACCCTTTTCATAAACGAGAAGCCCGACTGATCTGCGGTTTTATCCTCTTCTCCCTCTTTTTTTATTTCTTTACCCGGAAAGTTTTTTGCGGTTGGAGTGTCGGTGTATAGAATAGGAAATGAAACTGCCAGTTTTCCCGATGGATTTACTTTTCCTGAAATCACATCAACAACCGAATTGCCGGCTTCCTGTCCGGGTTGCCACGCGCATAAAATTGCATCGGGAATGTCGCGCCAACTGGCTGTTTCAATTACTCCTGCAATATTCAGTACAACAATTGCTTTTTTGTTTTTTTCATAAAAAGCTTCAGTCACGGTTTGAATCATTTCCCTTTCAACTTTTGTGAGGTAGAAATCACCATCAACCGCTTCCCTGTCGGCTCCCTCGCCTGCATTACGACCAATTGTGATAAGCGCGATATCCGATTTTTCTGCCATTTGAGCAGCCAGTTCCGAAGTTAACTGCATTTCGGTTACAGGAACTTTTCCTCCCATAAAAGCAGCAAACGGATTGTTGGATTTAACCGGTTTAGTTCTTTCCGATTTAATATACTGTTCGTAAACCGATTTGAGTGAAGGGTCGGTTTCGAAGCCGGCATTTTTTAACCCATCAATTAACGAAACAGTGTAAGCTTCATTTACATCGCCACTTCCTGTTCCGCCCGAAATAAAATCGTAGGAAGTGTTGCCAAATGCAGCTACTTTTTTGATGTTGTTTTGCAGCGGCAATGCGTTGTTGGTGTTTTTCAGCAAAACCATTCCTTCGGCAGCAGCCTGGCGGGCAACAGCAGCATTGGCTTTTAAATCGGGTTTATTCGAATTTTTATATCCTTTGTAGCGGGGAGTTTCCAGCATGATGGTAAGAATTCGTTCAACATTTCTGTCGAGAATTTTTTCATCGAGTTTACCCTTGGAAACGGCTTCAACAATTGCTTTAATCTGCTGAGGCGAACCAGGCTGAATCATGTCGTTTCCGGCAACCATTTGTGCAACAACATCGCTGCCGCCACCCCAGTCGGTCATAACGTAACCTTGAAAACCCCAGTCGTCACGCAAAATTTTTGTCAGCAAATCGTTACTTTCCGACGCATAAGTTCCGTTTATTTTATTGTACGACGACATCACAGTCCAAGGCTGGCTTTCTTTAACGGCAATTTCAAAGCCTTTAAGGTACAATTCGCGAAGGGCACGTTCACTCACAATTACGTCGGCTGACATACGCGCTGTTTCCTGGTTATTTACCGCAAAATGTTTTACCGAAGTTCCCACGCCATTCGACTGAATTCCACGAACCATCGCAGCTGCCATTTTTCCCGACACCAGCGGATCTTCAGAGTAATATTCAAAATTACGGCCGCAAAGCGGGTCGCGCTGCAGGTTAAGCGCCGGACCGAGAATCACTTCAGCACCATATTCCAGCACCTCGTTTCCCATGGCTTTACCAACATTTGTTGCAAGTTCGGTATCCCACGATGAAGCAAGTAAAGTTCCAATCGGAAAGGCAGTGCAATAAAATGTTCCTTCCAAACCTTTCCGGGTTGGCGAAATTCGTAAACCTGCCGGTCCGTCGGCCAGTACCTGGGTTGTAACACCAAGTTCGGGGTATTCCACGGTGTTTCCGGCTGCTCCGGGCACATATTTTCTGATTTTGTCAACCATGCGTGTGTAGTCGGTTTGTTCAGCAGGTGCACCGCCAAATCCGGGAGGCATTTTTGCCTTAATCGAATCGGGTAATTCAAAATACATTCCTGTACCAATTACCAGTTCCGCTTTTTGTTGCAGCGTAAGTTTTGTAATTATCTTTTGAACTTCTTTCTCTTTATTTCCGGGTTTTTCGGGTGATTTTGCAAACGATGTGAAATAAAGCATGTTTAGTGCAAAGAAGGTGAAAATCAGGCTGAGTTTTGATGTCATTTTCAGTTTCATTCTGTTGTAATTTTTGTTTAGAATTTTTATTGCGTTAGAATGACACAATAATAGTTTTTTAGTACCTGAAAACAAAAAAAAACGATAAGAATTTGCTTAATTTGCTGATGAAAGTATTAAGCTTAAAAGATAGAGTGCCAACATTATTAAATACTGAGAATTTTCTGAATTCGGTTTCGCTTGACTGCGTGGTATTTGGATTTCACGATAACCAGCTTAAGGTTTTGTTACTCGAAATGAAATTCACACATGAATGGGCATTGCCCGGTGGATTTGTTCAACATAATGAATCGGTTGAAACTGCTGCTTCCCGTGTTTTGCAGGAACGCACAGGGCTCGATAATATTTTCCTGAAACAGTTCAGGGTTTTTAGCGATCCGGGTCGCTCAAAAATGAACCCTGCGGTGCAGGATTTGGTAATCTCCGGCGCAAAACCCGATCTTGAATGGTTTGCTCAACGATTTATTTCAATCGGATTTTATGCGCTTGTTGATTTTACAAAAGCGGTACCTGCACCCGACAGTTTTTCGGAAAAAGCTTTGTGGCAGAGTCTTGACAATATTGGAAACCTGATAATTGATCACAACCTGATACTTCAGAAAGCGCTGAATACACTTCGTTTACAACTCAACTATCAACCTATTGATTACAACCTCATGCCCGAAAAATTTACCATGCCCGAATTACAGAAACTTTACGAAACTATCCTAGGGAAAAAACTTGATCGGCGGAATTTTCAACGGAAAATTTTGTCGTTCGGAATACTCAATAAATTGCAGGAAACAAAAAAGGGTGGGGCACACAAAGCGCCTTTCCTTTATGAGTTTAACCTCGAAAATTATAAGAAAGCTCTTGAAAACGGACTTTACGGAGGATGGTAGTAAAAGGCAATTCGAATAAATAAATTCTTAGTTTTACCAAAAATTGACAGGCATTAAAATCTTAAACCAAATAATCATGAAGTATTTGTTATTTATATCATTGCTGTTCGCTGGTTTTGCAGTCAATGCACAAAATAACCCCAATCCGTTTCAACCATTACCCGATAAAAATGCTCCGGTTACTTTCAGTAATCCAATTATTCCCGGATTTCATTCAGACCCAAGTGTTTGCAGGGTAGGAGAGGACTATTACTTAATTACCAGCACGTTTGAATACTTTCCGGGGGTGCCGGTTTTTCACAGTAAAAATTTGGTAAATTGGGAACAGATTGGCCACTGTATTCACCGGAAAGAGCAGCTTCCACAGGGTATCAATATTTTTGCAGCTACAATTCGCCATAACAATGGTATTTTTTACATGATAACTACAAACCTGGCAGGCAGAACGGGTAACTATTATGTTTCGGCAACCAATCCAGCCGGTCCGTGGTCTGATCCGATCTGGATAAATGTTCCCGGAATTGACCCCGATTTGTTCTTTGATGCTGACGGAAAAGTATATGTAATCAGCTCTGAATTTTTTTTGTACGAAATTGACATCAAAACCGGCAAATTGCTGACTGAAGGTAAACGGGTTTGGTACGGCACCGGCGGCAGATATGCCGAAGGCCCGCACATTTATAAAAAAGATGGTTGGTATTACCTTCTGGCTTCCGAGGGTGGAACCGAAGAAGCTCATTCTGTAACCATTGCCCGCAGCAACGACATTTGGGGGCCTTACACCGAAAATCCGGCCAATCCTATTTTAGCCCATGCCAATGCTGCCGGACAAAACAATCCCATTCAGGGTGTTGGACATGCCGATATGATTGAAGCTCACGATGGTTCACGTTGGATTGTTTTTCATGGTTACCGGAATATTTCGGATAAAGTGCACCATATTTTGGGAAGGGAAACCTGTCTGGCTCCGGTATCATGGCCGACAAATGGATGGCCGGTTGTAAACGGAAATGGTGTAGTCACTGTTGAAATGACTTGCCCGACTCTGCCGCTTAAACCATTTCAGGCAAAACCTGCCCGCACCGAATATGACGATGAAAAGCCAGGACTGGAATGGAATTACATTCAGAATCCCGATGAAAATAATTTTTCTCTATCAGCACGAAAAGGCTTTTTACGATTGAAAGGTTCGGAGCAAACCATCAGCACCCGAAATACTTCAACTTTTATTGGACGGCGGTTGCAGGATTTCTATTTTACCGCAACAACGCGTATTGAATTCGACCCGAAAAATATGAATGAAGAAGCCGGATTGATATTGCTCAACAATGGTTCTCATTTCGATATACTTGTTAAAAATAATGGCGGGAAACGCGCACTGGTTGTAAAACTGCAGTTTGGCAGTACCATTTATACTTCGAAGGAGATAGCATTAAAATCGGGTCCGGTTGATTTAAGGGTAAAAGGAGAAAAAACGACATTTGCATTTTCGTATCGTCAGGGAAATAATGAATTTACGGATATCGAAACTGTTGATGCCAAGTTTCTGGCCACCGAAACTGTTGGATTTTTCACAGGTGTTTATGTCGGTTTATACGCCACCGGAAACGGAAAAGCATCGGTGGCAAATGCTGATATCGACTGGTTTGAATATGTGGTTGACAAAAGATAGGTTTTTAAATACAGGAAATAAGTCAACCAAATGACAATTTTTCTAAAACGTGCAAAACCTTAAATTATTGAAGATAATGTCCTTTTGCAGAGTGAATCAAAATTTAGTCATCAAGCACTTCATATACCAGTCGATGTTCCTGATTTATTCTTCGGGACCATATTCCGGCGAGGTTGTATTTTAGTGCCTCAGGTTTTCCCGTTCCGGTATAAGGATGTTCAGTGATTTCTTTTAAAAGGGTTAATAATTTTTTCAAAACGACTTTGTTTCCCGTTTTCTTAAAGAATCCGATATCGTTTTGAGCCTGGTGAGAAAAGTTTAAGTGATAACTCATTGTAAACTAAGAAAATTTTGCAAATCTTCCTTCTCAACAGATATAAAATTACCCGACTGAAACTCTTCCCTGCTCTTTTTTATTTTAGCTACAAAATCCGGGTCGTAAGATGGTTCTCTGGTAATCTCGAACTTCATGTTGAGCGCTTTGATAAACGCTTTGAGTGCATTTACCTGCTCAGTGTTTTCAGGATGTACAATAAAAATATTTTCGGATGCCATAACTTTCTAAATTTAAGATGACTGTTACAAAAGTAGGTAATTAAAGGCTGAATATCAATTATTATTTTCCTTCCAGCACCAAAACCCAGTCGTTTCCATCCTGAATTTCACCGGGTGGGTCAAAGGTTAAAATGCCTCTGTTTTTAAAATTACCGATTTTTGAGTAGCTGCCGTTTCGCAGGTTAAACCATTGTGCTGAAATATTTTTACCTTCAATTTTGCCTGCGTTGATTTCCATTTCCCGGCCGTTGTAAGTGTAAATTAATGCATATTTCGTTCCGCGGGTAGCTGCCAGAAAGTTATATTTTTCGCCGTTGTTTACAATAAGCGACTGGTCGGGCACCCGTTCAAAGAATGGTTTTGAAAGCATCAGGTTTTTCAGGTGAATCATTTCTGAAGCGCCGGGCGCGTTCATCGCATCATACCAGAAATCTTTCGCTCCGTACGCAGGTTTTTTGTCACCGGGCTTGTTCATCTGCATCACAGCATTGTTTCCGTAGGTAAATCCGAAAGCGCCTGCAAACACCGACCAGTAGGCATACCGACGCAAATCGTTGTTGTTCCAGCGCGGCTGTGTTGCGTCGTGCAAACCCTGCGGAATTCCTTCGTACGACGGCTCCCCGTCGATGGTTGGTTTTACCGGAGTCAGCTTGTAATCGTCGCGGATGTATTTCCAGTTGTCCTGACCATAACCCAACTTCGAATCGTCCTGGTCGTACCGCCGGTGACCCGACTGAACCATATTAAAATCGAGCCACAATGCATTATGAAACCAGGTTGACGACTGTGTGCGGCCAAACGGATGATAGGTTATTAACTGATTTGGTGCATATTTCCGAAGGTTTTTTCCGATAATTTCCCAGATGGTGGTTGAATCGCTTCCCATCAAATCGCCGCCATTCAGCCAGATGATGTTGGGTTTTGCAGCATACTTTTTTGCCAGCCAGGTGGAATATTGGTCAGCCTGTTCGCGACTGATTTTGCTGTTTTTTACATTCGACCCCCAAACCGGAACAAGCGCCATGTAAATTCCTTTTTCATCTGCCTTTCCGATGATAAAATCCATGTGGTCCCAGAAATCATATTCAATGCTGTTTTCAACCGAATTGCCTGAAGTTACCGCCGGTTGCGAAACATCCTGACGGATTAATGCCGAATCACCATAAACGTTGGTTACTTTCAGTTCGTGTAAAACCATCACCTGAATCACATTGATTCCTTTTTCGGCGCGGTTTTCGAGGTATTTTTCTGCTTCTTCGCGGGTTAATTTCGAAAAGAGCAGCCAGCCGGTATCACCCAGCCAGAAGAATGGTTTTCCTTCGGAATCCATTAAAAAGCGGTGGTTTTCCGACACTTTTAGCTGCGGAGTTTTTGATTCCTTTTTGTCTGAAAACGATAAAACTAGAAGACTTGCAACTATCAGTAATAAAGACAATATTAGTTTGGAAACATTCATTCTATTTCTAATCAATTTCAATATTTAAAGCGTTTTTTTTGTGTTTCTTCTTTCGTGTTTTCGTGATTTCGTGGCTATCCATTTTTCTGCCACAAAAACACCAAAACACAAAATTTCACTAAATAATTTCACATGTTTTAGATCTCCGATTTAAACTCATACTTCCCCGATTGCAATTCAAAAACCGCTTTTCCGTTTTCGTATTTTACGAATTTCACACCGTTTACTATATCCGTAGTTTTTCCGCTTTCGGTTATCGTTTTTTCCGAAACAGCCGGCAAATATAGCGTTGCAGTTGTGTTGGCCGGCACTGTTGCTGAATATATCAGGGTTTTGTTTTCCACCTGCCAGCCACTTTCAATCCGTCCGTACATCGAGTCGTAATGTCCGTTGGCAAAAGTCATTTGCCCGGTTGGGTCGGGTGTTGGCTGAAGGATAAAATGCTTGAACCCCGGCTCGTTTTCGTCGCGCTGAATTCCAAGCGAATAGTTGTACATCCACGCCCCCACAGCGCCAAATGAGTAATGATTAAACGAATTCATGCTGTTGTTCCCGCCAAAACCATTTTCCACCGTGTACGAGTTCAACCGTTCCCAAATAGTGGTGGCGCCCTGGTCAACAGAATAAAGCCAAGACGGATACGAAGTTTGTTGCAGCAAACGGTAAGCAACATCGTTAAAACCATTGTCCGACAGCGCTTTGTTAATCCATGCCGTGCCAATAAAACCAGTCATTAAACTGTATTCGGGCCGAGTGATTCCTGCGTCGTCGGTATTTTTTCGTTTCACAGCTTCAGTCAGATGTTTGGCTGCAAAGGGCTGGTTTTCGGCATTAAAAGTGCCCAAAGCCAGCGGAACTGCATACGAAACCTGATTATCCAGCACTTCGCCGGCAGGTGATTTTCCATCGGAATTAACAGCTCCGGGGGGACCAAAATGCGGCGCAACAAATCCTGATTTGATTGTTTTTTTCGAAGTAGCATCTACAAAAGTGGTATTAAAGAAAGTTTTCCGTTCAGCGTACTTTTTATTGAAAGCAGCGGCATCAGTTGTTTTGCCCAAAACACCGGCCATTTTAGCTATAATTTCAAGGTCAAAAATATAATAGGCTTCCCAAAGCAAGGTATTGTCGAGTTTATTTACCTCCGGACTGAGCCAGTCGCCCAGCGGACCTTCGTTCATTACACCGGTTTTCGGGTCGATGCGGGTTTCAAGAAAAGCCATGTATTTTTTCATCGATTCGTAATGCCCGGCAAGCATGACTTTGTCGCCAAATTGCTGGTACGATTCCCAGGCGACCGTAATTCCGGCGCTTCCCCACAAAATTCCGCCAAAACCGGCACTCAGCGGCGAAACATCCATAAACCGGCCATCGGTGCGCTGGTCGTCGCGCATTCCCTGCAAATGTCGTTTCAGAAACTGTGGTTCGTTGGCAAGGAATGTTGCCGTACGCGAGAAAACCGAAATGTCACCGTTCCAGCCCATCCGTTCGTTACGTTGCGGACAGTCGGTGGGAATGGACAAAAAGTTGCCCCGCAACGACCATGTAATATTTTCCCAGAGTTTGTTCACCTTCGGGTTCGATGTTTCATATTTCGAAGCCAGTTCTTTTACAGAGCTGATTACCAAACCTTTTACAGATTCCAGCGGCAGCGTTTTTTCAATTCCTGTAATCTCGATAAACCGGTATCCGTGAAAGGTAAACCGCGGCTGAATCACCTCGTTTCCGCCTTTCAATGTATAAATATCCTGAGCCATTGCAGCGCGGATATTTTCAAGCATAATCATTCCCACATTTTTGCCGTATTCAGCCAAATCGGGATATTTTACCTCGGCAAAACGCAGCGTGATTTTTTGTCCGGCAGCGCCATTTTTAAAGGTAATCTGCGGAATCCCGACCATGTTTTGCCCCATGTCGTACACAAAAACTCCCGGTCGGACTTCTTCAACACTAGTTGCTGTGAGTTCATCAACTATTCCCGCATTTTCGCCATTCTGTCCGGTGAGCGAGAGTTTGTCAAAGTTTTTATCAGGCTGAATATTAGACGACGGACTTTGTTCGATAAAACTGGTTCCCTCAACCGGAACAGCCACCGCTTTTTTCCAGTGGCTGTCTTCAAATCCGGGTTTGTTCCAACCGGCAACAGCACTTTCTTTTGATGCATCGTAAACCTCGCCCTGAAAAAAGCTGCCGTAAACCACCGGTCCATCGTTATAATACTTCCATGTTTCAGGTTTAGTGGTGATTGTTTTCGAAGTTCCGTCGGAGTAAGTAATCACCAGTTTGGCAAGCAACGACTGCCGGTCGCCAAAATAGTTCCAGTTTTCGCCGCTGTAGGTAATGTTTCCGCTCCACCAGCCTTCGCCAAGCATCACCCCAACCGCATTTTTCCCCGTTTTGATGTTGGTTGTTACATCGTAAGTCTGGTACAAATGGGTTACGTAATATTCGGTAAGGCCGGGATTGAAATAATCATTTCCGATGCGTTCGCCATTGATGTACATTTCGTAAATGCCACGTGCTGTAACATATAATCGGGCGCCGGCCACTTTTTTATCTTCTGTATTGAATTCGGTCCGAAGCATTGGCATCGAATTTTTGCTGGGGTCGGCAAGAATGATTTTGCCGTTTTTTCCACCTTCAACCCAGTAAGTGTTGTTGCTGATTTTTAATTCAGCATTGCCTGAGAAAATGCCTTTGTAAGTAGCTGTGTTTCTTAAATCTTCAGCAAAAAGAAGGTTTGAGGGTTTGCGGAAATTGCGGATTTCGAGTTTTGAAAAACCAGCTTTCTGACTAGGTTCCACTGCAAAACCGATATCGGCAACCACCGGAAAACTGATGTAATCGTTCCCGTAACCCACCGGATTGAGGTTCAGTTTAGTACGACCAAAAGGCGATTGACCCGGTTCGGTGGATTTGGTGAGTTTGTGCGCGTCATCATTTCCATCGATAAAAATATCGAACAGCCCGAAAACAGCTTCAGCATAAATCTGATGTGGTGCATATTTATTTGTGTTGTTGATGATGACTGCTGGAATATCAAAGGTTTTGAAAGGTTTGTCAGCCTTGTCGTCAGGATGATAACCAACGCGGTAAATGTGCAGTTGAGCCAGTCCTTTTTCTGAACCATCCACTTTCGAAATGTCGATTTTAAATTTCACAAACGACGCATTTCGCCTGCTTTCCACCTGGTAAATATTTTTGTTTTTGTCGAGCAACCGGCTGTCATTGGCGCCAAAAACAAACCCGGCTTTTGTTGAGCCAGAAGTTTTATCAAGCTGGATGGCACAACTCAGCTTAAAAACCGACAGGTAAGGCGAGTAAAGCACCAAATCGTTGTCGCTGCCGCCAATCCAGGTGGCTCCATCCCAAGCCGAAAGTTTCGGGTCGGGATTGAGCAAACCCGTTTCGAACCAGGAAGAAGCGGTAGCTGTTTCGTTTTTGTTGTCCCACACGGTGACTGTCCAGTTATAACGGGTTGCGGGTTGCAGCGCTTTTCCTGCATATTCAATATTCAGCGATTTATTGCCGGCTATTTTTTTAGTGTCCCAAACAACATTCCCGTCATTGGTTGTAACCATCAACTGGTATGCAGTTTGCGAACTTCCTCGCTCAGAAAGGTCTGCAGCCATTTGCCAGCTGAATCGGGGCGTTTGCACATCGATGCCCAGCGGCGTTTTTGTGTATTCAACCAAAAGATTAGTAACCGATGTTTTGGCCTGAAGACTGGTTAAAACGCCAAGAACAAACAAAACAAGAAGAAAAAGCCGGATGGGTCTTGGATTTTGGTTCATAAGGTGGATTTTAAAAAGTCAGAGTTCATTTAAAGAAAATGCAATATATACCATTTAACTGGTATGAACAGACTTCGACTCCGCTCAGTCTGACCGTCACCCTGAGCATAGTCGAAGGGTGTTTAAAATTTATAACTAAATCATATCCAAAGCAAAAGGATTATGAAATTCTAATATGATTAATATTTTCAAAATATACTTGAATATCTCATTAACATTAACTACAATAACTTCCTTGCTTCCCGGTCCGGGTCGTTTTTTACTTCGCTAACATCATTCAACACCATTGTTTCGCCGTTTTCAACTGTAAAGGCGGGCCATTCGGGCAAACCTCCGCCATTGGGATTTCCGGTTTTCATAAACTGCAGCAGCGATGCCGACATTTTTTCGGAAAGTTTCCGCGGACGGGCGCCACCGCCGGTGTGGGTGAGCATCAGGTCGGTGTTGGCGTACCAGAAACAGATGTCGAGACAATGGAAAGCACGCATTCTGCCATTGAACATCGGCGGTTCCCAGCCAAACCAGGCAGTGTAAACCGGCGCTTTCTGCACAGCTTTGGCAGTGGCTGTTTCCACCACACCTTTGCGGTTGCTTGAGGCAAGTGTCAGAATTTCGATGGGCTTTTTATCAGGAAAAACTTTTGCATAGGCATCATAAATTTCTGCTGCTTTTTCGCCAAAACCACCGCGAATTCCGGCTCTTTCGCGCAACATTTTTTTGGCTTCACCGGCGGTGATTTTTTCAACTTCCGGATTTGTCCGTGCAATTCCCCATTCGTGGAAAGTACTGCAGATGAGCATCGGAACATCAGCAGAAACACTATCGGCTTCGCTGTAAAAAGTTCCTTTCGGAATGTTCACGCCGTCGGCCACAGGAGCAAAACCACCACGGAATCCCGGTGCTGGCGGATTTTCCTTTGTCATGGTCTGACTGGCTTTGCTGGCCAGCAAAAGATAGTCTTTCCACGGCATCTCCTGCAGTTTGTCGATTTCCGAAGGTTTCAGTCCGGCTTCTTTCAGAATGTATTCACCAAGTTTTTGTGAGTATTCCTGGTCGAGTGCTTTGGTTGACGAACCACTCAGCGGCACTGCCCTGTGAATCAATCCTTTTGCTGCAGGCATGGCAGCCAGCACACACACCTTGGCGCCGCCACCTGATTGACCCATAATCGTCACATTAGCCGGGTCGCCGCCAAAACTTGCGATGTTTTCTTTTACCCATTCCAGCGAGGCCACCATGTCGAGTGCTCCCACATTTCCTGAGTCTTTGTATTTTTCGCCACCCACGCCCGAGAGGTCAGAAAAACCAATTGGCCCCAAACGGTGGTTGATGGACACAAACACGATATCGCCTTTTCGGCTGAGATTTTCGCCATCGTAGCCATCCTGTTCGATGCCGTTGCCGTTGGTGTAGCCGCCACCGTGCAGCCAGACCATTACAGGGCGTTTTTTGCCATCGGCCAGCGCAGGTGTCCACACATTCAGTTTCAGACAATCCTCGCTCACATCGTCGTAGTTCCAGTGGTCAACAAACGAGGCCCAGGCGTTGGCGTAACGGTTGTCCATCATTTGCGGGGCAGTGTTTCCCCACCAAACCGCCGGTTTTACATCGGTCCAGGGTTCGGGTTTTTGCGGCGGCATAAAGCGGTTTTTACCCGAAGTGTCGGCGCCGTATGGAATTCCGCGGAAATTGAAAATTCCGCGCAGGATAAAACCCTGCACTTTGCCATAAACGGTTTGGGCAATGGCAATGTCGTCGCCCACCAAAAGCACCTGCTCGTCATTTTCGCTTTCAGCTTTGGCAGTTACAGCGCACGAAGTCAGTGGCAGTGCTGAGGCAATTCCCAGTCCGGCTGCTCCCAGCCCTGCGGTTTGAAAGAAGTTTCTTCTTGTGGTTTTCATAAGTTTTTGGTTATTGATAATTTTAGTTTTCAAAAAGTTTAAATGTATTGAAAATCAGTAAAAGGATTACTTTTAGATGATTGCAAAATTTCACAAAAAACAAAATCTTTTGACATAAAGTTTTTTCGTAAAAGGTTTATTGTCATATCATTTCTGCTATCCATGCGATTAATTTAGCTGATGGTAAAAAAATAAATTGTGCCAGAACAGTTCCCAATAATCTGGCAATAACCATATATACAATATACTTTCTAAACAAACTTTCTTTGGTTTTTCCAAGAACAACTTCGTCAGTTAAAACAGATAAGAAAGGGTCAATAAAAATGAACATCAGAATAGTAGCAACACCATTGATTATGGCGGAAAGGCTGCTGGCTGTAGTTCGATATTCAGGATTCAAATATCCGGCATACAATGCAGATAAAACACCTACTGTTATTATTGCGACAGCAATAATATTCATAAAAAAAACTTTCCACGGAAAATCTTTGCTGAAATTTATTACTGCAATATTTTTTGAACTTGGAATCGCGATATTTTCTTTAATAAAAGTTATCCCTCCTTTTGAAAAACTGTGAAGAATCAACGATGGAACTGATTTATAAATGCTGAATTTTTCTACTGCAACGGATAATATTCGTTGAAATGTTGGTATTAAAAATCCGCCAATAATAGTTGCCAGAGTGCTGACAAAAATTATCAGCCTAAATTCAAATAAATTTTCTCCTGCACCAGTATTAATGTTGTTTTCAATAGTTTTTGCAAGTAAAGGTGCCTGAAAACCGTAGGCAGTTCTGGAAACAAGTACTAGAATATTAAATAGTGCAAAAGAAACAGCAATGCGTCCTGTCCTGATGCCAACAATTCTTACCGAATAAGATAATGTCGTTATCAGATTAATCAGAAAAACCAAAATCAAAACAACGATTATCTGTATTTGCATTACTTGCTGTTTTAGTTTTTGTTTAATTTAATTATACGATTTTATTGCAGATTTCACATTTTCGATGTCTATTAATGTCAGCTTGCTGTTCTGCAGTTTGAAAGGTTTCTTCTGTTGGTTTTCATAAGTTTTGGTTTTAGTTATTAATCTGTTTTAGTTCAATCTTTCTTAAATTACTACAGCTTGGTTTTAACAGATTCCTCACTTCGTTCGGAATGACAATGGACTTTGTCGAGGTGTGGAGGGGGAAGCAGGCGGCAAAGCCGCCTGCTTCCCCCTCCTTAAATATTAAATGATTGTCATTCTGAACGAAACGAAGTGAAGTGAAGAATCTGTTTCATAATTCTCATTGTACTTACCTACTTCAACCCAACCTCTTTCTTCAAAATAACATCTCCGGCTGAAGCGCCAACCTGCAGTTCGATGTTGCAAAGGTCGTCGTCCCAGGCGTGTTTCTTTTCGTTCCAGTATTGCAGGTTTTTCACCGGGATTTCCAGTGTCACGGTTTTGCTTTCGCCCGGATTGAGCGGAACCCTTGAAAAGGCTTTCAACTCTTTTTCGGGCCATTCCACCGATGGATTGATGCGGTGTACATACACCTGAACCACTTCGTCGGCAGCCATTTTGCCTGTGTTTTTTACTTCCACTGAAAAAGCAATCACATCGTTTTTGCCATATTTTGTCTTGTCAGTTTTCAGTCCTTTATATTCGAAAGTGGTGTAGGTGAGGCCGTAACCAAACGGGTACATCACCGGCAGCTTTTTGGTATCGAACCAGCGATAGCCCACCAGCGACTCTTCTGAATAGTAAGCTGTATTCGGGTCGTTTCCTTTGGCAGCCTCGTCTTTGGGTTTATCCACCGATTCGGTTTCGGCAACGAGGTTGGCAAAAACATCGGCTTTTTTTACTCCCTGCGGATAATTGCCCAGCGCGTAAGCCGGTGAATCTTCGAGTTTTACAGGTAGCGTAAACGGCAAACGTCCGCTGGGTGAGATGTTTCCAACCAGCACATCGGCCAGCGCATTTCCGCCTTCGGTCCCGTTAAACCACGAAATCACCAGCGCTTTTGATAGCGGTTTTACCACATTTAAATCGTTGGGAGCACCACTTGTCAGCACGGTTACAATATTCGGATTTACAGCTGCAATTTTTTTAATCAGTTCATCCTGACCCGAGGGTAAAAAGATGTTTTTTCTGTCGCTGCCTTCGGTTTCAACGGCACGATTGTCGCCACCGATAAAAAGAATAATGTTGGCTTTGGCAGCCACTTCCAGCGCTTCTTTTGTCAGTTCGGCCGATTTCAGCTCTTTATCTTTGGCTTCTTTTTCCTGTTGTTCCTTCGATTTTCTGCCCCACGAAAATGTTTCGGGAACATAACCCTGTGCATAAATAATTTCGGCTTTGTCGCCAATGCGGTTATTCAAACCTTCCAGCGGTGTTACTTCATACAAAGTTTTTACACCTGCTCCCAATCCGCCAGAACCCATAATTTGCTTGGCGTTGGCACCAATCACCGCAATCACCGGTTTATTCTGCAATTTCAACGGGAGTGCGCCTTCGTTTTTCAACAAAACAATGGATTTGCAGGCCACTTCGTAGGCAATTTTCTGTTGTGCCGGTTGCGAAGTCATTACTTTGTTGGCTTCGTTAGCCGGGATTGGTTTGATGGCCAGCCGCACACGCAAAATTTCGCGCACCCGCTGGTTCACCACTTCTTCAGCTACTTTACTGACTTTCACTGAATCAATCAGCGCCTGACCCATGTATTGTTTTGTGGGCATTTCCACATTCAGTCCGGCATTTACCGAGCCAACCGTGCTGTGTGTTCCACCCCAGTCGGAGATGGCCATTCCGCCAAAACCCCACTCTTTGCGGAGAATCTGGTTGAGAAGAATATCGTTTTCGGCACACCAAAAGCCGTTTACCTTGTTGTAGGCCGGCATAATTCCGTAAGCATCGGCTTCTTCAACCGCAGCCTGGAAAGGTGGCAGGTAAATTTCGCGCATGGCACGTTCGCCAATAATTACGTTCACAGTTCCGCGGTTATTTTCCTGGTTGTTCAGCGCGTAATGTTTCAGGCAAACAGCCACGCCATTTTCCTGAACACCTTTTGTGTATTGAACAGAAAGCAGTGAACTTAAATACGGGTCTTCGCTTAAATATTCATAAGTGCGTCCGCCGGTTGGGATGCGCTGAATGTTGATGGCCGGCCCGAGCAGCATGTCTTTACCGCGCAGACGGGCTTCTTTTGCCATCCCGGTTCCGTATTTGTACGCCAGTTCGGGGCTCCATGTAGCTGCCAGCGCCGAGCCGGTGGGGAAAAAAGTGGCTTTGTCGTTTTCCCAGCCAAGACCCATCCAGCCGTCGGGTTGCATTTCCTCGCGGATTCCAAACGGACCGTCGGCATAAATCATGTCGGCAATTCCGAGGCGTTCAACACCCGCCGAAATAAACATATGTTTGGCGTGCAACATGTTTACTTTTTCTTCCAGTGTCATCTGGCTGAGTATTCCGTCGATTTGTTTGTCGTACTGAAGCAGTGCCGATTTGTGTGTTTGTGCACTGGCAATTCCTGCCAGGATTGTTACAAAAGCAGTGAGCATAAAAATTTTTGTCAGTTTCATTCGTATAAATTTTCAAAGTTTGTTTTTATAATTTTCTTAACATGTTGCCTTTTCAATCAATATAGCACCGGAATGGAATTAACTCCACTTTGTGTCGTTGAACGTTGTTTCGCACGAAGCTATATTTAATTTATTTGGTGTTGTGAAAAATCGTGCTCATTTCATCAGATTGAATTTTGTTGTTTTAAATTTTGTCAAAAATAAGGAATGTGGGGAATATTGGCTGATTGTTTTTAATGAAATCAATAATACAGATTGTTATAGAATTGCTTTATTAAGATTAGCCACAAAGGCACCAAGCCACAAAGTTTCACAAAGTAATATATCATTATTTCAGCACCTTTTCCCACATTTCGCGTTCGGCGCCAAAACGATTGTTGATGACGCTGCACTGCGCATCAATCCTGTACGTGGGACGGTTTGCCAGATTGTAAGCCGGCCATTCGGGCTGATTGGCAGCCACGGGTTTTCCGGTGCGGGCAAAACTTGTCCACAACGAAGTCATGTTTCTGGCTGCATCGTATCGTTCAGGCCGGTTGCCAGGCCATCCTGCATCGACATTGTAGAATTTAAACGGAATGTCGAGCGCGTGCATGGCGCCGTATTCAAAGTCAGTCCCCGGAATTTTACCCTCCGATTTGTACCCGAAATTGTACAGATAAACCGGCGCGCCGCCTTGTATTGTTTTGCGTTCGGCGATGCGGATGGAACCTAATCCCATAAAATGAATGGAACGGATGGCGATGTAAATTTTGCCGGGCGTTTTGCCGGGATTTGCATTTTTGTAAGTATCGAAAACATTTGTGGCATGTTCACCAAAATCGTTTTTGAGTCTTTCTTTCAATTGTTCTTCCGAAATGGTGAACACGTCTTTGTCGCCGCCCACCATGGCAAAAAAGATATACTCGTCTTCATTCCAGCCGATCATCAGCGGTTTGTTTTTCGAAATGGCCGGAGCAGAAGGGTCAAACGGATGTGCCGGCAGAATCAATCCATCTTTTACAGCGCCAAAACTTCCGACACCCGAATTACCAATGCCATGAAATCCCAAAGAATTTGGATTCTGTTTCTGCGGAATTTTTTCCTGGGCTTGCAGCAGTTTTTCAGCCGGGACTTCGAGCAATTTTTTCCAGTTTTTGGGTGAAACTCCCAGATAATCGAGCACCAGCCGTGTGGTTTCGGCAGCTGTTTCCACAGTCATCAATTCAACTCCCGGACCGCTTTCGATGGATGCTTTGTGGAAAAAAGGCGCAGCTTCGGGCATAGCATACAAACACGAAGTTTTCATTCCTCCGCCCGATTCGCCAAAAATCATCACGTTGTCCGGGTCGCCACCAAAAAGTTCTATGTTTTTGTTAATCCATTCCAGCGCCACCGCAATATCCTGAACGCCCCGGTTTCCGGAGCCTTTGAATTCCTCCCCGGCCAATTCATCGAGATAAAGAAAACCTGTCAAACCCAGGCGGTGATTGGTGGCTACCACCACCACATCGTACATGCGGGCCAGGTTGGCGCCATCCTGCGCGGTACTTCCGCCCGAACCTGTTCTGAAACCGCCGCCGTGGTTGTACACCATCACCGGGCGTTTTTTGCCGTCGTTGGCTGGTGTCCAGATGTTCAGCACCAGACAGTCCTCAGAAGGACCGGGTTCATTCAGACCGTAAGTCTGGTTGGCTGGCTGAATGGCAGGATGTCCCAGTTGCAACGCATCACGCACGCCTTTCCACGGCTGAACGGGACCTGCTTTCTGAAAGCGTTTTTCACCTGCAACACTTCCTGCATACGGAACACCTTTGAAAATATTCAGTCCGTTTTCGGTGTAACCCCGCAGTTTACCAAAAGGTGTGTCGATGATTTTGTATTCGGGTTCAGCCGATTTCAACCCAAAAGAAAAATTGGGAAGAAAAAGTACGGGCGCTGCTGCCAAAGCAGTACGCCCGATAAAATTTCGTCGTGAAAAATTGCCCATTGAATTTTCTATTTAAACAACAACGGAGCAAAGGTATTCAGGTAAATTCGCCAGTTGGACCATGTATGTCCACCCGGTGTTACGTGAAATGTATGTTTCAACCCGTTGTCGGTTAGCGTTTTGTCGAGTGTTTTTGCCGATTCAAAAAGAAAATCGGTATCGCCGCAAGCCACAAAATAGAGTTTATAACCTTTTTTCTTTAAAGCTTTGAATTGGGTTTCATAATTTTTCATCACTTCCGGATTGTTGTCCCTGTTCATAATTCCCATGCTCAACGGACAGATATAATCGAAGAAACCGGGGTACAACAATGATGTGGTAATTGTGTGGCCGCCGCCCATTGAAAGTCCGGCAATTGCACGCGATTTTGGGTTGGCGTCAACCTTGTATGTTTTTTCGATAAAAGGTACAATATCCTGCACGATGCTTTTCGGATAGTTGTTGTTCGTCCATGCATCGCGGTCCATTGGTTTTTCGTCAATCAGCAGCGTGCGTGCTGCAACCTGGTTCGGATTACCGTTTGGCATCACACAAATCATTGGTTTTGCCAGCCCTTTTTCAATCAGGTTATCGAGAATCTGACAGGCACGGCCCATTGTACTCCATGCATCTTCGTCGCCACCGGCGCCGTGAAGCAAGTAAAGTACCGGGTATTTTTCCTTACTATCGGCGTAACCATAAGGTGTGTAAACAAACAAACGGCGCTGCATCCCCAAAGTTGGCGAATCGTACCAAACTTGGTTGAGATTTCCACGTTGTTTGGCTTCGAAATAATTTTCAGTTACTTTCCCCGTAACCAGCAAAACACTGAGGTAACGGGTTCCGTCGCGTTGCATAAAAATGTTGTTCGGGTCGTTTACGCTGAGTCCGTCAACAATAAAATTATAAGCGTATAATTCCGGTTCCGGCAGCGGCACTGTTACCGACCAAAGTCCTTTATCATTTTTAGTCATTTTGATATTCGAAGGAATGTCCATCGTTCCACGCGAGGTTTCTCTTTTGACTGTTGGTGCAAAACCACCGGTTACGGCAACCGAATCGGCGTAAGGCGCCAAAAACCTGAAGGTAACATTCTTTTCACCGATTTCGGGAGAAATAATTGGTTCACGACCCATAAAATTTCCTATTTCCTGGGCAAACGCTCCGGCAAAAAGAAAAAGGGCAAATAGTGATATGAGATATTTTTTCATGATTATATTTTATACTGATTTATTTTTTTACTGAATTTGAATTTTTATTTGAATAACAGCGGAGCAAAGGTATTCAGGTATTTCCGCCAGTTGGACCAGGTGTGACCGCCATCGGTTACATAAAAAGTATGTTCCATTCCGTTCCGGGTAAGGGCAGCATCAAGGTTTTTGGCCATTTCCCAAACAAAATCGGTTTCGCCGCAGCCAATCCAATACAATTTATATCCACCTTTTTTAACCGGAATAAGTTGTTTGTCAACGGTTTCAGTATCGCCGCGAACGCCCATGCTCAGCGGGAGGATGTAGTCAAAGGTTCCGGGGAAAAGACTGGTTACTGCCAGTGTATGTCCGCCGCCCATTGAAAGTCCGGATACCGCGCGTGCCTCCCTTTTTGGTATTGCCCTGTAATGACTCTCGATGTATGGAATGATATCATTCACAATACTTTTAACATACAGATTGGCAAAATTCGGGTCGTTGCGTTCGTAAGTTTTTTCTTCGAGCATTTGCGTTTTTGCAGCCTGCTGCCCCGGGTTTCCGTTTGGCATTACACAAATCATCGGTTTTGCAAGGCCTTTTTCAATCAGGTTATCCAAAATCTGAACCGTCCGGCCCATAGTACTCCAGGCATCTTCATCACCACCACCACCGTGAAGCAAATAAAGAACAGGGTAGCTTTCGCCACTGGTTTCGTAACCATAGGGTGTGTAAACAAAAATGCGGCGGTTTGTACCGATGGTCGGTGAGTTGTACCACACTTTTGAGAGGTTTCCGTGTTTTGTTGCCTCAAAATAGTTTGCAGTCAGGTCACCCGGAATCAGCAAAACACTGAGATAGCGGGTTCCGTCGCGCTGCATAAAAATGTTGATGGCATCGTTTACCACCAGACCATCAACAATAAAATTGTAGGTATAAAGTTCGGGCGTTGGTTTATTCACACTCACCGACCAAACTCCGGCTGAGTCTTTCATCATGTTTACTGATGATGAGTAGTCAGCCATCCACGAGCCGTACAAACGGACAAGTTTGGCTTTTGGCGCCGAAATTTTAAAGGTTACAGTTTTTTCTCCGATTTGCGGAGAAACAATTGGTGCTCTTCGCGAAAAATTTGCGAGTTCCTGGGCTTGCATTCCCATGAACCATACCGCAAAAATCATTGCCATAAATAGTCGTTTCTTCATCGTTTTTTAGTTTTATTGGTTTAATTAATTAATGTGAAGGATAAAATGTCATATTTCATTTCTCTCACTCACCCCGAGTTCCACCGATTAACATCGGTTGAACTCTGCCCCTCTCTTTACAAAGAGAGGGGCGAAGACACCTTTAGGTGGCTTGGGGTGAGTGAATTAAAATACGACAATAAATAAATTTCATTATTTAGTTATTTGCTAAAAATCAGTTACATATTAATCAACTTTTGTGAATTGATTTGACACAAACGGCAGTGCAATATACAAGGCCGAATGCCAGTATTCCCAGTCGTGGCCGCCATCGCGAACCCTGAGCTGGTATGGAATCTGTTTTTCGCGCAGGGCGGCAACAAATTCCATGTTCGGTGTAAAAGTAAAATCGTCGTCGCCGCAATCGATAAACCATTTTACTGTTTTCAGTTTTTCAACAGTTGCAGCATCAGCGTCCTGAATCTGTTTCACACAGTGGTTTGCTTCGAGCACTTTATGAATTCTGGCTCTTACCGGGTCTCCGGTGTTGAGCCAAGGAATATCTTTCTGGTGGTACAGGTAACCACTCATCGGGTAAGCAGCACAAAACATCTCGGGATGCCTTGTTGCATAACCGATGGTTCCGCCGCCGCCCATCGAAAGCCCGGCAACTGCGCGGTGTTTTTTATCGGCAATTACCCTGTAATTTTTTTCGATAAACGGAACCAGTTCAGTAAAAAAGTAATCCTCGTAATTCCAGCCTTCACTGTTGAAATAATTCATAAAGGTTTTGCCTGCTTCGGGACAAACAATTATCATTTCGCAGGCTTCTTCCGAAGTAATCAACTGGTTGGCCACATCGGCCAGATGTGCGCGGGTTGGCCAGTCTTTGTGACTGCCGCCACCACCATGCAGCAGGTACAAAACAGGATAAGTTTTTTCGGTGTTTTTGTCGTAATCGCGTGGCAGGTAAATGGCAAACTCACGCTCCTCATTCAGTATTTTTGAAGGCATGGTTTTGAAATCAATCCTTCCGGCACCGGGCCACTGAGCAAATGCACCAATATAAACCGATGCAAATAAAAATGAAATGACTATTCTTTTCATCATAAATTACTTTCATTTAAGGTGTTCCGCATCATAAACAATGGTTGCTTCGCCTAGTGTTACCATCAACGGATTCTGACTCCCGATGGATACTTTCTGCGGATGCGGTTTGGCTTCGGGCGCTGTACCATTAATAATAGCCTCGGCCAGTTGCCGCATTTCGGTAATGTATTGTTTGTTGTACGCCTTTTTTACGTATGGATAATGGCCACAATAAATTTTGGTAATTCCTTCATCCATCAGTTTTTCCATCTTTTTGCATGAGTTGACATAGGTTTGCATGGGCGAATAAGGCCGTAGTTGAAGCCAAACCTGACCCGATCCGAAGGCATCGCCTGAATAACAAATTCCGGCCTGTTTGTCGAGCAAAACAATTGACCCGGGTGTGTGTGCCGGCATATGGCTCACTTCAATCTTTTTTCCACCCAAATCGAAGACCTGGCCATCGGTAACAAAATTGATTTTCCCCTTGTAAGTTTTATCTAATAAAACCGTATCGGCAGGGTGAAGATAAATTTCATCGAAATAGCGGATGTTGCCTGCATGGTCGCCATGGGCATGTGTAATAACCACAACCAATGGCTTTTGCGTGATTTTGCTAATCACTTCGTCCAGCTTTTCGCATTTTGTGCCTGTATCGATGAGCATGGCCTTTTTTGTGCCTTCAATCAGATACATCGTTGTTTTATCGACGGTTTCAATCACCCACACATTTTCTTCCAGCTTCGAAATCTGTAAATCGTTGTTTTTGAAAATCTGTCCGCATGAATTAAGTCCGGCCAGCAGGATTATTGAAACAGTAAGAAGTTTGGCTTTTAAGTTCATGGTTTAATTGCAATTTAAGTGAAATAGAAAGTCATCAGAAAAACCACTTTTCAGATAATTTTTCTGATGACATGCAATATACGTTATCTAAATAACATCGGTGTGAATTCCGAGAGATAAATCCGCCAGTTTCTCCAGATGTGACCACCGTCGGTTTCACGATAGGTGTATTTAAAACCCATTCCATCCAGTGTTTTTCTGTAATCGGTATTTGCCTGGAACAGAAAATCGGTGTTGCCGATTGCAATCCAATAAAGTTTAAACCCATTGTCCATCTGCTTTTTTAAAGTTCCGTCGATGTCGTTGTAAACAGGGCTCGAAACATTCTGGTTTGGCATAATAGCTGCCGAAAACAAACCGACATAATCAAAAGTGTTCGGAAAGTAACGCGAAATATGCAAAGAGTGATAACCACCCATCGAAAGTCCGGCAACAGCACGGTTGGATTTGTCGGCTTTTACGCGGTAATTGCTTTCCACAAATTTGATGATGTCCATAAAATTGGCTTCGTAAGTTCCGTCCATGGTTTTGGCAGCCATAAAAACTGGTTTATAAAAACCTTCATGTCCTTCGCCG
Organism: Draconibacterium sp.; assembly: GCA_041737765.1. Lineage (GTDB taxonomy): Bacteria > Bacteroidota > Bacteroidia > Bacteroidales > Prolixibacteraceae > Draconibacterium. The sequence goes on along the minus strand of JBGSRA010000019.1, from coordinate 8,447 downwards.
GGCGCTGCATCCTGAATCACGTTTCCGTTGGGCATCACCACAATCATGGGTTTTACTTTACCCTGTGCAATCAGGTTGTCCAGAATCGGGGCAGTTCTTCCGAGTGTTGCCCAGGCTTCTTCATCGCCGCCTGCACCGTGAAGTAAATATAAAACAGGGTATTTTTCACTGCTTTTTTCGTAGCCAAAAGGTGTGTAAACGGTAATTCTGCGGTCCATTCCCAGTCCGGGTGAGTCGTACCAGCGTTTGGCCACTGTACCGTGCGGAATGTCGTTTACTTTATACAAATCGGCATGACCGCCTCCAATGATAAAAATGTTGGTAACCGAGGCCACATCGCGAACAATGAACGGGTTATTCGGGTCGGTGGTGGTAAAACCGTCAATAATAAATGAATAGGAATACAGTTCTGGTTTCAAAACACCGGAAGTAAAACTCCAGACGCCTTTTTCATCCTTTTTTAACAGTGCTTTTCCCGGTGCGTCAAACTCGCCCCACTGGGTTTTCATTTTCTCGGTTGGTAGAAAATCTCCGGTAATACGAACTGTATCGGCATTTGGCGCAAATAACCGGAACACCACCGAATTGTCGGTTTTGATTTCAGGCGATTTGATGTCCTGTCCGCCGAAAAGCGCCTGTTGCGCCATTGCTGAAATGGTTGTTGCCATAATTAAAAGAAGTACAATTGATTTCTTCATGATGAATTGTTGTTTTATCAGTTTATAGAACGATTATTTAATATCAGTAAAAGTAAAATTGATTTTGGATTTAAGAAAATTTATTTGTGTTAAAATGACACAATGAGAAAATTTGTTGGGGAACATAAAATTCAGCAATTGAAATGGCTGTAAATAGCAAAATGTATTATACGTAATTTTACTTACTAAAAATCAACTTTAAGATGGTCGAAATAGAAGTGGCAGTTTTCGGTTGACCAGGTGAATTTCCATTCTACGAGTATATCCTTTTGCAGGTCAACGGTAGTATTTCCCCATGAATATTCATCGCCCTGGCCAAAAAAAGTGGTACCTTCAAAATCGGTTTGCCAGTATGAATGGTTTCGCAATGTTGCGGCTGAAACCGGTCCATCTTCACGTCGCACCTGGGTGCGGATTGCCAACGGACGATTTTGACCAGCTGCAAATGCCGGAGCTCCCTGCAATGTTGGTTTAACAATGCACTGCTGTACTTTTATGCCATTCCAGTACTGTTCGATTGTCAGCACTGCCGATTCAGACGAGAAATTAACCCCTGCCATAAATTCTTCGACAATCATCCGGCGGGTTTCATAAAATTGTCCGGCTGTAATTTTTTCGGTTAAAACATAACTCACAAAAACTGTTTTTGTGGTCGAAGTGAGGTCATGGTATCCGCTGTTGGTTTCGAAAAGTATTTCCCTTGGTTTTAAGCCCGAATTCGTTTGCTGAGCCTGATTAATTAGGGAACACTGTAAAATCGCAAACAGAAAGGAAAAGCGAAGAATCATTGTCATTTTTTATAAAATCTTAAGTAGCTAAAATACACCCGTTAATTTTAGATATGGATTGTCCATCAACCAAATAATTATCAATTTGTCATCATTTACTACCTAAGTTGGATTCTATAGTGGTTAAAAAAATCATTTCGGAATTTGGTTCCATTTATTTTTGATTTTGATCGGTTACATTTTTACAAATCGCTTTGTGACCATCTTATTATCGACAAAGATTTTAGCCATATACAATCCAGGCTCAAGATGTTTAATATTTATTTCAGTTTTATTCTTTTGGGTTGTATAAAAAATAGTAAACTGTCCTAATGAATTATACATATAAACCATAATATTCTTAAAATCGTATCCCTTTTTAATTTCAAGTACAACCTTGTAGGTAGCAGGATTTGGATACAAATACAAATCAAATTCAGTTTCACACTCACATTCTTCATCATTTCCATTATCCTTACTATCAAAAGCCCAAAGGTCAGAAAAGAAATTATCTTCGTTAGAACCGGTACCAAAATAGCCGACTTCTCCTATTGAAAATCCAATACCTGCATACCTTGGAATCGCATTATCAAGTGGTTCCATAGTTGTCCATGTGTTGGTGGCTGGATTATATTCAAAAAAGTCGTTAGTGTAACTGTAAGGAAAAGGGCCTGTTCCACCACCCAAATAACCTTTGCTACCAATTGTAAAACCAACAAGAGTGGTATTGTCTTCGGGTAAAGACTGAATGGCAGACCAACCATCGGTATCCGGATCATACTTCCAGAAATCACGGGTTGGGTTATTTAAACCCGACAGACCTGATCCCAAATACCCTTTCCCATCAATCGAAAAAGAGGCTGCATCCTGCCGGTTATAACCGGGAAAATCGGATTTTCTGGTCCAACTGTTTTTTGCAGGATTGTACTTCCAAAAGTCATATAAATAATCCGACGAATTTCCATAAGTTCCTGTGCCAATGTATAAAACGCTATCGCCGGTTACAAATCCGGCAGCACTGTACCTGGCCTGACCCGGAAATACAGCCTTTTCTGTCCAGGTGTCATTTTCAGGATTGTATTCCCAGATATCCTTTCTGCAAACGCGCATGTCATCGTACCCAAAACAAACATAAATTTTTCCATTAATAGCATATGCAGATGCTCCGTATCGGCCGATTCCCGGAAAATCAGATTTGCGTTTCCAGTTGTTTTTTACCGGGTCAAATTCCCAGAAATCATTCAAGTATGTTCCTTCTTCATTCTGCCCCATTCCTGCATATCCTTTCCCATTTAACGAACATCCAATTGCACTGTATCTGCCATAGTTATATATGGATGTTTTTGGAATCCATGTCTGTGAAAAAGAAAAAAAAGGATTTATCAAAAAAATAACAAACAGACAATATATGAATTTCATTTTTGTGTTTGTTTAATTTGGTTATGGTTCAAATTAGTTAAAACTAGCAGTTCTAAATATTCTTCTTTAAGATGAAACAAATTATTTAATTAATTGAATTGAACTAATTCCAAAACCTTCGGCAAAAATTCACCGAAGGTTTTAAAAGTTTTACATCTTATAAAACTGTTCCCATCCTTTTCGCGGAGGCGTGCCCACCAAAAGCTCGTTCGCAAGTTTGTTGTTGGTAATTTGTTTTTTATCCCGGTCGAAAACAATTTTTGTATTGAGTTGCTGTGCCAATACGCCAAGGTTAAACACCTGGCTGAGTGGTCCTGCAATTTCGAACGGAGAGCGGGTTTCCTCCTCTCCTTTGCATCCTTTCAGGAAGTTGGCATAATGATTCGACGGACTTTTTGGTACTTCTGGCAGTTTCGATTCCATTTCCTTTGCTTTTTCTGCTGGAATAATTGACAAAGCACTACCATGTGAACCACCTTTAAAAATGAGATCTTTACTGTAAATTTCCTTTCCCGGATTCAGTTTTGCAGGTTGAATTTTTCCAACGCTGGTTGGCGGAATATTTGGGTCGAGTTCAGAGACCCCGAATCCTTCGGGAACCTGGGGAACATTGTCAACTCCATCATACCAGGTAATATCAACCGGTGGCATATTTACCCTTGCCGGGAATTTAAACAGCAATGTTGACGACATCGGGAAGAAAAATGGATTGTGCCCTTTTACTAATAAGGGGTCAACTTCTGTTGGCAAACCAAGATTCAAAAACTGGTGTGCTGTGTCGATAATATGCGCGCCCCAGTCGCCCAGTGCACCCATACCGAAATCGTACCAGCAGCGCCACTGACCGTTGATAAAATCTTTGTTGTAATCGTGCATTTTTGCTGCCGAAGTCCAGGTGTCCCAGTCAAGCGTTTCCGGAATCGGCTCAGCATTTGGGAATTTGGTGATTTTCGGATCCCAGCCATGCCAGCGGCGTGCCGAGTTCATATGTGCGGTTATCGCAGTCACATCTTTTATAATTCCAGCTTCGGTCCACGCTTTAAACTGAAAATAGTTGGCTTCCGAGTGCCCCTGGTTTCCCATTTGGGTTACCACTTTATATTTTTTGGCGGCTTTCATCATGAGTTCTACTTCGTTAAAGGTGCGGCCCATTGGTTTTTCAACATAAACATGTTTGCCAAGCGACATTGCCAGCATTGTAATGGGAAAATGCGAATGGTCGGGCACACCTACCAGAACCGCATCAATCTGGCTGTGCATTTTGTCGAACATCACCCTGAAATCCTGAAAACGGGGAACATCCGGAAATTTTTCGAGTACTTTTTTTGTGTGCGGTGCGCCCATATCAGTATCGCAAAGTGCAACGATATTGCAAAGCCCTGTGTTGTAAAGTGTCATCACATCCGAACCGCCCTGGTTCCCGATTCCGCAGCATGCAAGGTTTACACGTTCGTTGGCTCCTGCAAGTCCAGCCGTTGGAGAATAAATACCGCTCATTGCTTTAGTTAAAATTGTCGGAAATACAGTAAGTGCAGAAATTGCAGCAGCATTTTTAAGGAAAATTCTTCTTGAGGTTTCTTTGTGGTTATTCATAGATTGTTGTTTGTTTAGTTTAATAATTTAAGTTTGAAACTCTGAATATTGGCCTAAAATACGCATTTAACTGCAATTTTAAGGGTCAAAAAATTATTAAAACCTGAAATTCAAATAAAAATTCAAAGTAATTTCCTGTGCTTTAACCAGCGTGGTTTTGGCAGTTTGATTATTCCTGAATCTAAAATTACGGATGTAAATATCCAGGTTTCAATTGTAATTATCGAGTTTCAAAGTCTGCCAATTGATAATATTGTTGCTGTTAAAACAGATTAAACTATATTTGGAAAAGAATAAAATCTGAATTTAATTTCATAAACATCATGACTAAAATATATAGTTTAATAATGGCCGGGGGTTCAGGAACCAGATTCTGGCCGAGAAGCAAAGCCATAAAACCAAAACAGTATCTGAATTTATTTGGTAACGATTCATTGCTGCAGTCAACAATAAAAAGGTTTTCCACTTTTACCGAAACAGAAAATATTTATGTGGTTTCCGGAAAAAGCCAGGCTGAAGTTTTGGAACAGCAAACGCCAACCTTACCAAAAGCAAACCTGATTTACGAGCCGGTGGGGAAAAATACGCTTCCATGCATTGGGCTGGCTGCCATGTTTGCCGAAAGGGAAAATCCCGATGGAATTATGGTTGTTACACCATCTGACCATTTAATTGAAAACGATGTATTGTTCAGAGATACAGTTCTGGCTGCGGTAAAAATTGCTGACGAACGAAACGGAATTGTTACAATCGGAATAACTCCAACCTATCCTGCTACAGGATACGGTTATGTTCAAACTGCAGAAGATATTACTGAATCAGAAATAATTAAACAGTTTAAGGTTGAAAGGTTTGTTGAAAAACCAAACGAAACAAAAGCGGCTGAATATTTAAAGCAAGGCGGTTTTTACTGGAACAGCGGGCTTTTTGTGTTTAAGATTTCGGTATTTCTCGATGCAGTAAAACAATTTGCCCCGGCTCTGTACGCTGACTTGAGAAAAATTCAGGCCGATCTTGGAAATCCTTCGTTTGAACAAACTCTCGATACCATTTATCGGGCAGTTGAAGGTATTTCGGTTGATTATGGAATCATGGAACATGCCAAAAATATTTACCTGGTTGAGGGCAATTTTGTGTGGAACGACCTCGGAAGCTGGGAATCGGTTTATTTAACCAGTAACAAAGACGAAAACGGAAATGCCGGCTCGGGAGAATCGGTAATTGTGGATTCAAAAAACTCCTATATTTATTCTGAAACCGGAATGATTGCTTTGGTTGGTCTGGATGATGTGATTGTTGTTCAGGATGGAAATACAATTCTGGTTTGCAAACGCGACAAAGCTGAAGAGATAAAAAAAGTGGTTGACCGCCTAAAAGCCGAAAATAAAAATCAATATTTGTAACCAAATAACCATTTAAAACCAACCTGAAACTAATTATGACAGACTTTAAAAAGGTAGTGGTAGAAAAGAAAATTCTTCTGCCCTTCATATTAATTACCAGCTTGTTTGCCTTGTGGGGTTTTGCCAACGATATTACAAATCCACTGGTAGCAGCATTTCGCACAGTTATGGAAATCTCGAACGCAAAAGCCGCGCTTGTCCAGTTTGCATTTTATGGCGGATACGGAACAATGGCAATTCCGGCGGCTCTCTTTGTTCAGCGTTTCAGTTACAAAGCAGGCATTCTTTTAGGTTTGGCTTTGTATGCGGTTGGAGCCTTGCTGTTTTTTCCGGCAGCACAATACGAGATGTTCGTTTTCTTTTTGTTGTCGTTGTATATTTTGACTTTTGGACTGGCATTTCTCGAAACAACAGCAAATCCGTATATTCTTTCGATGGGTTCGCCGGAAACAGCAACCCGCCGGTTAAATCTGGCACAATCTTTTAATCCGATGGGTTCTTTGCTGGGAATGTTTGTGGCGTCGCAATTTATTTTAACCAATCTTGAAAGCGACAAACGCGATGCGACAGGTAACCTGATATTTGAAACTTTGAATGTTGCCGAAAAGGCTGCAATCCGTACACACGACCTCGAGGTGATACGCAATCCGTATGTAATTCTTGGATTTGTAGTTATTGCAATGTTTGTAATAATTGCAGTTTTTAAAATGCCAAAAAGAGAGGGAGAAGGTCATCAAATCCATCCAATGATTTCCGCCCGTCGGTTGTTTAAAAATGTGAGATACCGCGAAGGAGTAATTGCCCAGTTGTTTTATGTTGGGGCACAAATCATGTGCTGGACTTTTATTATTCATTATGCCGAGAACCTTGGAATTCCAAAGTCAACCGCTCAAAATTACAACATTGTGGCAATGATAATCTTTTTGTCGAGCCGGTTTATCAGTACCGCGCTGATGAAATACCTCAATCCAAAACTGATGCTGACCATGTTTGCAATAGGTGGAATGATAACAACAACCGGAGTTATTTTAATTGGCGGTATGACTGGATTGTATTTGCTAATAGCAACTTCTGCTTTTATGTCGCTTATGTTTCCAACAATATACGGAATTGCGTTAAACGGACTTGGTGACGATTCAACCTTGGGAGCTGCGGGATTGGTTATGGCAATTGTTGGTGGTGCTTTAATGCCACCGTTGCAGGGTGCAATAATCGATTTTGGAACCGTTGGATTTTTACCCGCGGTTAATTTCTCGTTTATACTTCCGTTAATTTGTTTTGTAGTTATAGCAATTTATGGTTATCGTACTTTAAAAGTGCATGTTGATTAGATGTTTTTTTATTCCTGTAATCAATTCGTTTACCCAATCCGTCAATTGACGGAAGCGAATTGATTGTCCCTGCTCCCTTTAGGGTCGGGGTAAACAGGGAAAATCAATTAGCGGTACTACAATGAAAATTTAAAAAAGTAGCCCCAATGAATTTTGTAACGATTAAAGAATCTCTTTATCAAACCGATTTGGTGGTAATAAAAAGCCGTTTGGAATCAGAAGGAATTAAGTGCCGGTATAAAAACGAACTCACTTCTCAGGTTCTAAATTATATTCCATCGTTTTTGGTTGAATTACAGGTAAGGGAAAAAGATGTGCCCCGAGTAAGAGAAATACTTTTGGAAACGGGTGATATACAAGGGGAAAACGTAAAACTCATTTGTCTGAAATGCGGGTCGGAGAAACTGAGAATGAAAGTAAGCGTTTTTAAATGGATTCAATTGGGCTTTTCAATTTTACTGGCAATGGATACAAATGTGCCAATGGATAAGTTATTTAAAAAGGCGAAATATTTCTGTAAAGATTGCGGAGCAGAAGTCAGAAATTAAAATTTAATGTGCTGTAGTTTAACATTGACTACTTCTTACCTTCGGCCCTAATGTGGAGCAGGGAAAAGTCTCTTCAGGGGACCCGATAGCTATCCGGGTTAAGGGTTTTTGACTTTTCGGAACAGACTTAAGATTAAATCATTTTTAGCATAATGATTTTTACATAAAGCATGGCAGATTTTCAAGAAACAAATAATATTCGCAAAATAATTCACATCGACATGGATGCTTTTTTTGCATCAGTCGAGCAACTTGATAATTCTGAGTTACGCGGTAAACCTGTTGCTGTAGGAGGATCGGGCGAGAGGGGAGTGGTTGCAGCGGCCAGTTACGCGGCCCGGAAATTTGGCGTTCGTTCAGCCATGCCTTCCAAAATTGCCATCCGCAAATGTCCCGACCTTATTTTTGTAAAACCCCGTTTCGCACGTTACAAGGAAATTTCAGAACAAATCAGAAATATATTTTTTGAATACACCGATTTGGTTGAACCGCTTTCTTTGGACGAAGCATACCTTGATGTTACATACGCGAAAAAAGGAAGACCATCGGCAACATTAATTGCCAAAGAAATTAAAACACGCATTTTTGAAGAAACAAAACTCACCGCATCGGCAGGTGTTTCATACAACAAGTTCCTGGCAAAAGTGGCTTCCGACGTTAATAAGCCGAACGGAATTTTTGTGATTAC
>JBGSRA010000011.1:0-46442 GCA_041737765.1 Draconibacterium sp. | reverse complement strand
GGGTTTCTTCCAACTCCCTTTAACAGGTCGCTGAACAGCCGGATGGTTGTCGAATCTATCAGTAAAACCTCTTTAAATGTGAGCCCAAACGTTCGGCTGTCCGACAAAAAACTTTGATAATGGTGCACCAAACTAAAATAAACATCTTCAAAGAACTTACTGTCGCGATTGCGCATCCCATCGCAGGCAGTGCTTTTGGCTGGAGATTTTTCAAGCCCCAGCAGGTTTAGCTTCCCGCTCATTGCCCGCAGCCCCTCGCATATCTCAGTCATCGAGTCACAGCGGCTAAAAATACCGAAAAGTACAGTCATCAACTGTGTTTTTGCCTTAAAGGCTTTATAATAATAGTCGGCGTTATGCTTCTTTGCCAAACTCGTTAAGTTAATCGAATCAATCAATTTTATTACTTGCTTGAAAATCGGCTGTCCGACAAAATTTATTTCTGTATTTTTGCTCATGTTGTGATTTAGTGTGCAAAACAAATCTACAACATGGGGCCAAACCTTCGGGGAGTAACCCCAAATTTTATTTTATTCCTCGTTCAGTAGTGATATTATTTATAATATAGACTCGTTTCAAAATATTCTTATCACTAAAATCATCTCCAATTATCTTACTGTCGAAAAGTAAAGTACATGGGTTTTATTCTAGTTCCATAGGGCGAATCATCGATTCTATAGATGTAAGACTGAAAATTCAGCAAAAACTTATCAGGGTAGTTGAAAATATGGGTGGAAATAATATTTAGTTGTTAATCAGTTGTCAGTTCGTTTTTTTCTTCTTTAATTGCCAAATAGCCTATTTTTTTGTCATGTTCTGTTTACTGTTGAGGCTTGCCATTTCAGCAAGCGCCTGGTATATATCGCTAAATTGCAAATTGGTTTCAAACATAAAATTTTCAAGTTTCTGGTTAAGCTCAGCATAACCAAGTGCGTATTGACGCAATATCACAAATGCTCTTACAATTTGAATATTTACTTCAATGGCTTTTTCACTTTTTAACACGCTTGCCAGCATTGCCACTCCTTGTTCGGTAAAGGCAAAAGGTAAATATTTGCTGTGTTCTCCTCTTCCCAAATTCTTTATGGACGCAAATTGCGACCTTAAAGAAGTGTATTCCTGATTTGTTAATTCAAACATGAAATCTGATGGAAAACGATTGATATTTCTGCGAACAGCTTCTTTCAAACGTTTTGTTTCAGTTACGTACATATTGGCAAGGTCGAAATCCAACATCACCCGCTGACCACGTATTTCGTATATTTTATTTTGAATGATTTGTAATTCCACGTTTATGGTTATTGTTTTTCAGTTTTCTTGTAAGTGTTTCCTGCGGTCTCTCAGTTCTTGAACTACAGTGGGAAAGCCAGTTTCACTAATTTAAAATAATCAAATCCAACCTCTGATTCTGTAATAAGCCAAAGCCACTATTTCACGGGCAATCAGAATTTCATATTTCAGGTGGTTCCATAACTGGTAGCGGGCATTGATGCTTTCGCCAACATCGGGCATCATCGTTTTATTTCCGCCAAGTTTATCGTCGTCGAATTTTAAATCGGCTTCAAGTGCATTTTCAAAAGCCGGCAAACCATTTACTTTTTCGAACCCCACTTTTCTGAAACAAAGTACTGCCCGCCGCATATGTTCAGGAGAAGTAATCAATAAAACCGGAGTTTGAAGTTTAACAATATTGATGCAATTCAAAGCCTGTGCACGGGTGTTTGTTCCCTGTTCTTCAAAAACTATCTTTTCAGGATTAACTCCTCTTAGAACCAATTCATTTTTCATTACACGTGGTGTGCTCAAGCTGTCGGAAATATTGCCGGGCATGGCAATTAGAACAGTTGCATTGGGGAATGATTTTGCAGCATTTCCAACGTACCAACCCCGCATCAGGTTCGACTGGCTTGGCATTCCTCCACCACCCAAAACCACAATTACTTCGGGTTTCCATTTTAACTCTGCCTTGCTTGTCCCCAGCCAGTGATAGCCCCAGAAAGGCTGTTCTGTGAGAGCCAGTACTATACAGACCGAAAAGAAAATACCAACAACCGCCAATAAATTTCTGAGTATCCTCAAAAAATAAATACTTTTGGTTTTGAATTTATTTTTGGTCATTGCATTTTTTTTGTGAAGCTAAAAGTACGATTAATCCGGTTTAATATTGTTATTGAAATAAACAACTTTTAAAATTTACCTGTTTGAAAACTTCAGAGAAAAACGAAATTATACAGCTTTTCGAAAATCATTTTAACGAAAAAGTCGAAAGTGCAGAAATGCTGCCAACCTCAGGTTCCTATCGTGAATATTGCCGTTTAACCAGTTCTGAGCGAACTGTAATTGGTGCATTTAATTCGGATGTAAAAGAAAACACAGCATTTTTGTCGTTTACCAATCATTTTAGAAAGAAAGATTTACCGGTTCCTGAAGTTTATGCAGTTAGTGCCGACTTAAAGAAATACCTGCTCGAAGATTTGGGCAATATTACGCTTTTCGATTTTTTAAGCAGCACCCGGGAAAAAGAAGGTTTTTCTGAAAATATTATTGCTGAATATAAAAAGGTTTTAAAAGTGCTCCCTAAAATTCAGATCATAGCAGGAAAAGATCTCGAATACTCGGTTTGCTACCCACGTGCGGCTTTTGATAAAACATCGATGATGTGGGACCTGAATTATTTTAAATACTATTTTCTGAAACTTGCTAAAATACAATTCGATGAACAGTCACTTGAAGATGATTTTCAGGCGTTTAGTGATTATTTGCTGAGTGCTGATTCCAACTATTTTCTTTACCGCGATTTTCAGTCGCGAAATGTGATGCTGAAAAATAACGAGGTTTATTTTATCGATTATCAGGGAGGTCGCCGCGGAGCTTTGCAATACGATTTGGCATCATTGCTATACGATGGAAAAGCCGATATTCCCCAGAGTGTGAGGCAGCAATTATTCGATTTGTATGTAACCGAACTTAAAAAATATGTATCGGTTGATGATTCGAATTTTGAGGCTTATTTTAAAGGATTTGTCCTGATTAGAATTATGCAGGCGATGGGAGCCTATGGTTTTCGCGGATTTTATGAAAAAAAGGAGCATTTTCTGAAAAGTATTCCGTTTGCTCTAAAAAATCTGGAATACCTGCTGGAAGATGTTAATCTACCTGTTGATTTACCGGAATTATTCAGCGTGTTGCATCAACTCACTCAATCTGAAGTTTTAAAAGAAATTGGTCAAACTAAAAGCAACTTAACGGTTACGGTTAGTAGTTTTTCATACAAAAATGGTTATCCGGCCGATATTTCAGGAAATGGTGGCGGTCATGTTTTCGATTGTCGTGCGTTGAATAACCCGGGACGCTATCCCGAATTTAAAAACCTTACCGGAAAAGATTTGGAAGTGCAGGAATTTTTGGAACAAAAATCGGAGATTGGAATATTTTTGAATGCAGTAAAAATCATTGTTGACCAATCAGTTAAAACTTATCTCGAGCGCGATTTTAACCATCTATCCATCAGTTTTGGGTGTACCGGCGGACGGCACCGATCCGTGTATTCGGCAGAGAAAATTGCAGAGTATCTTCGAAACAATTTCCATGTAAATGTTGTTGTATTTCATCGTGAACAGCAATAGTAACAATGGGAAAAAATGCCTGCAAAAAGAAAGAGTTTGAAAATTCCAGTCATCCTAAATATAAATGTAAAAAATGTGATGCATTGGTAAAAAAGGAGGAAAACGTTTGTAAACCGGAGAAGCTGAAATAGGTGAAAAGGTTACTGGTTGATTGTTCCAGTTCGCAGGCTCCAAGTTAAAATTATTCTAAAAGATTTTGCATTTTTTATTCATGCATTATAGCATTCACGCATTCATACATTCTTAATCTTCAGACTTCCGACTACTGACTTCCGACTTTTTTCGCTTTTTATGATTTCAGTTTTGGTTTTTGTCGTTTCAGTTGTTTATTTTCGCGCAAAATTTATTCAAAAAAAATAATTCATGGGAAGAGCATTTGAATACCGCAGGGCGGCAAAAGAAAAACGTTGGGATAAAATGTCGAGGATATTTCCAAAACTCGCGAAGAAAATAACCATTGCAGCAAAAGATGGTACTCCCGATCCTGATACAAATGCGGCGCTTCGTACGGCAATTTTAAATGCAAAAGCGCAAAATATGCCCAAGGCGAATATCGATGCTGCCATTAAACGTGCATCGGGAAAAGATGCTGCCGATTTTACCGAAGTAAACTACGAAGGAAAAGGTCCGCATGGCGTGCTTATTTTTGTTGAATGTGCCACCGATAATACAACCCGCACAGTTGCCAACGTTAAAAGTTATTTCAATAAACTTCACGGAACTTTGGGACCAACCGGTTCGCTTGAATTTATGTTTTCGAGAAAAGCAGTTTTTGAATTTCAGAAACCCGATGGAATGAACCTCGAAGATTTGGAACTTGAACTGATTGATGCCGGATTGGATGAAATCGAGGAAAACGAAGGAACGGTTTATGTTTATGCCGATTATACTTCGTTTGGCGAAATGGCGCATGCACTTGAAAATTTAAAAATTGAAGTTTCAAAAGCTGTATTAAAACGATTCCCAACCACCCCGGTTGAATTTGCCGAAGAACAACTGGAGGATATAGAAAAACTTCTCGATAAATTGGAGGAAGATGATGATGTTCAGGCGGTTTACACCAATATAGCTTAAAAAGATATCAAACGTCATAACTTAAATATCGAGTATTGAGCATCTTAAACCCAGTATCTAAAATCCAGCATCCAGCATCCAATATCCGGTATTTACCTTAAATAGTTGCTAACAATCCGGCTGATATCTTTTTTAACACTTTCCCAGGTTTGCTTTTTAAAACTCACCGGAGTTTCGCTTTCATCTGCATCAACAAAATAGGTTATTGCATGTGGAATGCTGATGGCAAGCATTTGATTTGGGTATTTTTGTTTGTGCCAGTCCATGATTTGTTGTAATGAATAATGTTTTAGCAATTCCTGTAAATCCCAGAAATCTTTTTTCTTTCCGCGACCAAGAATTGCCTGAATTTTCATGGCAGCTATGTCAGCGCTGCTGTAAAACCTGATTCCCCTTTCGGTTTCAATTGGGGCAATGGGTAAATGAGGATAGTGAACAATATCTACTTTGATCTCATCAATAAAACAAAAAATACCAAATGTGGTGTGTTCCTGTTTATATACAAATCGCTGCTTAAACGCTCTTTCCAAATCTATTACGATTCCGGACTGGTCAAATTTTTCGTGATAAAACAAATCCAAATCTTCCGAACTGCGATGTCCGTAACGCAGAGCAAGAGCAGTTCCACCCACAAGTGAAAAAGGTTTAAGCGATGGCAATTCCATCAATTCTTTTAATATGGAAAGAGTTCCGGGTTCAACTGTCTTAGTCTGTAACATCTGAATTCTTCCAATGGTTTGTCAATAATAGCGCTTGCAAAATAAATGGTGTGGAGTGGTAAAAACTTGGCATTTATAAGCGCTTCAGTTACTTTTTCATCGCCGTAATACCGGCGGCACTGCCGAATATCTTCCACATCACCTCTTTCAAAAACCCGCTCAATAACAAAGTTAGCTTTGGCATCGTAATCGATTTGCTCAAAATTCACATCCCAGAAAATTCGTTTTTCAAAAACCGGTTTTTGTTTTGACTTCATGCAGCTAAGTTAAGCAAAACGAATTATTCAACAATTCATCCCGTTTAAAAAGTCCTCTTTAAATAAGTCATTTAATTATTCAACCGGACTATTCATCGTTTTCCCTTTTAAAATCATTCGTTCGTCTAAAAAATACAGTGAATCTTTTTTGTTTGTTTAATTTTATACTCAAACTTGAAACCATGATTACAATTGAATCTTACATCGACCATTTTATTAATATCTGGGAAAATAGCCCAACCACTTTTCCTGCTTTTAATCGTGCTTATTCTGAGGCTGAACAACACGAAAGGGAGAACAATTTTGAGCTAATTCAGTTAAAAATGAAATCGTTGCAATCCCGTTCAGCAATTAAAAAGTTAAGAAACAGCAATCCTGAAAGTAAATTCTTTCCTGTATTCAGATCGTTTTTACAAAGTATTTTCGATTTTGAAGAAGCGCATCTTGAAATTATTCTTTCTGAACAATTCAGAAGTGTTAGCAAAGATTTTTTTTATCAGGCACGTGAATTTGGCCCCGAACTCACACCTGAAAATATTTACCAGGGATTACGTAATGTATGGATAATGAATGGTTTGCAGTTAATGATGAATTTGCCTGTCGAAATTACACCTTCGGTTTTTGCGTACAGCATGATTTATCCGTACAGTGATAATTTACTTGACGATCCACATATTTCAGGAAAGGAAAAACAGGAATTCAGTGTGCGTTTTAACCTGCGGTTACACGGAGAATATGTTTCACCGTTAAATCATACCGAAAGGCAGCTTTTTCAATTGGTTGGCATGTTTGAGGAACAATATAACCGCATTGATTTCCCTGAAGTTTACCAAAGTTTGTATGCCATTCAAAAAGGACAAACCGATAGTCTGAAATTATTAAAAACTGATGGATTATCTGAAAGTGAGATTCGCCGGGTTTGTTTTGAGAAGGGTGGCGCTTCGGTTCTTGCTGACGGATATCTTGTAGCAGGTAAACTGACTAGACAGGAGGAGCAGGCGTTATTCGGATACGGAATTTACCTGCAATTACTCGACGATATTCAGGATATGAAAGAAGATGCGGATGCAAACACAAATACCATGTGTACTTCGCTTCAGCGTGTTAAACTTGGTGAATTTGTTAACCGGACTATTCATTTTGGAAGAGTGGCGCTGGAAGAACTGAAATGTTTTGAAGCACCTGATGTTGATGTATTTCTGAATTTAATGAACCGCAGCATCGAAACCATGGCAATTGAATCGACTGGTATAAACGAAACCGGATTTACAAAAGAGTATCTGGCGGAAATGGAGCGGTTTTCGCCATTACATTTCGATTTTGTGCGGCAAAAAAAGTCACAATCCAAATCGCAGCGGTTTGCTTTGTTTCAAAAGTATTTCGAACAGGCAAAACCTGAATTATTATTTAAAGTTTCCTGATATTCTTTATTTCAGCTTCTCAAATAATCTTATTTTTGAAGGAAATCAAAGTCTTTTAAAATGAAATTATTTCAGCTTATCTCAGCATCTTTTCTGTTTGCGGGAATTTTAGCCTGTTCTTCGAAACAAAATTCCCAGGAGAAAACAGAAACTGTTAAACCCAATGTTGTTATTATTTATATCGACGATTTGGGTTATGGCGATGTGAGTTGTTATGGAGCAACAAAAATCAGTACACCCAATATCGATAATCTGGCTGCTACAGGAATAAGGTTTACAAACGGACACAGTTCGTCTGCATCTTGTACACCTTCACGTTTTTCAATGTTGACCGGAGGATATGCTTTCCGGCAGGAAGGAACGGGAATTGCGCCCGGCGATGCAGCTATGATTATAAAACCTGAAACCCGGACTTTGGCTGATATTTTTTCTGAAGGCGGATACAGAACAGGTGTAGTTGGAAAATGGCATCTTGGTTTGGGTGGTGAAGGTGGACCAGATTGGAATGGCTTTATTACTCCCGGCCCACAGGATATTGGTTTTGATTATTCGTTTCTCATTCCGGCAACAGGAGATAGAGTTCCTTGTGTTTACACTGAAAACGGACGTGTTTTCGGACTTGATCCGGCTGACCCGATTTTAGTTAATTATAAAGAAAAAGTAGGTAATGAACCAACCGGGCTTGACAATCCTGAATTACTGAAAATGCATCCAAGTCATGGTCATAATAATACCATCGTCAATGGAATCAGCCGCATCGGTTTTATGACGGGGGGAAATTCAGCTCGATGGGTTGATGAATATATGGCCGACGCGATTTCTCAAAAAGCGCTCGATTTTATTGAGAGAAATAAAGAAATTCCATTTTTCCTGTATTATTCAACGCACGATATTCATGTGCCGCGGGTTCCGAACCCCCGGTTTGTTGGCAAAAGTGGAATGGGACCTCGTGGAGATGCTATTCTGGAAATGGACTGGGCGGTTGGAGAAATCACAAAAAAACTTGAATCAGTTGGATTAACTGAAAAAACCATTGTGATTTTTACAAGCGATAACGGTCCGGTTGTAGATGACGGGTACCAGGATCAGGCAGTTGAACTGCTTGGCGACCACAAACCTGCCGGCCCTTTACGCGGCGGAAAATACAGCGCTTTTAATGCGGGAACTCAGGTGCCTTTTATTATAAGCTGGCCGGGAAGAATCAAATACGGTTCATCTGATGTTCTCGTTTCACAGGTTGATTTTATGGCTTCGTTTGCAAAAATGTTGAATTTGGATTTGAAGGAAAATGATGCAATTGATAGTTACGAAATGCTTGATCAGTTACTTGGCAAATCAGAAATAAGCCGTGATCATTTTGTGCACCAGGGAATTAGTACAATGGCGCTGATTAGTGGTGACTGGAAATACATTATTCCAAAAGATGGTCCAAAAATCTCGCAGTTTACCAATATTGAAATGGGAAATGATACAAATCCACAACTTTATAATCTGAAGGAAGATATTGGCGAAACAAAAAATCTCGCTTTAAAAAACCCCGAAAAATTGAGGGAATTGGAGGATCTCCTTTCAGGAATTATGAAGAAAGGAAAAACCCGCAATTAATTATTGATTGTTCAGCTTTCTCATTTTAAATATTTAATCAGAATAATGGACAGATAAAATCAGCATTTATTACGTCATCTTTAAGTAATTATTATTTCTGTAATGTAATTGTATAGCTGTACATTTATTCCCGATAAGTTCGTTAAAAATAATTTTTTGAAAACAGTATTTTCCTGTTGATCGGAAATGAAGAAATTGAGTTTTATTTCAGAGGCGGAATTAGTTAATAGAAAACTACTGTGGGATGTATTTAAAAATTACATTGAAGTACTGTATTTTTCAGGCGCAATAGAAAAGTTGGACAAGAAACTGATATCGTTTGAATTTGAAAATTACAGGGCATTTTATTTGAATTAAAAACGGAAGAGATTACAGCCATAATATATTAAAGTTTTTTTCATAGGTTTTTTGATATTAGATTCATATTTAGATGTTTGGTTAAGTTGGTTTAAGAGTTGTTTTGGTTTTGAGTAAAAACGCCATCCAATGTGGAATGGCGTTTTTTTTTATCATTTAACTTAAGTTTACAGATAAAATAAATCCAACGTAAATTATTTAAATTTACTCATCTTCAGATATTTAATTGATTAATTTTAGTTTACTTCTCAATTCTCAATTTTACTTTACCCACTTATTAAAACCTGCTTCTCATGCTACAGATTTCGTTCATATAAAACGTTCAATATTAATTTTGGGGGCAGATTGTGCATCACTTATGTTGTGAGTAAAACCAGACCAATTATTTCTCCCTTTCCTTTTGAATCGTTACAAAAACAATCTTTTTACAATGGAAATGAACTGCTAATTTAATTGGTTTTGCAGTGAGTGAACAAGAATGGGTTTCATTTAAGTTTAGCTTTTTCTTCAGGCATGTAAATAATTTTAAAATGCAATCATTCATCAAAAGGGAATATTTTCAGCGTGGTGACTAAGGTTACCACTTTTGATAATTTGTCGCATTAATTTAGACCCATTATAAATAGCTATTATTTCAAACATTTTAAAAATAATCTTTTAAATCCAGTATTATGAAAAATTCTTATTTAACACTTGGTATTCTGGCGATTACAATTTTCGCCGTTTCATGTAAAGACGATGAGCTTCCGGCACCGGTTGCAACAGCCACACCATTAACCCAGGTAATAACTTCTGGTGAAACTACTGCCATAACTTTAACCAGTGATATTACCGGAACAACATTTGCATGGACAGTTGTGCAGAATGGGGTTTCGGGTGCTTCAACTGGCAGTGGATCAACTATTGCACAGGCAATCACCTTAACAGGTGCCGCAACCGGATCAGCAACTTACACTATTATTCCAACGGCTGGTGGTGTGGTCGGAAATGCAGTAACGGTAGTGATTACAGTCAACCTGGCAAAAACCACTTATATTGCCAATGTAAAACCAATTCTTACAACATCGTGTACTCCTTGTCATATGCCAGGTGGTGCAAATCCAAATAAATGGGATGATTATGCAACCACTAAAAGTAAGATAAATTCAATAATAGATCGTGTAAAACGGGAACCGGGAGCAACAGGTTTTATGCCCAGAAATGGTACAAAATTGGCTGCGGATAAAATTGCAGTTCTTGAAAAATGGGTTGCAGACGGTTTACTCGAAAAGTAATTTAGGTTGATAGATAGAGGAATTAAAATCTGTTTCTGATTTCGGAAACAGATTTTTTTGTTTAATGGCAAGGTATTAGCTGATTTGCACGTTACAAAAATTGTGTGTTAAATGTTAAAAACTTATCGTTATTTGATAGAGACCGATTTATATGCCAGCCTGAAATTGTATTACCTTTGGCGCATTCAAATTTTAAGATAAATTCAAAATGAAGAGAGATAATTTGGTTTTCGAAATCATTGAGAAAGAGCGCCAGCGGCAGTTGGGAGGCATCGAATTAATTGCATCTGAGAACTTTGTAAGCGACCAGGTTTTGGAAGCGATGGGTTCGGTTATGACCAACAAATATGCCGAGGGATATCCCGGTAAACGTTATTATGGCGGCTGCCAGTTTGTTGATATCACCGAGCAACTGGCCATCGATCGTATTAAGGAATTATATGGTGCCGAATGGGCCAACGTTCAGCCACACTCCGGTGCTCAGGCAAATGCTGCAGTACTCAGTGTGATTTTAAATCCGGGAGATGCTTTTCTTGGATTGAATTTATCGCATGGTGGCCATCTCTCGCATGGTTCGCCTGTAAACTCTTCCGGTATTTTATACAATCCGATTGCTTACAAGGTAAAGGAAGATACCGGCCTGGTTGACTACGATGAAATGGAAGCACAGGCGCTGGAACACAAACCAAAACTGATTATTGGTGGCGCTTCAGCCTACAGTCGCGACTGGGACTATAAACGAATGCGGGAAATTGCTGATAAAGTTGGCGCTTTGCTTATGATTGATATGGCTCATCCGGCTGGATTAATTGCTGCTGGATTGCTTAAAAATCCACTCGAATATGCACATATTGTTACATCGACTACCCATAAAACATTGCGCGGACCGCGTGGTGGTATTATTCTGATTGGAAAAGACTTTGAAAATCCTTGGGGTTTAAAAACGCCAAAAGGTGAAATAAAAATGATGTCGGCTTTACTTGATTCAGCTGTTTTTCCTGGTCAGCAGGGAGGTCCGTTGGAACATGTAATTGCGGCTAAGGCAGTGGCTTTTGGCGAAGCGCTGGCTCCTGAATACAAAGAATACCAGAAACAGGTTATTATTAATGCAAAAGCTATGGCGAAAGCATTTGTCGATTTGGGTTACAAAGTAGTTTCGGGCGGAACTGACAACCATTCGATGCTGATTGACCTGCGGGCAAAATTCCCGGATATTACAGGGAAGCAGGTTGAAAACACATTGGTTAGGGCAGAAATTACAGTCAACAAAAACATGGTACCTTTCGATAGTCGCAGCCCTTTCCAGACCTCTGGAATCAGGGTTGGAACACCAGCAATTACCACCCGTGGTGTAAAAGAAGATTTGATGCCGGTAATTGTTCAATTAATAGATGATGTTATTTCAAATATCGATGATGAACAAACACTTAAAACCGTTGGCGAAAAAGTACATTTGCTGATGAAAGATTTTCCGCTGTTTGCATACTAATAGTTCAGAGTTTCGGGTTTAAAGTTTCGAGTTTAACGAAGTCCAAGAAAATACAGCCCTGGGGAATGGAAGGTTCTTCGGGGCATTTTATTCCATGTAAGGTGAAAAACTGTTATTTATTAAAGGATTGTAAAGATTTGAAATGCTATTTTTGATTCGATGAATGCCGACAACAAAATAGCAGTAACAGTTATAACCGGATTTTTAGGCGCTGGTAAAACCACTTTTATCAACGATTTGCTGAAAAACAATCCTGAAAAGCAATTTGCCCTTATTGAGAATGAATTTGGTGAGGTTGCAATCGATACAAAACTGATAAAAGGTGTCGATGTGAGCCACATGTTTGAATTAAGAAACGGATGTATATGCTGTACCATTACAGACGAATTCGAGCAGGCTTTAAAGGAACTGGCAGAACGTTTTCCCCACCTAGAACATTTACTGGTTGAAACTTCAGGAATTGCTGACCCTGCACTAGTTATCAGGCCATTTTTCAGCGATTCAGAATTGAAACAACTATATCATTTCAACGGTACGATTTGCCTTGTCGATGCAAAATACTTTCACAAATATCCGGCAAAAAAAGTTGCATTTCGGCAATTGGCTGTGGCCGATAAAGTTATCATTACCAAAACCGAGGATTTCAGTCAGGCAGAAAAAGAAAAATTTTCAAATGAATTAAAAATGCTGAATCCACTTGCCAGTTTTCACATTTCAGATTTTGGCCATGTTTCTGATTTCAATCCAGAAGAAATTAAGCACAAAATAAAACTTACCCCCTTTTTTGGCACTGAATATAACAACCATGAATATTTGCAGGTAAAAACCATTCGAATACAAAAAACCATCAATAAATCACAATTCACCGACTGGCTTTTGTACACCCTCGACATATACAAAAACGAAATCTACCGTATTAAGGGAATTCTCTGTTTCGAAAACGAACCTTTTGAATATATTTTGCAGGGAGTGGGAGGGAGTTTTGAACTGACTGAAGGTGATTTGATTCTGTCTAAAACAAAATCGGAACTGGTTTTTATAGGCAAAAATTTACCTGAATTAAGGTTTGTTCAGGATTAAAAATAAAAAGAATAAAATACTTTCCCCATTTTTTTTATTGCATAATATCAGCTGGACACTAATGAAAAAACAAAGAAGTATTTCAGTAATTGTAATTTTATGTTTAACGGTAACTGCTCAATGGACTACTTTTTTTTAAGCATTTTATACCCCTAATTTCAGTATTAATGTTCGCAATAAAACGTGGTTTAGTTATTTACTTTGATGTAATAATTAAAACAGAAAAATTTAGATTATTGATTAGTGCAAGTAAGAATTTAATGGGGCGGAATTCTTATTACAAACCCAATTTATGTTTTTAAAACCAGAGCTCAGCAAGTAGGACGCATGTTAAAAAAACTATCAGAACAAAATACTGATAGTTTTTTTTATCCCAGCAGCACCATCCAAAACGGAATAATCACGATGGCAAGTAAGGTAGAAACTACAACAATCCTCGAAACCAGCGGAACTTCGAGTTCGTAATGAACTGCAAGTGCATAAGGTGTTAATCCAAGTGGCATGGCCGAATCGAGAATAGTTGCTTTGAATTGCAAGGCTTCCATAGCCGAGTTTTTTATTGCCAGATAAAACAAAAAGGGCAAAATCAGCATAATTGTTACCGACAGAAAAAAGGCGTTAAACCATTCTTTCGGTTTGCCCATTTTGTGTAATCCCAAAAAAATACCAAGCGAAAAAAGTACAACGGCAGTTACCGAACCCGAAAACAACAGAATGGTTTTTTCCGCAATTTCAGGCAGTGTAATATCAAAAACAACAATAACAAGACCAGCAAAAACCGAGATTAACAAAGGATTTTTCAGCAGGCTAAAAATAAGCCTTTTTAAATCTATCCGGCTTTCCCCACTGGTTTCGATTAAAATAATCCCCAGCGTTAAAAGCCAGAAAACATAAACCGCGGCAAGAACCGCAGCAATTGGTAAAATCTTTTCACCGTAAGTATTGCTTAAAACCGGTATTCCCAGGTAAGCAACGTTGCCGAAAGAAAGTATCAGGAATAATGATTGTTTTACGCGGTTTGACAAATTAAAAACCTTTGCCATCGGGTAAGCCAGTAACATACAAACAACAATGTAAACCGAACTGGTAAAAATTAATCCCGAATAATTTTGCCCGTTAATTTCCAGTTTCATCAGCGATGCCAAAACCAGCGCCGGAAAACCAATCCATAGCGCGTATTTATTCAGAATTTCAATCCATGAAACTGAAGCAGCTTTGGTTCGTGTAAACAGGATTCCTGTAAAAATAACAAGAAAAAGAGGAAGAACCGTTTTAACTGAAATTATGAAAGCGCCCATCCACCATAATCAATAAATGGACGAATATCAGTAACCATCATTCCGGCTTTTTCGGCAGCTTCTATTCCAAGCACACCATCTTCAAAAACCTGGCAAAATTGTGGTTCAACTCCCATCAGGCGAGCGCATTCCAGAAAAGTTTCGGGTTTTGGTTTATGACTTGTAACGTCTTCCGCGGTTACAACGGCATTAAAATATTTCAGTAAATCCAGTGTTTCAAGCTGAACCTGCGTACTTTTTCTGCCAGCGCCTGTGCCCACACTCATCGGAAGTTTTCCGTAGTTTTCTTTCACAATTGAAACAACTTCTGCGATTGGCTGAAGCAAATGTGACATTTCCCAGAAAGCAGATTGTTTCATGAGCATGATTTCGCGCGGAGTAGCATTAAGGCTGTATTGTTCAACCACTCTTTCAGCGAATTCAATGGTGGGCCTGCCTGTCATTTCGAGTAAAATCTGTGGGTCGAAAACAAACCCGTATTTCCCACCCACCAGATTCCATGTTGCCAGGTGTACCGGAAGTGAGTTGGATAATGTTCCGTCTAAATCGAAAATCAGCGCTTTTGCTTTTGGTTGAACTTTTATTGTCATTTTCAATATTTTGCTGCGAAAGTAACATTCTGAAACTGAATATTGTTTTTTGAAGAATCATTTCAGCCACATTTAAAAATCAGTTAAAAGAAAATGCCAATATGTTTTTTATGAAAATAATGTAGTTGACTCACCCTCTTCTCCCTCTCTACGCGTAGAGAGGGACGATTCGTCGGCAGACGAATCAGGGTGAGTAAAAAAGATGAAACTATTCATTTTCAGTCTGCTATTTCAATTAATAATTATAACTGGTACATTTAAAATCAGTTAAAAGAAATATCTTTGGTGCTAAACCAATAAACTGATATCATGAAGTACATTATTTTTCCTGTTTTATTTTTAGCCTCTTTTACAGTTTCGGGTAAAGACCTGAATTCAAATGCCGAAACCAAAAACAAACCTGCACCAAATGCCGCGGTTCAATGGGAACTGGTTTGGGAAGACAATTTTGATGTTGCCGGATTACCAAATCCAAAAATCTGGAGTTACGAGGAAGGTTTTGTCCGTAACAGCGAAGCACAGTATTATACAAAGGAACGTGCTGAAAATGCGCGGATTGAAGACGGGAACCTGGTTATTGAAGCCCGTAACGACAACTGGAACAACCATAAAATAACGGCTGCCAGTATTAACACGTCCGGAAAGAAAAGTGTATTGTACGGCAGGGTGGAGGTAAAAGCTAAACTGCCCACCGGCGTTGGCACGTGGCCTGCAATCTGGATGTTGGGCGATGCCATGAAAAAAGGAACAGGCTGGCCTGCCTGCGGCGAAATCGACATTATGGAAAACGTGGGTTACGACCCCGATATCATTCACGCCAACATTCATACAAAAGCATATAACCATGTAAAGAAAACCAACAAAGGCAATAAAATAACCATCGAAAAACCGTATAACGATTTTCATGTTTATGCCGTTGAATGGTTCGAAGACCGCATGGATTTTTTTGTTGACGACCAGAAATATTTCACTTTTCAGAACGAAAAAACAGGGAACGATGCATGGCCGTTCGACAAACCTCATTATTTACTGATAAACCTTGCCATTGGCGGCGGTTGGGGAGGCCAAAAAGGTGTTGACGACAAAATTTTTCCGCAGAAGTATTACATCGATTATGTGAAGGTTTTTAAGCAGAAGAAGTAATGCGTGAACGAGAGAATGCATGAATGCTATAATGCGAGAATGCTTGAATGAATGCATGAATGTGGAAATGAGTGAATTGGTGATTTGTTGAGATTGATTGTGAATTGTTTTGGAAATAGCATCAGTTGAGGTGTAAGAAGAAAAACCTTATTCTGTTTGTTTCTTTACCTTCGTAGCCAAAATCTATACAATAAAATAAAACCTTATTTCAACTTAAAAAGGATGCCATCCGTTTCAATTGATGTAAACACGGATGGCATCCTTTGCTTTTTACTGTTTCAGAATTTTTGCTGAATAAACACGATTTTCACCTTTTAGTTGAACGAAATTCTATTCACAAGGTGACTTTACACCACCCCGTTGGATTATGGGAAACTTTGAATATTAAAAAAAATTTGCAATAAAATTTGCGAAACCGAAAAGTTGCACATATATTTGCAACTGAATGGTTTCATTAATTTAAATAAAAGACGATGAGAAGAGATGTATTTCAGGCAATTGCCGACCCTACACGAAGGGCAATCATTACATTAATCGCGTTACAGGCAATGACACCCAACGCCATTGCAGAACATTTTGACACAACCCGGCAGGCCGTATCAAAACATTTACGGATACTAACCGAATGTGAACTGGTAAAACAGGATTACCAGGGCCGTGAAATTTACTACCAACTTGAAATTGAAAAAATGAAAGACATAGATAAATGGTTAGAACAGTTTCGAAAAATCTGGGAAACCAAATTCAATCAATTAGACAATGTATTAACAACTTTAAAAACAAAAGAAAAATGAGTGCAAATACAACCCAGGTCGTAAAAGACCTAAAAGAAAAATCAGTTCTCGTTACAAGAGAATTTAATGCACCGGTGGAGTTGGTGTGGAGAGCATTTACTGAAAGCGAAATCCTTGACAAATGGTGGGGTCCGGCACCATGGAGGGCAGAAACCAAGTTTCAGGATTTCTCGGTGGGAGGTTACTGGCTTTATGCGATGGTCAGTCCTGAAAACCAAAAACATTGGGGACGAATGAATTATTTATCAATTGACGTACATAAGAATTTTCATCTGGAAGATGCCTTTTGTGATGAAAATGGAATCATTAATCCTGAATTGCCTGTATCCAAAGGGAGCAATGTATTTACAGCTACTGCAACCGGCACAAGAGTTGAATTTAAAATGAACTACTCAACAGAAGAGCAACTTCAAAAAATTATTGAAATGGGCTTTGAACAGGGAATTACAATTTGTCTGGAACAATTGAACCAGTTAATTCTTCATTCCCAAATATAAAATCATGAATATTTTAGCAGTATTATCAATTATAACAGGTGTAATATCGCTTTTAAGTTTAATGTCACTGCATTTTACCAGTCCTGAGTTTAAGCCCGGTTGGCGCATGGTAAGTGAATACGCTATGGGAAAATATAAGTGGATTCTAACCATATTCTTCCTTATGTGGGGAGGTAGTTCACTTTTTCTTGCCATTAGTTTGATTCAAATAGTCACTGGCTTTTGGGCGAACTTTGCCACAATACTACTTGCAATTTCAGGAATTGGGGCAATATGTGGTGGCTTGTTTGACGTGAACCATAAACTGCATGGATTGGCATTTGCACTTGGTGTTCCGCCCTTGCCTATTGCAGCCTTAATTCTCACTTATCATTTGTTGAATGCCAACATTATAACGCAAAAAAATACATTGATAGTATCACACTCAACCTGGATTAGCATACTTTTAATGGCTTTTACCATGATGCTCATGTTTACAGGATTCAAAAAAGCAGGTGTGGCATGGGACAAAGATTCACCACCGCCAACCGAAGTGCCCAAAGGTGTTATTGCGTTAGGTGGTTATGCCAACAGACTGTTGGTTTTTTGCTTTATCTTTTGGGTAATTTATATTGCTTATCTTATTAACAATTAAAATATTAACATTATGTCATTTCAAGCATACATTGACAACATTAAAGCAAAGACAGGAAAAACACCTGATGATTTTAAGAAACTTGCTGAGCAGAAAGGTTTCTTAAAAAACGGTAGCCTTGTGTCAACCATTAAAGCAACAGAAATTACAAATTGGCTGAAAGAGGAATTTGAACTTGGACACGGACATGCAATGGCGATTTACGCCACATTCAAAGGAAAAACGGAATGATTAAGTGAAGAAAAACTGGCTCTAAATAAATAAGGATTCTTTGCGTTCTGCAATACCTGTCGCACTTTGGCGGGAACCTAGTCATGAGTCGGGATTGAGTATTCCTGTTCCCTGGCGATTGTATTGCAACCTTTGGAGAAACCTCCACCTTTTCCTTTGCCGGATTGGCAGGTTTGTGCGTTAATACACCGAAACTCATCCCATTTCAATAAATTGTTTAAGGTTTGACAATGTGGGTTTTAAATAATTTTTAAATTTGAAATCACAATCAAATTAACCAAAATAATATTAACAAACATTCCGGTGGAAAAATCTCACAAAATTCAATGATCCTTATAAATCAAACAATTAACATCTATGGCTAATCCGGAAATGTCAGCAATTGGGAGGATACAGATTTTGGCAAGAATAAAAAGAAAAGAATGGCAATTTGTAAATTATGCAAAGAAGAAAAATCTTTAATAAAGAAATCTCATATTATTCCTGAGTTTCTTTATAAAGAATTATATGACGATAAGCATCGAATGAGAAAATTTGATGCCATTGAAAAGGCTAAAGGAATTGAGAAAATTTCTAAACCTCCAAAAGGAGAATATGAATCTGGATTATTGTGTAGAGAATGTGACGGTGATAGACTGGGCAAATATGAGAGTTATGTAGGAAGCATACTTGCAAATGAAGAAATGCAAGAAGAACAAAAACCAGTTTGCACAAAAATAATAAATAACTCGGGTGCAGAATTTTTGCGAATTGAGAATATTGATTATAGGTTATTAAAACTTTGTTTGTTAACGATATTGTGGCGTTCAAGCATTTCAATGCGGTCAACTTATAAGGATGTTGAATTAGGGCAATATGAAGAAAAAATTAGGAAACAATTATTCGATGAAAATCCATCTTCAGATTCTGATATTCCTATTGTTGTAATGTCATGGAGAAATGATTCTCAAATGGCAACCGATATTATTGCGCAACCTAAAAGGCATGAAAAAAATGGGAAAACGTATTATTCAATAGTTTTAAATGGGTATGTTATCCTGTATTTTATTTCAGATAATTCAATTCATGATAATTTGAACTTTTTTCGATTAAAAGAAGATAATTCAATTTCCATTATTCATTTGCCAAAAGGCTCTGGAATGGAGTTCTTTTTAAATTATACAGGAGTTAAAGAAGAAATTAAAAAAAGAAAATAAAACCTACAACATGACTGAAGCTACATTATTGGCGATTAGTACTCCAATCCTTTTAACGGTTGGAGGTATAATTTCATGGATTATAAAAGCAAAAAGAGAAGAATTCTTAAATTCAGAATCCAAATCAAGAGAGTTTAAAATAGAAACTTATAAGAAACTCCTCGAACCTTTTATTGCGACATTAACATTTACATTATCTGAAAAACTGAAGCAGAAAGAAATTAATAAGATTACAACATTAGAATATAAGAAAGCAGTATTCGACCTAACAACATTTGGTTCTGATGAAGCTATTAAAACTTTTAATAAACTCATGCAGACTTTTTTTCATTCAGAAGATTATTTAAACGAAGACAAGGAGAGTGACAAAGAATATAATGAAGAATATGGGATAAGATTATTGGCTTTAATTAGCGATTTTTTATTGCAAATAAGGAAAGATATTTACACTAAGAAGACAAAACTTTTGAGGTCAGATATGATGGAAAACATGATAACTGACATGAGTAAAACCAGAGAAAAATTAAACAATTACACTTGCTAAAACAATACATATTTCAGAGCGGAGAAGGTGTGGTATTTAATGGCGGACTATCACATCGCCGTTCATGTCCACACGGACATGGACGCTCTCTTAAATCCGTTACGAAACTTGCACCAAACCATTATTGGCTCAATGAACTTTAACGTAAAAAAATACTGCTGAACTAGGGTTGATACATTGATAAAATATACCTGATAGAAATTTTAATTCATAAAGCGATGAAAAAACTAATTATCATTTCGGTTTCTTTCCTTCTGTCAGTTGGATTTATTGCACAATCCAAAGGTCAAACGCTATCCAAAAGGCAAACAGAAGTCATACAAAACCAGGTTGACTCGGTGTTTCAAAAAATGGTTGTCCTTGCCGAAAAACTTGATTTTGATAAATTGAGCTCTGGTGTTAACGATTCACACAAAGCTGGATTTATTTCCAATGATAAGTATTATGCCAATTATTCCTCTTTGATTGAAGATGTTAAAAACAATGCCCGGGGTATCAGCAAACAGGATATTTCCATCAAAGAGAAAAAGATTACTGTTCTGTCAGATAAAATTGTTCTGATGACAGCTTCAGGGGTTGCTAAAGCCTTTCTTGATGATGGCAGAGAGTTAGCTGCCGATTTTCACTGGTCATTTGTTTATGAAAAGATGGATAAGGAATGGAAGGTTATCTATTCTCATCAATCAATAACAAGATAAAAATTTCTCCGGTACGCTTGTATCGCATTTTATTTCTTCAGCAATTTTACAGAGTGCCGGTTGTTCCCGTTCTTTAATACCATAAAATACATTCCGGGTGGATAGCGTACCAGGTTGATGATATTGATGTAGCTGCTCAGTTTCCCGCTTTTTAAAATTTCTCCCTGTACGTTCATAACTGAATAATCCTGAAATCCATCCAGGTTGTTAATTGAAACATTGTCGGTTACCGGGTTTGGGTAAACCCTGGTTTTATATTTTTCAATTGTTTCGGCGCTGGTTGGCCACTGTAAAACAACTTCTTCCAGTTTAATTTCGGTGATAATAAAATCAGCTGCCGTTTTGCCCAAATCAAATACAATCCGGGCTGTGTTATCGTTTAAGTTCATATCGAAAACATACGAAAAAACCGAAAATGTATCGGTAACAATTGAACCGTTGTAACCGCTGTATGCGGTCCATGGATCGGTACTTTTCCCGATATAGGCAGTAAAACCGCGAACCGTATCAGATTTTGCCCTAAATGAAAACCTGTATTTTTTCCCTGCTTTCAATACGATGTTGGTTTTAGCTAGCTGAATATGCCAGGCTTCAGTACTTCCGTTGGTAATCTCAACATTTAGCGCATTACTGGCCCTCGAAAGCTGACCTGAGCCAGTGCTTTGTTTGTAGAGAACCCAGCCATCCACCGAAGTTTGAAAATTGGAGGTATAAACCGGCGTGCCGATATATGTTGCAGGCTCGGGCATTTCGTTGTGTAATAACGCATCCACAAGAAGCGGATTCAGTTTTTTTGTATTCGGATTGTAAATGCCAAAACCGGCGCTGAATTCCCAGTATGCCCAGCTCCAGTTCAGCGTCTCCATGTAACGCGAAAGATAGGTAGTCCATTTCTTCCGCGAAGTTTCGTCGGCTTTGCTGTATGCGCCAAATTCGCCAATATGAACCGGAATATTGTGCTGTTTACTGGCGGCCACTAATGGTGCAAACTCCTGTTGCATCACCTCGCGTTCGGTATCCGAGTCGTTCCATTTGGTTCCCATCCACGCTTCCGAACCGCTCGACCACTCGGCGCCCTGGTGGGTAAACTGAAATGGATTATAATAATGAACGGTTAAAATAATGTTCTCATCATCGGGAATCTGAAGCAAAGGTAAGCCGCCAAGTCCGCCCCAGTCGGGAGTGCCAATCAGTACAATCCGGTCCGGATTATCTTCCCTGATTTTTGCAAGTGCATCCACCAGAAAAATATTCCATTTAGCAGCGGTAATATTTCCATTGGGTTCATTCAGAATTTCGAATAAAAGACTGTCGGGATAGTCCTGAAAGAATTCCGATATCTGTTTCCATTGCGCCAGGAAACGTTCTTTTTGTGCATCGGGATTGGCAAACAATGCCTCGTGATGATGCATGTTAATAACAGCATGTAATCCGTTATTCAATGCCGAATCAACCACTTGCTTTATTCTGTTCAGAAAAACTGTATTGATTGTGTAGGGCGCAGTTGCTGAACTTCTGTCAGCAGGTTCCCAGCGGATTGGAATACGAACATGGTTAAATCCCAAATCGGCAATTATTTTTGCATATTCCGGTTTCCAAGGATTACTCCAGCCGGTTTCGGAAGGTGCTTCAAACATGTTTCCGTAGTTAATACCGCGACCAAGGCGTTTGTTTACATCGAAAGCATGTTCACGGTTTTGTGCATTCGATACAAATACAGTTAGCAATATGACAATGGTAAAATGTAACCTCATTTCTATTCTGATTTTATTAAAGCAGTATTTATTCATGGACGCAAAAATAATAAATTGAGGATATGGATTGGTTTAAACTTTACTGTTTCAGAACTTTTGATGAGTATGAACAAATTTTGATTTTAAGTGGGGGAAATTCATTCCCACTCGCTGCAGCACGATTGTATCGTGTGGCAACAATAATCACCACGCGATGCAATCGCACGGTAGCCGGGGGGAATTTTTGAATTTAAATATTTTGAATTTTTGAATTTATTTGATTTTTGAAATTTGTTTATTGGTACTTCCTGTCATGAACTCATTATGCTCAGAAAAATTTGAGTGAACCCTCAGAATGACACTTTGAACTTTAAAAGATAATGTGTTAACTTGCAAAATATTTATACACAATGATAGATTCAGATAAAATTAAGGAGGTTGTTTCAAGAATTGCCAGCAGGTTTAATCCTGAAAGAATTATTTTGTTTGGTTCCTATGCAAGTGGAAATCAGGATATGAATAGCGATCTGGATTTGTTAATTATTCAGGAAACTGAACTTCCAATGCATAAACGAGGACTTGATATACGTTTAGCCTTAATCGGGACAAGAATACCAATCGATATATTAGTCTATACAAAAACGGAGTTTGAAGAAGAGAAGAAAAAAAGATACTCTTTCTTAAATTCAGCAATTAAAAATTCGAAAGTACTTTATGAGCGAGCTGGTTAAAGGAACGAAAGAGTGGATTGAAAAAGCCGACCATGATTTAGGCTCAGCAAAGGTAATTTATTTACATCTGCCGGATTATTTCGATACAATAGCTTTTCATTGTCAACAGGCAGCTGAGAAATATATAAAAGCGGTACTGTTTTTTCATCAGATAGAATTTCAGCGTTCACATGATTTAATTTATCTTTTGGAGTTGCTTTCAGATAAAATTGAAATCGATGAAAGTTGGTTTAAAATTGCAGTTTCCCTGAATAATTTTAGTGTTCAAATTCGTTATCCAAACACAATTATTCAATTATCAAAGGAAGAAATTGAGTCATCAATTCAAATTGCTGAGGATTTTAGAAAATTTGCAATTGAATTAACAGAAATTGAATAGCTCCAAAGCAAAATTTTATTATTTCCCCTTTATTTATTCAACTCAATAAACCATGTTAGCGAAGCAACACCTGACGGAATAACGGCTGAACCGTGGTCGGCACCCGGGAATGAAACAAATGTTATCTTGCTGGCCGATACTCCTTTTTCCAGAAAATCGTTGTAAATGTTTTCAGAACCCTGGTAAGGAACGTTAGTATCGGCTGTTCCGTGCAAAATCATGGTTGGAATACTGGTTTTCCAGGCAGCAATAGAATTCTTTGAAAGCGTGCTGATTACTGAGGCAAATTTTACATTGGTATTCACACCGGTGCGGTACTCGGCAGTAAACAAATCGGCAATTTTGGTGGTAAGCTGGGCGTTTATTTCGTCACCCGAATTTTTACCGTTGTAAAGTGTTAAAATCCGCTCGCTGTATGGCGATTTAAATATGTCGGTGGTTGGGTTGGTAACATCGCCCAGTTTCACAAAACTGTTAATCATATAACCAATATAGTAGGGCATCGGATAACTGGTTTGTGCCAGAATATAATCGTTGATATACCTCACATCGTAGCCACCTGCACCACAGGCGCTGGCTTTTAAATTAAATTCCGACGAATAATTTTCCTCGATGTATTTTTGCAGTTGCATGGTTGACCAGCCTCCCTGTGAATATCCCATAATGTATAAATCGTTTTTGGGCACAACCTGAAGGTAGTTGTTTGCCATTTCCTTTACCGCCCAGAGCATATCGGTAACCGATTCAACAGTCGATTTTTTGTCGTAATAAGGGTGGAACATGGTTGATGATGCCCCAAAACCCAGGTAATCGGGCACTGAAACAATAAAACCGGTTGATGCCACAAATTCGAGGAGTTGATACAGTTGGTAATCGGGATTAACCGATGGTGCATTGCTGTTTTCCGTGTTGGTTCCATTCTGGTAACTGAGAATGGAGTACGAACCCGAAGTTGCCGGAACAGCAACCAGTCCCGATGCAATAATTTCTTTACCGTCGAATTTCGTTTTGTAGGTAATTTTATACACTTCAACGCCATGTTTCAAATTATCAGAAACTACTTTTAATTCGGGATAGAAAGCCTCATACAAACTCAGGCTCGATTTAATTTCTTCAACCGTGTAGGTTTTGTGTTTAACAAAGTCAACAATGTAATTATCCTCGGGTACTTTGTTGTCATCATCCAAATCGCAACCTGAAAACGTTGAAATAAGGACAAAAAACAGAATCAATCTGATGAGTAAACTATTTTTCATAACTATTTTGTTTTTATTGAATTTAAAAGAATTGATAAAATCTGAATTTAACGGCGGTGTCAAAATTAAACAAATAATTAACCATTAACAGCATATTAATGTTCAGATTTTATTTGAATTGGTTTTGATGACAGATTTTCTTTTGTATTTATTTTTAAAATGATTATCGGATACCATGCCGAAATTGAGGTTACGGGCTGAAAGCCCAAATTATTTCAGCCCAATGCAATCCCGATTTATATAGGGAGACGCGTTGGGTTAAAATGAAGAATATAATTTTCGCCCTGAAAGGGCAGGCCAATTTATTATAACCTGCCCTTTCAGGGCGTTTTACATTGCTTTGACTTGATTACCCAAGGCGTCTCCGCCAACTGGCGGATTTGCCATTGGGCTAAATTAATCTGCCGTTTCACGGCGTTTTGTTTTAGGTATAATAACCGGCAATCATTTTTTTTTTTAATCAGGTTTAATTTCGAAATTGAACCGAAAACAAATGAAATTACTATTTTTAAGGCATTAATCATGATACTGAACCAATGAAACAAATTTTACTAATCATCGTTTCTCTTTTCATTTTTACTGCTATTCATGCGCAACCTGTTAAAATAATGCTTGTTACAGGTGGTCATGCTTTCGATACCATTCAGTTTTTCGATATGTTCGATGCCTTACCAGGAATTGAATACCAGCACTTTCAGCAACCCAAAGCCAATCAGAAACTGGTGAAGGATTTAGCTGAAGATTTCGATGTACTTGTGTTTTATGATATGTGGAAAAGCATTTCGGAAGCAGAGAAAAGTGCATATTTAAAATTAACTCAACAGGGAAAACCATTTTTATTTTTACATCATTCCATTGCTTCTTACCAGGATTGGCCTGAATTTGAAAAACTGCTTGGCGGAAAATATGTGGAGGCTGCCAGGGGTGTATCAAAAGAGGAGCAATCAAATTATGAACACGATGTTTGGATTTACAGCAAAGTGGAAAATTTTACAGCAGTAACAGTGGGTTTTAAAGAACCCCGCTTCTTCGACGAAGTTTATGGTAATGTCAGGGTTTCAGATTATGTAATTCCGTTACTGAAAACAAAACATCCGAAAAGCATGGAAACCATTGCCTGGCAGCATAAATACAACAATTCGCAGGTGGTTTATATTCAACCGGGGCACGATTACCGTACTTATTCAAACGAAGAATACCGAAAACTGGTTGAACAAGCCATAAAATTCCTTGCCGGGACGGATAAATAGCAATAAATTTTAAATCAAATATTCAATCTAATTAAATTCAATTACTTATGAAAGATGTAAATCAAAAAAGACTTTTTATTGCCGCTTGCCTGGCGCTGTTGGTAACCGCAATTACCTTTGCAATCAGGGCAAAAATCGAGGGTGTTTTTACCGATGTTTACGGACTCACCAAGGAAGAAGTGGGACGTGCCTTTGGTCCTGCTTTCTGGGGATTTGCCGTGGCCATGTTTGCCGGTGGTTATTTTATCGACATTGTTAAAACAAAAACAATTATCTGGATGGCTTTTGGAATGCACTTAATTGGCATTGTTTTGCTGTTGATGGCCAAAACGTATTTATCGCTTTTTGTTGCAAACGTATTTATTGGCTTGGGCAACGGAAGTGTTGAAGCTGCATGTAACCCGCTGGTAACAACACTTTTCCCTGAAAAGAAAACCAAAATGTTAAATCGCTTTCATGTTTGGTTTCCCGGTGGAATTGTAATCGGCAGTTTACTGGCCTGGTTTGTCATGGATCAGTTTCAGCTTCCCTGGCAGGCGCTGGTTAGTTTATTGTTTATTCCTTTGGCATTGTACGGCTTCCTGTTTTTTGGTCAGCCAATTCCTGAAACCGAACGTGTTGCAAAAGGAGTTACCTACAAGGAAATGATGCGAAACGTTGGCGCACCCTTTACAATTACGCTGGCTGTAATCTTTATGATTTTGGTAGCTACCAACCCGGCTATTTCGGCAGCAGTAACTTCAAGTTATTCTTTACCATTAATTATTGTTGGCGCTGTAACAATTGCCATTATAATCGAAGGTCGCCTGGTTAATAAAATTACTTTGCTTTTCCCGTTTATCTTTTTCTGTATGTTATTAACGGCATCCACCGAGTTGGGCACAACACAATGGATAAATGCATTGCTTGCCAACAACGGAATTCACCCAATGATTATATTGGCTGTGGTTACGGGCTTGATGGCTGTTGGCCGTTTCTTTGCTGGCGGTTTAATTCACCGTTTAAATCCTCCGGGAGTTTTATTGGGTTCGGCAATTTTCTCTGTAGCCGGTTTATTCCTTCTTAGTATTTCGAACGGCGCAGTTATGACAGTTTTATCGGCGGCAGTATTTGCCGTTGGTGTTTGTTATTTCTGGCCAACTATGATTGGGGTCGCATCTGAATATGTTCCCAAAAGCGGTGCACTTGGTATGTCGATTCTTGGCGGGGCAGGTTTTGTGGCCACATCAATGGTTTTGCCGATTATGGGTAAATCAATAGAAACTGCCGGTCCACAAATCACACTTCGAAATATGACAGTGTTGCCTATTATTCTTGTTGTGGCGTTTATAGTACTAAATGTTATAATTGCCAGGAGAAAAGTAAAAGCATAAAAGTGATTTTACAATAAGTGAAAAAGACTTCTTCCGGTGTCGGGGGAAGTCTTTTTTGTAATACGGTTAGTTTTACAAAGTTATTTGACGATTAATATGGTTGATAAATATTGTAGCTTGTAAGAAGAATTATCAGTAAGAATCGAAATTTTATAATACTTACTTTTTTAGTACTTTATATCGTGCACCATTCACATTTACAACGTAAAATCCGGGTGTCAGCGAGCTGATGTTAATTGAATTGCTGTTTTTCAGGGAATGACTGAGTGTTAATCGACCCTTACTATCATAAATCAAAACTAATCCTTCATTTGCATTTATATTCAGAATATCGGTCGCCGGATTTGGATATATGATTAATTCACCGGGATTTTCAATTCTTTTTACTAATGTTACAATGCTTTCAACTCTAAAAAAATCTTTCCATATCTGGGCTGATTTATATAAATCTAAAGATTGGTTTGGTATAAATAATCGACACGAATCTTTATCAACACGATTGAAAACCTTTTCTGAAGGTAACGTTACCGGAATTTCAGGATAAGCATAAATCGTCTTTAAATTTAAACACGAAGCAAATGCCATATCTCCAATTGCGGATACGGATGCTGGTATTGTAACCGATGATAAACTGCGACAATTGTAAAAAGCGGCGTTTCCTATACTCTTAACTGTATTTGGAATTGTAAATGATTGCAAACTGGTGCAATAGGAAAAAGCATCATTGCTAATTATCGTATCGTGTGAATTTTGAAATAAAACTGATTTCAGAGTTAGACAATTGTAAAACGCACCTGAACCAATATGTAAAACGGCATCAGGAATAACAATAGATTTTAATCCCTGGCATCCCCAGAAAGTGGATTCGTTTATCGATTTTATTGAGTCGGGAAGCGTTATTGAGCTGAAACCACATAATTCAAATGCGCCGTACCCGATATATCGAACAGTTTTAGGAATTTTTATTTGATACAGTGTAAGGCATCCGGAAAAAGCCCCCGCTCCGATGGTATCTGTAGTTGAAGGGATTGTTACTGATGTCAGGTCTTTGCAATAATAAAAAGCATTTCCCTTTATTGTTTTAACGGTTGAAGGGATCGTATAATTTCCGGATTTCGAGGGGGCACAATAAATCAAAAGCGTTTGATTTTTATTGAATAAAACACCTTCTGTGTTCATATACAGAGGATTTCCTGCGCTTACATTAATTAAGGCACCTGAACCCATAAATGCATTGTTCCCAATATATTTAACCGAATCAGAAATGGAAACCTGTTTAAGTGAAATACAACCTGCAAATGAATTTACTCCTATTTCAGTAACTGAAGGAGGGATTGAAATTTTACCCAGTTTTTCGCATCCTGCAAACACTCCATCTGCAATAATAACAAGTGAAGAAGGCAATTCAACTTCTTTTAATTCACTACAGCCATAAAATGCGCCAGCTCCAATTGAAACTACATTTTCAGAAATTTTAATAATTGATAATGAATGACAAACTTCAAAAGCTCCGGCACCAATTTCTTTTAGACAAGGATTTAAAGCAATAGAATTTAAGTTGTAACAATTATCAAACGCGAAGATTCCGATTGTTAATAAAGAGTCGGGGAGTATTATTGATTTTAGAGATGAACAATTTTTAAATGCACTTTTTGGTAATTCATTTGGCGAATATGTGTTGTACCAATTGCTCCCGGTTCCTTCATTGCCTGAATATCCGGCAATCTTTATTTTAAGCAAATCCAGAATTGCAATGTTTTTTATGCTGTCCCTGATAAACCTGAAATCCCTTGCATCCATGCTGCCTTCAAGTTTCAACTCGTTCACTGTTTTTATTTCTTCTGCCGAAAGTTTTGTTTTCAATAATCCGGGTTGCAAATCAGAAATTGTTATACTGGTTTGAGCGTGATTAATAAAAGCAAAAACCAAAAAAGTGAACAAAAAAACAAT
This sequence comes from Draconibacterium sp., assembly GCA_041737765.1. Taxonomy (GTDB): domain Bacteria; phylum Bacteroidota; class Bacteroidia; order Bacteroidales; family Prolixibacteraceae; genus Draconibacterium. The sequence continues at coordinate 17,243 of JBGSRA010000011.1, read as the reverse complement.
TTTTCTTATTTGGTTTTTGTATTTGAGCCACATTGGTACAACTGTTTTAGATTTGTATAAAAGTAGAAAATCTTTTATGCATAAAATGAAATACTTAGGATTTTTTTGGTTTGAGAAATTATGCAGAAAGTTTGTATTAGTTTCAAGTTTAAGTTAATCAGATTTCAGAATGAAATTTGTTTGATACCAATTCTGTTTTTAAAAACAAGATAATAATGCCTCAAAAAAAATAATAAATTTACCTTTCAAAATTCGAATATAGCGCCATGAAACCCGTATTTGTTAATGCTTTTCGTAAGTTTTCCAAAACCATCAGAATACTGATTATTGGTTTGTTATTGCTTGTTTTTCTGCTGATTGCTGCCATGGTTACAGCCCCCGGAATTGTAAAAAACTACTTCAACAATCATGGAAAAGATTTTGCCGGCAGAACTGTTCATATCGATAAATTGCACTACAACTTTTTTACTTCGACTTTGAAAATTTTTGGTTTCAGGTATTTCGAACAGAACGAAAAAGATGTTTTTGTTTCGCTCGATACTTTTATGGTTAATTTAAAACCATTGAAATTACTCAGCGATGAAATTTATGTTCAGCAATTACAGATTGTAAATCCAATGGGTAATTTTATTCAGAATGATTCGGTTTTTAATTTCGATGATTTAATTGTTTTTTTTACCGAAACTGATTCAACAGAGACTGAAACTGAATCATCAACTTCTTATAAATTAAACCTGAACAACCTCGAAATGAAAAATGGGTCGGTATTTTACACCGACAAAGCGATTAACCATACTTTCAAAATAAAGGAAGTAAGTTTTGTCATTCCACAAATTATCTGGAGCCGGCTCGACAGCAGTAAGGCAGACATTGCATTTGAACTGGCTGACGGTGGCAGTTTCGAAGGTTCGCTCGATTACAATATGGAAACCAGTGAATACGACGGATTTGTTCAAATCGAAAAAATGGCGGTAAACACCATACTTCCCTATCTTCAGGAATACTATAAAATTTCGAAGGTTGATGGTACAGCGTCGGGTACTGCAAAATTTTCAGGTTCTGTCAACAACCTATATAATTTGACAATTAGTGGAAATTTCGAAATCGACAGCCTGGGTGTTTTTGACGACAACAACCGAAAAGTTCTTGGATTGGACGTCGGGAAAATGGTATTCAACCCATCGGAAATAATGAAAGAAAAATACCTGTTCGATTCGGTGACTTTGTATAATCCGTATTTGTATCTGGCACTCGAGGATTCGCTTTTTAATTTCGAAAAAATGATGGTTGAGACTGTTTCACAAGCCGATACAATGATTTTGTCGGAATCGGAAGAATACCCGATGGAAGTAGTTCTGAACAGCCTGATCATCGATAACGGACTGATTGATTTCAGCGACCAGACCATGCGCGAAACTTTTAACTACGAATTGTCGCAAGTTGCTGTAAATATGGATACAATGGCTTTGGTTGACAATTGGGTGAATATTAATGCCAGCATGAAACTGAATAAACGCGGAACTTTAAATGCTAAACTGGGAGTGAATCCCAGCGACCCGATGAATCGAATTGAACTCGATTACGTGCTCACCGATTTTCAGTTACCCGATATCAATATTTATTCGAAACATTATGCCGGTGTACCTATTCTTTTTGGCGATATGTATTACGTAAACAAAACAAAAATCATTAACCGACAATTGGAGAGCAACAACCAGTTGATTATTCGAAACGTGGAAATGGGGCGAAAAACAGGCGGACTTTACGATGTTCCAATAAAACTGGCATTGTTTATTTTAAAAGATATAAACGGCGATATCATTCTTGATATTCCCGTCAGGGGTGATTTGTCGGATCCGAAAGTACGGATTGGCGCAATTGTTTGGGATACTTTTAAAAGTTTTACATTCAAAATTGTGGCATCGCCCTTTAAGGCGCTTGGAAGTTTACTCGGCGCTGACCCAAAGGATCTTGAAGAAATTGCATTCGATTATGGCGACACAACCCTGACAACAAAACAAAACCGTAGTTTCGATTTGCTCCTCGACCTTGAAAAGAAGAAACCCGAACTTTTAACAGAACTGCATTACCTCAACGATAAAAAGCTTGAAAAAACCGATGCAGCAAGCGAAATTGCCAATCAATTCTTTTTTCAGAAATACGGGAAAAAGGCAAAAGCAAATAATAAGGAATATTTGCAGTTTTTAAAGGAAGAAACGGGCAAAGACTCGCTTGTAATGCAGGATTACGAATTATTGATTGCCCCTGCTGCCATGATTGACAGCGTGTTGCAACAAAGGGAAAAAGTCAGGATGGATTTGACAAGGAATTACTTTTTGGCGAAAAACGATTCAACCAACATTCGGATTTTTGATTATAACCCTGAAGAAGTGCTGAACATTGGCAGCCGTCCGCGCTTTGAAGTAAAATATACATTGGCGGAGGAGGAAGAGTAATTTTGGAATGCCGGGTGTCTCGGATTCCAAGCCGCTATATATCAGTATGTTAGAAAAAATAAGCACCCAGTTCTATTCCACTTTTAATTTCAGGTTTTGTTCAGGTGAGTGAGTTAATTCCGTTTCCGGCATCCATTTTAGCAAAATATTCATTCCCAGAACATCATCAGAAAAAGTATTGTCAGAAACAACGGCATTTTTGCTTGCTTCAAACGAAAAAGTATATTTCCTCAAGTGGTATGGCTCAAAACGGGTGCTTCGCGAAACGGTATTGTTTCTGAAAGATATTCCATCAACCGAACGGGCAAAAAGTACAGGGAAATCAAACGGATTGAATTTATTGTTTTCGATTCTTATGTTTTTATGGAAGGGCGGGGTTTTTTCGTCAAGTACAGGAATTTCGGGGTAAACCGAAATAATACCTTCACAAAACTGATATGAACTTGTATTGCAGAGTTCAGTGAAAACATTGTTTTTAATCAAAATATCGGTAACTGCGCCCGATTCGAACCAGTTGTTGGCGTCTCCGGCAATCAGGATTGCACTTCCGCTCGATTCGAAAATGTTATTTTCAATTACCACTTTGCCGGGTGTTGAAACAAGAACTCCTCGTGCACGGCAGCTTTTAAAATGTGAGTTGGCAATTGTAAGATCAGGACTCCAGGTAAGGTTTTCCAATGCATCGTTTACTTCCAGCGATTTCGGTACTGCAGTTTTAAACGTCAGCAGAAAATTTTCATTGTCAATCGGTTTAAACCGTTCTATTTCGCCTGTACCAATTTGGCCCATTCGTGAGTTTTCGATAAAACTGATTTTATCTCCTGAGTGTCCCCAGTTTAAACCAACGCTTTGGTGGTGCATAAAACGACATTTCAACTGTTTTTCTGAAATAATTTCGGTTACCTGAACACTAGTACCATGTACATTTACGGGATCGTCCATTAAACCGGCAAATTCACATTTGTTTATCGTTATTTTTCCTTTGCAGTTTGAAACCTGAATGCCATCGTCACCTCCTCCAAAGTACCTGTTTTTTGCCTTGTTCGGAATTGCCCTGAATTGGTTGAAGGTTAAATCCTGACTAAATTGTGCAAGAATTCCCAAACCTGTTGCGTGGTACAAATTCACATTTTCAATTGTAATGTTTTTTGAATCCTGAATAAAAATTCCTGAATGAATTCGTTCTGCAAACCGCATAACCAAATAATTTCCAACAGCCGGTTTTCTCAGAAATGGCAAATTAATTTCGATAATACCCGGAAGAATATCTTCTGCAAGATAATTTTCCCATCCTTTTCCAAGGCAGCCCGAATCGCCGGTTTGCGGAACTACAAAATGCCCGTCGCGATCGAATTCCATTGTACCTTTCCACGGACTTAGATCTGTTTTAGAAGTTCCGAAAAACAACTTTCCCTCTTCGATCCGGTAGGGCGATTCTTTTAAATTGATATTTACTTTAATCGATTTTTCGGAAACAGCAAGAACTTCAGCCTGTGCAATTAACGGTTGTTCCCAGTCGATATTTACATTTTGGAGAATCACATTTTTACATTTATCGAAAGTAAAAGGCTGCATCTGTTCGTGGAAAATCAGGTTGCTGCCGTTTCCTTCGATAATCAGGTTACTCATATTTTCAAACAGAAAAGCACAGTTGCGTGGATTTACATCGGTGGTATTCGATTCGAAATAAGTTCGTTTGTTGCTTTCGACAGGATAGAAATGATATTCACCTCTTGTAAAAACAAGTTTGGTGGGTTTGCCTGCCTCAATTGTTTTAATTGCCTCGTTTACAAATTGGTTGCAATCCTTCTTTTTTGTGTTTCTTAACCCAAAATCTTTCAGATAAATTATAGTCGTATCGGATTTAACGGTTTGAAAATGTGGTTCTGATTTGAGTTGAGAAGTAAACCGTCCTGTCAGAAACAGAACTGAAACTAAAATTAAGGAGAGCGGTAATATTTTCATTGGTTTTTAATTATTGATAAAGAATGGCATCTCTTTTATTTTAAACTTAGAGAGATGCCATCCTTAAAATAACAACTAATTCTTCTTTGCCTTCCTGGCTACCACTGCCTGTGCCTGTTTTTCCATTTCGCCAAGATATAGTTGAATGAACTTCTGATCGTTTTCGTCGCTATCTCCGTATTTCACGCGTAGTTCAGTCAGTTTTTCGTGTAACATTTTCTGCACATCGGCATAGGCAGAGTCGTTGTATATGTTTTTCATTTCCGATGGGTCGGTTTCCAAATCGTACATTTCCCACTCGTCGATATCATAGTAAAAATGCATCAGTTTGTAGCGTTCAGTGGCAACACCGTAATGCCGTTTTACCATGTGCACCGATGGATATTCGTAGTAGGTATAATACACTGCGTCTCGCCATTCTCCGGTTTTTCCACTTACCAGGTTGCGGAAAGATTCACCCTGCATTTCTTTTGGAATCTGAATACCTGCATAATCGAGTAAAGTAGGAGCAAAATCGAGGTTTTGCACCAGCTTATTAATTTTTGTGCCTGCTTTAATTTCTTTCGGAAAACGCATTACGAGTGGTGTGCGAAACGATTCTTCGTACATAAACCGTTTGTCGAACCAGCCATGTTCGCCAAGATAAAATCCCTGGTCGGAAGTGTAAATTACAATTGTATTTTCAGCTAACCCGGCTTCTTCCAGGTAATTAAGAACCTCACCAACGCCATCGTCAACCGATTTTATGCAGCGCAGATAATCTTTTATATAACGGTTGTATTTCCAAATGGCAAGTTCTTTTCCCTGTAGTTTTTTAGCCAGAAATTCCTGGTTTTCACTTTCGTAAGCAGCCATCCAGTTTGCACGTTGCTCGGGGTTCATCCGTTTTATGTCGTTATAGAATTCAGTTGTGTCTCCATTCGGATCAACAATCAGTTTAAAATCGTGTCCCCATCCGGCATGGCCGTCAATTTCCATTTCCTGTTCTTTTGCCGCTCTTCCCCTTCCTTCATAATCATCGTAGTAATTGGCCGGTGGATCAAAAGTAATGTCATCGTATAGATTCACGTATTTTGGCGCTGGCAACCAGTTGCGGTGCGGCGCTTTCTGGTGGTAAAGGGCACAAAACGGTTTATTGGGGTCGCGTTTGTTTTTCAGCCAGTCAATCATGGTTTCTGTAATAATTTCGGTGCAATAACCCTCTTTTCTTACTTTTTCGCCATTAATTAAAAAATCAGGATTATAATATTGTCCCTGCCCTGGCAGTACCATCGAGAAATCGAAACCCTGCGGAATTCCGTCGAGGTGGATTTTTCCTATCATGGCAGTTTGATAACCGTTGGCCTGCATCAGTTTTGGAAAGTTATCCTGATTCCAGTCGAAAGGCATCATATTATCGACTTTGCCATTTACAAAGCTGTGTTTCCCTGTTAACAACACTGCCCGACTGGGAGCGCAAATTGAATTGGTTACACAGGCACGTGTAAAAATAGCCCCTTCGGTGGCAAGGCGATCGATATTGGGTGTTTCATTCAGTCCAAATCCGTAGGCGCTGATTGCCTGGTACGCATGGTCGTCGCTCATGATGTACAGAATGTTGGGTCGTTGCTGTTGTTGTTTAGTTGGATTACAAGCAAAACACATTACAATTATTACAAAAAAAGCAATTGATTTTATTCCTTTTTGTTTCATAATTCCGAATAATTTAAGGTTGATTTTAATTTGTTTCAATTTTAATAAAAAGCCAGTTTAAAAGCTAAGAATAATAGATTTTTGATTTAAAAAGTTAATATTTACCCATTAGAGACCGAAATGACAGATACATTCAAATAATTGATAATCAATTTTTATTTTCAGATGTAATATTAAGTTTTATCATCAAAAAGGGTTTTGATTTCTTATGGTTAAATAGTTATATTTACTGTTAATTATATTATCTAAACCTGTACTTATGAAAAATCTGTTTATTCTCTTTCTGGCAGTATTTATTTTTGGGTGCCAGCCAAAATCGCCTGAAAAGGCCGGAAAATTTGAAGTTTTCAGAGGAACAAATATTGCACATTGGCTTTCGCAAACCGATGCACGGGGTACCGAACGTGATCGGTTTTTTACCAAAACCGATGTCGATTCAATTGCCGCAATGGGTTTCGACCACGTTCGTCTCCCAATCGACGAGGAGCAAATGTGGGATGAAAATGGTAACCGGCATGACGATGCTTTTCTGTTGATGACCAATTGTATTGACTGGTGCGCTGAAAGAAATTTACGCGTGATTGTTGATTTGCACATTTTACGTTCTCACCATTTTAACGCCGAAGTAAAACCATTGTGGACCGACCCAAAAGAGCAGGAGAAATTTTATAATCTCTGGCTCGATTTGTCAAAATCACTAGCAAAATATCCAAATAATTTGGTTGCCTACGAATTAATGAACGAGGCAGTTGCTGACGATCCTGAACTCTGGAATAATCTGATTGCAACGGCATTTAATACCATCAGGGCGGTTGAACCCGAAAGAACAATTGTAATTGGCTCGAATAAATGGCAGCAGGTTCAAACATTTCCCGATTTAAAAGTTCCTGCAAACGACCTGAATATTTTATTGAGTTTTCATTTTTACGAACCGTTTTTGCTGACTCACTGGAACGCCAGCTGGACACATCAGAAAGGTTATACCGGCCCGGTCCATTATCCCGATACTATTTTGACCCAAACTGAATTTAACCAATTACCCGATGAAATGAAAAAAATTGTGGCCGGACAGGTGGGTAAAGTTTTTAATAAAGCCTGGATTCAGGAGCAATGGCAAAAACCCATTCAAAAAGCAAAAGCACTTGGATTGCCTTTGTATTGTGGCGAATTTGGAATAATTACCGGCCCACCTCAGGAAGACATGGCGAGCTGGTACCAGGATATGATCGAATTGTTTGAAGAAAACGGAATTGCGTATGCCAACTGGAACTATAAAAGTGGTAGTTTTGGTTTAATCGATGGTGAAGGTAACCGCCGGGAAAATTTTATAAAAATTATGTCGGGGAAATAGCTTAAATTTCAGATTCCATGATTTTGTGTCAACAAGAAAATAGATTGTTTTAAAAGAAGTATTCTTAACTAAACTTGTTAAATATGAAAAAATTAATTCTTTTAGGATTGCTGGTTTTTGCAATAACCGGTTTAATCGCTCAGGACGATAGTGAAAAGAAAGAAGTTACAAAGGATGGCTGGAATTTTGGCGCCCTGCCAACCATAACTTTCGATACCGACCTTGGTTTTCAGTATGGTGCATTGGTCGATTTGTACAATTATGGAGATGGAAGCCGGTATCCGAAATACAATCATAAATTTTATTTCGAAGTTTCGAGGTTTACAAAGGGCAGTGGAATTAACAGGTTTTACTATGATTCAGACCGGTTGATTCCCGGATTACAGACATCACTTGACATAAGTTATTTGTCAGACCAGGCCTATGATTTTTTTGGTTATAACGGTTACGACGCTGTGGTTAATTTCGATTGGATGGATGATGAGGATCCGGCATACAAAACCCGCATGTTTTATAAATACGACCGGAAAATGTTCCGTATAAAAGCCGACCTTGTTGGAAAACTTTCAGGCGATAAACTCAAATGGACAGCCGGATTTAACATGCTGAACTTTAAAATAGCAAAAGTAGATATCGACAAACTAAACAAAGGAAAAGATGATGCCGACAAATTACCAACTCACAGTGAACAACCGGGTTTGTACCAAAAATACCAGGATTGGGGTATAATTACCGATGAAGAAGCCGACGGTGGTTTTATACCTGCTTTGAAAGCTGGATTGGTTTACGATTCGCGTGACAATAAACCCAACCCGATGAAGGGAATCTGGACAGAAGCAGTGGTTGAGGGTGCCCCTGAATTTTTGGGCGCAGAAACATCGTTTGCAAAACTAAGTTTAACTCACCGTCAGTATTTTACCATCATCAAAGACGATCTTTCGTTTGCATACCGCTTGAATTATCAGACCGGAATTGCAGGATATACACCGTTTTATTACCAGACTCAGGTAGTGGTTTCTGAACTGAAAGGTGCCACTTCTGAAGGATTGGGCGGTGGCAGCAACTTGCGCGGTGTAAAACGAAACAGGGTGATTGGCGATGGCTATTTTCTGGGTAACATTGAAGCCCGCTGGAAATTTGTCCGTTTTCAGTTTATCAACAATAACTTTTACCTGGGGTTAAATGGTTTTGTCGATTTTGGACAAGTAACAAAAAGGATGAAAGGAGTTGAAAATGTTTCTGAGGATTTATTGAGTTCGGCTGCAGCTAATGATTATTATGACGAAGATGCTGAAAAACTGCACGTTTCATACGGAGCCGGTTTACGAATTGCCATGAATACCAATTTTATTATTAAGGTTGATTACGGTATGGCTGCCGACGATCGTGATGGTAAATCGGGAATTTACATCGGACTGAATTATTTGTTTTAAAATTATTTCAAAATCAACAATTTTAAACTTTATAACCATGAAAAAACTTTTTCTGTTTTTAACCCTTTTTACAGCAATTTTAATTAGTCAGGTTTCATGCACAAAAACCACGAAACAGGTAACCGGAGATATTGCCGGAATTTCGGGTGATTCAGTTGAATCTGCAGTAAACCTGATGCAACAATATATTGACAGTGAAAAGCTGGCCGGAATTTCGGTTATTGTGATTCGCAACAACGAAACTGTGGTGCGAAAAAACTTTGGTTTTGCCGACAAACCAAATGGTAAACCAATTGAAGACAACACCATTTTTCGTGTTTTTTCGATGACAAAACCCATTACTGCTGTTGCTTTGATGACATTGTACGATGAGGGAAAATTTAAACTCGACGATAAAGTATCTGATTTTATTCCTGAATTTACTGACACAAAGGTGTACAATAAAGAAACAAAAACACTGGAACCGCAAAATACGCCAATGACAATCAGGCATTTGCTTACACACACTTCGGGATTAACCTATGGCTGGGACCAGAAAAGTTATGTCGATTCGTTGTACCGGGTTACGGGTGCATCAGGCTGGGATGGAGTTATTGGCGATAAAGTAAAAATTCTGGCTGGTATTCCTTTAAAACATCAGCCCGGAACAACCTATGAATATAGTGTTTCTATCGATGTTGCCGGTTACCTGGTTGAAGTACTTTCTGGAATGCCGCTGGATAAATACATGAAAACCAAAATTTTCGATCCGTTAAAAATGGAGGACACCGGTTTTTATGTTCCCGAAGAAAAACACAACCGATTAGCAAATGTTTATACAATGATTAACGATTCGTTAAAGGAACAACCATCGACGAATGGCATGAATTTCAAAGAACCTGCAACACTTTTTTCGGGTGGCGGCGGATTGGTTTCAACCATGAACGATTACTCTAGGTTTGCCTCTATGTTACTGAATGGGGGAGAATTGGAAGGTGTAAAAATTCTGAACGAATCGACAGTAACAATGATAATGTCGAACCAGTTGCCGGAAGGTGTTAACTACGAAAATGGCAGTGGTTACGGATTGGGCGGATCTGCCGATGCTAAAAGTGGTATTTATGGTTGGAGCGGGGCTGCTTCGACCCATTTTGTGGTTAACAAAAATTACAACATGGTTATTGTTACTATGACTCAGTTTATGCCATTCAATATTGATTACGCGAAGGATTTTGTTGTAAAAATTGAGAATGCAATCGACAAATAAAAACAAGAATAAAGTAAAAATCGGTTTAAACCCGTTAACTTTTGGTTGGCGGGTTTTGTTTTTCTATTTCAACGATAAAAACATGGATATCAACGAAAAAAGGAGGTTCTCATATTTCAATCGCCTAAATTTGATATTGAATTTAAAAATCAGAAATCATGAAAACAAAAATTTTTCTCTTCATTTTATTAGTGGCGCTCTTTTTATCGGGTTGTGTGGTTTATTCGTTTTACCCGCTTTATACCGAAAAAGATCTTTTCGCGAACGAAATTTTAAAAGGTACCTGGGTTGATGGTGACAGTGCGGTATGGAAATTTGAACATCCGTATAACGGAAAGGAATTACCTGAAAATTTGGATAGTACCTCGTATGTTTTGTACTTAAAAGATAAAAATGACAAAGCATCGGAGTTTCGGGTTCATATCATTAAATTAGGTGGTCATTATTTTTTGGATTTTTATCTCGAGGAATTTTTAGATGACGACGAACTTGATTTGGCATCTTTTCATATTGTTCCGGTGCATACATTTGCAAAAGTTTCGGTTACTAAAAACCAACTTAAAATAAACTGGTACGATCAGGATTGGCTCGAAAAATTAATAAAGGAGAATAAAATACGAATCCGCCATGAATACAACGGTGACTATATTTTATTGACCGCAAGTCCAAAAGAACTTCAAAAATTTGTAACAAAATATGTAAATTCGGAGGAGGCTTTTAAAGATGGTATTGAGGCGGTTTTAACCAGAAAATAAATGATAAAAAGCAGTGTAAATGCGTTAAAACGATTGTCGAAAAACAGGATATTTCAGCATATCCTGTTTTGGTGTTTATCGTTTTTAATACTTACAAACATTTTTAAGGTTTCTGTTGAAATCAAGCGAATTGATTTGATTTATACAGCCATTTTTCATGTACCTGTTTTTCTGATTGTATATCTGAATTTAAGGTTTCTGTTCCCGGTTTTTCTGGAAAAGGGAAAATATATTTTATACGGAATTTTTGTGCTGGCATTGATTTCTTTGGGTGCCGGATTTTATATCATACTTTTCGATAGCTGGATTGATTATATTTTTTCGGGATATTATTTTATTGCCTATTATGGCTTTTTCGATATCTCGCTTTATTTCGTAATCTACATTTTCGTAACAAGCTTGCTACGATTGGCACGTGGCTGGTTCCATTTGCAGGAGATTGAAAAAGAAAAAACCGTGGCAGAATTGAAAGCATTGAAATCGCAGATAAATCCACATTTCCTGTTTAATTCGTTGAACAGTATTTATAGTCTTGCACGAAAAAATTCAACACAGGTTCCCGAAAAGGTAATTCAGTTAAGCGATTTGATGCGTCACATTATTTATGATTCAGATGTTGAATTTATTCTTCTTCCGAAAGAAATTGAAATGATTCGGAATTATATCGAACTTCAAAATTTACGAACACCCGACAATGAAAAAATTGAACTTGATGTAACTGGCGAAATTGAAGGGAAAAAAGTGGCACCGCTTATTTTTCTTCCGTTTGTTGAAAACAGTTTCAAACATGGTTTGAAAAGTGGGGCTGAAAATCCTTTTGTAAAAATTAAAATTGAAGTTTTACCCAATGATTTAATTTTTGAAATTGAAAACAGTAAAGGAAAAAAAACGGAAATAAGCGATTCTAAATACAAAGGAATCGGAATTGAAAATGTAAAAAAACGGCTCGCTTTAATTTATCCCAACCAACATTCGTTAAACATTTCGGAGACCGAAAACACATTCAAAGTAATTTTACAAATCAAGTTGAATTAATATGCCAATTAATTGCTTAATAGTTGACGATGAACCGCTTTCGCAGGAATTAGTTACAGATTATGTAAATGCCTGCCCCGAATTAAAACTGACGGGAGTGTGTAAAGATGCGCTTGAAGCAGGGGAATTTCTGAAAAATGGGAAAGTTGATTTATTGTTTTTAGACATTAATATGCCCAGACTTTCGGGAATTGGTTTTGTGAAAAGCCTGAAAGAACCACCACTTTTTGTAATAATCACAGCTTATCCTGAGTATGCAATTGAAGGATTTGAAATTGACGCAGTTGATTATCTTTTAAAACCTGTTTCGTTTGAACGGTTCCGTACTTCTGTAAATCGTGTTTTGGAACGTTTATCACCTAAGTCTGAAAAGGAGTTATCTCCGGAACATATAATGGTTCGGGCGGATAAAAAAAATTACCGGATTGTATTTGATGAAATTCTGTTCCTGGAAGCGCAGGGCGATTATGTAAAATTTGTTACTTCCGAAAAATCGTTGATGGTACATGGCAAGCTGAAGGATTTTTTACTGCATTTACCCAAAAACAGTTTTGAGCAAATTCATAAATCGTATGTTATTTCGCTTTCAAAAGTGGTTTATGTTGAAGGAAACCTTGTAAAAGTGGGGAACCACAAAATACCAGTGAGTCTGAATTTTAAAGAACAACTGCTTAAAAAGTTAAGTTGAAAATTAACTATAAATCAAACTTTTATTTCAGAATAGTTCCCACAAAAATTCCGAGGTAGGTACCAAAAGCATAGCCAAGTATTCCAATGGTCAGTCCCGAAATAATTACTTCTTTATTCTTTAATGCCCCTGCAACAGCCGGAACAAAAGGTGGAGAATAAGTTAATGCAGTAATTGAAATAATAGTAGTATCTGCATCAACTTTAAAAATATGTGCCAATCCAACATGAATTACAATGGAGCCAAAAACCACATAAAAAACATATAAAAACAATTGCAAAAACTCAATTTGAAACATGTTACTCAAGTTAGCCATCGACGAAACAACCAGCGAAAAAGCAATGATTAAATACATTCCAAGCGGAAAACTGCCGCGAATCCGGTTGATAGGTTTTATTAACGATGCCAGCAATCCTAAAGTTGTAATAACTAAAATAGCTACAATCGCATCGTTTGGTTTTGGAACCAATAATGACAAACCTCCTCCAATTGCAAAAATCAAAACAGAAAGTCCAAGTACCTTAAGCAAATCTGGAACCATTTTTCTTTTAAATAAAGGATCGAAATTTTCAATATCGTTTGCTTCGTCTGCCAAATGAAGTTTGTTTTCGGCTTTATAAACCAACTGAAATTTTGGTAAGAAAGTATGAAATAAACTTTGGGCGATGGTCATCAAAAAGAGTAATGCCACAGCACCCACTATCATATCATAAGTATGCGTTAAAATAAAGATGTTAGGACTAACTTTTAATGCAGTTCCAATGGCTGCAAGGTTTGGAGTTCCACCTGTATAAACACCAACCAACATCCCGGCTACTTTGTTTGACTCGCCAATGGAGCTTCCAAAAAAATAGTACCCGGTAAAAATTACTACAAGCAATGAAAAAACAGCCAAAAGCAACGATAATACCGCACCTTTCGCCAGTTTTAACCACTTTTTCAAATCAAGAGAAAACAGTAAAAGCGGAATTGCAATCGGGATAAAGATGGTAAATAAAATATCCTGAACAGAAGCGACCTGGTTGGTCATAATATCAGATTCCGAAAGCTGTGAAGTTTTTAAATATTCAAGGAATTCTGCTTTCGGTATGTGCATGCGGGTGCCTAGTAATTTTCTGAATTGATCACTGGCAACGGGCAGAATTCCTATGTTTCCAACAATTAATCCCAGCAAATAAGCTAATACAACTGCTCCTAATTTGCTCAGTATTTTCGATATTTTAGTAAGGTAAATAAGAAGTGCCGGTGCAAGCAGATAAAAAACAACCAAAGAAATTGTTATCCACATAATTCACTAGTTTGTTAGTAAAAACAAACATAAATAAATTTTTCTTATTTCTGTGGTTTAAACTCTGGCTACAGCGGTTTAAATAAAAAAAGGAAAGGCAAAATTTTAAAGAAATTTTGCCTTTCCTAAATCGGAATTAAATTGTTTTAAAATTTAAAACCTATAGTTAAAAGAATATCGTTTTTAACTGTTTTAAAAGAAGCAGCTTCAGGAGCCGGATAAATTTCGGAGAAAGGTGTTGGATACGGATAATCAAAATCTTCCAGGGTAGAATAACGATAAGCCAAATCGGCAAAGAATAATCCGGTACGGTAACCAATTCCACCCGCATATACCATCATATTCGCATCAGAATTTAACTGTGTAGTTCCAAATGCCCTTTCATTGTAAGCAGAGCCATGATATTCAAATCCCCCCCGTAAACTAACTTTACTGGTTGCCATTAATTCACCACCAATTCGCAGATTACCTGATGTTTTATAAGACTCATTAATTTCTTGGTTTTTATCATAAAAATCCTTACCGTCACCACCATTTCTCAATTTTGCTTTTCCGTAGTTTAACAGTTCATAATCTACACTTATCAAGCCTTTTTTTCCAATTACATAAGCTCCGCTAAACGTTGTACGCATAGGAGTTTGAAGGTGATAATCGTATTCATTGTATGGAGAATATTCATCATAGGTGCCATTTCCATCTTCGTAAGTAAGTGAAGAAAACATTGAAGTGTTAAAATCATCGTGCAAGTAATAATAGGTTGGAGTATGAATTGATATCCCAAGTCTCAATTCGTTTATTGGTTTATAAATGGCTCCAAATTTAAAATTATGTCCAATTCCATAGGTTGTAAAGTAATTGTTAAACTGGAAATCGTTAAAGAAAGGTATGTTTTTATTCTCATCCACTTCTAAAATGGTTGTTCCTTCGCTGTAATATACATCATTTATTCCCCATGCAATTCCCATGTAAAGTTTATGGTTGAAATTTAATCCCAACACAAACGAATATTCGTCGATTGAACCATTTTTCGAATATGTTTTTCGCAGGCTCTGTCCATAACCGGCATCCTGCAGATCTGAATAATATTCTTTACTAATATTATCATGCAACATCATATCTGTGTCCCAAGCTAATCTTTCATAAAAATCAGCTGAACTAGGTTGAGGATTTTCAATTGTGTGATCAAATCCATTATTATTTGCTCGATCAACCAAATAATCCATGTACGAACCATCTACATCATACCCCTGAATTATCGCATTACTATTAAAGTCTTTTACCCGGTTATAGCCAACGCCGAAATTAACACTAACAAGTCCCGATTCGGTTTTTCCGTTAACGGGCATAGTATAAACATAGCTCATGTTATTGAGCGAAAATTTATAATCTGTGTCTTCTCTGCCGTTGCCAAGAAAATTACTTTCAACCCTTGTACTTCCTGAAATAGGGGTAATAGTAAATTCACTTGACCGATATATACCTATTCCAGCAGGATTGATGCTGGCTGAGGTAAAATCTCCCCCAAGAGCTCCAAATGCATTTCCCATTGCTCCTGCACGGGCTGTACCCTGTACCTGTAAATTTGAAAATCTCAAAGCATCTGCCAAATCCTGTGCCTGCATTAAAAAGGGCACGAATAAAGCGATTGTAAGCAGAAAAGAATATTTTTTCATGGCAATTGTTTTTAAGTTAAACGAGATTTCTGAATATCAATTATTTACCTGCGACCTGAAGACGACGAACCACCACCCGAAGAACGTGATCCACTACCACCGCCACCACCCGAAGAACTTCCGCTGCTGCCACCTGAATATGAACTACCTGAGCTACCTGAAGAATATGAGCCACTACTGCTTCGTCCACTACTTGAACCGGTGCTGTAACTACCACTACTGGCAGGTGAACTGCTTCTGTAATTGCCCGAGCTGGAAGCAGGCGAACTGTAAGAACGGGATGAAGTACCCGTACTTGAACTCCTGTTGTATGTTGAACTGGATCTGTATGATTGGTTATAACTTGATGTAGATTTTGGTTGTGAATAACCTGAAGTTGATCCAGTATTCACCGTACTTTGATTTACCACTCTCGGTTGTGAACTTACAGAAGAGGAACTGCTGCTTGGTCTTGTGTAGCTTCTCCCTTGATTACTGGCTCCGGGTCTTGAATAACTCTGTGTTTGATTTCTCCCCGAATTACTGCTCACACCAGAATTAACGTTTCCGCTTGTATTATTTTCAGCTCCAGACTGTCGGCTATAAACGCCATCTCCAGTAGATCTTCTTTTTTCAGTCAAAACATTTGAATTTGGAGTGTTCGATTTTGTAGTCACATCGTTTACTGCCGAACCATCCCGCCGACCAGAACTTGAAGTTGCGCTTCTTGTTGAGCTTCCCGAATTGTTTAAACCAGTGACATCATTACCGGCACTTTTATTTCTTCCGACGCTATTTTGAGCAACATTGGTTGAAGAACTTCTGTTGTTTCTATTTACGTTGGTTCCGGTTGATCTTCTTTGTCCGTATTGATAACTGTCAGAATCTGCATAAATCGGGGGATAATATCCTCCACCATAATAAGGTGGGTAATAACCCCATCCGTATCCCGGGTAACCGTAATAAGGGTATCCCCATCCGTAATAAGGATATCCATATCCATAGTAAGGATATCCCCAACCCCAACCAAATGACATCGACATACCCCAGCCGCCATAAAAGTATGGTTCATAATACCAGCTATCCCAATAAAAAGGGTCGTAGAAATATGGATTGTGAAACTGTTGAATGCGATATGCATAATCTACATTACCGTCATTATCATAGTAATTATTGATTAAATACTGCAATTCACCGTCTTCGTAATAAGTTATGGTGTCGATACCGGTGTAATTTTGTTCAGCATTCTCTTGTACAACTATTGCATCATTTTCAGTGCCTTCGAAAATGTAATTGTTCATTGTTGCTGTGCCCTCTTCATTTTCGCTTATCTCGCTGATAACAGTTTTATTGCCAGATTTTTGTTGAGCAGGGTTCTGTGTTGTTTTTGTGGCAACCACGATTGGTGGAGGAACATCTCCGGGATTAAAATAGATATCGTCAGTATAGGAGCTGGTTACGTAACTTCCAGTACTACAGGCGCTAAACAGAATCGCCATCAATCCGAAATATGTGAATTTTGATTTCATAACTCTTCCTCCTTTTATTTATGTCAATAATAATTACTTTATTTGTAAACTCAAAATCAAATGTATTTTATCAAAATCTGTACCAAAAAATAATATGGCTAAAGAATTAACTTCAAGAAGTGAAAATTACTCTCAATGGTACCAGGATCTGGT
>JBGSRA010000090.1:0-2227 GCA_041737765.1 Draconibacterium sp. | reverse complement strand
AAAAATGCTTTTTCTGAAACCCGCCGGTGGCTGTAGTTTTGGGCTTTTCCCGAATGAAGATTGGATAAAGGTTGCAATACATATTTTTGAAAAACAGGTGAATCGGTGCCGAGGTATTTGGCAGCAAAAGAAACAAGCTGGCTTTCAAAAGCACCAGGTGAAATATTGCCGGGTAAAAGCAGGTAACAATTGGTTGCCGAATTATACTCCTGCCAGTCAGTTCCGCCGAAGAAATAGGGGTTTGAAGCTGTCTGACTCTTGTAATCGGCAATAATTGTAAATGGCAAATCAGTATTTTTAGGAGTATCAGTAATTACACCGGTTACGGTTAACGATTTTTGGTTATTAACAGTTATCGATTTCCCCAACGCATTACTTACATTACCGGTATTTAAATTGAAATATTTACGGGCCAGCGATGAAGTGATTACAACACTTCCTGCATTTGATAGGGCATTTTGAGGATCTCCGGCCAAAAACCCGAAATCAAAAACTTCAAAAAATCCAGATTCTACAAAAGCCAGACCTTCATTTTCCTGGTATCTGTCAAAAGTTCCGTTGCTGTTTTCAATTGCAATCTGACCCTTTTCGGCATAAAAAGTCATTACCGCTTTCACACCCGGAAAATCATTTCGAATTGCCTCGCCAACCGGGTGTGTTTGTGACTCAGCGTAAATAATTCCTTCTCCGGGAGGCTCAAGTTGGCTGATCAACCGGTAGATATTCGAATAATTTTTATGGTACTTGTCAAAGCCCGATTCGTAACTTATAATTTTGTAAATAACAAGTCCGCAGGCAATTCCGATAGCAAGACCTGCAATATTGACTGACGCATAAACCCTGTTCCGGGTTAACTGACGCCAGTTTGTTTTAAAAAAATTTGTTCCCATGTTTTCTGTGTTTTCAACTACTATTTTTATTCATACCTCAGCACCTCAACCGGATTCCTAGTTGCTGCTTTCCAATTGTCTGAACCAGGATTCGTCTGATTTCCGTGATGGACTTTGATTATTTCTGTTCTTAAAATCATGGTAATCATTTAATCACAAAAATCATGGTTCAGACTTATTCATATCTCAGCGCTTCCACCGGATTCTTCGTTGCCGCTTTCCACGATTGAAACGAAACTGTGAGCAGCGCAATTCCCAGAGCCAGCAACCCGGCCAATGCAAAAATCCACCAACTTAATTCGGTTTTGTAGGCGAAGTTTTCGAGCCATTTGTACATGGCATAATATGCAATGGGCGTGGCTATTACGAAAGCAATAAACACTGACTTAATGAAATTCATATTCAGCATCGCCATGATATCACTGGTTTCTGCTCCATTTATTTTTCGGATACCGACTTCTTTTGTACGAGCAACCGATACATGCCAAACCATTGAAAACAAACTTAAAATTCCCAGCGCTATAGCCATAATTGCAAATACCTTTAAAGCATGTTCAATCGAATCTTCTTCGGAGAACTGCTTGTTAAAGTGATCATCGAGCCAGAAATAATTAAATGAAAAATTGGGGAAGGTTTTCATAAACCGCTCTTTTACATCAGCAAGCAATGCCGCTTTATCAATATTCGGATTTATGGTTAACGTATAGCGCCCAACCATAATGCTCTGAGTCCAATCCAGCAGGATAACAGGGCCGGGCACTTCTTTAACCGAAGTAAAATTGAAATCCTTACAGACTCCTGCAACACGTGTTTCCGTATTATCCAATCCGCTTTCGTCTGTAAGAACCAGATTACGGCCAATTACCTCTTCAGAGTCAGAAAAACCCAGCTGGTGCAGGCAGGTTTCGTTTACAATACAACCTTTTTCAATTTTTTCTGATGCATTCCACCCTTCGTTGAAAAAGCTTTCGCCGGCAATTATCTGCAGGTTATAAGCATTTACAAAATTCCGGTTTGCAATAAAAACAGCCGTTTTTAACAGTTTTTCATTTTGTCCGTCGGAAACGCTGAAATTGAATGAAGGCACATCACCCGGGACATTATTGGAAATGGACAAACTTTTTACCGCCGGAAGTTCCGAAAGTTCCTGTTCAAAAGCGTCCAGATTTACAAACCTTTGACTGTTGCGCCAAAGATTCGCAGGTGATTTAATTACAAGTTTATTGGTAATATCAATTCCGTTGTCACGTGACTTTAAATATCCTAATTGCTTTTGAATACCAATTATTGAAGTCATCAAAAACACTATAATCACAAATTGGGCGATTGTCAATAGC
>JBGSRA010000081.1:0-12579 GCA_041737765.1 Draconibacterium sp. | reverse complement strand
CTGTTATTGGTAAAATGAAAGTTTCGAAAGGAATTATTACTTACAGGCACGATTTGGCTTCTTCCAACGAAATGGTAAATTTTACTTTAAGAAGTATTGGAGAGGCTTGTTTGGAAGTAAGAAAAGAGAAAGCACAAAGTTTATTCGGGAAAGATTATTTTGATTTAGATGAAGAAAAGCAATCAGCAATAAATCAAGCCATTCCCGTTTGGTTTTTCTATGAACTTCCAAAATCCCCGACTCCAAGTGTTTGGTTGCCCTTTGACAGAAAACCTTCGAAACCTGATCCATTTAAAATAACGTTCAAAGGCAATGGGATTGTAATTGTTGAAAATCACAAATTTAATACGTTTAAAGAATTTGAAGAAAATCTGAAATATTGGAATGAAGAATTAGACCAGTTCAACAAAGACCGAAAAAGCAAAGGATTTTACAGGGCACACATAACCTATGAAGATATTTCACGGGCTGAACAGAAGAATATTGAATATTTACTATTTAAAAATAATGTTCGTACTGCAAGTGCAAAAAGCAATGTGGGAATTAAATCGATAAGCATTCTGTTAAAACCAGACGAGGATGGCCCTGATCTTGAAGAAATCAGAAAAAAGGCTGAAAAAGACCTTATACTTTATAAAGATGCTCTCACTGTTTCCATTCAATATGTAGATGGAGTAACAAAGGAACAGGTAAAATCAGTAATGGATGTGTATTCAGAGCTTGGAATCAAAATAACAGAAGTCAGTGAACATGAATACAAAAAACCATCACTCCCATTATGTCTGTTGTTTCTTTATCCGAATGAAATTCAAAACGTATTAAGTGAATCCATTCCATTAAATGAAGTTTCAAAATACGTTGAGAATTGGTTAATGAAAGTTGGGACAAACTATTCTGCCAGTATTTACGTGTATGAAAATGTTTCCGAGGAAAGAATTCAGCAATTAAAAGAAGCAATGCAAAATGGCGGAATAAAAACAGAAATTATTGTAAAAAAAATGTAGATCACAACTAAAAACCAAAAATAAAATGTTTACAAATTATCTGAAATCAGCATTACGGTTCTTAAAACACAACAAAGTATTTGCAGGTATTAATTTGCTTGGTTTGTCGATTGCTTTGGCCGCTTCGTTTATAATTGTGCTTTTTATTATTAACGAATTCAGTTACGATTATTGCCACAAAAACCGAAAGCAAGTATTCAGGGTCTTAAACCACTATTCCGAATTTAATACCACTCAACCCGGAGCTCCGTATATTTTGGCTTCAACATTAAAAGCGGAGTTTCCACAAGTGGAAAAGGCGGCAAATGCACAATATGTGCGAAGTTTAAAACTCAAACTGGGAGAAGAATTTATAACTGTTGCGGGGGCTGTTGCGACGAGTTCAGAGATTTTTGACATATTCACTTTCCGCTTGATTGAAAGTCTGGACGCGAAAAAACTACTCGACGATAGAAATTCAATTGTTCTTTCAAGAGAAATAGCAGAAAAGTTTTTCCCCGGAGAGGAACCAACCGGAAAGGGAATTGTGGGTCTGGTGAACAACGAAGAACAGATGTTTACGGTTACAGGTGTTTTTGAAGATATTCCCGTGAATTCTACTTTCAGGGCAAATTGTTTTGTGAATAGCATTTGGACGGTTGGCCCCATAAATACAGCGTTTAACGCAACAGATGCCGAAACCAACTGGAGTTTCGATTTCTGGACAACCTGGGTTTTATTGGCTGACAAATCCCGGTTGGAAGATATCGAAAGCCAGTTCCGTGAGCTGGAGAAAAAATATCCCAACAATGGAATAAAAAGAACCTTTTCGTTGCAAAACTTAAGCGATGTTTATCTGAAATCAGACAATCTTGTAAATGCCGGATTAATGGGTGACATGAAAAACATCAGGTTGTTTTCTGCCATTGCTTTTCTTATTGTATTGGTTGCCTCCATTAATTATATTATTCTTTCAACGGCAGTTTCAACGCAACGTTCAAAGGAAATAGGAATCCGTAAAACCAATGGGGCAAATAATTTCAGCATACGAAAACAATTGATTGGCGAATCGATGTTGCTGGCATTAATGGTTCTTCCGGTTGCTGTAGTTCTTATGCGCGTTGCTTTACCCTTTGCAGGTAAATTGTTCCAAACAAAGCTTCAGGTTATTAATTCGAATATCGTTGTGTATATTTTGATATACCTCATTCTTACCGTGTTAATTGGTATTGTTTCAGGACTTTATACCTCTGCATATTTGTCGCGTTTAAAAGTTATTGATGTTTTGAAAAAAGCAGGGAATTCAGGAAAACAAAAACAGGTTTTCCGTTCGGTGCTTGTACTCATCCAATTAGTTATTTTCTGCTCGTTTGTTTCAAGTACTTTAATAATCCGCTCGCAATATTTATATGCGTTAAATAAAAATCCCGGCCATTATAACAACAATATTCTTTTAATTGATTTGGGACGCAATTTCAAAAATTACCAAGTATTCCTGAACAATGTCAAATCTAACCCAAATGTAATTATGGCTGCCGGTACCATGCACGCTTTACCAATGCAAAGTTCAATGTCGTCGATGGTCCAGAATTTTAAAGATCCGACACAAAATATAAAAGTTGAAGGGATGGCAGTTGATTATAATTTTATCAAAACCATGGGAATCGAAGTTTTGGATGGACGTGAATTTTCTGAAGAGTTTCCTGGTGATTTGAAAAGTTCGGTAATGCTAAATGAAAAGGCTGTTAAAGAACTAGGTATCGACGATCCAATTGGAAAGGTGGTTCAGGGTCAAACAATAATAGGAATTGTAAAAGATTTTAACCTGCATTCCATCAGGACCGATATTCCGCCAATTACAATTAACATGACAGATCGTTTCATTAACCAGATTGCTGTTCAGTACCAACCCGGAACGCTTCATATTTTACTGCCAAAATTAAAAAGCGACTGGGAAAAAATTGCACCCGACCAGGGTTTCAATTATTCAACTATCGAAGATTTACTTAAAAATATATATGCATCCGAAAAAAATCTGAGCACCATTGTTTCCATTTTTGCTTTGTTTACCTTAATAATTTCGGCATTTGGACTATTTGGGTTAACACTTTTTACAGTCCGCTCCCGAACCAAAGAAATCGGGATCAGAAAAGTATTGGGAAGCTCTGTTGGGGCTGTGCTTTACTCTTTCTTCCGTCATAATTTGGTGCTCGTTGTTATTTCGGCGGTCATTTCGGTTCCCGTTACCCTTTACATTATGATGCGTTGGTTAAATAACTTTGCATTTCGCACCAGTATTGGGTGGTGGGTATTTGCCGTAGCATTCCTGATCGCAGCTATCGTTGTTCTTTCAACAGTTGTGCTGCATTCATTCAGAACGTCGCGGGTTAATCCGGTGGAGGCGTTGAGATATGAATAAAAGAAGCCCCTCCTGACCTCCCCGGAGGGGAGGAACAAGAAAAGACAAGAAATAAAATGAACGAAAAAACAAATATTCACTATCCAAAATGTCACCCCTTCGGGGAGATTTAGAGGGGCTTAAACTATTTTATATGATACAACTTAAAAACATCGACAAGTATTACGATTCAAAGTTTCAACGCACATTTGTGCTGAAAGGTATAAACCTTGAAGTTAAAGAAGGTGAATTTGTGAGTATTATGGGGCCAAGCGGCTCGGGTAAATCAACACTGTTGAATATCATCGGACTGCTGGATGCCCCGTCGGCAGGTAGTTACTCGCTTATCGACAAATCGGTACTCAACCTGAAAGAGAAAGAACTGGTTGACTATCACCGTCATTTTATGGGATTCATTTTTCAGGCTTACCACCTGATTGAGGAAATGACAGTTTACGAAAATATTGAAACACCGCTGACTTACAAAGGTGTTAAAAGTCGCGACAGGCAGGCAATGGTAGCCGATTTGCTCGACAGGTTTAACATGGTGGCAAAAAAGGACCTGTTTCCGCTACAGCTTTCGGGAGGGCAACAGCAATTGGTAGGCATTGCCCGTGCCATTGTTGGCAAACCAAAACTTTTGCTGGCCGACGAACCTACCGGCAATCTGCAATCGGTACAGGGCGAAATGATTATGGAAACCCTGAAAACCCTGAATGAAGAAGGAATGACCATCATCCAGGTAACACACAACGAAAAATTTGCCCAATACGGAAAACGGATTATCAGGTTAGAGGACGGATACATCAGGAGTGATTTTCACCCTGATAACTTAATTTGAAACAAATAAAACAAAAGACATGACCGGGTTAATCAATTTCAGGGAAGTAATCAGAAGTTTCAGAAGAAATATCGAAACTGGGATTTTAAGCATTCTTGGGCTGACTATTGCTATTACCATCGCTTTGCTCATTGGTTTTTGGAGCCTGAATGAATTTAGCTACGATAAATTTCATAACAACTACGAAAACAAATACAGGCTTTGCCGCAAAGGTTTTCTTAACAACGAATCGGTAATTCTGGGATCGGAATGTGTTGCTGCGGGAAAAGATATTGCACAGAATTTTCCTGAAATACAGTCCTCACTCAGGGTTCTCCCCAGTGGAAGGCAAATTGTAAAGGTTGGTGACGAAAAACTCTTTATCGATAACGTCGTGATTGCAGATAACAACTTTTTTACCTTTCTCACCTACAGTCTTGAAACAGGAAATCCCGGTAAATGTCTTGAAGGCACCAATAATGTGGTGATTGACCAGGCACTTGCTCAATCTTTTTTCCGCGATAAAAACCCTGTAGGCCAAACTCTCGAAGCATTTGGAAAAGTTTGGAATGTTTCGGCTGTGGCAAAAAATGCCCCTGCCAATTCACACCTCGAGTTCAGGATGGTATTTCCGATTGAGGGTATCGACTGGTTAAAAAACATCAAATGGGGTGAACGTGATTACACCCTCACCTACTTCGAACTGAAACCCGGTGCCAACATCGAAAACCTTGCGGGAAACATCAACAAACTTGCAATTGCACATTTTCCGTTATACCAGCAGTTTAAAATTGAACATTTTCTTCAACGTATCGACGAAATACACTTCTCTGTTGGCCATCGGTTTGGCAGTGTGAAATTAATGGATAAACGCATCCTCTTCATTTTTATCAGCATTGCAACACTTATTTTGCTGATTGCCTGTTTCAATTTTATCAATCTTTTTATTTCAACTGCATTTTTGCGTTCCAAATCAATTGGTATCCGCAAGATTGTGGGGAGTTCAAAACTGCAGTTTTACATCGGTTCATTTTTTGAAACCACACTCTATATTGTTGTTTCATCATTACTGGCAGGCATTTTAACTTGGATGCTTTTGCCCTGGTTCTGCCAGATTACAGGAACGCGAATCGAATTCAACCTTACAAATCCCGGAATATATTTGATGATTGGGGCTCTGTTGCTTGTTACCGTATTGCTTGCCGGGCTGATTCCCATGATGTACATAACAGGTCAAAGTGCCGGCGAAATCATCCGTTTTAAAAACAAGGCCAAAAACATTACGGTTTTACAACGTGGGCTGGTAATTGCACAGATTACGGCTTCAATCATCCTTATTTCATCGTCGCTTGTAATAAAGAAACAGATTCAGTTTATCAGGCAAAAAGACCTTGGGTTCAACAAGGAAAACATCGTATATCTGAATCCAAGGGGAAGTTTTGCAACCAATTACGAAATGGTTAGCCAGGAATTGATGAAAATGCCCGGAATTAAAGATGTTACGGCAAAATCGTGTCTGCCCAGCGACTGGCACAATGGCAATCCGGTTACTTCAGCCAACAATCCCGATTCGAAGTGGATTATGGAAGTGTGTGATATTAAGGAAAATTATGCCGGAGTGATGGGCTACCAGGTGGTGGAAGGGGAAATTCCCTGGAAAGAAACCAATATTGAATCGGAAGATTGCATGATTAATGAGCAGGCGGCAATAGCGCTGGGATATGATGACCCGATTGGCAAACAAATCGGGCTTTTTACCACGGACAGAAAATATACAATTCGAGGAATCTTAAAAAATGCCAACACAAAATCGCTGCACAGGGTTGTCGATCCGCAGGTTTTTGTAAAACTGAATGAAATCCGCGATTATCATGTAATGCTGGTAAAAGTCAGCGACCCGCAAACTGCTATCCGTTCAATTCAATCGTTATGGGAAAAAGAAAATCCTGAAACTCCGTTTGAATATCATTTTCTCGACCAGGTTTACGAGAACCTTTATAAAATTGAACAAACCGCCAACCGGGTTGTGACCATAGGAATGTACCTGGCTATTTTTCTGGCTTTTATGGGGCTTTTTGCCATTGCACATTATGCCTCGCTGCAACGGGTAAAAGAAGTGGGCGTGAGGAAAGTGAACGGGGCGAAAATAATTGAAATTATGACCCTGCTTAACCGTGATTTCATTTTTTGGGTGATTGTTGCTTTTGCCGTGGCAACGCCGGTTTCGTGGTATGCCATGAACAAATGGCTCGGAAATTTTGCATTTAAAACCTCGCTAAGCTGGTGGATTTTCGTGGCTTCCGGCATTTTTGCACTCCTCATTGCTATACTCACCGTGAGTTGGCAAAGCTGGAGAGCAGCAACACGGAACCCGGTGGAGGCGTTGCGATACGAATAGAGCAAAGAGCAAGGAGCAGAGAGCATGGAGCATGGAGCAATCATTTAGCGGCAGACAAGTGACAGATCTGACAACTTTTACATAGCAGAAAAGATAAAGGAAAAGATAGGAACTTAAAACAAAATATATGTTACGCTTCAACTTAAAATTAGCATTTCGCAACCTCGTAAAAAACAAGGTTTATTCATTGCTGATTATTGGAGGTTTCGCCATTGGTTTTGCAGCTGTTATCCTGATCGGGTTGTTTTTTCTCAACGAAACCAGTGTGAATAAGGATTTTGCAAACCACAAACAGATTTACAGGTTGTACGATGTAAAAAAGAACCGTTGCAACCTGAACTGGGAACTTTTCCCCGTTCTTACCAACGATTATACCGCAGTTGAAAATGCATGCCCGCTCGATTATGCAACCGGTATGCCTTTTACCGTAAAAAATGAACAAGCTCACACCTACACTGAAATCCAGCATTTATTATCCACAACCAACAATTTCTTTTCAATTTTCTCGGTTGAAATTACAGAGAGTTTAGGAGCGAAACCCTTCGAAGGAAATGAATCGGTGGTAATATCAAAAGCGGTTGCCCAAAAGCTTTTCGGAACACAAAATCCGCTTGGGCAGCAAGTGAATGTGGGCAACATTTTTTTTGCAACTGTTACCGGAATTTTTAATCAACTGCCCGCCAATTCAAGTTTTCAGGCCGATGTTATCCTGAATAGTGAAAATGAAAAATTCCGTATGTCGCGTACCACAATAAACGAAATGCGCTACAATCCGACCAACCTTTTTGTAATGCTTCAGGATGGCACAAATTCACAGAATTTTGCAGATGAATTAAATATATCTGCTAAGCTTAAAGCATTGGATGTTGATAGTTTGGCCCTGCAAAAACTCGATGATATTTACCTCTCCGAACTCACCGTAAAAAGCCGTCATGCAAAAGGAAATCCAGCACTGCTAAAAATCTTCCTGGCCATTGCAGCGCTTATTTTGCTGCTTTCAAGCATCAATTACCTGAACTATTCGATTTCGATGCAATATGCCAAACTGAAAGAAATCGGTATTTACAAGGTAAACGGGGCGGGCCGGAAAGAGCTGGTTAGTTATACATTTGCCGAAGTCACCCTCGGAATTCTGATTTCACTTGTTTTTTCGGTAATTATTACATTGCTGGCAATTCCATATTCCGAAATCCTTTTTGGGAAATCATTAAACATCGACATCAATTCGTGGATTTCAGTTTTTCCATTCATCCTGACAGCAGTCGTGTTTGTAATTCTGATTAACAGCCTGGCACCCATCCTTATTTTGTCGAAGTTCAGGATTACCGAGTTCCTTTCAGGTTTTAAGGGAAAGCGAAACAGCCGGCAAATCGGAAAACAATCCATGTTAACATTTCAACTCACGGCTTCAATCGCCCTCATTGCCGTGGTGATGATAATCTTCAAACAACTCAGTTACATTAAACATTCCAACATGGGTTTCGACCGTGAAATGCTTGTAAGAATCGACATTCCTTATGATTTTCAGGAAACCGAAACGCTGCTTCAGGAAGTTTCGAATCTCGCATTTGTAAAGGGAAAAACAGTTAGCTACGGCTGCCCGGGAATGATAAACAATAAGTTTGGAAGTAATAGCGGTGATAAAAGTTTTGATATCAATTGTATTACGGTTAGTTCTGATTATCTGGAAACAATGGGAATCGAACTTGTGAAAGGCCGTGATTTTCTGGATGGCGATTTAAACAAAGCCTGCCTGATAAACGAGGAAGCGCTGAAACAATTTGGCTGGGAAAGTTTCGAAGGGCAAAAATTCAACAACGGACAGGAAGGCGGGTATAATGTTGTGGGTATAATCAATGATTTTAAATTCGAGTCCTATCATTCAACAGTTGAACCTTTGGCTTTGCTTTTCGATGGGGCAACTAATGTAAATGTGCTTTCGGTGCGGCTTTCACCCGGAAATACAGGACAACAAATTGACCAAATCGGGAAAATCTGGAAAACGATTGCTCCGTATGAACCTATGAATTTTATGTTTTACGACGATTTTTTTCAGTCGATGTACGCCAAAGAAGAGAAACTGGCAAGCTCTATTACTTTTTTTTCGCTTATCGCTGTAGTGCTCACCTGCATGGGAATTCTCGGCCAGATTTTTATGATTTGCCTGAACCGGCTGAAGGAAATCGGCATCAGAAAAATAAATGGCGCAAAAGTTTCAGAAATACTAACAATGCTTAACCGCGACTTCATAAAATGGATGGCAACCGCTTTTGTAATCGCCACACCCATTGCATACTACGCCATGAACAAATGGCTCGAAAACTTTGCCTACAAAACTGAGTTGAGTTGGTGGATATTTGCACTGGCGGGTTTGCTGGCGTTGGGAATTGCGCTGTTGACGGTTTCATTCCAATCGTGGCGGGCGGCAACGAGGAATCCGGTGGAGGCGCTGAGGTACGAGTGAATGTTGGGTAAAATGTAATTTGAAGGATTAAATAATTTAAAATATTTTAAAAAGAACCAAAAACGATGATTATTAGAACTAATTTCAACCTGACTATTCGTAAGTGGAAAAGAAACAAGATTTATTCTGTTATCTCCATTTCAAGTCTTGCAATCGGACTTGCCTGTATTAATTTGTTTATTGCTTTCATTATTAATGAATGGCAAATTTCTGTTGGAAGTGTAGATAACGATCGTATTTTTTTACTCCAAAGTGACGATCCTACAAACATTGCCAGTGATGAAAAAACGCTCCACATTAGGTCTGAACTTCACCCAATTTTAAAGGAGCGCTATCCTGAAATTGAAAATTATTGCCGTTTTCAGAATATAAGTTGGAACTCTGTTTTTAGAACAGAGGAATTCAAATCGACACAAATGCTTTTACTTTGTGCAGATACAAGCATTGCAGAATTTTTCCCAATTCCCTTAATTGCCGGAAATATTCCTCAAACCTTATCATCGCCTAATGAGGCAGCTATTTCAATGCAAACTGCTTTGAAAGTATTTGGCAGAACAGATGTATTAGGGCAGTCATTTTCAATTTCCACATTACAAGGTGAATCTAATTTTACAATCACGTCAATAATTGACAATTCAGCCACTCAATCATTCCTTAAATACGATATTCTACTTCCTATCAATAACGTAACTTTTCGGGGCGGAGTAACTTTCGTTAAGCTCGACAAAGCAAGCTCTAAAGAAAAAATCCTTTCAAAAATGAAAAAGGATAAAGAAATATTGCCACGTCTATCCGAAGAATGTCAATATTACCTGCAACCAATCTCCGAAGCATACTACGATACCTCTGAGATACTACAAGCTTGGAAATTCATTGTTCATCGTGATAAATCACTTATAAACATTGGTATTCTTGCGGCCCTTTGCATTCTTCTCATATCATGTTTTAATTATATCAACATGTACATGGCTCAATTATTAAAAAGTAAAAAAAGTATTGGGCTCCAATCATTGTTAGGAGCAAATAAAGCACAATTACGTTTTCATTTATTTTTTGAGACCAGCATGACCATCCTGATTGGATTTTTATTCTCAATTGGTCTTGTAATAGTAATGATGCCAACCTTTAATTCAATTTTCGATGCACACGTTACCTCCAACTTTTTATTTAGTAAGTGGGTACTATTATACTATTTCGTTTTGATGGTACTACTTACAATTATTCCATCGGCTTATTTATTCTTTAAGCTGAAACAGCAGCCATTAACTCTTTTGAATAGACATTTTATTCCGCACCGAAAAACACAATTCACCAATGGGATGGTTGTTGTGCAAACTATTATATCAATCATTTTAATCGTAGGGACGATTGTTTACTCCAAACAACTAAGTTACATCGCAGAAACCGCAAATATCGACAATAACCTTATTGAAATTAGAGCGAATAACCTTCCAACTGAAAAACTTAAAGCTTTTAAGGACGAAATTATCTCGCTACCTAATATTGTTGCCGGAACAATATCTGCCAGTAGCTATTTAACTGGTATTGTAAGAGAATATGAAGATCACAGCCAACAAACATTGTACGCAGTTGATAATGATTTTATTACAACTCACAACTTATCGTTAATATATGGAGTAGATTTCACAACTGATTTCAATTCGAATAAAAATAAGGTAATTGTCAACGAAACTTATATTAAAAGTAATAGTATTGTTGATCCAATCGGCAAACCACTTTCGGCTAAAGAGCCGAATAAGACCATTTCAGGAGTAGTTGCCGACTTCTATAACGAACCTTTTAGCACTAGGGTAAAACCAATAACTATATATCCAATTAGCTATTATCCTTACAGCTATGGCCAGGTACTACAGTTAAGGCTTGACCCAAATAACTTTCCTCAAACTATTAGTGCAATACAAAACAAGTGGCAACCCTTTTTCCCCGACAGGCCATTTGATTATGCTTTTATAAAAGATAAATTCGAATTGCTTCATATTAAATATGCAAAAACTGCAACAATGATTCGATTCTTTTCACTCATCAGTATTTTTCTTACTGCTTTCGGTTTATTTGGATTAATTACTTACTCTACAAAGAATAGGACAAAAGAAATCGGTATCCGAAAAGTTAATGGAGCCAGAGTTTCTGAAGTGATGACAATGCTGAATAAAGACTTTGTAAAATGGGTCGCAATCGCTTTTGTAATTGCCACTCCCATTGCATACTACGCCATGTACAAATGGCTCGAAAACTTTGCCTACAAAACAGAACTGAGCTGGTGGATTTTTGCATTTGCTGGTCTGCTGGCGCTGGGAATTGCGTTGCTAACAGTTTCGTTTCAAAGCTGGAAAGCGGCAACGAGAAATCCGGTGGAGGCGCTGAGGTATGAATAAAAATGTCTGAACCATGATTAAGTTGAATAAATGATTACCATGATTTTAAGAACAGAAATAATCAAAGTCCATCACGGAAATCAGATGAATCCTGATTCAGACTATTGGATTGCTGCCACGAGAAACCCGGTTGAAGCACTGCGGTATGAATAAATAAAAAACAAACAAAATGATTAGACACTATATAAAAATAGCATGGAGGAATCTGCAAAGACAGAAAGTTTTAACGCTGATAAATATTTCAGGATTATCGATCGGTCTGGCTTGTTTCAGTTTATTTCTGCTTTATTCAGTAAATGAATTTAGTTATGATCGGTTTCATGCCAAAGCTGAAAATATTTACCGTGTTTATGACTGGTGGAATTATACCGACAGGCAGGGAAGTGAACCTTCATCGTCAATGCCGCTTGGTCCGGCTATGAAACAGGATTTTCCTGACGTTGAAGATTTTGTGAGAATTGGAGCAGGAGGCAACAAAATGGTGAGGATTGGAAATAATGTGCAACAAATAAACATGACGTTTGCTGATCCGCAAATATTTTCAGTTTTTACTTTTCCGCTTATTTCAGGAAATATCAAATCGGCACTGGAAACAGAAAAAAGTGTTGTTCTGACAAAAGAAAAGGCAGAGCAATTGTTCGGCACTGCAAAGGCTGTTGGCAAACGCATTGAAATTAAAACAGGCGATAAGTTCGAGGAGTTTGAAGTTGGAGCGGTAGCAGAAAATATTCCTGTTAACTCAACCATTCAATTTGATATGTTGGGTAATTTGAAATATGTGCTGAATACAGATGAAGGAAAAGCCAGTATAAATAACTGGAATATGACACTCGGAATTTCTGTGTATGTGCAGCTTATCGAAAATAGCAAACTAATGCACGAATCGGAGAAGCTGGCATCTTTTCGGTACAAATATTTCCCAAATGAACAACAAGCGGAGAAAACCATTTCAGGAGAAAACAAACCAAATAAACCAACTAATGGATTTGGACTTCAACCATTGACTGATATCCATACCAACACAAAAATTGACAAGTGGGGAGCTGCAAATCCCAAAAACATTTGGATTCTGATTAGCATTGCAATTGGAATATTACTTATTGCGTGCGTCAATTTTGTG
>JBGSRA010000077.1:0-26431 GCA_041737765.1 Draconibacterium sp. | reverse complement strand
GAGCCGCAATATGAAATGCTGATTTAAGTAAAAGTAATGGCTAAAAGCCGGAAATTTTTCTGAAATTGTATCCACCAGCCTGAATGCCGGTGCTGATTTTAAAAAGAGTGAACAAAACCAGCCCCAAACTTCAGTTTGGGGTTCAGGAAAAGAATTAGAAACCAGGCTCATCTATGCCTGCTCAAAAAAGAGTGAAACTTGCATGACCCGGAATATGAAAATTAGTAATTTGAACAAAAAATATCTAAATCAAAATAAACTATGAATCAAAAACTTACATCAATCGTTTTCTTTCTGGCGCTTCTTTTTGCTTCCGGTCAGGTTTTCGCCCAAATCACCAAATCCGACATCGACAAAGCAATCAACATCTCCTCGCTGAAACATCCCTATTTGTATTTTTCAGAAGAAGAAAAACCTGGGTTAATCAACCGAATTAAAAATGAACCTGAATCAGGTGATATTTTTAAAAAGCTGGAAGCCGAAGCAAAAATGTGGCTGGCCATGCCGGTTGACAAAAACATTCCTATTCAGGGGAAAAATACCCGTGCGGGCTGGTCGGAAGCCGATATTGACGGCAAATTTTCAAAGTATTACAACACCAATCTGAATAATGCTTTTTCGCTCGCTTTTCTTTACCAGATGACCGGCGAACAGAAATATGCCGAAAAAGCTTTTGAGTTTGCCGATGCATTTTGCGACCTTACCACATGGACACAGCGTGCGCACGAATTTCCAATTATCTATTCACGAATCATGCCATGGAATGTTTCTGACGACCAGGTGAATTTCAATTTCGACCACTACAATGGCGATGCGGGCCGTTTAATGGCAGCGGTTTACGACTGGCTGTACAATGGATTAAATGAAGCACAACGCGACAGGATTCGTGGAGCCTTACTCGAAAAAGTAGTTACACGCGTTCGTGGCGATTACGAATTTCACTGGTGGGCAACGGCTTACCGCTGCAACTGGTGCGGGGTTTGTAATTCGGGAATTGGTTTGACGGGACTTGCTTTACTTACCGAAAACCCGCAACTCACCGACATTGTAGCCGAATCGTACAACCGAATCAACAGTATGTTTAACGAACTTGGAGTTGACGGTGGCTGGCAGGAAGGAGGAGGTTATTGGAATTACGGAGTTCACACATCTACATTTTTTGCCGATGCACTGAAACGGATTACAAAAGGGAAATATAACCTCTTTGAAAACGAACGGTTGAAAAATAATCCTGCCACTTTCCCAATGTACATTTCTCTTCCGGGAAATAAATCACTCAATTTTGAAGATTCCGGTGGTGGCAGTTTGATTGGCAGTCGCCACCTGATAAATAAGATTGCAAACGAGACAAATAACGGTGAAGCAGCGTGGTACGGTAACGAATTTTTAGGAGCCGGAACCGATATTTTTGATATCATCTGGAAAAAACCTGAAATAAAACCAGAACCTCCCAAAAGTCCATCGAAACATTTCAGAACAATCGACTGGTGGGTGATGCGCAGCGATTTCAAAGACCCCAATAAAGTTGTGGTTGCAGGAAAAGCAGGGATGAATGACGACCCACATCACGGGCACCTCGATATTGGCCATTTTGTTGTGTACTGGCAAAACGACTATTTTATTCAGGATAAAGGAAAAGAAGGCGGTTACGACGAAAAGTTCTTCGACGATGCACGCTGGGAATATCCGCAGGCATCAAGTGAAGGACATAACGTAATTTTTGTAAACGGCGAAAAACAGATTCCGGGGAAACTGAGAAAACAACCTTACAATTTTGAAATCGGAGGGAAGGTGCTGGATTTTAATACTTCAGAAAAACGCGATTATGTTTTAATGGACCCAACCAATGCTTATCCGAAAAATGAATTGCAAAACTGGCGCAGGCATGTGATTCTAGAAAAACCTGAAATAACCGTTGTTTTGGATGAAATAAAAGCTGAACCGGATTCAAAAATCGAAATCCGTTTTCATCCCGGCGTTGATTTCGAAGTGAAAGACAAATTTGTATTACTTGAAAATGCCAAAGGAAAAATGGCTTTAATTCCTGTTGCATTGCAGGATTTCAACCTTGTTCAGGGGAAACATGCCATGCAATACATCAATGCGACCAAAGATTTTTACTGGATTCCGTATATTGATACCGAATTAAAAACTGAAGAAGAAAAAACTATTGTTGCTACAGTTATTTTGCCGGTAGCTAGTGCAGAGGAAGCCCGATTAATAGCAACTTCTAAAACGCTGAAGCGTGATAAGTCGGGCAACTTATCGCTGTCGTTTAAAAGTAAAGGGAACAACTATTCGTTTCAATTCGGTAATTTAGGAGAAGGGTTGCAGTTAAAGAAATAATAAAAAACTCTGAAAGAGTTAAATCTGAATAACCCCGGCTTTCCTGCCTGCCGGCAGGCGGGCAAGCCGGGGCCAAGAAAAACTAAGGGAAAAGGCTCATCCACGCCCGCTCAAAAAAGAGCAAAACTTGCATGAGCCGCAAAATGAAAAGTTGATTAAAAAAGATTAATGGCTAAAGCCAGGAATTTTTTCTGAATTTTTATTCACCAGCCTAAAGGCCGGTGCTGATTTTGAAAAAATTGTCTGATGGCAGGTGAAATCTCTGAAAGAGTTAAATCTGAATAACCCCGGCTTTCAAGCCGGGGATTGAAACAACCAACAAAACCGGCCCGCATTTTGAAAAGCCGGCCTGCATTACAAGAACTCAAATAATAAAATAATGAAATTGCTACTTTACTTTTCACTTCTCCTGATTTCGCTGGCAGGTTTTACACAAACTCCTGCAAACCCAGTCGTCATCGACGAAACGGGTAAAACCGAAACCATTGTGCAAACCATCAAAATCGACAGTGTATGGGCAGGTCACCCGGTGGGCTTCTGTTTGTACACCCACGGAAATCGCCAGTACATTGCGTACTACAATGCTGAACGTCGCACAGTTGTTGGTCAACGAAACCTTACTGACGACAAATTCGAATTGCATGTTTTGCCTGCAACCACTCGTGAAACTTCTGGCGGAACTAGTACAGTGGTTGGTTGGGACAGCCATAATTTTTTAACTCTTGGTGTCGATAAAGAGGGTTTTATTCATCTTTCAGGAAATGTTCACGTAAATCCACTTACATATTTCCGAAGCACAAAACCTAATGATATTTCAACACTTGAACAGATTTTTGAAATGGTTGGAACGGAAGAAAAACGCACGACTTATCCGCATTTTATGCTGACAAAAGAAGGTGATTTGCTTTATCATTACCGCGATGGCGGCAGTGGTGACGGCAACGAAATCTACAATGTTTATTCAACCGAAACCAAAACCTGGAAACGGTTACTGAGCACACCGTTAACCGACGGTCAGGGTTTAATGAATGCCTACCAAACCCAGCCCACACCCCTGGAAGACGGCTGGTATCACATGTACTGGGTTTGGCGCGACACGCCTGATTGTTCAACTAATCACGACCTATCATACATGAAAAGCTCCGACCTGAAAAACTGGTTCGATGCTTTTGGCAATCCAATATCTCTTCCGGCAACGCTTGAACAAAAGTCACTGATTGTTGACCCGATTCCTGTGGAAGGTGGAATTATCAATCTGGCAGCTAAAATGGTGCTCGATGAAAAAAATAATCCGGTTTTTATCTATCATAAATTTGATAAGAGCGGAAACACTCAGTTTTATTCTGCCCGGATTCAGAATAACAAATGGATTTACAAACAACTTACCAATTGGGATTACCGCTGGTTTTTTTCAGGTGGCGGCAGCATCAACAGCGATATTCTGTTAAAAGATTTCAGGAAAAGAAGCGATGGAAATTACGAAGTGGATTACTGGCACATCAAATACGGAGATGGAACTATTCTGCTGAACGGCAATTTTGAAAGCATTGGGAAAGTGCTAAAACCAGAACCATTGAATGCACGTCTGAAAGTGGAGGGCGATTTTCCGGGACTGCTTATACAAACTACCGAAGATATTGGCGTTTATAATGAAGAAGATGCAAGGTACGTGCTGAAATGGGAAACCATAAAACGCAACCGCGACCGCGCTCCCGAAAAGCCCTGGCCCGGCCCAAGCCAAATGTATTTGTACAAACTTAAAAGTAACTAAAAACTCCGAAGGAGTTTAATATGAATAACCCCGGGATTTATCCCGGGGATTGAGAAATAGAGTAAAAAACAAGGCGCATTCACTGGTTTGGATTAAAAAACCAGCCTACCATGCGCCGCAATTTCAAATGATGATAAAATTCTTAAATAATTCTTTTATGAAACCAAATCCAATTTTAATCCTGTCCTTTTTCCTGATGATTTCAGGATACATTTCAGCCCAAAACTGGCAGCAAATCAACACAGTGGAAGATGTCTGCAAAGCATACCCCGAAAAGATAGAATACATTTTTCAGAATCTGAATCTCGATTATAAGGGTTTGGAGGAAGTGAAGAAAGCACATCAGAAAAAAGACCTGCAAAAAGCATGCGAATTGCTGCTTGAGTATTACAAAACCAGCGAATCGGCCAATCGACTGAAAAAGGAGCAACCAACAGTATCTCAAAAAACAACTGCGGCTGCAGATTCGGTCATTGCGGATATTTATACATTTCAGAATGTTGCCGGAAAGGTTCCGCGACTTGAAAACGGGCATTTAAAATGGTCGCACAATGGTCCCGAAGGCGATATTGAATGGGCGTGGGCGCTCAACCGCCATTACCCGGTTTCTAATTTATTGCCATATTATTTCGAAACCGGAAATCCACAGTATGCAAAATACATCGATTCGTTTACCAAAGACTGGATAATCGAAAGCTGGCCATATCCGGCTGTAAAAAGCAGTACTGCCATGTGGCGCGGCCTTGAGGTAAGTTTCAGGGTAAAAACATGGGCAAAAGTGTTCTTCGAATTAATGAATACCAACTATATTTCAGAAGCAACAAAACTGTTAATATTGAGCAGTTTGCCTGATCACGCTCATTATGCCCGGTATTTTCATGCACAAAACAACTGGCTCACCATGGAAATTTCGGGACTGGCAACAGTTGCAACTGCCTGGCCCGAATTTAAACAAGCCGATGAATGGCTTGGTTATTCCATCGAAACCATGTCTGCAAGCATGAAAGACCAGGTTTATGCTGATGGTGCCCAAACCGAACTCACATCTAGTTACCATTATGTGGCTCTCCATAATTTTGTTCTTTTTAAAACACTTTGTGGTGATGCCGGAAAAACCCTTCCCGAATTTTTCAACAAAACACTTGAAGACATGTACAACTACCTGGCACTGACTATGCGACCTGACGGTTTAGGTTTGCTGAATAACGATGCTGACCTGATTAATAACCTTGAAATTTTGATAAAACCATCAGAAGAATATAACCGCGACGATTGGAAATACATTATTTCAAATGGGAAAGAAGGAGTTGCACCAAAAGACGGGCCTTCATTTATTTTTCCTTGGGCGGGGCATTTGATTTCGCGTAACGGTTATGATGCAGATGCCCAATGGTCGTTTTTTGATATAGGGCCGTGGGGGAGCGGGCATCAGCACAACGATAAAATGCACATCTCAGTGGCCGCTTTCGGTCGGGATTTGCTGGTCGATTGCGGACGATTTGCATATCGGGGCGAAGTTGCCGATAAATTCAGAAAATATGCAACCGGCAGTGCAAGCCACAATGTTTTACTGATTGACGGCAAAGGGCAGGGACTCGGACCAAGAGTTACAGAAAAACCGGTTTCGAAAAAAGACTACCTGATTACTAAAGATTATGATTTGGGAAGAGGAACATTCGGGGAGTTTGCAGGATTGGAAGGAACCTGCAAACACACACGTACCTTGTTTTATTCACGAGGCGATTTATGGGTGGTGGTGGATCAGCTTACTACCGACAGGCCCCGGCAAATAGAAGCACTATGGCACTGGCATCCTGAAAACAAAGTGCAGATTGAAAATGGCATTGCATATACTGCAAATGAAAAGGGAAACTTACAGTTAATTCCGGCAGGTAAACAAAACTGGGAAGTAAATATGGTTAAGGGTCAGGAACAGCCGGAAATTCAGGGTTGGTATAGCCCCGAATACAACAAATTTGAGCCTAATCCCACTTCCATTTATTCAACAAAAATTGAATCGAACAGCACCTTTGTATGGATTTTATATCCTTCCGAAAAAGTTGAGAAATTAGTTCGGGCTGAAATCGTTTCCGAATCTTCCAAAGAAATTAAAGTAAAAATTATCAACGATAAAAACGACGAATGGGTGATTGATGTGCCTTTGGAATAATTGATAGTTGTATAAAAAGAGAATAAAACCAGCCCCAACTTTCAAGTTGGGGTTAAGTAGAAGAGAGAAAAACCTGGCTCATTCAAACGCGTTCAAAAAAGATTGAACGTAGCATGAGCCTCAGGATGAAAGAATGAATAAAGAGGAATTAATGGCTAAAGCCGGAAATTTTAAATGAAATTGTGTTCACCAGCCTGAAGGCCGGTGCTAATTTTATCAAACGGGTAAAATAGCCAGCCCCAACTTTCAAGTTGGGGTTAAGTAGAAGTGAGAAAAACCTGGCTCATTCACACGCGTTCAAAAAAGATTGAACATAGCACGAGCCGCAGGATGAAAGATTGAATAAAGAGGATTAATGACTAAAGCCGGAAATTATATTTGAAATTGTGTTCACCAGCCTGAAGGCTGGTGCTAATTTTAGCAAACGGGTAAAATAGCCAGCCCCAACTTTCAAGTTGGGGTCGGAGGAAATAAGTGAAAAACCCGGCTCATCCATGCCCGTTCAAAAAAAATTGAACATAGCACGAGCCGCAGGATGAAAGATTGAATAAAGAGGATTAATGGCTAAAGCCGGAAATTTTAAATGAAATTGTGTTCACCAGCCTAAAGGCCGGTGCTAATTTTAGCAAACGGGTAAAATAGCCAGCCCCAACATTCAAGTTGGGTTTAGGAAGGAATGAAGAAAACCCGGCTCATTCACGCGCGTTCAAAAATGATTGAACATAGCACGAGCCTCAGGATGAAAGATTGAATAAAGAGGAATTAATGGCTAAAGCCGGAAATTTTAAATGAAATTGTGTTCACCAGCCTGAAGGCTGGTGCTAATTTTAGAAAACCGGTAAATAAAACCAGCCCCAACTTTCAAGTTGGGGTTAGGAAGAAGTGAGAAAAACCCGGCTCATTCACACGCGTTCAAAAATGATTGAATGTTGCATGAGCCGCAAAACGAAATGCTGATTAAAAAATTTAAAAACTAAAAACATACCCAAAATGAACAGATTGATTTTGATTCCTTTTCTTTTTTTGATTGTCATTGGCATTTCAGGTTGCCAGCAATCCGATATCGTTTATCCTGAAAATCTGGTTCAACTCCATAAAAACGTTTTCGAAGATATTTTATCAGAACCGGCAGCATTGGATTCGGTTGAAAAATACCTGGCAGAAATGAATGTTGATGGCTCGTGGCCGGGAATTGACTACACAAGTAAAGAAAGGGGAGGGTGGCCACCCAGAAATCATATTTCAAAACTGTTGGTAATTTCGAAAGCATATCAAACAAAAGGCTCAAAGCATTACCACAAAAAAGCTGTTTCCGAAAAAATACATCTTGCACTGAACTACTGGCTCGACAACGATTTTCAATGCCCCAACTGGTGGTATCCCGAAATTGGTGTTCCACAGGTTTTGGCTCCGGTAATGATTTTGATGGAATCTGAACTTACCCCCGGACAAAAAGAAAAATGCATAAAAATTCTCAACCGTTCTGCCATTGGAATGACCGGGCAAAACAAGGTATGGCAATCGGGAAATGTTTTGCTTCGCAACCTGCTGTTGAAAAATGAAGACACCATACGGCTTGCTGCAACATCTATTCAGGAAGAATTGGTAGTCAGCACAGGTGAGGGTGTTCAGCCCGACTGGTCGTACCACCAGCACGGACCGCAGTTACAGTTTGGAAATTACGGACTGGCATATGTTGGCGATATGATAAAATGGATTTCCATTCTCCGAAATACTCCATTTCAATTCGACGAAAACAAAGTTTCCATTCTTCGGAATTATTTACTGGAAGGTCAGCAGTGGGTAACATGGAAAAACCTATACAATATTAGTGCCTGTGGAAGACAATTATTCCCCAAAGCACAGGAAACGAAAGCAGTTTCTCTTTCCGGATTTTATTCGGGAATGGAAAAACTGGATCCTGATTTTGCCGACGAATACAAGAAAGCAAACGTTTACATCAATCTTTCAGGGAACCGACATTTCTGGCGTTCCGATATTCAGATTCAACGAACGCCTGAATATTATTTTTCAGTAAAAATGTGTTCCAACCGGGTAATTGGTGCGGAATCGTGCAACTCCGAAAATATACAGGGTTATTACATGGGCGATGGCGCAACTTTTTTGTACCAGACTCAGGAAGAGTATTTTGACATCTTTCCCTTTTGGGATTGGAAAAAGATACCGGGAACCACTGTGCATCAGGACAATGATACATTGCCTGTATTAACAGCGCGGGGATATCGGATTGAAAGTGATTTTGTGGGAGGAGTTTCCGACGGGAAAAACGGAATTGCGGTGATGGACTATAATCGCGACGGTTTAAAAGCCCGCAAATCGTGGTTTATGTTCGACAATAAAATAGTGTGTCTGGGTGCCGGGATTTCTTCCTCGGAAGGAATTCCGGTTGCTACATCGGTCAACCAGTCATATTTTAATGGAGGTGTTATTGTAGAAACTTCGAAAGTAGAAAAACTGGCTGGTGAAGCAGAGGAATTCAAAAATCCCGGATGGATAATCCACGACAATATCGGTTACATTTTTCCTTCAGGTGGAACCCTGAAACTGGAAACCCGGGAAGTTGATGGCTCCTGGAACCGGGTGGCATCGCGCTATCCCGGGGAAATTATAAAAGCAGGTATTTTTAAACTCTGGTTTTATCATGGCACTAATCCAAAAGCAGAAACATATCAGTATATTTTAGTTCCAAATGCATCGAAACAAAAAATGG
Organism: Draconibacterium sp.; assembly: GCA_041737765.1. GTDB lineage: Bacteria > Bacteroidota > Bacteroidia > Bacteroidales > Prolixibacteraceae > Draconibacterium. The sequence goes on along the minus strand of JBGSRA010000077.1, from coordinate 17,413 downwards.
TTGAATTGGAATCGAATAAACCATTCAATATTAAAAATGAAAACGAAATACAGGAAGTTATTTCTGCAGATGGTGAAATTGCCGGTTTTGTATTCTATAAATCAGGAAAAACAGGGGCATTTGGAGGAATTGAAGTTGACAATCCTTGTTTGGTTATGGTGAAGAATCAAACTGATGGATTGTGGGTCTCAGTAGCCGACCCAACTCAACTGCTTGGCGAAATTAATCTGACTTTGAATGGAAGTTTCTCAGGCGAAAATGCTTTGGTTCAAAATGGAAAAACCAAATTAAAGGTGATTCTTACGATAGGTGAAGAAGCAGGTAAAAGTGTTAATATTCAATTGAAAAGGATTTAATAATAGGTAATTGAAAAACAAAATATGAAACAACAACTTTTAATTTTCTCATTTCTACTTGTCAGTATTTTTTCCATCGCTCAATCCCTCAACAACACCAAAATCGAAGGTTACCGCGGAATTTGGTTCGAATTGAACCAGAAATACGAATACGGCGATAAATATTCGGGTGCGTTGGGAACATACACAGCCGACCATATTCCGCTTGCAATTTATTCTGCAAAGGCCGGTAAAACATTTTTTGTGTACGGTGGAACAACCACTGAAAATGAGCGCCACCTGCTGTGCATAATTGGCGAATTCGACCATAAAACAGAAATGGTTTCAAAACCAACTGTGGTTTTTGATAAAATGGGAGTTGATGACCCGCACGACAATTCTTCGCTGATGATTGATGATGAGGATTATATCTGGGTTTTTATCAGCGGACGGAATACTTCGCGTCCGGGATTTAAATTCAGAAGTAAAAAACCACTCGATATAAATGAATTTGAGCAGGTTACAAAAGAAGAGATGACCTACCCGCAACCCTGGAACACAGATTTTGGGTACTTTCATTTTTTTACCAAATACACAGGAGTGCGGCAATTGTATTTCGAAACAAGTGCTGATGGAAAAAGCTGGACCGACGATAAACTGATGGCTGCATTTGCTGAAAAAGAAGGTGAACAGTCAGGTCATTACCAAATCAGCAATGTTTTTGAGGAAAAAAAGCTGGGTACTTTTTTTAACCGGCACCCTCAGGGTAATGTTGATAAACGAACCGATTTGTATTATTTACAATCCGAAGATTTTGGAAAGACATGGGAAAATGCAGCAGGAGAAAGTGTTGAAATTCCGTTGTTAAAACCGGAAAATCCGGCACGAGCGCTTGAATACAAATCACAGGGTAAAAATATCTACCTGCATGACATGGGATTTGATGCCACGGGAAACCCGGTTTGTCTTTACATCCGCAGCAATGGTCATGAACCCGGACCCAAAAGTACTCCTTACCAATGGTGTGTTACCCGCTGGGATGAAAGAAATTGGTTGACGACTGTTGTTACTGAATCAGACCACAATTACGATATGGGAAGCGTTTTTATTGCTCAAGATAAATGGCGGATTATTGGGCCAACCGAAAACGGGCCACAAAAATGGGGAGTTGGCGGCGAGCTGGCTATCTGGGAATCAGCGGATTCAGGCAAAACATGGAAGAAATCAAAACAAATTACACGAAATAGTAAGTTCAGTCATTCATATGTCAGACGTCCCGTTGACTGGAAACCTCCGTTTTGTTTTTTCTGGGCCGATGGTGATTCGCATCAGTTCAGTAAATCGGAATTGTATTTTGGCGATTTCGAAGGAAATATATGGAAACTTCCGTACGAAATGAAAAACGATTTTGAAAAACCGGTAAAACAATAAATCACAGAAATTCTATTAAAAAATTTATTGTAAAAAATTCCCAGATAGTTTTGTATTTTGCCCACCGTTATAATCAAAACAAAATGGAAGAGTTTTGCTGAAATTCTTTTGCTATATGAAGCGGGATACGGTTGTTGCAGTTTTACTTTTTGTCTTTTTTTCGTTTCTTTTTGCATCGTGCAGCAAAAAGCAGATTCCGGTGTCTTCAGTCAAATACAACAGTGCCGAAATCAGCAGTGAAATGCGGCTTTTTCTTAGCAACGGTGCCGAACGAAAACTTGATGTTGGACGCAAAAAGCCAAAAAAAATAATCCGGACAGCAGAGAAATATATTGGTACACCACATTGCATGGGAGGAACTACCAAAAAGTGCATGGATTGTTCGGGATTGACTTACGTTTCTTTTTCTAAAAACAAAATCGAAATTCCCCGCAATTCGCAGGAACAGGCGCGGTACGGACAAATTATAGTTAACAGAAATGATTTAAAAAAGGGAGATTTGATATTCTTTACAAAATCATACAATTCATCCGATTTTATCACCCATGTTGGTATTTACCTCGGTAACAACAGATTTATTCATGCCTCAACTTCAAGTGGAGTAGTTGTAACACCTTTAGATAATCCTTGGTGGAGTCAGCGTTTTGTTTTCGGTACGAGAGTTTTTTAATGTTAATAAAATTCATGAGATAGAATTGACCATTTCCGAAATGGCTGTTTCAACATTCAGAAGTCTAAAAATGAATGATTCAGTTGGTTTTAGCGAAATTCAGATTAATTCTAAAGTTTATTTTGAATAAGTTCTTTTAGCTTTACGGTCTAAATCAATTTTAAACCAATGAAGATTCTATTTACTTTCAGACTAATTGTTTCTGTATGTTTTGTATTTATCTCAGGGGTACTTTTAGCACAGATACCTGCAGGTGGAACCATGCTAAATGTCACCACCGGAACTACTTACCGGAATGTAGGCAGCGGCACACTTACCCAGGTTTCTGTTACTGGTCAGCCTTTTTCAAAGGGGCTCAGATACGTCACCGGCCCAAATGTTATGAATTTCTGGGATACGCAGATTCAGTTTCCATCAGCTGCCGGAATTGCTGAAAACGATGTGATTTTGATTGCTTTTTATGCCCGCACTATTTCATCAAAAGAAGAAGGCGGCGAGGGTGCCGTAAATGTTGTAATTGAGCACGGCACTACCTACGCAAAGGAAATTTCGACAAAACTCCGGATTGCCAAAGATTGGAAACAGTATTTTGCTTCGGTAAAAAGTAAATCGACATGGACAACGGCTGAAGTTCGTTATGCCTTGTTTACCGGCTATCCGTCGCAGACCATTGAAATTGCCGATGTACAATTTCTGAATTACAAAAATACACTTACTTTAAACGATTTACCCATTACCATAATCACCTATCCTGGTCAGGCTGCCGATGCCGAATGGCGGGCGCCGGCACAGGAGCGAATCAATCAGATTCGCAAGGGTGTTGCAGATATCACGGTTTATGATGAACAAGGTTTTCCGGTTGAAAATGCTGAAATTTCGGTTGAAATGAGCCGTCATAAATTTGGTTTTGGAACGGCAATTCCGGCTAATGTATTTTTAACTAACCCCACTTTTCGGAATAAAGTTTATGAACTTTTTAACGAAGTTGTTTTCGAAAACGACTTGAAATGGCCGCAGTTCAATATCAACTCAACCACAAATATCCGCAGGGCGCTTGATTCGCTCGACCGGCATAAAATTGCAGTTCGCGGGCACAATGTTATCTGGCCGTCATGGAAATTTCTGCCAACTTCTTTAAAAACCCTCGAAACAAACCCTGTTGCATTGCGCGCTGCCATCGATAAACACATCGACGAAGTTACCCTGTTTACAAAAGGTCGGCTGAACGATTGGGATGTGATTAATGAGCCTTATTCGGAAAAGGATATCATGACAATATTCGGTAATGAAATAATGGCCGACTGGTTTAAACGGGTTCGCAACAACGACCGTACCGTGAAACTTTATCTCAACGATTATTCAATTCTTACGGGTGGAGGAAACGATACGAGGAAACAGGATTCGTATTATAACCTGGTAAAATATATCGAAGAAAAAGGCGGACAGGTTGAAGGCATTGGTTTTCAGGGGCATTTTGGTAGCGACCTTACCTCACTTACTAAAGTTTATTCCATAATCGACCGTTTTGCTGAGCTCGGAAAGGAAATAAAAATAACAGAACACGATATAAATGTTTCGCAAAGACAGGTGCAGGCTGATTACACGCGCGATTTTATGACCATTTGTTTTAGTCACGAATCCGTAAAATCATTCCTTTTCTGGGGATTCTGGGCAAACGCACACTGGTTGCCCGATGGTGCACTTTATAACTCCGACTGGACCATCCGCGCACACGGCGAAGCATACAAAGATTTGGTTTTTAACCAGTGGTGGACAAAAAGGACCGATAGCCTGACCAACGAACAGGGAAAATTGACAGTAGAAGGTTTCCTTGGAACTTTCAAATACACCATCAAATCGGGGGATAAAATAAGGACCGGAACTTTCGAAATAAACAATTCGAAAAAGAGCGGAGTTGCCAATCCTGTAATACTTTCGTTCGACACAAGTATTCCCGACAATGTAAAAATTACCGCATCAAAACCAGCCTGTTTATGCGAAGGCGAAAATATTATTCTGAAAACAACGGCAGTTGATGGACTGGAGTACCAATGGTTTCTGGGTGATTCACTTCTGACAGAAAAATCAGCAACATTAACAACCACTACTGCTGGTAAATATTCGGTTAAAATCAGAAAAGGAACTGTTGAAATTACATCATCACCTTTCGAAGTCAAGGTAAATCCTATTCCGGAGGTTTCTGTAACCGCTGCCGGCGATCTCAGTTTTTGTCCCGGTGGAAAAGTAAAGTTAAATGCCAACGTTCCAAATGACGTTTCTTATAACTGGATGAAAGGAGCTACCAAAATTCAGGGGTCAGTCACATCAATCGATGTTGATCAATCCGGAAGTTACAGCATCACTGCCAGTGCCAATGGTTGTTCTGCAAAATCGGAAGCAGTAAATGTGCAGGTATATGCTGCCAACGACCCGGCATGTGCAACTGGTATCAGCGAAAACGAAATGTTATGCAGGGTTTATCCCAATCCGTTTAAAGGTTCGTTTGTACTTGAAACCGGTTTCCAAACCACGGAAACTGTCAAAGCAGAACTTTTTAATGCAATGGGCGCACTTGTCAAAAATATTGAAATTGACCATTTTACTGGCAAAACATTGGTTGGTGTAGCAACTCCCGGGTTATACACACTCAGGATAAGTACTGGAAATGAGGTCAAAATCTTTAAATTGATCGGAAACTAATTTAATTTGCTCTTAATTTTACTGCTTTCAACCCAAAATACAAAAGGAAAGCAAATAATTAAATAGATATTTTATGGATACGAAATGGATAATCAGTAAAATTGTATTTCAAATTATCGAATATCCAACGATTAAAAACGAATCATATCGTATCAAAATACCTAAAATTGAATGTTTTAATGAAAAAAGCCAGTTCAAATAAAATCATCATTTCCGGTACAGGCTGTGCCCTTGCCGATTTGATTTACAATCAGGTATCATTTTCAAATCCGGGATTTCTAAAATACTTATCGAAACAAACCGGAGATGGTGGATTGAGTCCGGGGAAACTGGTTTTTACTGAGGAACTTGAAAAATTCTCCGGAAAACCATATCCCGAAATTCTAAAGGAAATCGTTGGAAACCGTCCGCCAGATAAAATGAATGTGGGCGGACCATCGCTGGTTTCGTTGATTCATGCAGCACAAATGTTGGTTAAAGAGGATTTTGAGGTCAAGTTTTACGGAATGGGTGGGAATGACAATCATGCTCAACAGATTTTTGATATGGTTAGTCAAACTCCGCTGAATATCGGGAATTATAAGACTTCGCCAAACAGATCTACTCCAACAACAGATGTATTTTCCGATCCCGATTACGATAACGGTCATGGAGAACGCACTTTTGTAAATAACATTGGCGCTGCCTGGGATATTACTCTCGAACAGATTGGCGATGAATTCTTTGATGCACAAATTCAATGTTTTGGAGGAACAGCGCTGGTACCTCATTTGCACGACAACCTCACCACCTTATTAAAACGCTCGAAACAAACGGATTGTATAACTGTGGTGAATACTGTTTTCGATTTCAGAAATCAGAAAAGCAATCCCGGAAAACCCTGGCCGTTGCTCGATTCTTTTGATGATTACGAATTAATTGACGTATTAATCATGGATTGCGAAGAGGCCATGAAAATCAGCGGCACAACAGATATTGAAGAAGCTGCCCGGTTTTTCGCTTCAACTCCGGTTTCGTCTTTCATCATAACCAACGGGGCAAACGAGCTTTTTGCAAAGTCGAATGGCTTGTTGTTTGAGCAAACAGAAATCCTGAAATTCCCGGTTTCGAAAATGATTGCACCCGAAATAAAATCGAATCCTGCATTACGCGGAGATACAACCGGATGTGGTGACAATTTTGTTGGAGGAATCATTACTTCGTTGGCTGTTCAGTTAAAAAACGCTGAAAGGGGAAAATTTAATTTTACAGATGCCATCTCGTGGGGTGTTTCTTCGGGTGGTTTTTGTTGTTTTACTGTTGGTGGCACATATCACGAACAATTTGCGGGGGAGAAAAAGCAAAAAATTGAACTCCTGCAAAAAGAATATTTAAAACAGATTAAAGATTAAATGATTATCCAATAGTAAACCATTTATAATTTTTAATTGAAGTAATAGATTGAAAATGAATAATTTTAAATTTTTACTCACCCTGATTCGTCTGGCAACGAATCGTCCCTCTCTTCTTGAAGAGAGGGAGACGAGGGTGAGTCAATTTACTGACAATTAAGTTTTTGGCATAAATACGGATAAGTACAAAAATCATTAAAAAAGTTAAACGAATGAAAATTATTTATACCCTTATTTTTACTTTCTGCATTTTTACTTTTACGGCTAAGTCACAAAATCCACAGGAATTTTTTCTGAATGACTGGCAACCCAAAATGGTTACCAGTCCCGATTACGTAAACACACCTCAGCCAGCTTTACCGGCAACTGTAACTGTTACCGTCGATATGAAAGATACAATTACCAAAGTGAGTAAATATATTTATGGTAATAACGCAATTAACTGGGCCGGTAAAATGAATAACAATGCAGCTCTTGTTAAAGAAATTTCAAACTTAGAACCGCACGTTTTAAGGTGGCCAGGTGGGAACCTGTCCAACGAACATTTTTGGGATGCAGTGCAGGGAAAAGGGCCGACAGACATTCCTCCAACCTTGAAAATTAACGAGTTAAATGCCGGAATGAACACCTCTAATTGGGCAATGACAGTTGACAACTATTACGATTTACTGAAAAAAACCAATGCAACAGGGTGTATTTGTGTAAATTACAGCTATGCACGTTACGGAACCAGTGCCGATCCGGTTGCCAATGCGGCACATTATGCTGCCAATTGGGTTCGATACGATAAAGGCCGCACAAAATTATGGGAAATAGGAAACGAAAATATGGGAAACTGGGAAGCCGGTTATGAAATTGACGTCTCCCTGAACAAAGACGGACAACCAAAAATAATTACAGGTGATTTGTATGGCAGACATTGCCGGGTATTTATCGATTCGATGAAAAGTGCAGCCGCTGAAATTGGTTCTGAAATTTATATTGGAGTAGGAGTAATGGAAAGCCTTGTAATGTGGAATGATGTAATGAAAAACTGGAACAGCGGTTTAATGCCGCACATTGCCGATAAGGCTGATTTTCTGATTGTTCACTCGTACTACACTCCTTATGATCAGAATTCGAATGTTTCAACTATACTGAATTCGGCTTCATTAACAAAGGATTACAAAAATTATGCATTGAAAGATTTGAAAACTTACGGCAAGAAAAATAACCTTCCGGTTGCTTTAACCGAGTGGAATATTTTTGCAACAGGAAGTGCACAGGCGGTTTCATACATCAACGGAATGCACGCTACGCTTGTTTTTGGCGAACTCATAAAAAACAAATATGGCCAGGCCATGCGCTGGGATTTGGTAAATGGCTGGAACAATGGCAATGATCATGGTTTGTTCGCGGGTAGTGGTGAGCCCGGAGTTACAGCGGGAACGCCACATGCACCATTTTTCTACATGTACTATTTTCAGAAATATTTTGGCGATGTGATGGTAGGTTCAACAGTTACCGGAAACAGCAGTGTTATTTCCTTTGCATCATCATTTTCTTCGGGAGAGAGCGGGGTTGTGGTTGTAAATAAAGGCACAACTGCGCAAATTGTCGATTTAAAAATGAAAAATTTTCCCGAAGCCAGGAGTTTTTATCGTTTTGTTTTAACCGGTGGAACGGATAATGGCAGTTTTTCGCGAAAAGTGTATGTAAACGGTGAAGGACCTACCCAGGCTGGTGGTGGACCAAAAAATTATGAAACAGTTAAAGCTTATGGGAAAAGCATAAATGGAAATGCAAAATTTGAAGTTCCACCACTTTCGGTAACTTATGTTTTGGTTTCGGGTGATTCAATTCCGGTAATTACAGGGGTTGAAAATTATAAAAGTGCGGTATTTAAAATTTATCCCAATCCAACAACGGGTGATGTGAATATTCAAAGTCCTGATTTTGAGTACAACAAGTTGGATATAATAAATTTGACAGGGAAAAACGTGGTTGAAATGAGTTTTGATCAACCTGTTTCAGATGCAAAACAATATCAATTTAATTTGAATTCAGGAATTTACATCTTAAATTTATACAACAGCAATAAAAAAATTTCGGGTAAGCTAATTGTCAGATAAACTAACTTAAATAACATAGAAATGGGAATTTTCAGAATTATTACACTTTCTGTTTTACTGATATTCATTGAGGTTTTGGTAATCGCGCAGGTAAAAAATCCCATTCTTCCGGGTTTTTACCCCGATCCAAGTATTTGCAGGGTTGACAACGATTATTACCTGGTGAATTCGTCCTTTTCTTATTTTCCGGGAGTTCCAATTTTTCACAGCACCGATTTGGTGAACTGGAAACAAATCGGGCACATTTTAGATCGACCTTCTCAGCTAAAACTTATAAAACAGGGGATTTCGCAGGGAATTTATGCTCCTGCAATTCGTTATCACGAAGGAACTTTTTACATGATTACTACTTTAATTGGTGGCGAAGGAGGTAATTTTTTCGTAACTGCCAAAAATCCAGCCGGTCCGTGGTCAAAACCCACGTGGTTGCGCGATATAGAAGGAATCGATCCTTCTTTCTTTTTCGATGAAAACGGGAAAGCATACATTATAAATAATGGTCCACCACCCGCAAATATTTCACTCTACGACGGGCACCGTGCAATCTGGATACAGGAATTCGATTTAAAAAGTCAAATGCCTGTTGGCGAACGAAAAATTATTGTAAATGCCGGTACCGATATTTCGAAAAAGCCTGTTTGGATTGAGGGTCCACACATTTTTCAGAGAAAGGGATTTTATTATTTAATGGCTGCTGAAGGAGGAACCGGTGAAGCACATTCCGAAGTTATTTTCCGAAGTAAAAATATCTGGGGACCATACGAAGTTTATGCCGGAAACCCGATTCTGACACAACGGGATTTACCTGCTGATCGGTCAAATTCTGTAACCAGCGCCGGACATGCCGACCTTGTTGAAACACAAAACGGTGAATGGGTTTCGGTTTTTCTAGCCTGTCAACCTTATGCCGACAACCATTATAATACAGGCCGTGAAACGTTTTTTCACCCGGTTGACTGGAGCGGCGACTGGCCAGTTATTCTCGAAAAGGGCAAAGTAATTCCTGAAGAAACCATATCTCCCTTAAAAGCAGAAGAAGGGAAAGTCAGTTTTTACGAATCATCTGCCAACTGGAAAGATGACTTCGAGGAAGAAACATTGAAATTGGAATGGAATTTCATCCGTACACCTGTTGAAAAATGGTACGAACTGAAAGACAAATCATTATGGATAACTGCGCGACCGGTAAGCATTGCCGACATTGACAATCCGTCATTTATTGGCCGCCGGGTACAATTTGCAAACTCACATTTTACAGTAGCGCTGGCACTTGAAAAAGAGAAAGAGCTGGAAGCTGGAATTGTAATGTTTCAGAACGAAAAATTCTTTTATAAAATGGTAGTTCAGCAGGTTGCCGACAGTTCGTTTTTAGTGGTTTCGTCGGCTACCGAAACCATTTATAAAACTCCTCTGCCGAAATACAAACCTGGCAACGACATTTTTTTAAGATTCAAAGCCTTGAAAAGTATTGTTTTTTGCGAATACAGTTTGAATAACAAAACCTGGATTCCGCTGGGCATTTCTTTGGATGGTAAGTTGTTGAGCACGAAAGCGGCAGGAGGTTTTGTAGGCGCTTATTTTGGATTGTATGCTTATTCAAAATCACCTGCAATTGCTAAATTCGATTGGGTTGAACATTTGAAAATAAACGATTAACCTTAAAACCACATAGACAAATAGTTCACATAGGAAAAACAACTATGTTTTCTATGTACCTATGTGGTTCAAAAGATTAAATTATGAAAAAATTGCAATTACTAATCTCATAAAATGAAGAATAAAACTGCAATACGAGTAGCAATTACCAAAATTTAGTAACTCAAATATCCGAAACGTATGCGTCGGGATATACAAAAGCAGTAGCTGCAGTTAATTCCAATATGGTTGAAACCAACTGGAAAATAGGACAATATATTGTTGAGTTTGAACAAGGGGGTAGTTTTAAGGCAAAATATGGAAATGCGCTTTTGGAAAACCTTGCCAAAGATTTGACTCTCTTGCATGGCAAGGGATTTAGTCGCTCTAACCTTAACTATATGCGATTGTTTTACCAAAGATTTCCAATTTGTGAGACGGTGTCACACAAATTGAACTGTTCGCATATTTGTGAATTGGTAAAAATCAACGACCCTCTGGAAAGTTCATTTTACGAAAAACAAACTGCAATTGCCGCATTCGATTGGGCTGAACAATAAAAATTAAATAAAAAAAATGAAAACAATAACTATCTTTTTGTTTGTCCTGATGCTGTTCAGTTCAAACTTTGCAATCAGCCAAACTTCCCTGAATATTGCCGATTTTAAAACACCTCCAAATTCGGTAAAAGTCCACACCTGGTGGCACTGGATAAATGGAAATATCAGCAAAGAAGGCATTACCAAAGATTTGGAGTCGATGAAACAGCAGGGAATTTCGCAGGCTACCATCCTGAACGTTGGAAGCTGGATTCAAATGGATCTCGTTGATACCCCGTCAAAATTTAACTCTGATGAATGGTTTGGAATGTTTAAATGGGCTTTGCAGGAAGCAAACCGTCTTGGCATTACCATTGGCGTGCACAATTGTGATGGCTGGAGTACAAGCGGCGGACCGTGGATTACACCTGAAAAGTCGATGAAACAGTATGTCTGGACCAAAACTACTATTGAAGGAGGAAAGGAAATCAATGCACAACTGGATAAGCCGCAGTCTGTTAACGATTTTTACCGCGATGTTGCAGTAGTTGCATTTCCAGTCAGCGAAAATCTGAATACCTATCAAAAAGCAGAGCCAAAAGTTATTTTAAATAAAACCGGTGCAGGTATTATTTTAAATGATGATAACCCGTTAAGCGAATTGAAAATTAAAACCGGGGATGCAATAACCATTTCGTTTACTTCCGGATTTACGGCTGATAAAATAGTCTTCTTTCCCCGATTGGTATTCGATTGGAGCGATATGTCAAAAATAACAACACAGTTTGTGCTTTCATCGTCAAACGACGGTGTTAAATATAATAAAATCAGGGGCTTTGAACTTGTTGGAGTAAATGAATCGATTGCCATTTCATTTCCGGAAACAAAATCGAAATTTTACAAACTTGAATGTGTTAAAAGCAGTAATGATTACGCACTTTCTGAGGTTGAATTACTAAAGGGAGATGAAAGTCCGGCATATTCACCAAAAATAACGGCACTGCTCGAAAAAGTAGGTTCTGTTAAAGGATTAACCGAAAACAGCTATGATGTAACACCTCAGAATAATTTGATGGGCATACCTGAAAAATCAATCATTGATTTAACAGGTTCAGTTTCATCAGAAGGAGTTTTGAAATGGAATGCGCCAAAAGGTATGTGGAGTGTAATCAGGTTTGGCTACACTACAACCGGTAAAACAAATGGGCCTGCAACTCCCGAAGGAACCGGACTTGAAGTTGATAAAATGGATTCTGTTGCATTGGATTTTCATTTCAATAGTTTTGCTGGAAAATTAGTTGATGCTGCCGGAAATTTTACCGGCAACACCTTTAAATTTCTGCTCATCGATAGTTGGGAGTGTAATTTTCAGAACTGGACACAGAATTTTCCAAAGGAATTCGGCAAACGAAGAGGGTATGAAATTACTCCATGGATTCCGGTATTATGTGGCGAAGTAGTTGAAAATACACAGCTTTCGGAGGCATTTTTACACGATTTCAACAAAACCATTTCAGACCTGATCGATGAAAAATATTTTAAGCATTTTGGTGAATTATGCCACAAAAATCAACTCGAAATGCATGCTGAAATCATTTACGGGAATGATGGAGGTTATCCTGCCCTGGATATTCTGAAATCCAACAATTACCCCGATTTGCCAATGACCGAGTTTTGGGCACAACCCAATCAAAATCAGTTTGCCGAATACCAGCCTGCCGACAGGCCAACAGCCGGATTTCCGACTTTCGCTGCACTTGCCTGTAACAAACAAATTATTGGCTCTGAGGCTTATACCGGATATGCTCATTACAGCGAGTCGCCGGCTGATTTAAAACCTTTTGGCGATGCAGCCTATTGTTCGGGTATTAATCAAATGATTCTGCATAGTTACGTACATCAACCGTCCGACAAAAAACCGGGTGTTACTTTAATGCAGTTTGCCGCCCACTTTAACCGCAATAATCCATGGTGGGAATTTGCACAGGGCTGGATGGATTATCAGTCACGGATTCAATATGTTCTGCAAAAAGGAGAACCTGTTGTTGATGTTATTTTTTATGCAGGAGATAAACTTCCGCAATATTTTAGCAAAAGTGTCATTAATGATTTGCCATACGGTTTTCAGGCCGGTGCCTGTAATTTCGATATGTTGTTAAATAAAGCGAAAATGGTGGATGGTAAACTCTGGTTCGGAGGCAAACAAAGTTTCCCCGTTCTGACATTGCCCAAAAGTACGGCAATGAATTTTGCCACTTTAAAGCGGATGGCCGAACTGGTAAACGAAGGTCTAACTATCTGGGGGCCAAAACCCACCGAAATGTTATCGCTTCAGGAAATTAAAAATAACACAGTTGAATTCAGCAAACTTGCTGATGCACTTTGGGGCAAAACTGCTGAAAATCAATATGGAAAAGGGAAAGTTTTATCTGGAAAACCAATTGCTGAAGTTTTGAAACAGATGGAGTTGGTACCCGATTTTAATACCAGCAGCAACAATCCCAAAGAGCTCATGTTTATTCATAAAAGATTGGATGATACCGATGTTTGGTTTGTCTTCAATCAGCAAAACAAACCTTTGAACCGCGAATTGTTATTCCGTGTTGAAAGCAAGGTACCTGAAATCTGGAATCCTTTGAATGGCACGTCAATTCAACCAGCTGTTTATTCGGTAGAGAAAAATCAGGTACGAATTCCGGTTTTGATTAAACCAAACGAATCTATGATTTTTGTATTCAGAAATGGTTTCGACAACAACTCGATTAACAGGGTTTCACAAGGAGGAATTCAAATTTTTCCACTGGCAAAATCGGATGATAAAATAGTTGTTCCGCGGGCAGAATTTTCAAATGGCAAATATGGTTTTACTACCCATTTAACTGGTGATTTCGTATTTAGTTTGGCTGATGGTAAAACACTTAAAACTACTTTAAATCAGCCTCATGAAGTTGAATTATCCAATTTCAAAGCCCGGTTAGAGTTTTTCCCGATTTCGGATGAGAAAATAAATCCGGTTGAAATAACCACTTTAAAATCGCTGACAGATTTTGATGATCCGGCCATTAAATATTTCGCCGGGAAGGTGAAATACACCATTCAGTTTGATGCGCCAAATGGTTTTACTGCAGCTAATAATTCAGTTCTGATGAATTTAGGTAACATGGATGCCACTGCAGAAGTGCGGTTAAACGGTAATCTTTTAAGTTATGCCTGGATGCCAAATACTGAAATCAATGTTTCGGGTTTTCTGAAAGCTGAAAACACGCTGGAAGTAACGGTTGCCAATGTTTGTCGTAACCGGTTCATCGGCGACCTGATTCAGTATGGTAAAATAAAAAGTCTTTACACTACTTCACCCATTACCACAATTCTGAACAAGGAAATGCCATTAAAACCTTCAGGTTTCATAGGCCCAATTACTTTGAAACAATTTTCAGGTAGGTCAGAGAATTAAATACAAATTAAAATTGCCGGTTTTTTTAGGAAAGCCAACAATTTGACCGAAGATTTTGGTTGAATTAAATTGATATTCATCTCAGGAATGTGCAAGAACAAAATCGGATATGTTTTGTTTTTGTACAAACAAATACCTGAAATCATGGCATATAACGAACAACTGGCAAACAGAGTCAGAGAGCGCCTTGCAGAACTTCCCGATGTCGAAGAGAAGAAAATGATGGGAGGTTTGGTTTTTATGGTAAACGACAAAATGTGTGTCGGTATCATGAAAAATGAATTGATGTGCCGCGTTGACGCGGGATTTCATGAAAAAGCAGTTGAAATGAATGGTTGCCGTACCATGGATTTTACAAAACGCCCGATGACAGGTTATGTAATGGTTGATGAAACCGGAATGAAAACGAACAAAGAATTTGATTTCTGGATTAATCTTGCCCTCGAATTCAATAAAATTGCGAAATCTTCGAAGCGGAAGAAATAACTCAACTTTAACAATTTTAAAATCAAAACTATGGAATTAGGAATTAACATGGTTGCAATTCTTGTGGCAGTGATTGCAAATTTTATTCTCGGATTTATCTGGTACACACCATTATTTGGCAAGGTTTGGGGCAGGGAAATGGGTTACGATCCCAACGAAAAGCCGGACAAGAAGGTGATGTTTAAAGGCATGGCATTTATGATAATCGGAAATTTTCTGTTGGCTTATGTTTTATCTCATAACATTGCAGCCTGGAAATTTGTACCTGGAATGGAAGAAATGAGTCCGTTTGCAAGCGCCTTAAATTCATCCATTTTCACGTGGCTTGGTTTCTATCTTCCCGGTCAGTTGGGAGCAACAGTGTGGGAGAAAAATTCGTGGAAACTTTTCTTTATCAACACCGGATATCATCTGGCATCGCTGCTGGTTGTGGCATTTATTATTACTTACTGGATTTGGTAAATAATATTAATCAATTTTGGGATTTGGAAATTGTTTGATAATATTCCCAACTTCATTTCATCATTTAAAACCAGTTATATTGTAATTGATTAACTTGGCTGGCAACAGTTTTTAAATTGAATTTCGGCAAATCGGAAAAACAATGAATAATTAAAACTTTTGAATGAACAGGCGTCAATTATTGCGTATCGCAGGAAATTCAACAGCCATGTTGTTAATGAATGATTTTGAAATCTTTTCTAAACAATTTCAGGTAAAATCAGAACTTTCAAATCACCCGGGATTGAAAAAATCTGCATTTGGGGATAACTTTTTATGGGGTGCTTCTACTGCGGCTTATCAGATAGAAGGTGCATGGAATGCTGATGGTAAAGAAGAATCCATCTGGGACAATTTCACACATAAAAAAGGAAAAATAAAAAACGGTGATAACGGCGATATTTCCTGCGATTTTTATCATTTATACCCTCAGGATATCGATATACTGAAATCGTTGAACTTGGATGTTTTCAGGTTTAGTACTTCCTGGAGTCGCGTGCTTCCCGATGGAACCGGTGTTGTAAACCAGAAAGGAATCGATTTTTATCACAGGGTAATTGACAAATGTCTGGAAAGTGGTATTCAGCCCTGGATTAACCTGTATCACTGGGATTTGCCGCAGGCTTTACAAAATAAGGGTGGTTGGCAAAATCGTGAAATTATTAACTGGTTTTCTGAGTTTACAAACCTGATAACCCGTTCGTATGGCGACAAAGTTAAAAACTGGATTGTTTTAAATGAACCTGTTGCATTTACAACTGTTGGCCATATGGTGGGGATACACGCCCCGGGACTTCGGGGCATTAAAAATTTTGTTCCTTCCGTTCATCATGCAGCGATGTGTCAGGCAGAAGGTGGCAGAATTATTCGTTCAAATGTAAAGAATGCAAATATTGGGACAACATTTTCATGTTCGTATGTAACGCCGTGGAAAAACCATGAAAGAGATGGTGTTGCAGTTGAACGTTGGGATGCATTAATGAACAGGTTATTTATTGAACCTTCTCTTGGAATGGGCTATCCTGTTAAAAGTCTGCCTGTTTTGAAAAAAATCGGAGACTATATCAAAGATGGCGACATGGAAAAACTTGTTTTTGATTTCGACTTTATTGGCGTTCAGAATTATACACGCGAAGTTGCAAAATACAAATGGTTCATTCCGTATATGAAAGGATTGGAGATTAAACCTGAAAAACGAGGTGCAGAGGAGATTACTGAGATGGGTTGGGAAGTTTACCCTGAATCGATTTATGAAATGATAAAACAGTTTGCTGCGTACAATGGAGTAAAAAAGATAATAATCACCGAAAACGGAAGTGCTTTTCCTGATCAGGTTACCAACAACCGTGTTCACGATATTGCGAGAATAAGTTATTATCAGAGATATCTCGAACAGGTTTTAAGGGCGAAAAATGAAGGGTACAATGTAGGAGGCTATTTTTGCTGGTCGCTGATGGATAATTTTGAGTGGAGTGAAGGATATAATCTCAGGTATGGCCTGGTATATATCGATTTTGAAACACAAGCCCGAATAATCAAAGACAGCGGTTTGTGGTTTAAGGAATTTTTAAAATAAAAACAAAAAATTTTAAATTGATTTGAGATGAAACCAATCGTTAGAAATATCCTGGCAATTATCGTTGGATTAGTTGCAGGAAGTGCAGTGAATATGGGAATCATCATGATTAGTGGTTCAATTATTCCACCACCCGAAGGCGCGGATAATACCACAATGGAAGGATTAAAAGCTTCGATGCATCTGTTTCAGCCAAAACATTTTTTATTTCCATTTTTGGCCCACTCATTGGGAACATTTGTGGGAACACTGCTTACAGCGTTAATCGCTACAAACCGTAAAATGCTGTTTGCTATGGTAATTGGTGTATTTTTCCTGGCTGGCGGAATCATCAATATAATCATGTTGCCGTCTCCAATTTGGTTTACCATTGTTGACCTCGTTTTAGCTTATATTCCAATGGCTTACTTCGCAGGATACAAATTTGGTATTTCAAACTAACTTTTTACGAATTGGAAATATAAGTTAATATTTGCCCGATGCTAAAAATCATATTAAAATTTTCAATGAATATCCCAAATTGTTGATTTGGGTAATATTATCTCAATCGCATACAAACTATTGTAAGTGTTTATCAAAGAATA
>JBGSRA010000071.1:0-51280 GCA_041737765.1 Draconibacterium sp. | reverse complement strand
AACCGGAAATTTCTGTGAAATGTGGTTGGGCGCCTCATTGTAGTTTTCCTGGTGGCAGCTTACACATTCCGAACTGGCACTGGTGGTATTGCCCGTGTGACATTCCGAACACTGTTTGCCCGAGTGACCGTTGGTCAGCTCGAAACCAGTTGATGCAATGTGGTTGAAAGTGGAAGGTATCCATGTTGTTGTTCCGTGGCAGGTCTGGCATTCTTTCGATATTCCTGATGCTGTGTGTCCCGGGTTTTGCGCCGATGTGTAATTATCGTTGTGGCAGGCGTTACATTCCTTTGGAGTTCCGGCGTAACCTGCCGTGTGACAGGCAGCACATTCGGTTGCGATGTGCGAACCTGTAAGTGGGAATGCTGTATTATTGTGGTTGAAAGAATATTCTCCCCAGTCCTTTGTATTGTGACACTGCAGGCATTCAACCGGAAATTTCTGTGAAATGTGGTTGGGTGCTTCGTTGTAATTTTCCTGGTGACAGCTCACACATTCAGAATTGGCGCTGGTGGTATTGCCGGTGTGACATTCCGAACATTGTCTTCCCGAATGGCCGTTGGTCAGTTCAAAACCGCTCGTTGTAGTGTGGTTGAAAGTGGAGGGTATCCATTTAGTTTCATCATGGCAGATTTCGCATTCAGTTGAAATTCCGGCAGTAGCATGAGCAGGTTTAACAGCTTCCTGGTAATCTTTAGTATGACAACTGTTACAAAGCATTGAAGTTCCGCTATAGCCATTTGTGTGACATTGCAGGCAATCGGTTTGAACATGAGCACCTTTTAAAGGAAAATCTGTTTTGCTGTGATTGAATGCACCATCTTTATTTCCTGTTGGATGACAGGCAAAACACGCATTGCTGTTGTAGGCATAGCCATTTTCTTCCCTGTGTTCCTTGTCCATATCCGATTTGTTGTGTTCATGACAATCGATACAGGTAAAAGACGAATAGTTTTCGGATTGTTTGTGACAGTCGGTGCAACTTTCCCATTCTCCTTTGTGTTCGCCTGAATAAATTGGGAAAAAACTGGCATCATGAATGTCAAATTTCGCCGGTTTCCAGTCAACATCAGTGGTATGACAGTCGGTACATTTGGTGGAGAAATCAGGTTGCTTGTGTTTTGGATTGGTTGCAATATTAAAATCAGTTTGATGACAACTATAACATTCGGCAGAAAGAGGTTGAAAAACATCTCCGGTATGACATGCTGAACATTCATTTATCTGATGACCCTTTGTTAGTGGGAAAAAATTGTGATTATATCCCGAGGAAGTCCATTCAAATGCTTCAATTTTATGGCACTCAATGCAATTTGTCGAAAGTCCGGTTTGAACATGATTTGGATTTTTAGTTTCGTTGTAATCGGTACGGTGACAATCGATACATTCCACACCCAATGGTTGAAATTCGAGTTTTGAAGCGGAGGTATGACAGGCGGAACAATCGGCTGTATTATGAGCCCCGAGCAACGGAAATCGGCTCTGCTGGTGGATTTCGGTTATATTACTTACAATCCACGATTTTGGTGTATGGCATTTGGCACAATCATTACCAACCGTTGTATTGTGCATATCGGTATGGCAATCGGAACAATTGGTCTTTGTTTCAGCAAAAACCAGCGAAGTATGACATTCACGGCAATTGGTATAAACGTGCTGTCCTTCGAGTTTAAATTGGGTGTTGTTGTGGTTAAAAGCAGCACTGGCCGAATATTTCCATCCTCCGGTTGTATGACAATCGACACAGTTCAGAATAAAATCCTTACCATGCGGATTTTGCTGTGCCCATAATTGTACCATTAAAAGCAACAATACCGGTATTAATGACAACTTGCGCATGTGATATCTTTTAATTTATACACTATGTATTTTCGTATTAATGAATCGTTGGGTTTATGACATTTATCACAAGCCACGTTTTGATGCTTCCCGTCCAACTTAAAACGGGAATTATCATGATTAAATTTCTCAGCATTCCAGTTATTAAAAGCATGACATCGTTCACAATCGTTTTTACCCTCATTTTCAAACTGTTTAAAGTGGACATCGGTGTGGCAGATTTCGCAATTTCTGCCCATATTTTTAAACTGCTGAATTTTATTTCCGTTTATTTCCCTGAAATGACAACTTTTACACGTTGCATTGGCGTGTTTCCCCAAAAGTTCAAAACTGGTCAGATTGTGATTGAACGAAATCTCAGTCCAAAGATTTACCGAATGACAGTTTTTGCAGTTGTTCTGAGGCATATATTTTTCATCGAGAAAGTTTTTATGAATATTCTCATGACAATCAATGCATTGTTTTCCCATGTTGCCAAAGTTCCATTTATCTCCCTTTTTATGGCACGAAAAACAAGGTGTGGCCTGATGAGATCCTTCAAGCGGAAAAGCTGATTTATTGTGCTTTTCAATACTGTAAAGTGAAGGGATAAACTTTTCAACAGTATGACATTCGGCACAATCGGGAGACACACCGTTTTTAACGAACTGGTTTTCATGATAATCCTTGTGACAATCGGTGCACCTGGCATGTTTTAATGTTGCGGTTAAACCCTTTGTGTGACATTTTTTACAATCAACAACCACGTGGCTGCCTCTTAGTGGAAAATCAGTTTTTTCATGATCGAAATTACCTATAGTTTTCACTTCATGGAACGAAAACTCGTTGTGACATTTCCGGCAATCAGCTCCAAATTTATTCTGGTGCACATCAACGTGGCAACTTGTGCAATTGGCAAAAGCAACACCCGCAAAAACCTGGAAATTCTGCCCGTTTCGCTGTTCTGTTTTATGACATTTTTCGCAACTTACAGTTTGGTGTTTTCCAACAAGTGCAAATTTTGTTTTTGAATGATTAAAAGCAGTGGCCGGTTTAAACGCAGTTTGATTATGACAGGTGAGACATTCCTTCGATAAAGTATTCTGATGGTTATCTTTATGGCACGACAAACATTCGGTTCCCAATCCCAGATAACTGTCCCCTTTTTTCTGCGAGATTTTATTTTTTATGAGTTCAGATTTGTGACAATCAATACATTTTATTTCGTTGTGTTTACCTTCAAGATTGTAACCCGTTATTTTATGATCAAACTTTTTATCATCAAACCGAATCATTTTGAAATCGCGACCAAAATGTTCGCCGTGACATTCAGCACATTTTTTCCCTTTCACTTCCGATGATGCGTGGTAGCCTTTTTTCTTATCGATTAAATTTTTGATTTCCTTGTGGCATTCCAGACATTTCGATGTTGTTTCCTTTTCGCCTAAAATATGGCATTTGGTACAATTCGATAAACCATCGAGGTGGGCATGAGCTTTGGTAAGTTCTCCCGGTGAAAGTTGCGCACCTGCCTGCCCTGCAAAAAAGGTAAGGCAAAATACAAAAGCACCATATTTTAACAATTTACCCATGTATTTACACTACTTTTTTTCGTGTTTTAAAACGGCTTCTCCAAATTTCCGTGTAATCTCAATTCCTGCATTAATCAGAAATTCGGTTGGCAATTCTCCACCAGCAAAAATGTAAACCAAATCGTTTTCTAATTTCTGTATATCTTCATTTCCTGCTACTTTCAGGTTTATCCTTTTCTCTTCAATCGAAATCAGTTCCGATTTAAGAATTACATTTAATTTTCCTGAAGTAATTGCCTGCTGCAGTTTTTCATTGTTTTTCGGTTTTAACCTTGAAAACGTTTCACTTCTGTATGAAAGTGTTACCTCGTTTTCATCCATCAAAAGAAGTGCTGTTTCAATGGCCGAATCTCCACCACCAACCACAATAATTTTTTTCCCTGAAATCAATTCGGGTTCAAGCAGCCGGTAAGCCACTTTTGTGAGATCTTCTCCCGGCACATTCAATTTTCGGGGCGAACCACGGCGGCCAATAGCCAGTAAAACACATTGCGTGGTATAAACAGTTCCGTCGGCAATATGAACAGCAAATCCACCATTTTTCGGAAATACTTTTTCTACTTTTCTGTGTTCGTGAATCTGAATATCGTTTGTTTTTATTACGCTTGTCCACAATTCGAGTAACTGTGCTTTACTGGTTTCAACCAGTTTCACTTTTCCGTGAAGTGGTAAATCCATTGCCGATGTCATTACTATTTTGGCACGGGGAAAAGTAAAAACCGTTCCACCCAACGAATCCTGTTCGAGCGTGAGTGTTTTTAAATTGTATTTTTTTGCCTGAAGTGTAGCCGAAATTCCTGCTGGTCCTGCGCCAATTATAATTAAATCGTACTCTGCACTTTTTTTCGAATCCAGACATTTCAAAACACTGTCAACAGCTTGTTTCCCCTGCTCCACCGCATTTTTAATCAATCCCATTCCGCCCATTTCGCCCGCAATAAAAATTCCTTTAACATTCGATTCGAAAAACGGATTTACATGAGGCAAATCAACTCCACGTTTTTCGGTACCGATGTGCAATGAAATGGCCTGGGTTGGACACGCATGGAAACAGGCGCCGTGACCCACGCAACGACTGGCATTGATAACAGTTGCCTTTCCATTTCTTATTCCAAGAATATCGTGTTCGGGACAAGCACGGATGCAGGCCCCGCTTTGAATGCATGAATTTACATCGACTACCGGATGCAGCGAAACAGGTTCATGTAAACCATCTTCTTTGGCAATCCTGATTTTTTCTTCCACAATCATCGATTCACGTTTCATTTTACGGACATAAACAATAATTACAACCACCAGAAAAATTCCGACAATGCCGTAAATAATTATTTGTTCTACAAAACTTTCCATGATCTAAAATATCCAGTTGTATCCAAAAACTAACGCCACAATCACGTGTATTATCATGATTACCAACATTACAAGTGCAAATGGTAAATGGGCAACATGCCAGTACCGTAATAAATTCTGCATTGAAGAAAGCCAGGCAATCCGGCGGTTTAATACAATTTCTCCTTTTACCAACTTTATTAAAGCCTTATAATCTTTCCGCGAAATGTGCTCTGATTTAAGTTTTACCTCAATCTGGTGAATCAATTTTTTTTCGAATTGTAACTGAGGTGCTATATTCCGAAAGAAATTTCCCTTTGAATCGGGTGATTTTACCTGAAGTGTTTGGTTTAGGAATGAAATAATTTCCGGGTCAATTTTAATATTTTCATCAATCTCATGAAAAAATCCCGATTTCAGTTTATTTAATTCATTTAAACTCATTTCGCGTCCTTCGATGGTTCGTGGAATCTGTAAATAAATAAAACGACCGATAATTCCACTGATAACAACTGCAACCATGCTCCAGAAACTTAATGCAACCAGTCCGCCAAATTTAAAAGAGGTGTGATACAAAACTAATATCGGACCCAATGTGCATAGAAAAATATGAAATTCGAGCCAGTGCTTGAGGATTCCAATACGCGAAAAACTTCGAACACGTTTACGCGCCATGTACATAAAAACTCCGGAAAGCATAAAAAAGGAACCTGCAATACCAATGCCGTGACCAATTAATCCGCTTGGTTTCAGGTTTTCATTCAATGCATGAAAAAACCGATCTTCAAGGTTAGTAGAATAATAGCCAGCGCCATAAAATGCCAGTAATAGAAACACAACCAACGTTGTAATAACCATTACAGAAATAAATATTTTATGATTTAGTCTGTTCATTAATGCTTTGTTCTAATAGGTTTGTATTGCCGAAATTAGCTATTATCTATCAATAAAATAACGTAACAAAGACATTTTCAAGTATTTATAATTGTTCCAAATTGTAACCTGCCTTAATTTGTTAAAGAATTTGTTTTTGGCAAAGAGTTTTTGATTGACTTTTTAAATCTTACTTCCTGATTCGAATGCTTTTTGATTTGAATTTCGAAGTTAAGAAGTGACTCTTTTTTAAATTAAGAGAAAAAAGTATGTATTGACTCGGGTATCTATTTAACGTATATTTGGTAAGCCATTAAATTCCAATATATAAAATGAAAACTAAAATTATCAAAAACGCGAATTATGTGGGCTGGATTGTTATCGTTCTGGCCTTTATTTTTATCTACTTTACCTATTTTTTCGTGTACATTCCCAAGCAGAAATCGGATCTTACTCAACGCGCTTTCAGAATTTTAAAAGAATATGGAAACAATATGGTTGGTAAGTACGATTATTACGAAACCCACTTTAAAAATTACGGAGTTTACTACTCGATAAAATATTTCCAGGATTTATCGCTAATCAAGGTAAAGAATCCCGATGATGATAATTACAAAAAAATAAATAGTGTTGTGCACGACCTTTTCCCTTATGTAAAAACAAGTTATATCAATAAAGGCACCGATACTTCTTTTGTTTATTCGAACAAGGAAAACACACTGTTTATGAATTTTGTCAGTGAAACTCCGATGGCAGAATCATTGTTAAAAATGAATGAAGCTTATGGTGCTAAAATCCAACAAAATTATTCTTACCAAAACCTTAGCTATTATTTAAATGATAAGGTTGTTAACCAGGTCCCGATTAACAAATTTATGGAAGGACTGAAATTCGACGAGCTTTTCGAAAATATCGTTCTTTTTGATAATAAGATGGTTTTCTATAATTCGAATCTCGACAATCTGGCTGATATTACAAATCCCGAACCTTTGTGCGACACTACAAACAATTCTCAGGGTGGTATTTATAAATTACTAGATATCAGGGGAAAAGAGAAGCACATTATGATTTTGCCCATTGATTTTGATGGTAAACGATTTTATATTGCCGGATTAATAACTGACACTAAATTTAAAAGCATAACACGTACCTTCAACAGTAGAATTCTGATACTTGTTGCTGGCATTTTACTCCTTATTTTTGTAGGAATGCCTGTTTTGAAAACAATGTTTATAGGCCCGAAAGAGCGGTTAAAAGCAATGGATGTTGCGGGTAGTGCAGTTTCTATACTATTTGGAAGTGCCTTGTTTGTTTTAATCTTCATTAGTTTATTTAAAAATCATATTGTTGACCGCATCGAACTTTCAAAGCGGATTGTAACCATTTCTGATTTGCTGAATTCGAATATTTCAAAAGACATCGATTCAATAAAAAAACTTGGAAATTCAATTGCCAGGGAAGAAAATACACAGGGTTCAGTGCTTGCACAACTGGTTAAAAATAAATTCGGTTCTGATGATTCATTCTTTCAGCATGACACTTTAAACAGCCCTTTTCCACTTAACGAGATTATTCTCATCGATTCAGAGGGTTTTGTAAAAAAAGCAGTGACACGAACTCCGTTTTCTGATGCAGTGGCCATAAACCTAAGTAAAAGGCCGTATTTTAAAAACGCCGCTGATCCCAATTTGCTATGGCAAACTGCCGACAATACCCCTTTTTACCTCGAATCAATTCAATCGTACAATACAGGTGATTTCGAAACTGCAATCTCGTTTCACACTTCGAAATATAAAAACGGGCAGGTGCTAGCAATAACTTCAAAAATACCATCGCTGTACAACCAGGTTTTGCCGAAAGACATTGAATTTGTTGTTATCGACAACATAGGTAAAGTTTTATATCATTCGAAAAAGTCGAAAAACCTGCACGAAAACTTTATTGAAGAATGCGAATCGGATCCGGGCATTTTAAATGCTATTCAACTAAAGGTGAAAGATAATATGCAGATAAAATACAACGAGAAAAAGTGTCTGGCTCGAATTGTTCCCATAAAAGATACTCAACTTTTCCATATTACTCTACTCGATTTAAATCAAACCGATAGAAAAAATGCGCGGATTTTCCTGATTACATTTTATTTTATGATTGGCCTTCAGTTTGTAACCATTGTAGGTTTTTTTATGCTTCGCATTACTTTTCGTCAAAACAAAAACGAACCCAATGTATTCCGGTTCTTAAACTGGCTGGCTTATCAACCAACAAAATACCAGTCATACAAGGGATTGCTGGTAATTCTATCTTTAATTGCTGCGGCAGGAATTTCAAGTTTTGTTGTTCAGGCCGACCTTGTAAATGTTTTGTTGCTTCAGTTTCTCAGCGTTGCATTTACTTTCTTTGCCTCGTTGTTTTTTTTAAAACGCGACCAGATAATATTCAAAGATTATTTCACAGGAAAATATTTCCCCGAAAACCTGATTTTTGCCTTTATCATTATTCTTATTCTGCTTTCTTTCTGGAAATTGGAATCAATCGATTCGCTTATTATTCCGCTAATAATTTTACTTGTTACAGCTATTATTATTCCATTTATATTCAAATATTTCAACGACGAAAAACAAAAACAGGAATTAAAATCTCCTTCCACAGAAAAGGTAAAAACCACTTACCTGGCAATACTGTTTTTCTGGCTGAGTATATTTTCAGTAATTCCGGTTGTTCACTCCTATTTTTCGGTCAGATATTTCGAAGAAAAACTTTGGAAACAACAGCAACTTTTTAAAGTTGCCGGGGAAAACCTGTTAATTCTTAAATCTGAAAAGGATTTTGATTCACAGTGGGTTAAAAGAATTCAGGGAAACGACATCGATAAATTGAAAATAGAGTATTTTCCAAGCAACATTATTGAAGATTTTAAATTACAGAAAACTGTTGCCCGCCTGAATACTTCCGAGAAAATTTATGCGTCGTTGCCCGATCCGATTACAAATGGGTACAGTCACCGCGAGCTGCTTGCAGGCAAAAATCAAAAAACCGAATGGCAGTTAACCAATGATTCGCTCTATTTTCCGGCGTTTAGCCAAAAAGGAACACTACTTGTTACAGCAGGTAAAAAACCAACCACTGCAAAACAACATATATTACTATTAGGACTTGTTTTTTTGCTGGCAGCTATTTGTATCTGGCATTTGGTAAAATTTGCTGCAACCGTTTTTCTAAATTTAAACAATGAAAAGCCCAAATTATCAAATATTAACTGGCTTAGTTTTTTAAACAGCGATACCAATGGGCGGATTTTATTAAAATCTTTTAACGGCGATTTATTTCTGACCGAAACCGTTAATTCAATAAAAAACAGGAAAAGTGATACAAAAATTATTGAATCGGTTCAGGCTGTGAATTTCTACCAACCTGGCTTTAACAGCGAATTGTACTTAAAAAACTCTGCCGAAATTATTTGGATTACTGGATTAAATGATTGCATTCCTGAAATTGCAAAACATAACCAGCTGCTTGATTCACTTACTGCTTTGAATCATGATAACTCTAAAAAAATAATTGTCGATTTGCCTTTTGAAATGGAAATAATCGACGAGTACTATGACGACTTTATCTCTTCGAATGAACTGTCAGTGAAAGAATTAACTGAAATTTATATACTCCGCAAAAGATGGAAAATTATTTTCGAGGATTATATTAAATACGATGGTTATATCTATCATTTCCGGACCGATGAACCTGAAGACAAACTAACAGGAAAACACATTCAAAATTATTACAAGAACATTAATCCAGAATTGTGTTATTCGAAAATTTGGAAAAATTTAACCTATTACGAAAAAATTGTTTTGTATGATTTGGTTGATGACGGATTGATGAACCGAAACAACAAAAAAATCATTATGCAACTCATAGAAAAAAAGCTGATTATTATTAAACCGTTTCCCGTACTTTTTGCCCGCGATTTTAATGAATACATTTTACAGCACATTTCAAACTCGGAGATTAAAGCAATTGAAGGCAAACTGGGTTTGAAGGGTGGTTGGAAAAATGCAAAATACCTTATTTTGCTCATTCTCATCCCACTGGGCGCCTTTATTTTTATTTCGCAGGGTTTAACAATCGAAAAATCGTTTGGCATTTTTGCCGGGTTGGTTGGTGCTATTACTACCCTGATGAAACTGTTTGAAAACACCTCGATAAAAGCAAAATAGATTGATAAATTGAATGCATCCCTTTGGAAATCAATATTTCTTCGGATAATGAATCAACTTAAATTGCAGACGTTTCCCCGCCTTCTTCTTTCAAGGCGGGGTGGCCTGAACTGCAATCATTTTTAATGTAACACAAATACGTTCTCAGGCCGGGGTGGTTCTTATTCAAAACATCTAATAAACTCTTTATTTTCAGGTGTAATTTTCAGTCGTTAAATCTTTTAAATTACCTCGTATAACGAACTTTCCCCGCCTCCTTTTTTCAAGGCGGGGTGGCCTGAACTGCAATCATTTTGGATATAACACAATTACGTTCTCAGGCCGGGGTGGTTCTTAATCAAAACATCTAATAAATACTTTGTTTTCAGGTTCAGATTTCAGTTGTTAACTATTCAACTATTTTTAGAACTCATCACCTTTTTCAACCCTTCCAAATTCCCCTGCAAAACCTTTTCCACATCAGCATCTTCAATATGGCCCAATATTCCGAATGGTCCGTTGAATCCATTATTCTTCAAAACAGCTATCATTTCTGCCTCTTTTTCACCGCTGCCAATGGGTAGAATTTTTGGCCCGGCAGGGTTCATCCCATTCAGGTTCACCGCCCATAAATGAGGCATCATGTTTTTTACCATTTCATCGTAATTAGCCAACAAATCGTGTGCATGATGAAAATTGAAAATGATTCCAATCTCTTTCCCAGGCAACATTTCAATGATTTTCACGAGGTTATCAGGATTACCAAACCAGCCGCCATGATTGTACAACCCGATTTTACAACCTCTTTTCGTGGCTTCATCGCTTAAAAAACCAATCATTTCGCTAGCCCTGTCCAATCGCTCATCTTCGCCCATTTCGTCAAAATAATCCTCCGGGAAACTCATCCAGATTTGCGTTTTTAAACCTGTTTCTTCCAATGTCTGTAAAACTTTTTGGTTGTTTAGTGAAAGCTGGCCAATTGAATCTGTATTGTCAATCCACATCCAAACCGCATTCATTTTAATTCCATTTTCGGTGGCCAGTTTAATTTCCTTCGCCATTTCGGGCAAATGTTTTTCGCGCCAGTCGTAAGCATACGAAACAAACCCAAGTCTTTTCAGCATATCAATACGCTGTTCAGGTGTGCGGTTTTGGTTGTTGAATGGAACTATGCACCATGCAAAATAATTTTCCATGTCAAGCTTTACGGGTTGGTTTGTTTTACACGAGAAAATACCGATAACCAACACCAATATTAGTACTCCCCTTAAACACAATTGTATATTTTTCATTTTAAAGATTTGTAAAGATACTTTTTCAGCATAAAATACTTTTTACTTTATTTGTTAAAAACTAAAACCATGATTAAACCTGTTTACCATTTCATTATTTTGTTTATCCTTTTTACCATTCATTGTAAAGGTGTTGAACCAAAATCAACTCCAGAAAAAACCAGAATCCTGATTCTGACTGACATTGAAAATGAGCCTGACGATGCCATGTCGATGGTGCGTTTTTTATTGTATGCCAACCAGTTCGACGTTGAAGGGATTGTAGCAACCACATCGTGCTGGCAGCGTAACAAAACCGCAGAATGGCGTATTCACGAAATTGTGGACGCCTATGGAAAAGTGCGCGACAACCTCGAAAAACATGAAAAAGGTTTTCCAACACACACCTTTCTGAAAGAAAAAATTAAAAAAGGATATCCCGATTTTGGTATGGCTGCAGTTGGTGAAGGAAAAGATTCGGAAGGCTCTGATTTGATAATCGAAATAGTTGACAAAGACGACCCACGCCCGGTTTGGATTCCAATTTGGGGTGGCGCGAATTGTTTAGCACAGGCATTGTGGAAAGTTAAAACAACCCGTTCGGCAGAAGATGTAAAAAAATTCACCAGCAAAATAAGGGTTTATACCATTTCTGATCAGGATAATTCCGGGCCATGGATTCGCAATACCTTTCACGATTTGTTTTACATCGTTAGCCCGGGATATCATGAAAACGACGCACACAGTTATTATTATGCCACCTGGACTGGTATTTCAGGCGAACGACATTACAATTTCCTCAGTGGTGCCGATAAATATATTGTCGATAATGAATGGGTGGATAAAAACATTCAGCAAAACCACGGTCCGTTGGGCCAGCAATATCCCGATATTCCATACATTATGGAAGGCGATTCACCCTCGTTTATGTACCTCATCAATAACGGTTTGAGCTCGTCTGAACATCCCAACTGGGGTTCGTGGGGAGGACGGTATGAATTTTATCAGCCCTACACCCGAATCTTTTTTCATGAACCAGAACAGCGGAAAATCTGGACCGATACCGACGATTGGGTGGAGGTTGACGGCACCATTTACATCAACCGGCAGGCAACCATCTGGCGCTGGCGAAACCATTACCAGAACGATTTTGCTGCCCGCATGGACTGGTGTACCACAAGTTTTGATAAAGCAAATCATCCACCTGTTGCAGCGTTGAAACATACAAACAATATCGAAGTAAAATCGGGCCAGCCAATTGTTCTTGATGCTTCAACTTCAACCGACCCGGATAACAACAAGTTATCTTTCGAATGGATTTATTACCGCGAAGCAGGCACCTTTCCTTCGCAAATAAAAATCGACGATAAAGGCAACTCAAAAATAACGGTTACTGCCCCGAAAGTTACAAAACCTGAAAATCTACATTTTGTAGTGGCTGTTTCTGACAATGGAGAACCTTCGTTAACCCGCTATCAAAGGGTAATTATTACGGTTAAACCATGAAATTGTTTAAAATGAAAAAGTTGCTTTTTCCGTATTTTTTCCCTGTCATAATTTTGCTGAATTCATTGATTTGCTGTGGTTCATCTATAAAAAAAGAAACTGCAAAACCACGAATTATTGTAACCACCGACGGCGAAATCGACGACAAAACATCGTTTATGCGATTTCTTTTGTACTCCAACGAATTCAAAATTGAAGGACTGATTTATGGAAATTCGATGTGGCAAAAACATGGTCACGGTGTGGTTTGGATGCAGGAAATGATTGATGAATACGGTAAAATAAGGCCGAACCTGTTAAAACATCTGCCCGGCTATCCCACAGTGGATGAGTTAAAAAAGGTAATTTATGCCGGAAACATGGAAGAAAAATACCTCGACTATTCCGGTCCGATTGAAACCGATGGTGCTAAACATATTATTAATGTTTTACTTGATGAAAATCCTGAACCGGTTTGGGTACAGGCCTGGGGCGGAACAAATACCATTGCCCAGGCACTTTCTGATTTGAAACGAGATTACAGCGAAAAGGAAATTAACAGGGCATTGGAAAAATTATGGATTTTTGCCATCGCCGATCAGGACAAAACTTCAGAGTGGATCAGGGAGAATTTTCCGAAAGTAAAATATATCCGCTCTCACCAGTTTGTGGCATTGAATTATCAACACGAAGGACATCCATATTCCAACCATTACATTTTCAGCGAAGAATGGACTACCAAAAATGTAAAGGAAGGTCATGGAAATTACGGTAAATTGTATGCACAGAAATATTTCAGTGAAGGTGATTCGCCGGCATTTTTTCACTTCATTAATAATGGCTTAAGAGCAATCGAAAATCCGGTTTACGGAGGTTGGGGAGGCAGGTTCGAAACAACAAACGGATATCAATATTTCGATGCATCCGATGATGGCGACCGGTTGAAACCTCAGTGGCGCTGGCTTTTGGATATTCAGAATGACTTTGCCGCCCGAATGGACTGGTGCGAAAACCCATTTGAAAAGGCAAATCACTATCCCGAAATTAATATCAACTGCAAAGATGATTTGACAGTAAAACCGGGAAAAACAATTTCCATCGATGCCTCAAAAAGTACTGACCCGGATGGAGATGCGTTGACTTACAACTGGTATTTTTACAAAGAACCATCAACATTGAAAAATATTCCTGAAATCAAAAATCCTGAAATAAGTAAAATCAGCTTTCAAATACCATCAACCAATGAAAGCGGAACACTGCATTTGATTCTGGAAGTTAAAGATTCGGGTGAGCCGGTACTAACCCAATATCAAAGAATAATTGTTAATGTAAATCCGTGAAAAATATTTACTTTTTTTAATATGGTTTTTGTTTTTTACTTTTAATAATATAAAAACATGTATAAAATTTCTTTTTTACTTCTACTGCTTTTAGTCCTTCCTACAGTTCTTTCTGCCCAACAAACCGATAAATTCCGCGTAGTTATCCTGACCGATATGACACATGACGACGGAAACTCACTCATTCGTTACTTGTATTACGCCCATCAGTTCGAAACCGAGGCGATTATCATTACTCCGCAATTGCCTGATTATAAATTCAACGACAAAGGCCCGTGGGAAAAAGGCCAGTCGATTTTAAATGCGTATCAACAGGAATTCAACCAGATAAGCAAACATCACAACGGTTATCCAACTCCCGAACAGTTGCAGTCGGTTACAAAAAAGGGAAACGGCGCTTTACCAATCATCTGGCTTACCAACACCAAAAAGTTCAAAGGTCAAATTGCCAGTCGCTACGTTGAAAGCGAATGGGGCGATATTCGATTTGAGGATTGGATTGGCCAAGGGAATAATCCTAACGGCGAACCAAAAGATTCGGACGGAAGCGAATTTTTGCAACAGGTGTTCGATAAAGACGATGACCGTCCAATTTTTGTTGAATCCTGGGGTGGGCCGATTACTTTTGTTCAGGCGCTTTACCGTTACAAACAAAGAAACAGTGCAGAGAAATTCCAAAAACTGTTGAACAAACTTCATGTTTTTGGCATTTTATTACAGGATATTTCTTTCGATTACCTCATCAATCTCAACGATGTTCAGTCGTTAAAATGTGCCAATCTGGGTGATGTGAAATCCACTTACAATGGTGAACGTGTTTCTCCAAAATGGCTGCTGCACGATGCTGAT
This sequence comes from Draconibacterium sp., assembly GCA_041737765.1. Classification (GTDB taxonomy): domain Bacteria; phylum Bacteroidota; class Bacteroidia; order Bacteroidales; family Prolixibacteraceae; genus Draconibacterium. Next base: position 36,530 of record JBGSRA010000071.1, on the reverse strand, counting down.
CATTTCTGGTATTACGTTTTCAGCCGCGATTCGGGATATGTAAAACCCATGACAGCAAAAGAGGTAAACGGACACGGACCAATGTCGGAAATTTATGATGATGGCGGTGAGGGCGATACTCCTTCGTTTTTGTATTTGCTGAGTGCAAACCTCGGGCTGAACGACCCGCTCAATCCAACTCACGGAAGCTGGGGAAGTATGTTCAAACCTATGGGAAAACCATTTCCGGATGGTTATTTCCATACCTGCGGTGTTGATGTTGCTGAGATGAAACATTGGGTTGCCGATGCAAAAAGCAGTTTTGAAAACCGGCTCAACTATTCATTAAAAAATCCTGAGGAAGTGAATCACGAACCGATTGCAGTTGTCAACGGAAAAAGAGAAAATGAAGTTCAAACCATAAAAGTTAAACCCGGAAAAACCATCAAACTTGATGCTTCCAAATCATTCGATCCTGATAAAGATCAACTCAGTTTTAACTGGTTTATATATCGCGAAGCCGGAAATTACGATGGCGATTTCAAAATTGAAAATCCTTCATCTGCGAAGCAAAAACTGGTTGTACCGAAAGATTTAAATGATAATGAAATTCATTTGATACTTCAGTTAAAGGACAATGGAACGCCCGGTTTGGCTTCCTATCGGCGTATTATAATCAAGGCGCATTAAACGTAGAAAGTTGAAAGCAAAAATGATTATCGAATTTCAAATCGATTTATAAAAATTACTGAAAACAAATATGCACAAAGGGGTAACAAGAAGACAATTTTTTAAAAATGCGGGTTTATCAGCAGGAGGTGGACTTCTGTTTGGTTCATTCTTTATCAATGCAAATGGCATTAGTGCAACTAAAAATAGTATTAAAAACGACAAAACTTACCCGGCAGGCGGAGATGTTGCTATGCGTCCGCGTGTAGTGATACTCTCTGATTTTCCCCCGCTCGATGTTATTCCCGGAGGCGCAGGATACGGATCACCCGAAAAGCGCAGCGACACCGATGATATACAGTCGATGATTCGCTTTCTGCTGTTTTCAAATGAACTTGAGGTAGAAGGTCTTGTCGCTTCAGCGGCAACCTTGGCCAATATTGCTGATAAAAAAGGGATTCTTGATCTGCTGAGTGTTTACAATCATGTTGAAGATAATCTTCGGCTGCACGACAACCGCTTCCCCACCGCCGACCAGCTTCGCAAAGTAACATGGGTTGGAAATTCAAACAGTTATGCGAAACCTGCCGGTGAAATAATTGGAATAGACAAAGACAGTGAAGCTTCGGAGGCAATCATCTCTCTGATTGACAAACCTGACCCACGACCGGTTTGGTTTTGTGTTTGGGGTGGTTCATGTGAACTGGCACAGGCGCTTTGGAAAGTGCAAAGGACCAGAAGTTCAGCGGACACAGAAAAATTTGTCAGTAAAATCCGTGTTTATTTTATCGCATTGCAGGATGGCACCGGACAATGGCTTCTCGACACATTCCCAAACCTTTTTGCTATTTATTCGGCAAACAACTGGCGTGGAATGATGGTTAACTCTCCCGGGTCAGATTCAAAGTTGGCAGACCTTGCCTGGATAAATAAAAATGTGCGAAGGGGAAATGGTTTTTTGGGACTTGTTTACCCTGAAAGTGGATGGGATATTGAGCAACCGGGTGTTTGTGAAGGAGATTCTCCTTCTTTTCTGCACCTTATTAGCGGAGTAAGGGGAATCAATGATCCTGAAAAACCTGATCAGCCGGGCTGGGGTGGACAATTTGTTCGTTTGGATTCAACACGGAATCACTGGACCGATCATCCTGACGGTGAGAAAACTGTCTGGCGCTGGCGGCAACAGGTTCAGGATGAATTTGCCAAACGGATGAAATGGTGTGAGAGCTGACTTTCGGGTAGAAAGATGTTCGAATTAAAACACCATTTGCGAAATAAGGTTCCTCACTTCGTTCGGAATGACACGCTTTCATTATAAATTGGTATGGGGGAGAAAAGCGGCGAAGCCGCTTTTCTCCCCCATACCAATTACTTATGTTGAAATGTCATTCCGAATCCTTCGGTACGAAGGATGAGGAACCTCAGGAAGCACGGATAATTGTAATTCAATAAGGTTTATTCCGGTTCAGTATTCCTTTCTTTCCACACAATCTTTTGCAAATCCTTCATCAGCGAATCTTTCAGCATGTTGTATTGTGGCATTAATTTCGAATCAACAGGTTTTGCCGGTGGCGATTCTATTGTTAACGGATTTACGGCACTGCCTCCTTTATAAACTCTGAAATCGAGGTGTGGCCCGGTGGAAAGTCCGGTTGAACCAACATATCCAATAACCTGACCCTGACGAACCCGGGCTCCTGTGTTAATTCCGTCGGCATAACCTGAAAGATGCATGTACGAGGTGGTGTAAACCGAATTATGCTTGATTTTAACTGTATTGCCTCCACCGCCTGCCCATCCTTTCGAAATTACCGTACCCTCGCCGATACTCATTACGGGAGTACCTTTTGCAGCAGCATAATCAACACCGTGGTGCGGCCTTACTATTCGCAAAACCGGGTGCATTCGTCCTCCCGAAAAACCGCTGCTAATGCGTGAGAATTTCAAAGGTGCTTTTAAAAACTGTTTCTGCAGGTTTTCACCATTTTCGTTGTAATATCCAACCGTATCGTTTGGACTAAATCTGAAAGCGTAAATCTCTTTCCCATAATAATCGAACTGGGCAGCGTATATAAAATTTATACCGATAGAAACCGAATCGACATAAATTTCGTCATAAATCAACCTGAACCTGTCACCTTTTTGCAGTCCGAACAAGTCGATTGTCCACGCATAAACATCTTCCATTTTTAAAGCCAGCATCGGATCGAGTCCATTGGCTTTCATGGTATTCCACAACGATGATTCGATAACTCCCTGCGAAGTTTTAACCCGGTACTGAATCTCTTTTTGTCCTTTATACACCCGCAACGAATCGAATAATTCAAAAACAATATAATTTACCGGAGTACTTTCATAAACAAAAAGCAGGGGTTTACGCAAAGAATCGCGTGAATGAAATACACTAAAACTATTACCTTCCTTTATTTTCCGAACATCAAATACCGGTTTCGAATTGTTTGCCAGTGTATCAATGGTTCCCAAACCAATTCCATAACGGCTTAAAATACTGCTTAAATACTGCCCCGAACCAACTGTACCCTTTACAATATAAAACGAATCGACAGGAAAACCATATTTTACTACCGATGGTTTTAACAAAACAACCGGCTCCTGTTTTTCTTCTTTCTTAAAGTAATTACAAGAAACTGCGAATGCAGCCAGCAACACAAATAACGTTACAAAGCGTAAAATACGGGTATTTATACTAAAACGAAACATCATAGTTTTTACTTTCAAAGCGTACGAAGAAACATAAATTTTAAAAATATACCATCCGATTTTTCAATTCTTTTGACGGGTAAATAGTCATTCAATCCACTTTAATTTCTTATATTTTGAAAATCAAATCATTAAAAATTGGTTGAGAAAATTAAATTGTTTTAGAAACATATGACTTCAATTTTAATAATATGTTGCTATTTTTAACCATTATCATTGTATTCTAAAATTCAAATACCAATGAAAACTACATTATCATTTCTGATTATCATGCTGATAGCTTTATTCGTAAATGCCCAAACCATCGATAAGAAGGCCACCAAAGAAACTGTTGCCCTTTTCAAAAACCTGAAGGAACTCTCGAAAAACCACACGCTTTTTGCTCACCAACATGCCACCGAATACGGTCATGGCTGGAGTGGCGATGAAAACCGGTCGGATGTAAAATCGGTTTGTGGCTCGCACCCGGCAATGATTGGGGTTGATTTCAGCGGATTTTCGGGCAGACCAAAGGATGCAGTTGAGCGGGAAAAAGAAAAGGTCAGAAAAAATGTGGTTGATACCTACAACCGTGGCGGAGTTACAACGGCTGCCTGGCATTTTAATAACCCGGTTTCTGAGGGAGGATTTTACTGGAAAGACAGTGTTTCGCTTCCGGCTGTAAAATATATTATTCCGGGTGGTGAAGCACACGAAAAATACAAGGATATTCTTGATGAAATCGGCGATTGGGCAAAGAGTTTGAAAGGCGCTGACGGAACATTGGCTCCAGTAATTTTCCGTCCATACCACGAATTCGATGGCGGTTGGTTCTGGTGGGGAGCGCCACACTGCACCAAAGAAGAGTTTGTTTCGCTTTGGCAGTTTACAGTTTCGTATTTACGCGACAGTCTCGAAGTGCACAATTTTCTGTATGCTTTTTCGCCCGACAATAAATTCAATTCAGAAACACAATTTCTGGAACGCTACCCCGGCGACGAGTGGGTTGACATGGTTGGCATGGACAATTACGGCGACATGGGCCGAGACCGTTACGCTCCGGACATCGCATCGAAAAAACTGAAAATCATTTCTGATTACGCCATCAAAAAAGGGAAATTGGCTGCTTTTACCGAAACCGGACTGGAATCGATTCCCGACACCACCTGGTGGACAGAAACACTGCTGAAAGTGATGAAGAAAGACAATATGCAACTCTGTTATGTGCTGGTATGGCGCAACGACAGCCGCAGCCCGACACATTATTACGCACCATTTCCAGGCCAGGTAAGCGTTCCCAACTTTATGGAGTTTTACAACGACCCATACACTTTGTTTGAAAAGGATTTGAAGGGGATTTATAAATAGACAAGAACCGTTCTTTTGGTGAATAGAATGAATGAGCAGATAACAAAGAGAACGGTTCGTTAAAAATACCATTCTGTTTTGAAACTTATAAATACAATTATCAGCTGGCATATTTCCCTGGCAATTGCGGCAGTACTTTTAACTGTATCGGCTCAAATACAACTGGGGTTGAAACCGCAATGGCAACCCTGGTTATTCCTGATTTTTTCCGGCACTTTATTCGAATATAACCGGCATCGAATTGTTATTTTATTTTTTCAGGGAGGGGCGTTAAATTCAGGGAAACACGAATTGCTTCGCAAAAATCAGATGAAATTCTTTTTGATAGCCTTGATTCTGGGGATTGGATTTGTTGCCGCAGCCTTATCGACAAAAACAGAGGTGTTACTCACATTTTTACTACTGGGATTTCTTACCCTTTTTTATTCGGGCCTGGGTTTCGGAAATAAAAAACACCATTACAATCTGCGGGAAATACCTTACCTGAAAATCATTTTAATTACTTCCATCTGGTCGGTTTCCACTATACTTCTGTCTGTTATTCAGGCAGGTAATGAAATCTTTAAAACAAATGTCATTCTCTTGTTTGCCGAGCGGTTCCTGTTTATTTTCGCAATTGCCATTCAGTTCGATATTAGGGATATGCAGGCTGACCATCGCGCCGGATTAAAAACCATTCCCTTGCTGATAAACAAAAATAATTCGCTGGTACTCTCCTGGCTTTCGTTGCTCATCTGCTTTTTAATTACCTTTTTTCATTACCGGGTGCAAAATGAATGGTTTATTATTGAAGCGATTTGCATTTCGTTGATTACAACAACGCTATACCTGAAAATCCAATTCTTTAAAAACCCTGGCCGATATTATTACCAGGTTTTGGATGGAGCTTTACTTCTGCAGGGAATTCTGGTTTTGGGATTTTACCTTCTGAATCATCATTGATTATCAAATCAATTAAAACTCAATATCGTTTTGTTTACAAACAGGTTTCACCATGCTAACCCGTTGTTGTGGCCTGCAAACTTTCTTGCCCGCACCGAAACCACAATTGACATATAGTTTTTGTTGAACTAAATCCCCCCAATTAGCCTGTGAATGGGATGAAGTTCAACCCAGAATCATCGCTGGGTCGTGCCAACCGCTCAGAGTCCTGTTTATTAGAGGTTGGCATTTTTACCTTATATCAAGATTTAATGTTTGTCGAATTTTTTTAATTTCCCTATATTCTCTTATTGGATTGATAATAAAAGTTAAGATAGTAATCATAAACATTACACCTAAGATTGTAAGAAAAATTATGAAAAAGTAGTCATCAATTATTTTAGAAAACCAACTGTTGAAGATTGGTTTCTTTATTTCGACTTTTTCAAAATTAGTGTTAAATTCCTCAATCGGGATAGTTTTAATTTTTTTACCACTAACATCTATTAGGTCAACATTATTATCTATGTGCGGTTTTGCTCTTAATTCAAGAATGGAGCCACCAACTTTTTGATGAAAATGGAATTCTCCCAGCTTTTCCTCATTTGAAAAAGCTAATAACATGAAAATAAGACCGATAAATAGCATAGCTGGCAATAAAATTCTACCAAATAAATCATTTTTTAAGTTTGGAAGTTCTAAATTGATAGGTCTAATTTCGACTTTATTTGTATCTGCAATTCTATGATAAAATTTAAGTTCCTTGGTTAGTAATTGTGTTGCAGATACTTGATTGTCTGAGCTTTGCGGGATATCTGCTAATGCTTCAAATCTTAGGAATTCAGTTTTACGGAATAAACCAAGACTAAATATAAGTTCATTTTCTGAGGCAATTGTCGTCGTTGGTTTACTACCTTTTGTTGAATCTACGATTTTTGCACTTAACCATTTAAATTTCTCAGGTAGTATCAACTTTAAGTTCTCTTCTACCATATCATCTTTAATATCGATAGACCCTGTATTTAAAATGAAACCTTTGAGTAAAACTAATTGTTGATCAATAGCTTTATTATTGTAAGTGATAGCAATTTGTGGGAAGTTCTTTATTATAGAATCAAAAAGACCAATTGTATGTTCTGTTATAAATGTCAATCTTCCAGGATATCTTTTTGATTTAACCCAATAAATGCTTAAAAATCCAAAAATAATTGTCGAGAAAACACCCAAAAATCCAAGCCAAATGTTAATGTCTAGTTTCATTTTGGTCAATTTTAATTGTTTTATATATTTTTATCTTTCATATGATTTTTTCATGGATGCTGCTAACTCGTTTGTATGTCTGATTTTTGTCAGTCATAGCATGCCAATTTAGCTGTTAGGTCTGAAAAATTTTATCCATTATTTTTTAATAAAACTATAAATTTTCATCTCATAAAACATCAAACGGAGATTTAATTTTTTTGAATTGATTTGAGTTTATTTCACCCGGTAAGCGTACAACGAAATGAGTGTTGTAACAAAAAGTGTATTTCCATCCTTTCCCCCAAAGGTCATCGAAATGGGCCGTTCGGGAAGATTAATCCTGTTGATTTCCTGCAGATTTTTATCGTACACAAAAATCTGTCCGTCGGCAACATACAGGTTTCCATCGTTGTCAACTGCTGTAGCGGTTTCGCCACGTGGAAGTATTTCTTTTAATCCCGAAAGCTTTCCGTTTGCACCTACTTGCATTTGTACAGTTCGTTTCGAAATTTCGTCGGATGCATAAACTACTCCACCCGGAATTGACCTATTCAACTGTGCACAACGCCCAATATCATACGTTTCCTGAATAAAAGTCACACCGTCGGGTGCAGCAAAGGCCGAATCAGGAAAATATTCCGCTGCTTTATCAAAAGTGTAATGCCACCGGCTGGCGGGGTAAAATGTTTTTTGCAGTTTTTTGATATCTGAATTTGCCACCCTTTTCATTGGTGCAAATGTTTCTTCCGGATTTTTCGGGTCGATGGAATAGCACAGCGCAGCCCAGCCGCCATTACCATAACTGCTGTACGCAGGATTATCGTCGGCCAGGCGTTTTACAGTTTCCTGTTTTCCATTTATTTGTAAACCCGGTTGCGGGTCGTAACGGCAAACCACCAGCAGATTATCTTTTGAGTCAGCGGCCAAAGCAAAAGGTTGCAATGGATAATCGGCCAAAATCTTTGCGCTTTGTGTTTCAGCCGACCACTGGTAAATCCGCTTTTTACGTGTTTCGCAGAAATAAACATTGCCTTTACTGTCGGCAGTAATTCCCTGTGCAAAATCAAACCCTGAAACCAGTCGCTCCACTTTTCCTACCTGCATTTCCGGTTTCAGATTTCCGGTTTCTGCGCCTGTTATTGTCATTTTGGCGATTTCCCACGGATAAACCGCGAGTTCTTTATTTACATCCCAAAAAGTAAATTCGGTTACCCACAGTTTTTGGGTGTAGTTGTGCACGTTTCTCACCTGAATATTTTCGCAGTTCCACAAGCGGGCGCCAAAACGTTTTGGCGTTGTAACCCTGATGACACGGTACATCCAGAGGTTCGCAAACAGGATATTTTTGCAATCGGCCATTTCAATCATCTGGCATTCCTTGCCTTCAACTCCCTCCTCTTCCAATTGAAAAGCGTACAATTTCCAGTTCGAAACATTGTCGAAACGCGCCTCATTGCGTACATGATGCTCAAGAGAAATTGCATAAACCCGCGCCGGCGTGGAAGTGTTGCTTACAAAAAGTCCGCTGGTGGCGTAAGTATTGGCGGTCCAGATGTCTTTAAAAGTTCCGCCGCCGTTGTTGGTAACCCACAAACTCCAGTACTGGTTGTCCCAGGCTTTGTCCAATCCTTCTTCGTGTACCGGATTTTCGAGCGAACTGATTTGCCCACGGTTTCCCCTGTTTCTGAAATTTTCATTGCCTACACCCGGTTTTCGCATGGTTCCATGGCCACCGGCAAACTTCACATCGTTCATATACGATTTTTCGCCCGCCATCCATTTGCAACCCACCGCGCGATAATTGTAACCACCGGTTGAAATTCCAATGCCGTTCAACTGGTCATCGCCACCTTCCGACGATTCAATCATGGGGAGCGGCCCGCCAAAACCACTGAAAAACGGTTCGCTTTCTTTCAGCACAAATTGCGTTGCCCACGGGTGCAACCCGATCAATTTTGTGCCGGGTTTCATTTTCAGCGTTTCGGATATCCTATACCATCCCTGCGGAACATAAATGGTTTCGTATTTTGCAATGGCATCCTGAAAAACCTGTGTATCATCGGTTTCGCCATCGCCTTTTGCACCAAGCAACCGAATATTCACCCATTTTTCCATCGGTGGCAATGCAGGAATATCTTTTTTTAAACCGGGTGAAACCTGTTCCAGTTGTTCAATATCGACAACTGTGGCAAATTTCGAGTTGTCGTTTAAGTCATTCATCACTAAACCATAAGCAAAATCTTTTACCCGATATGTTTTTTGCTGATTCGATATTTTTCTTTCACTTTTTCGAAACCTAGCCAGCACCGGAACATCGCTGCAATCAGTTTTCAGCACATTTATCTGCATCAGCGCGCTTTCGCGGTCGTCGAGAATTATCGCTGCATCCGAAATATTTTCAAACAAACAATTTTCGAAATACAGGCGGTCGGTTGCTCCTTCTGCAATTTCAACAACCACGGGCGTGTTTTTAACCTGCATATTTACTATCGCCATTCCCGAATTCCGGCACTGCATTGCGGCTTTTCGCTGACCTTCGAAATACGTATCAACCAGCATCATCGGCCAGCTTGGCGAAGTGGGACCGGTGATTATTCCATAGTCACCACCCAAAAACTGGACATTTTCGAGTTCGTTGCCCACTTCCGAAATTCCTGCTTTCCCGTTGCCAATATTCAAAACGGCATGGCTCACAAATCCGTGCTGGGCATAATGTGTGCGCAAAACAACCGCAATCGGATTTCCATCTTCAATGGTGAAATCGATATTCGATATGGCGCTGTAAAAGGTGCCGGGATTGGCATCCTGCGGTTTGTTTTCGGCAGTGACTTTGTTGCCTGTAAACCAAATCATGTATTTCTCCTGATTTTTGTCACCGGTTGTTTCGGGTTGAAATCCGGGCGAATTTTTACCCAGAATCATTTCAGGTCGGGTTGTTCCGTAGCCGATTAACCGCACTGCCGGCGGAATGTAAATCGTTTTGCTGATTTTGTATTTACCTTCGGGAATAAACAGAATCCCGAAATTTTTTTCGGTTTTTACCTGGTTGATGGCCTTTTGCAACGCCTCCGAAACATCGGTTTTTTCATCGTTCTCAAACCCATAATTTTCGGGTGTAAAATAAAATGCCTCCGAATCTTCGGGTTTCAGGGTATAAACCGAGGCAGAATTTGTTACTGCCGCCTGAATCAGAAATGAAATTCCGGCAAAAACAATCAGGAAAAATGTTTTGAAAATGGTTGTTTTCATTGGTATTGGTATTTTGTGGTTGTTACGGGTAGAGACGCAAAATTTTGCGTCTCTACAATGAAAACCCACGTATTCATTTAATAAAATTTATCATCCCGCCAATTTACAGGATTATTGAAAATGTAACCCGAAATCCGGATAAATGATTCGTGATTGCGGATAATGTGGTCGTGAAAACGGGATTGCCAGGAAAAAGGTATGTTGTTATTTCGTGCAAATTTGGTTACACCTAGTTTTATATCCCCGAATAATTGATGCCAGATTTTGTGATTGCGGACCAAAAATATTGCCACGGTTTGGTTGGGTTGGTGGATTTGATGGGTTTTGTGGTGGAATTGGGTTTTGTGGTGGAATTGGTGGTAGAGACGCAAAATTTTGCGTCTCTACAATCGCATCCCCACGGGCATCAATCATCGCGCCGTCACGGGCGTCACCAATCGCACCCCCACCGGCGTCAATCATCGCGCCACCAACGTTGCCAATCGTTTCCATACGATTATCATTTCCCAAATTGATTGGTTTGTCAATTATAATAATCCCATGCACATGATTTGGCATTACCACAAATTCACCCAATTTCACAAACGGAAAATGAATTGGAATGTCGAACCAAAACCGATTGGCCATTTTTCCGGTATCAGATAGATTCATTTGTCCATCGTCAATTTCCCCAAAATAATGTTCCCGGTTTTGGGTGCATATGGTAACAAAATAAATAGCATTTGAACCATAATCCCAATTTTTTAACCGGACCGATGAAATGCGGTATTTATTCTGGAATTTGTCGGGCATTACAAAATTCAAAAAGAAAACGCCTGAAATGAATGCGGTTTGATAGTGATTTCCAGCACGGCGGCATCTTTTCCGAATTTCCGGTTGCGGAACGACATAGCCGGACGGGCAACTGTCGCTTTTGTTTCGCCGGTTTCAAGGTTTTTTACCTGTTTTACATCCAGTTCCAAAAGTACTTTTACGGTAACTTCCTTGTCGAGAAACGATTCCACCACAAACGAATTGTTGTCGTACACAAACAGGCTCACTTCGCCGGGCGCTTCGAGTGTTACTTTTAAATCTCCTGCAACAATCTGGCGCAGGCGGTTCAGTACCGGCTCGGGCAAAATATAGAGGTCGATAAAATTATCAGGAATGGTGAGCACATAAAATTTCCCTTTTGAAAAATCGGCGGCATGCAAAATAGGCCAGCCGTTGGTATCGTCGCGGGCAGAAATCAATTCCCACGAATCGTTGGTGAGATAAGTAACCTGCGGAATGATAATTTCCTTTTCAATTTTTGTGGTTGGTCCCCAGCCGGCAGCAAATTCCTTTACGCTGGCTTTCCGGTCAGTCACTTTCAGTTCAACAATATTTTCAATTCCCCTGCCCTGCATGGCTTTGTAAAAACCTGATGTTACCACCATACTTTTTCCGCTTTGCAGCTGTTTCTTGATTTTGGCAACAATATCCTTGTCAAAACTGGCAGTTTCAGTTAGTAAAACCACCGGTTCGTTCTCAGGAAAAACAGGTACAATATCCACCGGAATACCAATCATTCCGAAATAAGTCTGCAGAAAATCCTCACCGGTGGAATGAAAAGGTTTGTAGCATTTTACCCCAACCGGATTACCAAGACCGCCCAAAACTTTGTCAACCACCGAGAGCGAATAACCGGCCACCCGTGAAAATTTGCGCGGAGTCAGTTCTGTCCCGTCAGGTTGTTTCAGCGGTTTTTTCATTTCGTCGAAATCGAAACTTGTACCGGTTCCTTTCCACGATGTCTGGTAATTCGGGTTGTAATTGCCAATCATCTGACGGATATCGAACAGTGTAATTTCGGGTGCTTTGGCAAACATCGTAATCCAGAGTTGTTCGGCGTACCTGTCGAGCGGATTGCCGCCGCCGGTATCCACCCAGCCGCCAAAATTCTTCGTTGGTTTCAGATTTTCGTAATATCTGAAAACAGCGTACCCGAGATATTGCTGCAGGTGCTGATTTCCGCTTCTGTCGCGGGTTTCGGTGCCGGTATAAACACCATCGAACTGCTTTGGACCAGCTTCCAGATTAAAACCAAGTCCCTGGAAATGTTCGTACCAGTTAGGATATTTAATAATCACCTGAACTTTTGGGTTCACCTTTTTGGCAGGATTGATAACCAAATCGTTGGCGGCATTTTTCATCAAATCCAGCCGGTAATCGGTCCAGCTTTTTTCGCCTTTTGCAGCCACACACAAATCGCACTTGCAACTGGTAAAAAAGAAGTCGTCGAGAATAAAGAAATCGAAGTGTTTTGCTGTGTGTTCTGCAATTTCCTGCACCTTTTTACGGTCGTCGGGGTTGGTGTAGCAAAACGTCTGAAAATTGTTGCTTTCGTCAATGGTGTAAGTGATTCCGCCAGCCACTTCCACACCTTTTGATTGAAAGAATTTTTTAGCTGCCTCGAGCGTTGCATCGGGCACAATCAGTAAATCGCGGTGGGTTTCCAGGTAAATTCTGTCCACATGCACCTGCCGCGAAAGCGTGTCCCAAACTCCGGTCAGCCAGTTGAGGTCGGCCATTTTTTCAACTTCGTAGGCGCGGCAATACACGGCCACTTTAAAATTTTTGTAACCCTGTGCGTTCATTTGTAAAGTAATGATGGTGAATAAAATAACAGAAATCAGTTTTAAGTTTTTCATATTGGTTAAGTTTTAGTTGGTTAAATAGGAAAGTATATTTTAAACAGACTTCGACTACGCTCTGTCTGACATCGAAAGCAACCACTTTCTTTGTCACAGTGAGCGTAGTCGAACTGTTAGTTACAGTTTTTTGAACCGCACAGCCATTCCGCCACCTTCGCCTAAAACAATCGGCAAGGTTGAAGTTTTGGTTACCTGAACTGTTGAAACGACCACTTTTTCAGGATCATTTTGCCAGGTTGTCCCGACTGCATCGGCATAAATCTGGGCTTCGTAATTTCCTTCACCCAAAAAGTCGAGGGTTACAGTAAATTCGCGGGACTTTTCGTTGGTCATGCTACCGAGGTACCAATCGTCGCTTTTAAGGTCTTTGCGCACGGTGGTAACATATTCGCCAATTTCAGCATTCAGCACTTTGGTATCGTCCCAATCCACAGGAACATCCTTCAGAAACTGAAAAGCCGGGTGTCCGTCGTAATTATCGGGCAGGTCGGCCAACATCTGGATTGGTGAATAAAGTGTAACATAATAAGCCAGTTGTTTTGCCAGCGTGGTGTGTGTGCGACGACCATTTAATCCTTGTTTCTGGTAAATATCGAAAATACCGGGTGTAAAATCCATCGGTCCGGCCAGCATGCGGGTGAAAACGAGTTTCAGCGTATGGTCGGGCGGATTGCCATCGCTCCATGCATCGTATTCCATTCCGCGGGCGCCTTCACGCGACATCATATTCGGATAAGTACGGCGTTCACCCGTGTCCTTTATCGGTTCATGGAAATTCACAGCCAGCTGGTATTCAGCCGCTTTTTTCAAAACATACCGGTAATAATTCACGCCAAACTGTCCGTGGTGCCATTCAACCATGTTTAACCGTGAACCAACCTGTCCAATTTTAATATCGTGAATACCCATTTTCTGGTAGAGCGCCATTCCCTCGTCAATCTGTTTCATATAATTAATCAGGTTCGAACCGGTCTCGTGGTAGCCAATCAGTTTCACGCCTTTGCTGTCGCCATATTTCACCACTTCTTCCAAATCGAAATCATCGGTACTTTGTGTAAAACTGAACATGTGCATGGCATTTTCGTACCAGGCCATCGTCCAGCCTTTGTTCCAGCCTTCAATTAAAAGCCTGTCGATGCCAAGTTTCTGGCAATAATCGATGTACCATTTGGCATTTTTGGTTGAAGCGCCATGTTTTTCGCCTTCCCAGAAAGAATATTTGCTGATATGCATTCCCCACCAGATTCCGAGGTATTTCCGCGGTTGAACATACGATACATCAGTCATTACATTGGGTTCGTTCAAATTCAGAATGAGGTACGAATTGATTAAATCGCCCGGTTTTTCGGCAATCTGAACTGTGCGCCATGGTGTTTTAAATGGTGCTTTAGTTTTCACTTTTACTCCGTCGGACCACGGGACCAAATCGCATTTTAACGATGCACCTTCACTTTGAGCAATCGTCATAGAGGCGAAATCAACCAGATTGGCTTCGTGCAACGAGAGATACAAACCGGCGTCGCTTTGGAATGTAACCGGCGTGTGTACCGTATCCATCTCCGAAATCCTGGTTTTTTCGTACAAATATTCGTAACGGTTGTCGCGGTAAGCCGGAATCCACCAGGCATTGCCATCGGCGGCGAGGTTAAACTCGGTGCATTCGTCCATGATAAAAATGCTGTCGGTAATTCCCTGCTCCGGAAAAACATAGCGCAGCGCCACGCCGTCGTCAAACGCACGGAACTGCACTTCGAGCTTGCGTTTGGCGCCGCTTTTTTCCTGCAGCGTAACAACCAGCTCGTTGTATTTATTCTGAATAAAATGTTTTTCGCCCCAAACCTGTTCCCAGGTTTCGTCGAATGACGAATTTTTAACTTCGGCAACGGAAAAACCGGAGTTAAATGTATCGCCGTCTTTGAAAATAAATCCAAGTTTCGATGGGTTAACCACGCTTGTTTCGGCATGATTTACCAAATAAAATGGCACACCATCTTTTATTTCGAACTGAATTTTGTTTTTGCCATCGGGCGATGCCACAGCGGCTGTTTTGTTTTTTTCGGTCGCACAGTTGACGAGTAAAATGGCCAGCGCGACGAGGAAGAAGAGTTGTAGATTTTTCATATTTGTATTTAATTTATTTTGTCTAAACCACATAGGCACATAGGTCACATGAGATTTTTATTTTGTTTTTATTATTTCAGATAGTTTTTTCTTTGGGCTATTCTTTCTCTTGCTTCTTCCAGAATTTGGTGTAATTTATTTTCCAGCTCCTTTCTGGGTGGAAGTTCAGTCCAATATTCGGCAACCATAATTCCGTCTTTGTGCATTTGTAAAAGCTCAATCTGTTCTACACTTTTCCCCGCACATAGAATTAAACCGACGGGACTGTTTTCGCCTTCCTGTTTGTCATATTTATCAAGCCATTTCAAATAAAGCTCCATCTGCCCTTTGTATTTGGCTTTAAACTTCCCTATTTTCAGTTCAATTGCCACCAATCTTTTTAGTTTGCGATGAAAGAAGAGTAAATCGAGGTAATAATCCTCATCATCGATTATCATTCTTTTCTGGCGCTCAACAAAGGTAAAACCCGTACCAAGTTCTAAAATGAAGTTTTCTAATTCCTTGAGGATTGCTGTTTCAACATCGTTTTCAAGATAGCCATCTTTCAATCCTAAAAAATCCAAAAAATATGGGTCTTTAAAGGTGTATTGCAAATTGTTTATTTCAGTTGCAATCTGCAAATTGGCAATTTCGGCTCGCTCGAATGTTTTTTTTTCGATTTGCTTGCGCGTTTCGCGAATTGTCCATCGGCTTTCTGCAATTTTATTACCATAATATAATCTTGCATCGCTACTCTTTAATGGTAATAATTCAATAAAATGCGACCATGTTAATTGTCGTGCCAGTGGAACGACAATTTCAATATCTGGAAAAACTTCGCAGAACTGCATCATCCGTCTTAAGTTTCTTAATTCAAAACTTTTTCCAAAGTTTTTCTTCAATTGTGTCGACAGTGTTGACACAATCTCACCAGCATACTCAGCTCGCTGATTATTAATAATATGCTCGTTAATTTTTTTACCCAAATGCGAGTAAACCAATGTTCGAGTACTATTAACCTGACGGGCAACTTCATTTTTCCCCTGCTCAATTATCTGAGAAAGGTCGCTAAATAATTGATTATCCAAATTGGTTATAGTTTCCATTTGGGTTTTTATTTTTCTATTTCTCCAACCCCACTTTTATCATTTTAACCGAATAACCCGGTACTTCCATCACCTTTTTGCTGAAATCCAGTACCTGTTCTTCGATAACCACTTGTTGTTGTTCGCCGGGTGTGTTGTAGGCTTCGGGATTTGAATTCTGAATTACCCACTGCTGGCCTTGTTTTGAAAGGTTTATCTCACCTAAATCGAGTTGAATTGATTGAGGAATAGAATCCATATTAATCACTGCAATGGTTA
The DNA here is from genome assembly GCA_041737765.1 of Draconibacterium sp. Taxonomy (GTDB): domain Bacteria; phylum Bacteroidota; class Bacteroidia; order Bacteroidales; family Prolixibacteraceae; genus Draconibacterium. Next base: position 20,263 of record JBGSRA010000071.1, on the reverse strand, counting down.
GTGCAGACTTGTCTTCGGTGAGAGCAGCCGAAATATCGAGGTTCTTGTTTGCACTTTCAATTTTCACAGGAATGGTACCAAACTGATTGCGGTAGAGTTTCAAAACCAATCCTGTAGTTTCGAATGCTGAAGCGGTTTGTGTGGTTTTGATGGCACCAATCACATTCACTGTTTGTGCATAATTAGCCATATAATAAATATCGCTGTTGCGGAAATATTCGTGCAATCCCATTGCAATTCCGAGACCGTCTTTCTGGTGGTAACGAACACCGAGTTCACCATAAATGTAGTCGCCGTACCAGTAATTCCATTCGTCCATGGCAATGCGGATATCTTTTTCTTTTAAACCCGCAATTTTTTCAAGGTAACCACGGTGTGCATCGGCAACCCTTTTTATCGAATTTTTTACCTGAACAATATGAGCCTGCAAACCGTCGAGTTCCTTGTCATAAATATGTTCGCTGATTAAGTCCATATAATCTGCACATTCAGTAAGCATTGTTTCGCTCCACTCGCCAACTGCGCCAACGCCAATCAGTTTTGCAGTTGAATCGACAGCCCAGATGGCTTTTGCCATATCGTTGTGCTTTTGAACGTAGTCTTTTAATGGCATGTGCCCCAATTGCCAGTTGCCAAACATTTCGTTACCCACAGCCCACCAGCGAATGTTAAATGGTGCAGGACTGCCATTTTCGGTGCGAAGTTTACCCAGCAAAGTTTCCTGGTCGCCTCTGCAGTAGGCAATCTGTTCAGCTACTTCCTGCACGGTTCCAAGACCGGTATTAACAGCCACAAAAGCTTCGGCATCAATAATCTCCATCAGTTGCATGTATTCGTGCAACCCTACATCGTTGTGTTCAACACCTTTCCATGCCGGATTTTTACGTGGCGGGCGTTTATCCATATCGCCAATACCGTCGCGCCAGTTGTAACCACTAACAAAATTGCCGCCAGGCCAGCGATAAATGGGTGAGTTGAGTTCTTTTAAAAGAGCCACCACATCGGGCCTCCAACCTTTGATATTATCAGCAGGCATTAAAGAAATTGTACCTATTTTAAAGCTGCCTTTTCCTGTGCTTGATATTTCAACAGAGCAGTTTTTACCTGCAAAAGGCACAGTAAAACTGAGCGGATAAGTTTTGAATTCGTTACTGATTTCGGTGATTTCAACTTTTATAGTTTCGTTGTTTTCAGATGTAATCTGAACTGTAACAGGAAGTGCTGTTTCATCGCCCGACAATACGATTCTGCCCGTGTATTCTTTTCCTGCAAGAAATTCAATACCTGCCTGTTTAATACCGGCGACAGTTCCATCGCCTTTTAATTGGATTTTAGGAGAATGATCGCCTGTAAACGCCGACTTTTTATCCATCGAAACCGTTTTTTCATCACCAATCACCTGCCAGGGAGAGGCGTTCAGAAATTTGTATTCACCGGTATTCCATTGTGGGTCGGTTGCAGTTCCCCACGGATTGAATTCGAATGTTACAGGATAGTAAAACTTGCGGTCTTCGAGCATTTCGGCCCAGATTCCACCGTAGATACACTTACCGAGGTGTTCGATAAACTGCCCGTAAATGTATGGATTGATGGGTTCGCTCGTGGCTGAGATTTCAACTTTTATGGTTTCATCAACTTTGGATTGAGGTTGACAACCCGCACTGAATAATAGAACACTCAATAAAGCGATTATAAAAAGCGACTTTATCGCAATGCTAAAATGTTTTAGTTTTTTCATGATAGTTTTGATTGATTTACTTACTTAATTTTGGCTAAAATTAAAAAAAGATTCAGGGTAATCTTATTTTGAAGCGTTCAAACTACATTTATTTAAAATTGCAGGTCGGATTTTGAATAAAAGGTGAACATATCAAAATTTGAATAAAAAGAAATAATATCCCTAAAATGGTTCATTTTGCCAATAATAATACTTCATCTGCTTCCCAAATGGTTTTACCGGTTGGCTGAATCAATGCTGCATTTATCATGGCTTTAGCAACTGTTTTATCGCTAATGGGACGGTATTTTTTCATCATAAATCGTGTCAGAATATTAAGTATTGGAATTGAAATTTTTTCGGCAATTCGCTTTTCATTTCTATCCCCGGTCAACGAAGCGGGACGCAGGATTACCAGATTCTGAAACCCGAGTTTTGCAACAGCTTCATCCAGTTCACCTTTCATTCGGGTATAGAATATTGATGATTTTGAATTTGCACCAACCGATGAAACCAAAACATAGTTTTCGATACCGTTTTCTTTTGCTTTTTTCGCAAAATTCAGGTTGTAGGTAAAGTCAATTTCGTACTGTTTTTCTTTGCTGCCCGCTTGTTTTAACGTTGTTCCAAGTGCCGAAAAAAGTATGTCGCCCTTCAAATAGGGTTCCCATAATTTAGTTTCGCCAAAATTCACCACTTTTTCTTCCAGTTTCTGATGTTTCAAACCGGTTTCGCGACGAACAAAAATCCGCACTTTCTCAAATCGTACATCATTCAATAATTGCTGAACCAGTTGCTTACCAACCAACCCTGTAGCTCCTATTACATTTACATTTAATTTCATATGCTATTTTCTATTGTCATTCCCGAAACTTCCAAAACACAGCCCCAGTGTAAACTCGGAACAAGCCAGTTTATCAAAATTTTCAGTATTTTATTATTTTTCAAATTGGCGGTTCCGGAAAATTTAGTTGCTACCTGTCCCCAACTATGTGCCGTTAAAGTTAAGTCTGTTTCTTTCCGTTTTTCAGCAATTTCCTGACAGAAACTAATAAAAAAAGCTTTGCTCACATAATAAACAATCTGCAGTGGCCCTGTGAAGTAAAGAAGCAGGTTAAAAGACATTCAGAATTTGCTGACAGAAAGTGAAAAATGAAAAACTGTTCCCTGTGGTTCGTTTTTAATAGCCCAAAGTCTTCCTTTGTTTTTTTCAATAAATTCTTTGCAAATAATAAGACCAAGACCCGTACCTCTTTCTCCCATTGTACCTTTTCGGCTGCTTTTTCCCAACTCGAATATATGAAGTAAATCATCTTCCGACATTCCAATCCCTGTATCGGCTATTATTACTTCAACTTCGTCGTCATTCTTCAACAATGAAATGTCAATTATTCCACCAGGTTTGGTAAACTTAATTGCATTGCTCAGTAAGTTCCTAACCACTGTATTAATCATCTCACTATCAAAATAGGCTTCAAGTTTTTCGGGTAAATGTTTTATTATTTTGATGCCTTTATTTATAGCTGTCGGGTTTTTCAATTCAATATTCTGAGCAAGCAATATACTCAGGTTACTAAATTCAGGACTGCAACCTGTCTGATTCATTTGAGAGCGCGCCCAGGTGAGAAGGGTTTCCAAAAAATCGAATGTGTTTTTGGCCGAAATCTCGGTTATTTTTAGCAGTTCCCTTTTTTTCTGTTCATTGAGTTCGTTATCCGGATCGTTCAACAGTTCGATAAGACCGATGAGACCAGAGAACGGGCTTCGTAAATCATGCGATACAATAGAAAAAAACTTGTCTTTCGTCTTGTTTGCCATTTCAAGCTCTTCATTTTTTTTCATCAGTTCGGCAGTTCTATTTTCAATCACTTTTTCAAGTTCTTTTTGCCGGTCGAGAAAGCGTTTTGACTGAAAAAGATGAATTAAATAAAAGAGGCTGGCAGAGAAGATTAACACCACAATAAAAAAAGGAATCGTTCTCCAGAATGGTGGATTAACCTCAATGGAAAGAGGCGGATCAAGGCTTTTCCAGTCTCCGTTATTACCCTTTACTTCAAGTAAAAATCTGTATATATCTGGTCTTAAATTGGTAAACGTTGCTATCTGTTCGTTTTGCGGATAAACCCAATCTGTATTGAAATTTTCGAGTTTGTACCTGATATTGCTGGATTTTGTTTGATTGAACTGCAAGGAAGTAAATAGTATGCTGAGCATTCTGTCATTAAACTTCAATGAAATTGTCGGATTGTTTTCAGAATTCTCCGACAAATTAATATAAGCCCTGCTCCCGTCAACCAAAACATCAGTAATTCTCGGTCTTGCTTCTGGTTTAATCCATGCTTCCACTTTAACAGGGTCGAAAAAATCGACACTTTCATTCCCGCCAAAATAAATAAAACCATTTTTATTTGTTGCCACCGATCGTGGAAAAAAAGTAGTTGAAAACAAACCATCAGACCTGTCGAAAATGGTATATCCCGTTTGTAAAACAGAATCTGTATTAATTATGTATTTTAACCTTACAATTCCTGCACTTGAACTTAACCAGATTTCGCCTGGTTTTACTGAGGTGATTGCTGTAATATTTAAAAAGGGTATTTCATTTTCTGTTAATACAGGTTTAAACTCATTTTTTGAAGGTAAATAAACATTTAATCCATTATTTGAACCTGCCCATACCTTGTTGTCGAAACTTCGGTAAACAGTATTTACAGTATTGCTGGTAAGTGAATTATCATTTTTTTCATCGTGAAAATAGGAATAAAAAATTCCGTCGGTAAGATTAATCCGGGTAACACCATGAGCTGTTGCCACCCAAAGATTATTTTGATCATCGGTACAAAGGTCGAATGTATAATCGTTTGATAATGATAACAGCGGATTGTTCTGATTGAAACGATACAATTCAAACTGACCGGTTTCGGGTGTGTAACATCCAATTCCTGTACCGTGAATTGTAAGCCAGATCTTTCCGGCCTTATCTTCCGTAATTCCCCTGATATCTGCGACCTCCAATATTTTTGCAATTGAGTCATTCTCAAAAACAGGTCGTTCAAATTCGGTACCTGCTTTGTTCAGTTTGTATAAACCTGTGCGCCAGCCTCCCTGCCATATCCGATCTTTGCTGTCGTTAAACAAAACGAGAGTAGAACCTGTGGTCTGCCCGGGTATATTTGCCTTTTTAATCAGTTTTTTTGCTGTACCGTTTCGATTAATCATTTCAGTAAAACCCGCCTCATATCCAATCCACATATTTCCCATGCGATCGAACATCATTGAGGTGATCTCCTTGTTTACAAGACTATTATTTCCTGTTCCGGAAACCTCGAAATGACTAAATGGAATATTATTCAAACCATAGTTTACACCCTTTATTCCACTGGAAACCCAAATATTGTTATCCCTGTCGGCAAAAACAAAAACTACTGCGGTACGTGTCAAACTCAATGGATTCAGCGGTTCGTTTGTAAAAAATTTGTATTTATCGTTTTCGAGATTAAACCTAACAAGTCCATTGTTGGTAGCCAGCCACAATATTGAATCTTCGGCGTATTGAAAAGAGTGGATGTTAGCACCATTATTATCGAAGGTATTATTATCTGTTTTTTTACTTTCCAGGTCATAAATAAATAAACCTCCGGAAAGCGTGCTTATAAATAACCTGTTGTTTTTAATTCCCAATTTGGAAATCGTATTTCCCTGAAGAATTTTCCCTGCCAATACGTTACTTTCAACAATTTTTCGTGCATCAGGATCAAAAAGACATAGGTCGGATGTGGCATCCGAAAACCATATTTTACCATTTGGTAGGCAAACCAGCTGATTAATTACACTAAACGGAAGTACATCATTTCCTTTCGTTTTTATTGTATCAATACCTGTGTACCATTCCGTTTTTTTCGATTCCGGATCAAAACAAGCCAACCCTTCATCAGTTCCAATCCAAATCCGTCCATTTTTATCTTCATCCATTACCGAAACATGAACTCTCTCCCAACCCGGCTCTGGTTCGGAGAACTTGTCGCTTAATGAATTGTATTGAAGAAATCCAAATTCGGTTCCTACTCTGAGAATACCTTTTGAATCGACGAAAAGAGTATTTATTTTTCCTTTCAGAATTTGCTCAGAACCCCGGTTCAGGTAATTTTTAAAATGATTACCATCGAATCTGAATAGTGTATTCTGCCCGGCAAGCCATATAAAACCCGATGAATCCTGGGTTATATAATGTATTTGGGTCTCCGGCAAGCCATTCTCAACACCAAAATAATAAAAAGCCACATTTGATAAAACCTGGAATGGGGATGAAATACATATGACTATCAGAAAAACAAAAATGAATCTAGTCATAAATAGAAATAAATCATTTTATCATCCCGATAAAATTAAGAAAATCAATCAATATAACATGATTTGGATCAATTTTTTACATGAACCGATTTTTAGAATATCGTATAAAAAAGCGTTTCATTTATTTGTTTGAAAAATAAATACAATCTGCTTAATTATGCCTTTCTCATTGATTGTGATTGCGAAGGTGTTAAAACGAATTCCGGTAAATTAATCTGAAAGGATTGGCGATTTTCCCGCTTATTTTTCCCATCACCATTTCTGCAGCGGTTTTTCCCATAAGCTCAAAATCGGTGCTTAAAACCGAAATTCCCCCTGCCAACAACTCTTTCATAGGAGTTTCATCGAATGAAATTATACCTATTTCCTCTTTCAGTTTCCACTCTCTCTTCTGAATAGTTTTCAATGTATTCAGCAATTCATTGTCGTCGAAAATAATATACAGGTGATTTTTATTCAAATTTGATTCGGTAATATTCTGAATGATATTATGTTGCAGAAAATTTGTTTCGCAAAATCTTACAAAACCTTTTTGAATTGCCACAGGCACAAACTGAAAATCGCTATTTGAGAGGCTCAAACTTATGGTTTGGTATTTCTTTAACTCCGCCACCTTTTCAGTTAAAGCATTATAAATATCATTGTAAAAATCCTGATAAACAGCCTGCGCATTGGTATGAAGATCAGGTGGTAAACTATCAATAAAAATTAATCGCTTTTCAGGAATACGCTGAACAATTCGTTGAATACTCTCGTTAAAATGTGGCATCAGAATATAATGACTGAATTTTCCCAGGTTTTCGCGGACCAGTTTTTCAAATCTTTTCGAATCGTAATGATGAAAAAATACCTGAATTTCAGTTTCTTCGCTAAACTCATTTCTGAATGAATCATATAAAATTTCCTTAAAAGAATTCATTCTGTCGAAAAGCAGAAAAATTTTTGTTTTCTTTTCGATTTGAGTTCCTGAAATAAAATAACCCTTCCCCTGTTTTGCTGAAATAATACCCATTTCGCGCAGTTCTTCATATGCCCTGATAACTGTTCCAGGGGCAAGCTCAAATTCGCTGCAAATTTTATTAATTGAAGGAATGTTCTCTCCTATTAGCAATTTTTTGTCTTCAACTGCATTTAAAATACCCTCTTTAATCTGTTGATATATAGGAGTTATTGATTTTTTATCGGGTTTGTTCAGCCACTTCATTTTAAAATTTATATTTTACAACATATTCAATGGTAAAGTGTAAAAGTAAGCATAATTTCTAATTTCGACTGAATAAGTATGGTAAAGTAAAAAACTCAAAATATGGTACTGATACAAAACTACGGATTGGCAATTTTCTTTTGTGTAATTGCCTGCATTTGCTGGGGATCGTGGGCAAACACGCAAAAAATTGCAGCAAAAACATGGCGTTTCGAGCTATTTTACTGGGATATGGTAATCGGAATTGTACTGGTTTGTGCAATGGCCGCTTTCACTCTCGGAAGTTTTGGCAGCGATGGGCGTTCGTTTATGACTGATATGGAAACTGCAGACTTAAAAAGTATAGGTTTTGCCATGCTTGGCGGTGCTTTATGGAACCTTGGTACTTTATTGCTGGTAGCAGCTATTTCGGTAGCAGGTATGTCAATTGCCTTTCCGATTGGCGGGGGAATAGCCTGGATTTTAGGTACAATTATTAATTACATCATCATTGTTTCGGGTGGTGAAGTAGCTTCACAAAAACCGGCCATGTTGTGGATTGGGGTAGCTATTATAATTTCAGCTATTGCCATCAGCAGTATCATTTACAAACGGGTTTCCAAAATCAGAAAAAAACCATCGTTTGCGGGAATTGCACTTTCGGTAATTGCCGGTTTTATCATCGCATTTTTTTACGGATTTGTGGTAAAATCAATCGATCCTGCTTTTATTCCGGGTAGTACCGGAAATCTGACGCCGTACACAGCATTGTTTTTCTTCTCGATGGGTGTGTTAATTAGCACATTTCTGTTTAATCCAATATTTATGGCAAAACCTGTTGAAGGAGAACCAGTTACCATGAAAATGTATTTCAAGGGAACTTTAAAAGAACATATTTCAGGTATTTTGGGTGGAATGATTTGGTGCATTGGAATGGTGGTAAGCTTTATGGCAGTAGGAGCTGCAAATCCCGCAATTGCTTATGCACTGAGCAATGCAGCCCCTGTTGTGGCAATGCTTTGGGGTATTTTTGTGTGGAGAGAATTTAAAGATGCCGACAAAAAAACAAACCAATTGCTCGTTACCATGTTTTCGTTTTATATAATCGGGCTGGTTTTAATTACTTTTTCAAATATTTAAAAATATTACATAGAATCTTATGAAAAAAGTTATTCTGATTACGGGTATTTTACTCATCATAAATACCTGTTTATTTTCTCAACCAACTAAATGGCAGGGTCCGTCGGTTGACCTGAAACATGGCAAACTAAAAGTTTCGGAGAACCACCATTATTTGGTTTTCGAAGATGGTACACCATTTTTTTACCTTGGTGATACCGCCTGGGAATTGTTTCACCGCCTTTCGAAAACTGATACGGAAAAATACCTTGAAAACCGCCGTGAAAAAGGATTTACGGTTATTCAGGCTGTGGCGCTGGCTGAAATTGATGGTTTAAACACACCAAATGCCGAAGGAGAAAAACCTTTGATTGATAACGACCCATTAAAACCCAACGAAAAATATTTTCAGCATGTTGACTGGGTTGTAAAAAAAGCCGCTGAAAAAGGAATTTTTATTGGAATGTTACCAACCTGGGGTGATAAATGGAACAAAAAATGGGGTAACGGTCCCGAAATATTTACACCCCAAAATGCCCGCAATTATGGTAAATTTATTGGTGATCGATACAAAAACGACCTTAATATTATTTGGATTGTTGGTGGTGACCGACCTGTTGAAACCGATCTGCACAGGCACATTATAACAGAAATGGCAGCCGGACTGCGCGAAGGAGATGGTGGCTCTCACCTGATTTCGTTTCACCCAACCGGAGGAAGTGGTTCAGCACAATATTTTCACAACGAACCGTGGCTCGATTTCAATATGCGGCAAAATGGCCACAGTATCAGTTACACTGAGCGATACCGCATGACTTTGGATGACTATAACCTGAAACCTGCGAAACCGGTAATGGATGCTGAACCCATTTATGAAGATCACCCCATCAATTTCAAACCTGACGAAAATGGGCATTCCGTTGCAACCGATGTTCGCCGTCCGCTTTACTGGGATCTTTTTAGTGGCGCTTTTGGTCATACTTACGGACATCATTCGGTTTGGCAGATGTATTCGCCAGATAAACAACCTGTTAACCGCCCGCTGATGCCTTGGTACGAAGCAATTGACCAACCCGGTGCAGGCCAGATGATTTACGGTAGGTTATTAATGGAATCAAGACCTTTTATTAGCCGAATTCCCGACATCTCTATAATTGTAACTTCCGATGTACCGTCTTCTGTTCCGGGTGCAGGCTCGTATTCGTTTGTAGCAACACGTGATCAAAACGGTTCGTATGCAATGATTTACGTTCCGGTTGGACGAAAATTTTAAGTAAAAACGGACATAATTTCTGGCAAGGAACTGGTTGCCTGGTGGTACAATCCACGAAACGGTGAGGCTACCCAAATCGGGAAATTCAAAAACAGTGGTGTTCAGACTTTCAACACACCTACTCCGGGCGAAAGTCTGGACTGGATTCTGGTACTCGACGATGCAGCTGCAAAATACAAAGCACCTGGTAAAACAAAATAAACTAGTTTAAAATGAAAAAGTTTATAGTCTTACTGTTAGTAAGCATCTTTTTGGGTTGCCAGCCTGCCCCGAAACAACCTGAAATTAAAAAGATAAAAATCATTATCGATTCCGATGCCAACAACGAACTAGATGATCAACATGCTCTGGCTTATGCATTTCTGAATTCTGATGTTTTCGAAGTTGTTGGAGTTACTGTAAACAATACCCGAAACGGTGATGGAATACAGGGACAATACGATGAAGCGCTTCGCATAATTCAGTTGTTCAATCTCGAAAACAAAGTACCGCTTTTTTTGGGGGCTGATAAAAACTTTGCTGAAATTGCTCCCCATATTTCAGATTCTGTTTTTGACGGTCAACCTGCAGTCGATTTTATTATCAGCGAAGCAATGAAAATGAAGGATGAAAAACTGGTTTTGTTGCCGGTCGGTAAACTAACCAATATTGCGCTTGCCTTGCTGAAAGAACCACGAATTGCTGAAAAAGTTAGGGTAGTTTGGTTAGGTTCGAATTATCCGGGCCCGGGAGAATACAATCTCGATAACGACACAACTTCTGTAAATCCTGTTGTTGAGTCGGGTGTAGAATTTGAAATGGTAACTGTGCGTTACGGCGAACCTTCGGGAACTGCAGCAGTTACGGTCACAAGAGAAGAAGTTCAGCAAAACCTTGCAGGAAAAGGACCGAAAAGTTCAAGTGAAATTACCGGAAGACATGGTGGAACTTTTACCTCTTTTGGAGATTATTCTGCCAATCTTTTTGAACATGCCGAAATGCATGGCAATCCACCGTCGCGGGCGTTGTTCGATATGGCTGCTGTAGCAGTTGTTAAAAATCCAACATGGGCACAAAAAACTGAAATTCCGGCTCCAAAACTCCGGGGTGTGGAATGGGTTGAACAACCTGAAAATCAACATAAAATAATTGTTTGGGAAAACTTTAACCGCGATGCCATTGTAAATGACCTGTTTGGATTGATGGAAAAATCCATACCAAAATAATCCTGATTATTGAATGAAACGCAGAAACGTAATATTGTAGAGACGTAATATCGTAAAGACGTAAAATTTTACGTCTCTACCAGTAAATAAACATTTTACCTGAAAATTAATGCAACCCGGAATCAGTAGTTACACCTACACATGGGCCATCGGGGTTCCCGGAAAAGAACCTAAAAATCCGATGACTATTTTTCAGTTGATTGAAAAAGCGGCTGAATTCGGAATAAATGTTGTTCAGGTTGCTGACAATTTACCTCTCGACCAGTTTTCGGAAACTGAATTACTGAAAATCAGAAATTTTGCCCTTGACCGCAATATTCAGATTGAAGTGGGATCGAAAAAAATGACCGATGAAAATCTGAACCAATATATTGAAATTGCATCTTTTTTTAAGTCACCAATTGTACGGTTTGTTATTGATGGCGAAAATTTTCAACCCGGGTTGGAAGAAATTCACTCAATAATAAAAAACGCTGTTCCGTTGCTCAAAGAAAACAAAATCATTCTTGCCATCGAAAACCACGACCGTTTTAAAGCAGTCGAATTTGCCGAAATGGTTGAAAAAGCAGAAAGCGAATATGTTGGCATTTGCCTTGATTCGGTAAACTCGATGGGTGCCGGCGAAGGATTGGAAACTGTAATCGGGAAACTGGCTCCACTTACAGTTAACCTGCATGTAAAAGAATTTTCGGTTAAACGTGTATTTCATAAAATGGGATTTGTAATCGAAGGTTGTCCGCTGGGAGAAGGGATGTTGCCTGTTGCTGAATTGCTTCAAAAAGTTTCAACCCGCTGCCAATCAGCCATTTTGGAACAATGGACACCACCTGAAGAATCTATGGAAAAAACCATTGAAAAAGAAACTCGCTGGGCTGAAATCAGTATTAATTATTTAAAAAGTATGTTGAAATACCAATAAAATGAAACAATCCATTTTAACTCTTATCCTGATTTTTGTAACAGGAATACTGTCCGCCCAAACCCCAATCTGGACCAAACACGAAATCCAGTTTCAAAGTTCAAAAACTTATGACAACCCTATTTACGATGTAAAAGATTTTAAAATCACTTTTACCTCTCCTTCTGGAATGACCAAAACTGTCCGTGGTTTCTGGGATGGAGGTGCCGATTGGAAAGTACGTTTTATGCCCGGTGAAACCGGCACCTGGCGTTGGAAAACCGATTGTTCCGACAAGGAAAACACAGGTCTTCACAATCAATCAGGAACTTTTGAAAGTATTGCCAACAAAAGTAGTGAACCACTTTTTCAAAAAGGTGCAATCAGGCACGAACCCGGAAAATACTATCTGAGTTATTCAGAAGGAACTCCTTTTTTCTGGATGGCCTGTACTGCCTGGAATGGAGCCCTGAAATCGACTGGAGAAGATTGGGAGTATTACCTGAATCACCGAAAAAGAAACAATTACAATGTAATTCAACTGGTTACAACCGAATGGCGTGGAGCCGATAAAAACGCAGAGGGATTAACTGCCATTGAAGGCACTGGCTACATCCGTATTCATCCTGAGTTTTTTAAGCGAATCGACCAAAAAATTGATGAAGCCAACTCAAAGGGACTTTTAGTTTCACCTGTTGTTTTGTGGGCGTTGCCCAACGGACAAGGTCGCCATTTAAGCCCAGGCTATACACTGCCACTTGAAGAAGCCGTTTTGCTGGCCAAATATATTGTTGCCCGTTATCAGGGAAATCATGTGGTTTGGACTTTGGGCGGCGACGGCAAATATTACGACGACCAGGAAGTGAAATGGAAAGAAATCGGTCGAAGGGTATTTAATGAAATCGACCATTCACCGGTCACACTGCATCCACATGGCAGTTCGTGGGTAGGTGATATTTACGACCAGGAAAACTGGTACAACCTTATGGGTTACCAGTCGTCGCACAATAATGGCGAACTGGTTGTAAACTGGATAAACAAAGGCCCGATGGCAGAAATGTGGAGTAAACTGAAACCGATGCCTTATATTAATATGGAACCCAATTATGAAGAAATCGGATTTAGGATAACTGCAAAAGATGTTAGAAATGCCAGTTACTGGAGCCTGTTTGCCACGCCGATAGCCGGAATAACTTATGGCGCAAACGGAATTTGGCCCTGGCTTGCAGAAGGCGAAAAAATACTGAACCACAGCTACAAAGGTGGTGTTACCGGCTGGCGAAGAAGCCTCGATTTCCCGGGAAGTATTCAAATGGGTTATTTGTCCGAATTTTTTCAGAACCTTGAATGGTGGAAATTATTTCCTGCAAACGATATTTTAGCCATACAACCCGGTGATTCTGTTTATAACCACTGGATTTCGGTGCTAAAAAGTGCTGACGACAAAATCATTATCGCTTATATTCCTGAAAAAACAGATATAAAATTGTTCAATCCGAAAGGTATGAAATACATAGCGCAATGGTTTGACCCTGTATCAAATGAATACTCCGATGCAAAAATTGTTCAGGATTCAATATTTACTGCTGAGAAATTTAATGACGATACAGGAGAAAGTTCAATTGTAACAATTCGCCAGGATTTAAAAACGATAAAGTTTACCCACAATTTTGAAAATGATATGCTGATAATCTTAAAAAAGAAATAATGATGAAAAAAATAGCAATTATTGGTGCCGGAGGGAAAATGGGAATGCGCCTTACCCAGAATCTGAAAAAATCTGATTTCGAAATGAGTTATGTTGAAATCAGCGAAAAAGGAATTCAAAACCTGAAAGAACTTGAAATTGAAACAGTTCCTGCTGAATTAACAGTTCCCGCTGCTGACGTGGTCATTCTTGCTGTTCCGGATGTAGCGCTGGCACAGGTATCGTTCGAAATTATTCCGCAAATGAAAAGCGGTTCGTTACTAATGACACTTGACCCGGCAGTAGCCCGCGCGGGCCGACTCTATTTACGAAACGATATTTCGTATTTCATTGCTCACCCGTCGCATCCGTCGGTTTTTAACTGGGAACCCACACCCGAAGCACAAGCCGATTTCTTTGGTGGTTCGCTGGCGAAACAAACCATTGTTTGTGCGTTAATGCAAGGCCCCGAAGTCGATTACGAAAAAGGTGAACTGATTGCCAAAACTATGTACGCGCCAGTTAAAAAGGCTTTCAAAATTACAATGGAACAAATGGCATTGCTTGAGCCTGCGTTGGTGGAAACACTTTCTTCATCGTGCCTCGATTTGGTTCGGGAAGGAATGGAGGAAATTATTGCCCGTGGAGTTCCGCGCGAAGCTGCCCGCGAATTTCTCATGGGACACATCAATATTCAACTTGCGGTATTGTTTAAAGAATTGCCAAACGCTGTTTTCTCCGATGCAGCAAACAAAGCACTTGCCCGCGGCCGCAGCATCCTTTTTAAAGACGACTGGAAACAGATTTTTGAGCCCGATAATGTACTACAACAAGTAATCGATATTACATAGATTTTTTAACCACATAGGCACATAGAGCACAGCAGAATCTATGTGTACTATGTGTCTATGTGGTTCAATTTCAGTTTTCAGTTAATTCAAAACTAAAATCAAATGTCAACAAAAAAATTCGCCATTTTCGGTTGTGGCTTCTGGAGCCAGTTTCAGTTGGGAGCATGGAAAGAAATTGATGGCGCCGAGTGTGTTGCCTTGTATAACCGCACCAAGTCTAAAGCTGAAGATTTAGCACACAGGTTTGGCATTCCCCGCATTTACGACGATGCCGAAGAACTCCTGAAAAACGAAAAACTTGATTTTATCGACATTATAACCGATGTTGACACACACGAGAAATTTACGCTGCTCGGGGCAAAATACGGAGTTGATGTTATTTGTCAGAAACCGCTGGCGCCATCATACAAAGCCGCAAAAAGAATGATGCAGGCCACAAAAGAAGCCGGTGTCAGGTTTTATGTGCACGAAAATTATCGCTGGCAACCACAGTTTCGCAGGGTAAAGGAAATTCTGGCCTCAGGAGTAATCGGGAAACCTTTTAGATGTGAAACTGCATTTTTAACTGCTTTTCCGTTATTTGAAACACAGCCTTTTTTAGCCGAACTTGAAGAATTTGCTCTCACTGACCAGGGTTCGCACCAGTTTGATGTTTTGCGTTATTTGTTTGGTGAAGCCAAAACCATTTACTGCGAAAAACAAACTGTAAATCCAACTATAAAAGGTGAAGATGTTACAACTTCAGTTTTAAAAATGAAAAACGGAGTGGTCTGTATTCAAAAAATATCGTTTAGCTCACCACTCGAAAAAGAGATTTTCCCCCAGACTACGTTGCTGATTGAAGGAGACAAAGGAAGTATTCGGTTGGATGGAGAATTCGAAATCAATATTACTTCTTCAGCAGGAACAAGTAAAGAAACCGTCCCGATGCGTTCGTATTTCTGGCAAACCGACCGTTTAAAACCCGAACCGCCGGCAATTGTCGATATTAATCAAAACATTTTAAACGACATGCTGGGAAAAGATAAAGCCGAAAACACCGCTAACGATAACTTTAAAACGGTGAAACTGGTTTGGGCAGCATATAAATCGGCAAATACCGGACAAGTAATTAAGTTAGATGAATTTTGATTTGAGGAAAAAATGTCGGAGTTGGACCCCGAAAGCTTTCGGGGCAGACTACCGCGTTTAACCCTTTTCTTCCTTTAAAACCTTGGTGTGATAAGAGCAACCGTATCCGTGGCTCGAATCCTTATAGTACTCAGCTTCGCCGGTTTTGGCTGCAAGAGCAGCTTTATCAAGCATTTCGTTGATTTTATCCCCTGTAAGTGGTTTAAAATCGCGGGCAATATCAATCATCATTCTCATTTCATCCATGTTCTGCATTCCGCAAATCAGTGTACTCACTGGCAACGACAGAGCGTAATGGCGGCAGAGTTCAGCACTGACCGGAACCCTTGATGAAATACGATCGAAAGCACCTACCAGCGATTTCATTCCCAGTGCTGCAATTTCGCGCTGATTAACAACAGGCAAAACCTGTTTCTGAAAGCTATTATATTGAGCATCCAGAATATTGAGCGGCATTTGAACTGTATCCCATTCGAACGGCATATTCAGCATATCAAGGTGAATTTTTGGATTACGATGGCCTGTAAATCCAATATAACGCAGCTTTCCTTCTTTTTTAGCTTCAATCAACGCACGCAATGCACCATTCTCAGGGTCAAAAACCCGCTCTCGGTCTCCATCGTATTGAATGGCATGCAGTTGAACCAGATCAATCATTTCAGTGTTCATTCTTTTTAATGCATCTTCCAAATGAATTTTTGCTCCTTTATAATCACGTGCACAAATTTTGGTCATCAGAAAAACCTTATTGCGTAAATTTCCTTCCTTCAGTCCTTTACCTACCACCTGTTCCGAGCGACCCTGATTATATTCCCATGCATTATCAATAAATGTGATTCCTGCATCCACACCTTCCTGCATCATCCTGACAGCCAGTTTTTCATCGATAAATCCAAGGTCCCAGCCGCCAAAACCAACTATGGAAACCCGTTCACCCGTTTTACCCAGAGCACGGGTTGGAATACCGGAAACAGAACTGGCCTGGGTTTTTAAAACTACCGGTCCAAGCAAAACTCCGGTTAAAAGTGTTTGAATAAAATCGCGGCGTGTAAATTCGTGTTTCATATTCTTTAGTTTTTATAAATTTCATTCAATTTTGTCAACAGCGCATTATACATTTCGGGGCGTCTTGCTTCGAGTGTACTTTTTGCATGAGCATTCATTTCGATATGATTTCCCCATGTATTGCATGGATTAGTGTAGTCCCATACCACAGAGCCGTTCAGGTCGGTATAGTAGTTTGGCCTTTCGTTGGGAAATGGTTTAATAAATTTCCCGGCCCAACTACTTTGGGTTGGATCATCCAAATTGTGTTTCGAATCAATCACATACAATACCGAAGGAGTATCTCCTACCCTGAAATATTGCGCCCAGGATTCATTTTTCACCACCTCTTTTATATGTTTCCCCAAAGCGCCGTAAACAGTTAGTTTTTCAAACATTTCGGCAGGTTCGTTCCCCGAGAACATTCCTTCATAAGTCCAGTTGATTTCGAGCCACCACATATCATTAAAGCGGAAATCATTAAAAATTTCGTCGCGTCCGTGTCCGTTCCAGTTATATTGTTCACATGGTTTGTCTGTTTTCTCCCAGCTTTCAGGTAGCTGTGGCCGGTTTGCTTCCATCATAAGGTCGGTGCCAATGGTTATTACCCTGATATTTTTTGAAAGTTCCGGATTGGTGCGTAAAACTTCGCCAAAGTTGACCATGCTTCCCCATACTAAAACATACAGTGGATTTTTTTCCTCAGAGGCAGCTTTTTGAAATCTTTTAATTGCATCGTTAAAATCGGTTGCTAAAAGTTTATTAACTGTGGCAGGATCAGGATATTTTTTTTTATCGAACTGAAATGTTTTGTAATCTTTTTCATAAGCTGCAACGGCCAGTTGGCAGGCTTCCAGTCCCCGTGCATCCCAGCGATCGGGAACAATGCCTTCAATTTTCAGTTCGTTGGCATACCATAACAAATGGATTAACGATTGTCTGTCATCCGGGTCACCGGAATCAATATTAATGTCGGTGAAAACAAAAACACGGGGCTGAAGATTATTTTGTTGAAAGGAAATCAACAATATAAAAATAGATGCAAAAAACAAACTCAACATTAAAATCCGTTTCATTATTTTCCCCGTTTTTAAAATGTGTTTCAATTTTCCAAGGAATAAATATCAGTAAAATTTCAACAGATTCAAATTATTATATCACATACCAACAAAAAACTTATTCAATAGAAAAGCGAAAACAGAAGCATTTTTTATCTTTAACTTTTTGTGAACCAACTTAAATTATGGCTGAATTAAAAACCCGAATTTTTGAAACTACATATGAAAACGGATTTGTTCGATGGATAAAATCCAACGGAATCGAAATTGTTCGCATGATTTATTCCGCCGTTCGCGACCACAATTGGGGTACGATTGAACCAGAAATTACAGAAGAAAAAATTGAACTAAACGAAACAGGATTCCTGATTAAAACCCTCGTGAAATATCAAAAAGCAGATATTCATTTTGAATCAGGATATACAATTACAGGAAATGGAAATCGCCTGGAATTTGAAATGAATGGTGAAGCAAAATCAACTTTTAAAACAAACCGGGTTGGTTTTTGTGTGCTTCACCCAATTAAAGAATGTGCCGGAAAAATGTGTACAATTATTCATCCTGATGGTTCTTCGGAAAAATCTGTTTTTCCGGAATCGATTTCCCCGGTTCAGCCAATGAAAAATATTTCGATGATGGAATGGAACCCCGACAAAAAAATTAATGCAAAACTCAGTTTTTCGGGAGATATTTTTGAAATGGAAGACCAGCGCAATTGGACCGATGCTTCATACAAAACTTATTGCAGACCGCTTTCGTTACCCTTTTCTATGTTGTAATCCAAATTTTCGGAGCATTATTTTTTGACTATTTTTTATTTCATTTTGCAATTAATTTATCATCAACAAATTAACTTTGTTTTTTGTAAAGAGGAAGAGGACACAGGCTCTGCTGGGGAGCAACCTGTTAGCAATACTCTTTACGGATACACTGTATAAGGGGAGGTTTTCGGGCCTTCCTTTTTCTTATACAGGAATCCTGTTATGGCTAAAGAAAACCCAAAGTTTGTTTTAGCCTAAGTCGATAATAATCCTATAAAAACAACCTTCTATCAGTAGACAAATTAATGCTACATTTCCCTGTTTCAGTTTTTACAAGTAAAGAGCCGCATTCTCCTTGAGCAGATTAAACTGCAAGGGGTGACTAGCGGTCACTTTTATATCTGATTGTTTTTAAGGACTTACTTGACAACACCAGGTACATATTCCATTTTATTTTTCAGTACAAAATACATCCGGTTCAATAATTTTCTGGCAATTCTGACTACAGCTTTGTTAGGTTCCATCCGCTTCACGTAACTGAGATAACTCATCATTAAAGCAGGGTCTAACCTTGCTGCTATCCAGGAACTCTCTACCAATAAAATTTTGAGCATTTTTTGTCCCCGAAAAGTCATTTCCCCATCATTTGTTTTTACTCCCGAAGAGTGTCGGTTGGGAACCAAGCCTACAAATCCTGCAAAATGATCTGTATTCTTAAACCGTTCAATATTTTCTATTTCCACCAAAAAAGTGATGGCAGTAATTGGTCCGACTCCAGGAATGGTTCTTAACAAGGTAATATTCTTTGCATATTTTTCACTGCGTGACAACAACCTTATTTTTTTTAATACCTCCAGAAGCAGTTTGCGTTGTTGTTCTGCTTCCTGCACCAATATTTTTAATGCCTGTGTGCCGGAGTCATGTTGCAAGGAAACTTCCTCTTCAAGCCATTTCATAAACCGATTTGACCAATGAGTACCTGACTTTTCAAATTGGGCAGGGTAACTGATACCATAGAAATAGAGAAATGATTTTATCCTTTGTTTGAACCGTGTCATATCTTTTACCAGTGTTGCCCGCATCCGGACAAGAGAACGATCTTCAAGTATTGCCGGATTAGGAACAAATATTGCCTTTAATTCATTAGAACGTAATGAACGCGCAAGTTTCCGGCTATCTGTCGGATCATCTTTCTGCAATTGTTCTTTCTGCGAAGTGGGAACATCCGCCGGATTGGTAACAATATTATTTATTCCCATTTCTTTCAATTTATAATGTGCCCAAAAACCACTGAATCCAGCTTCATATACCGAATTGTAATCACCACCAGGGAAATTACGTTTTAGATAATTGAACAATACCTCCGCACTGGCAGGTTGGGTAAATGTCTTGTGCGTCAGTTCTTCAGTTAAAATAGTCACAGTCCAACTTTTGAGATGTACATCTATTCCGACAAAAATATTTTGCCCTTTAAAATCTAATGTTGTAATTTGTCTTTGCATAAGTCATTGAGTTTTATTGATTAATAGCTAATTCAAAAATAATGCTCTTTTGGCTTATGCATTAACTTCAATGCTCAATTACAAACATAGGGACTCCTGTCCAGGCGGAGAAAATTCCCGGTACATGTGTTGTTCTCTGTCAAAAATGTTATTCTTACAATTCATATTATTATATCTTGTTTATTTCGGGTTGAAACCCGGGCCAGTATCTATCACGCCTGAGGCGGGACTAGCATCAAAAAGCCAAAATCCAATATCCAATATCCAATATCAAGCATCCAGTATTTTATTATCACCTTAAAAACTTCGAATTAATTTAAACTTTTGTGTTTTATAAAATAAGTCTAAGTACATGACAAAAATTTAAAAATTCCTATATCATCTTGGAACAAAGCGTTTAATAGCACTGAAGCTATATAAGTTAATCCATGTTTGAACAAACTTTTGGCTTTTTTCCCATGCTTTTTGACCTTGATTGGTTTAA
>JBGSRA010000067.1:0-6402 GCA_041737765.1 Draconibacterium sp. | reverse complement strand
TAAATCAGCATTTCATATTGCGGCTCATGCAAGTTTCGCTCTTTTTTGAGCGGGCGTGAATGAGCCTGGATTACCTTTTGTTGTTCTAATCCCCCACTTGAAAGTGGGGGCTATTTTTGTTCTCTTTTTAAAATCAGCACCAGACTTCAGGCTGGTGATTACAAATTCAGAAAAAAAACCCGGCTTTAGCCTTTAATCTTTTATCAGCATTTCATTTTGCGGCTCATGCATGTTTTGCTCTTTTTTGAGCGGGTGTGGATGAGCCTGGTTTTCTTTTGTTATTCTAATCCCCCACTTTCAAGTGGGGGCTACTTTTGTTCTCTTTTTTAAATCAGCAACGGCCTTTAAGCTGGTGATTGCAAATTCAGAAAAAAATCCCGGCTTTAGCCATTAATCTTTTCAATAAGCATTTCATATTGCGGCTCATGCAATGTTCGCTCTTTTCTGGACGGTCGTGGATGAGCCTTGTTTTCCAATTCGTATCTTTTCCCCAAACTTAAATTTGGGGCTGGTTTTCTGTAACCCCTTCAGCGTTTTTTACAATTTGATGGTTACACTGCTTCCGGCATAATTATATCTTGGCAACTCGACCGAAATGTCCGTAATCTGTGTCTTTTCGTTCCAGGTTGAAGTAAAATTATCCCCGCTTTTTTCTGTTTTTGCTGAAACTGACAGATGAAATTTTCCCAACTCGTGGTTAGGATCGGCTACTGAGATTTCCGTTATTTTTTCGCCATCCATTTTTATCATTACAATTCCTGGATTATCACAAATCAATTTTAGTTTTTCGGAAATCTGAATTTCTCCTGCTTTGTAAAATACTGCCTGGCAAATATTTAATGCCGTATTTTTTACAACCTGAATCTCTGGTGTATTCGACAATATAACAACATTGTTTTTAGATTCATTTTGTTCCATTTTTTCAACTGTAGTGGCCGGAACCACAATGTATTGGTAAGATGCATCAGACGGACGTTCACCATGGTTTAACCACAGTTTGAAAACATCGAGTTTTACCTCATCTTTGGGTGAATCAGTCTGCTTGTTAATATCCCACCACGAACCTGAGGCGGTTTCGTTTTTTAATCCAACGGTTGAAGGTTCAGGAAAAACATATCCGACGCCATCATGTAAAATCCAGTTTACATTTTCAAGTACTTTCTCATCTTTCGGTATCACTGTCTTTTTGTTTTCAGAAGCCACGGTTATATCGCTCCTGAGCAAGCACTGGTTAAGTGTTGTTGTTACAGGAAAGCTATCTGTGCACGAGATTCCGGCACCCAGACAAATATATTCATCATCGAAAAAGAACCAGCTTTTGCGTGCCACCAGTGGATCGTGCGGACTGCGGAAATCGAATCCAACTGCACCATACCTGCCATCTGTAACCGCTCCCACAAATGATGTTAACCCTAATTTTTGAATCTCATCGGGGGCAGGCATGTTTTCCTTTTGCATGATGGTAGCTCCGGGCACTTTCTGGTAATCGAATACCGGAAATATGTCGTAATACTCATCGCCGGTGCACGAAATATGGTTGGCACCATCTCCGCGGTGATGGTTTTTCAGTCCTTCACTGTTGTAACCAACCTCCATATTGTAATTGCGGGTAGAGAACATGCGTACCGATGTAAACCAATCAGGACGTTGATAGGTAAAATGTTCGGTATTCCAGTAAAAAGTTGAATGTGAAAGCGTTGACTTTTGATTGTTTTCCCTGATGAATTTTATCTGATTCAATTCCTGCCGGCGATAATCAGTTGTTACCAACAGCTTATTTACATCATCTGAATCATAAGGTTTTAAAGCTCCTTCGCGTGAAACACTACGATTTTTTGCACCTGGGTCGGGGTATTTTCCAAAAACGAGGTGTTTGCAAATTCCATCGAGATAATAATCGACAAGCATCTGAATTGGTTTATCGGCAAACGCATACTCAGTTCCTTTTACATAATCGGCCCATTCAATGAATGCCGATGCATAGCCGGTTCCGTACGAAAGGGTGTTGTTCACGCCATCAACCCTGTGGTGAAAACTATTGTCGAACTGAATTCCACGTCCATTGTATCCGGGCGTTCCCAATCCTCCGTTCATTTTAAAAAATCCATACCCAAACCGCTGCCCCATCCATTCAACCTGCACAATCTCGCCTTCAATTACTTTTATTACCTCATCAAATTGTTTCTTATCGCCCAGAAATAAAAAGTTTTTGGCAAGAATTCCGGCAATTTTAATGCGGTCGCCACTGGGCCGGGCACCGGAAGCGTTGAGGTTCGCCCTGCCAATTATTGGTTGTGCCTTATCCACAAGTTCTTTTGGCAGTTCATCACCCATAATCAGCATTAAATAAACAAGATTGGTAGGTGTACCAATCTGGTTGGGGTGCCAGTTTTCGCAGAAATAATCTTTATCAACCCAGTGTTTTAAAGCCAGTTCGATTGCACTCCTAACTTTTTTGTCATTATAAAATTTTGACGTTTTTGTTTTATATGCCCGTGCCATCTGCACCATGTTTTCGTGGTGAATGCGGTTTTGAAAACCCTCACGCGACACATCTGTATAATTGATATATGGCCAGGTGCCATCTTTGCTTAAATTATTTACAAGATATTCCA
This sequence comes from Draconibacterium sp., assembly GCA_041737765.1. Classification (GTDB taxonomy): domain Bacteria; phylum Bacteroidota; class Bacteroidia; order Bacteroidales; family Prolixibacteraceae; genus Draconibacterium. The sequence goes on along the minus strand of JBGSRA010000067.1, from coordinate 3,787 downwards.
CTTGCCCGTCATCAACATCGTGATTCATGATAGCTTCAACCACGCGCTTTTTTATGATTTCGAAATCGGAGGGTGCTGCAAATGCGGTTTGCAGAAAACCAATCATCAGAATAGCAGCAGAAAGAGTTGATAATTTTTTCATTTCATTCGTATTTAATGTTTTCTTATTATTAAAAAATTTAAAGATTGAAGCCTTAGTCTTCTGTTATTTCTCAGGTCTTTTGTTTTTCCAAAGCTTAAAATCGTCCCAGTAAATTTGCAGTGTTTTCCCTTTACTATTCATAAAATCAATTAGTTGCTTAGAGGTATATAATTTCATAGGATTAAAATCAGTAACTCCATCCGGATTTGGATCTTTAGAATTGTGAGTAACCCGGGTAAGATCAAAAATAATTTCTTTAGCTTCTCCGTCTGGTTTTATGGTCATGTAAAATTTTCCGTTTTCAGCATTTCCTTCTTTGTAATAATACTCGAGGGTAAACCATTTTCCGATGGGAACTTTAACCTTTTGATTCGTTTCAGACCAAAGTGTGGTGTATTTCTGGCTGTCGTCGGGAAACAACTGACAATCCTGACCATCGAGAATAAAATACAAATCGCTTTCAATTGCAACAGGTTTTCCAATTCCAAGTGTAATTCTAAATCCGTGAGGAACATTCTGACTCCAGGTAATATTGTTCCAGAATTCGGCAATGGTGAGCCAATGAATTTCATCGGGGAAAGCGCGTACCGTGTTGAAATCTTCGGTCAGGAACATTCGTTCGCTTTGGTAAAACTCTGTCAGCCCTTTTTTGCCTCCATAAATATTGGCCTGTATCCGGCCTTTTTTACCCTCCACATTGGGTTCGTTGAGCCAAAAATGTAATACATGATTTTGTGGGTTACCGGGTTCTTCGATAATTTTTGCATACCGCTGAGATTCGGTTCCGCCCTGGTATTGCAGGCTGAATGTGCCCACTTCGGGATGGTTGTCGAAATCTTCCACCCAATCGTTTGGCGCTTCAACTGATAAATCTTTCCCGGCAATATCAGACTCGGAACCATTGGGAATTACTTTTGAATCGGGTTCAAAACCCGACTGAAAAATTAATTCTGCCTTAACTGGTGATTGAACATCAGAAAGTTTTTCCTGTGCACACGCGGTTAAAACCGCCAACTGAAATGTTAAAATGAATAATATCGTTTTCATATTCTATTCTTTTATTTTTTCGAAATACCAACGAACACCGGGGTTCTCAGTTGTTCCGTCTCCTCCCAAATCAAAACGGTTGCCCAATTGCTGCGCTTCACCCTGAAACCATGGATTTGAATGAAAATGAACATACAAACCTTGTTGCTTTTTTGCCTCATCAATTTCCTGCCAGTGAATTTTCTTTCCTTCATTTGTATAAACTCGCTGCGGTGTAAACTGCGATGTCCACCCACCAAAAATTTCAACATTAACCATCGGTTTGCCATGTACGCCTTGTTCTTTAAACCAGTTATAATGCCAGCCGCTGTGATGGCCGTTTTTTACATCTTCGTTAAAAGTATCAAAAAGCAACACATCCACATATTCCGACTTTCTAATAACCACGTTGCTGCTGTCGTGATAGCCGCCTCCGCCAACAATCCGTAAAGGGTCGGTTTCCTTTACCAGTTTGCAGAGTTCCACTATTTTTTCAGGATTGTTAAAACTGAATGCCTTAAAAGCTTTGTAATGCGACGAATTTTGTTCGTTGGCAATGTTGATAATTACATTGCTGAATGGTTTTAACCGCTCTGTAACTGTAATTACCGCGTTTCTTATATCTGTTTCATTTTGTAAATTTCTGATTTCGGGGTCTCCGATTGCGCGTTGGTAAAAAATACCCACAACAACCGCCATATTGCGTTGCTGACATGCTTCTATTATCTGCACCATTCTCTGCCAGTGCGCCGGGTCCACCGATTTTCCATTATCCTGAAACGGGTCGGAATAACCCCCACTTGAACCCTGTAAAAAAACCGAAATTGTGTTGATACCAACCGCTTTATAATCGTCGAGATTAGCAATTAAACTTTGAGTAAATTCTTCATTTTGCGAAGCGCTGGCTACCCGAACTCCCCACATATCGAAAGGTTTTCCATCTAACGTGAACAATTCGCCATCCACCTTTAAAATTTGTGCTTCTGCAACACGTGTTTGAAACAACAGAGAAGCAATAAACAAAACAAAATAGAATCCTTTCATTTCCAACTCATTTATTCTCCAGATAACATGACTTTCAAATTCATTTTCCCATTTTCCACCATCCATGCCGGAATGCTGATTTCAATGCGTTTCAGGTTTTCGATGGTTTTGTCAACTGGCATCGGAGGCGGGTCAAGTGAAATTACTGAAACCGACAAACCCGGGGTTGAAATTATTTCGAGTTTTAGGGTTTTGCCATCCTGTTTTAAAACTGCACCGGTTTTTGTGGGCTGAACTTCTGCCTGCGTCATCAATCCCCAGATTATTGTTTTTGTGGAATCGTTGATTTCGAAACTGTCGTCAATCAAAACAGACTGGTTGCTTTCCTTTACAAATCTTCTTGATAACGATTTCAGGTTATTGCCATACAGAGGCGTCATATCAATGGTAACTTCCGGCGTTCCGGAATCCTTAAAACCAGTAATGGTGGCCTGCCCGTTTACCAAAAACCGGGCATCATTTACGGTAATTGTACTGTGTCCCTGGTTCTTTTTGGTGAGCAGTGTCCAGCGTTCACCATCCTGCGAATAGTCAGCCAATTTAAAGCCAATCCGGTTAAGTGGGTAGTATGACTGATTTCCGGGGTCGAGTACCCAACGCACACCGTTGAGTTCAAACACAAAAGTTCCGGCATCCATATTGCCGTGACTGATGCCGGCTTTTCCTCCTTTTACCGCAAGAAAATAATGGCCGGGATCAGCGTTATCGGCACGAAAAACGGCAACCGGGTTAGCGCCATTGCCATGCCAGTTTAATGGCAGTTCGCTCACTTTTCGTTGTGAATACTGCGAAAGCCAAACCAATCCTGGCCCTGCAAACCTTCCGGCTTCTTCAGGTTTTTCAAAAAAAGCTTTGTCGAAATACAAACCATCGTCGGTTTTTGCCGCAAACCAGGCCCGCAACACCGAATCATCCCCATCTTTTTTGTCACCAGAATCGGCGAAATTGAAAAAATAGCCTGATGGTGCGGTTACATGCATAAAAAAATCAGCACTTTCCATAAAACCGGGACTTTTGGAGATGCCAAAATCGCTGCCCAATGCAGTGGCAAGTGTATTTGATGCCACCACGGCATAACTTGTTCCATATCCCCAATAGGTTGGGCCCTCGGGATAAATTCCATCGGGGCCATATTCTTTCAGCGAGTTGGGTAGTTTATCCAGGGCCCGTGCAATGGTTTTTGCGGCCAGTTCAGGTTCAATATCAGCTACAACCAACGAAGCAGCCACCATTCCACCGTGACAAACCGAATTCCAGTTGTTGGTACTGTTTATCCAGTACATACGTTCGCCACCTTCGTTGTAACTGGGTATGATTCCTTTTTCGACAAGTGACTTTTTAGCCAACTGAATTGTACTTTTTGGCAGAAATTCACCTGTCCAGTCGATGGCAAGGGCAACGGCAAATGCCATTTCAGCAACATCGAGGAAATGCTGTGTATTCCAGTCTGCAAAATTGCACACCGCCAACAACTCTCTATCAATTCGTTTCAGAATTTCAGGTTTCTTTTCCAACCGGTAAACCATGCACAAAACACCCATTCGTTCCACCATTTCGCGCGATACGGCCAGCATG
>JBGSRA010000060.1:0-12858 GCA_041737765.1 Draconibacterium sp. | reverse complement strand
GTGAACGCTGTTTTACCAACACCACCTTTTTGGGTGCTGAAAGCAATAAATAATGTTTCTTTCTTCATCATCGTAAATTTTTAATTAATTGAATTATTTAATATTCTGTTCCGGTAAATCCGGTCAGTTGTAAACTTGTTTTTATAGGATAATTTCATTTCAATTTTTCCCTTTCCTGAATCTCATTTAACGGTCTGCCAATTTATGGTGTCATGATACTATCCAATCATTCCATCACCGCACCCTGGATTCATCCTGACATACTATCACCGCATCATCGTAACATAACTCCTATCATCCTAACATGATTTAATCCTATACTCCCGAAGTCCCTCACTCCCATCATTATATCGTCCCGTCTTCCCATCTTCTTAAATTCCCATCCTCCCATAACCGAATCATTTTATCATAATCCCATCCCACTAATCCATCATAATCCCTTCCCATCATCCCATCATTATTCCATCCTATCATCATATTGTCCCACAAATGAAAAAAGAAAAATGCTTGTTTTTTATGTTTCTGAACTACCTGGAATCACTTGACTCTAGCTGTCTGCTTTTGGCTGATATCAACATTATTACTATTCAGAATGCCCCTTTAACTTTGCCCTATGAAGAATGTTAAGAAGAAATATGAGCACTCGAAAATGTTAAGGCAAGCATTAGAAATAATCAACGCTAAAAACGATGTGCATTGGCACATGGCAAGTTGTGTTTTGAGTAACTCAAAACGTTTTGCGTGCCTCAAAACCACTTGCCCCGTTGGGGAAAAATCACCCTCCGAAGTCGGGGATTTTTGATGAGAATCAGGATAAAGTTTAATGCGATTAAAATTGGAAAAAATGGCAACAGAAAACAGAAGAAAACACAAGGGAGGCCGAAAACCTAAAAAAGACCCGTGCAAACATCGCTATGCCATCAGCTTAAACGATGTTGACAATGCCCGGTTTCTTTCGCTTTTTGAAGCGTCAGGAATGGATGTAAAGGCACATTTTATTACGGCAACCCTGTTTGAAAAGCCGATTAAAGTGGTGAAAATTGATAAAGGAACGGTGGATTATTATATGCGCCTGACTTCTTTTTACTCTCAATTTCGTGCAATTGGAGTGAATTATAACCAGGTTACCAAAGCCATAAAAAACACTTTTACCGAGAAAAAGGCACTTGCATTTTTATATAAACTGGAAAAAGCAACCTTCGAACTGGTTGTAATCAACAAACAAATAATGGATTTAACCAAAGAATTTGAGGAGAAATATTTGGATAAGTGAGTACAAAAGAAGCTCGCTTTTTTTGTCGAACGGGAAAATATTATACAAATGGTTGCAAAAATAGGTTCAGGAAGTTCACTTTATAGTGCATTGGCGTACAATCATCAGAAGATAAAAGAAAGCCAGGCAAAAGTTTTATTGGTCAACAATATGATGGAGACACCAAATGGTAACTTAGGAATAGGAATTTGTACCAACTCTTTTGAACCGTATTTACATGCCAATAAAAGAACTGAAAATCCAATCATTCATATTTCATTAAACCCAGACCCAAAAGATAAATTAAACGATGAACAGTTTTCTGAGATTGCACAAGAATACATGCAGAAACTGGGTTATGGCAATCAGCCTTTTATAGTTTACAAACACGAAGACATTGACCGCCACCACATCCATATTGTATCGGTAAAAGTGGATGAAACCGGAAAGATGATTCGGGATAATTTCCAGCACCGATTATCTATGAGGATTTGTAGGGAATTGGAAAAGAAACATGGATTAGTTGCTGCCAATGAAAAACAAAAAGCGGAAGGATATGACCTTAAAAAGGTAGATTTCAAAAAAGGAAACATTAAACACCAAATTGCAAATGTGGTTCGTCCGGTTGCCGGTTCATGGCATTTTCAAACATTTAATGAATACAAAGCTTTGCTTTCCGTTTTCAATGTTCATGTTGCTGAAGTAAAAGGGGAATATCTGGGCAAACCTTATATCGGAATTATTTATGCTGCACTGGATGAAAAAGGTGAGGTTTGTGGAACGCCTATCAAATCATCGAAAATTGGAAAATCTGTTGAAAATGCAGCTCTTCAAAAGCAAATGGAGAAATCCAAAGAAACCATCCAAAACAAAAAGTTAAAAGAACGCCCCAAAACAATAATTACAAATGCTTTCCGGAAATGCAAAAATCAGGAAGATTTTGAGAAACAACTTTTGAAAAACGGAATTACTGTTTTGTTCCGAAAGAATGATTCGGGCCGGATTTATGGGGCAACTTTTATCGACCACAAACAGAAGTTTGTTTTTAATGGTTCTCGATTGGGTAAAGATTTTTCTGCCAATGTTTTTCATGAAAAGTTTAATAATCCGCAACAAACTTCTGTTGAACCTAAATCTCTTGAGCAAGAGCAACCACAAATGGCATTTGATTCCCCTTCTTCGATTGGAGAAATGGCAGGTATTATCAGTTTTGAAACATGTGGAGAAAACCCGGAAGAAGAAGCTTTTATCAGAAAAATAAAACGAAAAAATAAACGAAAACGAAAATTATAACACCATGCAAAACGAAGATGATGTAAGAAGCCTGGCAAAGATTATTGAACTGTTACGTGCAGTCAGTATCCTGATAGCCATAATCCATATTTACTGGTTCTGTTATGAAGCGGTTCAGGTTGTGAATATAAATGTTGGAGTGGTGGACAAAATCCTTTTGAATTTTCAGAAAACCACTGGCCTGTTTTCAAATCCACTTTGGACAAAACTGACTTGTTTACTTTTTATCGCACTGTCTTGTTTAGGTACAAGAGGCGTAAAAACCGAAAAAATCACATGGATGAGAATTAATGTTTTTCTGATTGCAGGTGCTGTCTTTTTCTTCTTTAACGGAATGATTCTGAAACTTGCGCTTCCAGTATTATCCCGGACATCGTTGTACATATTTACGCTTTCCATAGGTTACATCTTTTTGTTAAAGGCAGGATTATGGATGAGCCGTTTGCTAAAAAACAACCTGATGGAAGATGTTTTTAACAGCGAAAACGAATCGTTTATGCAGGAAACGCAGTTGATGGAAAATGAATATTCCGTGAACATGCCAACGAAATTTCAGCACAAAGGAAAAAATTATGATGGCTGGATAAATGTGGTTAATCCATTCCGGGCAAGCATTGTTTTAGGAACTCCGGGAAGTGGTAAATCCTACGCCATTATAAACAGCTACATTAAGCAGCAAATCCAAAAAGGTTTCAGTATGTACATCTACGATTTTAAGTTTGATGATTTGAGTGTGATAGCCTATAATACTCTTTTGAAAAATATCGATAAATACAAAATTCCTCCAAAGTTTTATGTCATTAATTTTGATAATCCCGAACGAAGCCACCGATGTAATCCCATTGCACAGGAATTTATGACTGATATTGCGGATGCTTATGAATCGGCTTACACCATAATGTTGAACCTAAACAAAACATGGATTCAAAAACAAGGCGACTTTTTTGTTGAATCTCCAATTATTCTTTTGGCAGCTATAATCTGGTATCTCAAGATTTATAAAGATGGGAAGTATTGCACATTCCCTCATGCCATTGAGTTTTTGAATAAAAAGTATGCTGATATTTTTACCATCCTAACTTCTTATCCTGAACTGGAAAACTATCTATCACCATTTATGGATGCCTGGGAAGGCGGGGCACAAGACCAGCTGCAGGGACAGATTGCCAGTGCCAAAATACCACTTTCAAGGATGATTTCACCACAACTGTATTGGGTTATGTCGGGCAATGATTTTACCCTGGATATTAATAATCCCAATGAACCTAAAATACTTTGCGTGGGAAACAATCCCGACCGTCAGAATATTTATTCCGCAGCATTAGGATTGTATAATTCCCGGATTGTAAAACTGATAAACAAAAAAGGACAATTGAAAAGTTCAGTAATTATTGACGAACTTCCAACCATTTATTTTCGAGGACTGGATAACCTGATTGCCACTGCACGGAGCAACAAGGTTGCAGTTTGTTTGGGATTTCAGGATTTCTCGCAGCTAAACCGCGATTATGGCGATAAGGAAGCCAAAGTTGTAATGAATACCGTTGGAAATATTTTTAGCGGTCAGGTAGTTGGCGAAACGGCTAAAACACTTTCTGAACGATTTGGGAAAGTATTGCAAAAAAGACAATCGATGACCATTAATCGACAGGATAAATCCACCTCCATCAACACGCAAATGGATACCTTAATACCGGCTTCAAAAATCAGCAATCTTACTCAAGGCACTTTTGTAGGAGCAGTGTCAGATAATTTCGATGAACGAATTGAACAGAAAATATTTCATGCGGAGATAGTAGTGGACAATGAAAAAGTGGCAAAAGAAGCCCGAACATATCAGGCAATACCAGTAATCACAAATTTTATTGACCAGTTTGGCAATAACCAAATGAAGGAGCAGATAGGGGATAATTATCATCGGATAAAAGAGGAAGCTGCTCGGATTGTTGCGGATGAACTGACCAGGATTAAAAATGACCCGAGGTTGGTGCATTTGGTGAAGAAGTGATAAGTATATTAAATTTCAATATCGCAAAATTTTGAACTATATTAGAAAATTGTTATTTTTAACAAACTTTTAAGATGTATGAAACGAGCATGGTAAATAATGCCACAAAAGGCAATGATTAATGAGCGAGTTCTCCCGATTTATCGGGACAAGCTATATGATGCCATTGAAAATAGACAATTTTAATCATATGAATTATTTGGAGTTTGAAAAAGTATTAAAACCCTTTCCTGTTTTTTCTGTGAAGGATATTCAAAAACAATTCCCCGATTTTGATAACCGGAGGCTGGTGGAATGGCAACAAAAGGGATACCTCGTTAAAGTAAAAAGAGGGTACTACTGTTTCAGTGAAAGAAACAGGGGGGAACAGTTCATGTATTTTGCAGCCAACAAAATATATTCACCCTCATATATTTCATTTGAAAGTGCTTTAGCGTACTACAACTTAATACCCGAAGGTGTTTTTACTGTAACTTCCGCAACAACAAAAAATACAGCAAACTACGCTTCACCAGTCGGTGATTTTAATTACAGACATATTAAGGCTAACCTGTTTTTTGGATATAAATTGCTGAGAGAAAATAATTTCACTATTAAAATTGCTGAACCGGAAAAAGTAATCCTCGATTATTTTTATCTAAATAGGCTCAATGATTTTGAGGAAATTGAAGAAATGCGGTTTAATGAAATAGTGGCAAAAGAAATAATCAATTCAGATAAACTTAGAACATACCAACAGGTATTCAACTCAAAAATTTTAGACAAAAGAATACAAATTTTTATTCAGATAATTAATGCTTAGTTTAAAAGAATTAAAACCATATTACCCCGAATCGTTACACGATTATGAGCGGTTTATTATTAGGGAATATCTTCAATATAAAATTTTGGAAATTATTTTCGAAAGCCCGTATGAAAATAAGCTGGCTTTTCTGGGGGGAACCTGTTTGCGCATTGTGCACAATAATAACCGATTTTCGGAAGATCTCGATTTTGATAATTTCGACCTAAGCATGGATGATTTTAACGGCATTACCGCTGTTGTAAAAACAGAGCTTGAACGATTGGGCTATGAAGTTGAGATACGTAATGTAAAAAAAGGTGCATACCATTGTTATATAAGGTTTCCTGAAATACTGTATGACGAAGGGCTGACACAACATAAAGAAGAAAAAATCTTAATCCGATTGGACACAGAAGCTCATAACTTTAACTATAAACCTGACAAGCCCTTGCTGAATAAATTTGATGTTTTTACCCAGATAAATACAACGCCCAAAGACATATTGCTTGCCCAAAAGTTTTACGCCATTGTTAACCGAAAAAGAAATAAGGGAAGGGATTTTTTTGACATCGTTTTTCTATTAAGTCAGGAACAAACCCCCAATTACAAGTATTTGTTTGCAAAACTGGGAATCGAATCCCCTGAAATATTAAGACGTCGAATTATTGAAAAATGCGAACAATTAGATATGAAAGAAATGGCACAAGATGTAAGGCCTTTTCTTTTTAATCCAAAGGATGAAAAAAAAGTATTGTTATTCTCAAAATATATGGAGCAGGTTAAGCTGGGTTAATCGGTTACAGTGAAAATTATTCAACCGATTCTCAATTTTCTATTATCAGCTTCCTCCATTTTTTCCATTAGCTTTTCTTTCAATCGGTTAAGGTAAATCGTTCGGTCTCCGGCACGATGTCTGATGGTTGTATAAGCGTGATAAAAGTTTTTGGCCTCAAAATCAAATATACTGCACAGAAATTCCATTAATTCTTTAATATCTACTTCTCCGTTATTAACGCTTTTTGTTGCAAGGATGGCATAACCAAGTTCTACCAATTCATAAATGGATCCAGTCCATTTAATTTTTGATTTAATTTTATTGGGTGGCTCTTCCTCTTCTGATTGGTTTTTAAAAGAGACCCTTATTTTTATTTCAACCAGTTTGAGTTGTGTGTCTGCAAGTTCCAGTGCTTTTTTGTAGAACTTTTTTATAGGAATGTACTGGTTTATCTGCTTAATTTGTTTGTCTTTTCTTAAACTCCGAAGTTCAGTTCTGGCAAAACAAAGTTGATTGTAAAAGGCTGTTAAATTGTTCGTGTTTTCACTTTCAGTAAATAGAGAAGTAACAAATTCTTTATAATTGTTTTGAAGTAAGTGCATATCGGCATCGGATAGCGAAGAGTATTCCGCTACCTGAAAAAATCTCATATTCGTGAGTTTTCTCATGAGGCCGTTGAGTAAGATATTTTCTATATAAAATTTTACAATACACTTCTAATGAAGGTTTTATTAAAGTCCTATGATGATTCCAGGTGTTAGCTCAGTTAGGTTATTTGTAAAATATTTGAGCTGATAACCAATAGTATTATCACAATTTTAGCACACGTTTTTCGCACAATATTTATACCTCAATTAGTAAAAATTGCCTGCAAAACGTTTTTAAAAAAGAATTTTTAGTTGAATAATTGAGCTTAACATTTCTACCGAAAATATATTGCGATTTTGATTCTCCCGTTTCTTTTTTTTGAAAATTAGTGAAAATTTTAGATTTTGTCATACTTTTTTCAGAGCAGTTTTTAACAATTAACTGGATACATTTGGCTAATGAAATTCTAACGCTACCACCTCTTCTGAAAACCAATATTTTAAGTAAAACGCTGACAAGTGCAATTTTTATTCATTCTAAAGAATGGATATGATCAGAGATTATTGTATTTGATTAAGGAGTTGTTTAAACATCCTCGCGTTAGAAATCATCCTTCAATATTTCTAAATTCACAGTTCAGTAAAATGTTAAAATTATACTCATAATGTTGATGGAAGCCACATCCAACCCAAACAACGCCAAGCACTTCCACTTCCCATGAAAACCAACATTTTAAGAAAAAACTCCTATACATTTAAGTTTTAATCATTAAATAAATGTATTATGGAACAAAAAATGAAAGACCAGGATATACTTCTGGTAAAAGAAAAAAGCGAGAGTAAATTAAAAGCTGTAACCGGTTTTGGCGAAGACGGCAAGTTAAAAACCGAACTTCCTAAACAAGCCAACGCAGAAAGTTTTTTGAAAATCGACAAGTATGGAAATCCCTTGGACAGTTTCTTTTCCAATTTCCAGAGGCAGTATAAAAATCCAACCGATTTTCAGTTTTTCAAAGTACCTGCCAATTTGGTGGAAAAAACGGCACTGGTGCTTGACAAAATGCTAAAAATTCAGGACATTCCTTCCAACAAAGAAATGCTGGATAAGCACGAGGTAAAACCTGAACAATTTTCTAAAAAAGAAGACAAAAAGCAGGAGAAAGGGAACCTGATTGACGAAAGCAAAATTGACTGGAAGCAATTGGAACAGTTGGGCGTTTCAAAAGATTATTTGAAGAACACCAATAATCTGGATGCCATGCTCAACTATCAAAAGTCTCCGGGACTTATTCCTATCACTTTAAAAACAGATGATATTACCATCCGAACTGATGCACGGCTGGCTTTCCGTCAAGATGCAGACGATAATTTTAAAGTGGTTGTCCATGCAGTTCGCAATAAACCGGAATTAGACCGTCCTTATTTTGGTGTAACCCTTACCGAAGACGACAAAAACAACCTCCTTAAGACTGGTAATGCCGGACGGATTATCCATCCTCAATACAAAGAAGGGGAAACTACACCGGTATTCCTTTCCATCGACAAATTGACCAATGAATTGGTTGCAGCCCGGGCGGATAAAATCAATATTCCTGAGAATATAAAAGGAGTTCATTTGGATGAAAACCAAAAGAAAGAATTGGCAGAAGGTAAATCCGTGTTTGTTGAAGGAATGACAGCGCGTAGTGGAAAAGAATTTAACGCCCACCTGCAAATTGATGCCGATAAACGGGGTATCGGATTTCGTTTTGACCAGCAACAGGAACAAGTTCATAAAGAAGGTGAACAGAGACAAGTTCGTATTCCAAATTCCATGCTTGGTAAAGAGCTGACAGAAGACCAACAGCAAAAACTGGAAAAACGGGAAACCATTTATGTAACCGGTATGAAGGATAAAAAAGGGGAGGATTTTAATGCTTACATTAAGGTGAACGATGAAAAGGGTAAACTCGATTTCTATAAATGGAACCCTGATAAAGCCCAAACCAAAGGTGCAGAAGTTATCCCCGACAATAAAAGCAAAACACAAGTCGCTGTAAATTCAGAGGGAAAAACCAACGAGGCCACCAAGGATCTCAAAGAGCCACTTGCAAAAGAACAGGTAAAACCATCGGAGCAGCAACACACGGCAAAACAAAACCGCTCAAAAGCACATTCAATGTAATTCGTTAAACATTCATTTATCGCAGGGGTTTTGCGGCAGCGTTCGGGTGTAAAACCCGGACGCTTTTTCATCCCCTTTCCAATCAGTTATACAATTATTAAAATCCAAAGTCATGAACAATACACAAAAAGAACTTTCGTGGTTCAAACTCTCCTTGCTCCATTTTTTGTATGAAAGCCACCCGGAATTAACAGAAGATACCAACCTGATAAATACCCGTGGAGACATGGCTGCCGAAACTTATTCCGAAGCCATTGCAAATGGGCACAACCATCAGGAAGCCGAAGAATTGGCACATGAAGTACTTTACAAAGGGCTTCATTTTTCAAAACACGATACACTGGTAACCGTTATTTGGAACGAGTTTTCAGGTGAAATTCCAATGGACGAAGCAAAGGAGTATGCAATTAAACTTCTTCCAAAAATGGAAGCCGTGTTTTCCAAATACCCGCTAAACGATGAGTTTGCTTACAGTACCGATTTTACAGGTCTTTATACAGAGCTGACAGGAGTTCTCTCAATCTGGATAGAAGAAAATGAGCTTCAATAAAGAAAAACACCTCAGTGCAAATATTGAGGCTATAAGACTCTGTTTCCAATTGGAAAAAGAAAAACGAAGCCCAACCCAGGATGAAACTAAAGCCATGAAACAGTATTCCGGTTTCGGGGCTTTAAAATGTATCCTGAACCCGGCTGAAAATCTATCGGATATTGCTCACTGGCCAAATTCGGATGTGGAACTGTTCCCTTTGGTTGCAGAGTTACACGGCATACTAAAGAAGAACTCGAAATCGGAGCAGCAATACAAACAATACCTGGGTAGCCTGAAAAATTCAATTCTGACTGCCTTTTATACTCCTCCTGAAGTAGTGCAAGTTTTAATAGATTCGTTGAAAAAAAATGGAGTGTCGCCAACAAAGTTTCTCGACCCATCTGCAGGTCTTGGTGAATTTGTTTCAGCGTTTAAAAGTCAAAATAATTCAGCACAGGTAGCAGGAATAGAAAAGGATTTACTTACCGGCAAATTGCTTTCCAAACTCTACCCGAACGACAAAATGAGGGTAATGGGCTTTGAAGAAATTGAAAGCCGTTACAACAATCACTTCGATGTAGTTTCATCCAATATTCCTTTTGGCGATGTGGGGGCTTTTGATATCTCGTTTTTAAAAAGCCGGGACAAGGTAAAACAACAGGCTTGCAGGAGTATTCACAATTATTTCTTTTTGAAAGGAATAGATACTCTTCGCGAAGGTGGAGTTCTTGCGTTTATTACTTCTCAGGGTGTAATGAATGCTCCAAAGAACGAACCTGTTCGCAGTTGGTTAATGGAAAAAAGCAACCTGGTTTCAGCAATCCGTTTACCCAATAACCTTTTCCGCGAAAATGCCGGAACGGAAGTGGGAAGTGACCTGATTATTCTGCAAAAAGACAGCAATAAAAACCAACTTCAGCCTAAAGAAAAAGATTTTGTCAAAAGTGAAAAGTACAACTCCGGAATTTACAATAATGCTTATTATAATGATTTCCAAAGGGTAGTCCACACTGAAGGATTTGTAGGTACCGACCCTTACGGGAAACCTGCCCAGGTTTTTATTCATAAAGGGGAAATAGATGGAATTGCTGCTGACCTCAAAAAAATGCTTCAAGCCGATTTGGCAAAAAACTTAGACCTTAACTTATTTCAAAAGAATATCGCTGTTAGCAAATCTCTCCCTACTTCTGAAAAAACTATAACCCAAAAATCACCAAAAAATGAACTACCCCAGATCACATTATACGACTTGTTTGATTTTAGCCCGGTTGAACGAACACAACATAAACCAATAAGAAATCGACAAACATCAAAAACAATAGGAAAACAACTAAACCTTTTTTCCCAACCCCGAAATGTAAACGGAAAAGAATCAAATAATGAAAAACCTCAATTACAAGAAACAAGAACATTTGCCGGAATTTTAAAAACACATTATAAAGAAGGAAGTTTGGTTAAGGACAATGGACAAATCGGTTTTCTAAAGGAACATGATGGAGACCACGCAACTTTCAAAATGTTGAGATTAAATACAATCCAGCAGCCTAAAGCACAACTTTATATTAACATCAGGGATACCTATCACCAACTATATAATAACGAAGCCAATGACCAAAAAGAAGATAGTGTCAACCGTGAATTATTGAATGCTCATTACGACAGTTTTGTTGCAAAATATGGCCGTTTGAATGATGCAAAGAACCTTGGATTATTAAAAATGGATTCCGGGGCCAATGAAATCCTTGCATTGGAACGGGGGATTAATGGAGAACTGGTTAAAGCTGATATTTTCAATCATCCGGTTGCATTTAACCCAAACCAACTCGAACAAGTTGAAAACTCGGAAGAAGCACTTGCCGCCTCATTAAACAAATTCGGTGAAGTGAATACCGCATATATGCTTTCGCTTTTGGATGGAAAAAGCAGGGAAGAACTGGTTGAGGAACTTCATGGACGAATTTATTATAACCCTCTGGTTCAAAACTACGAAGTGATGGATAAGTTCATAGCAGGAAATGTAGCTGAAAAAGCAGAGAAAGTTGAAGATTATTTGAAAGAGCATCCCAACGATATTCTAACACAGGAATCATTAAAAGTCCTTCAAAACGCAAAACCTCATCCTATCCCATTTGATGAATTGGATTTTAACCTTGGGGAAAGGTGGATTCCTGCACATATTTATAGCCAGTATGCTTCACACCTATTCAAAACAGAAACAAATATTCATTTTTCCCCATCGGTTGACGAATTTTCGGTAAAAGTTCAGTTTACAAATGCCAATATTTATGAAAAATATGCCATAAAATCGCAAAGTCGTTTGTTTGATGGTGTAGCCTTGATGAAACATGCCTTGGTGAATACAACACCCAATATCACAAAAAATATAACTATTGGCGATAAAGAAGTAAAAGTAAGAGATGCCGAGGCCATACAATTGGCAAACAGTAAAATTGATGAAATCAGGAATGGATTTTCCGACTGGTTAAGTGAGCAATCTCCACAGTTTAAAGACCGGCTAACCAATTTATACAATTCAACTTACAATTGTTATGTGCGCCCAAAATATGATGGTTCTCACCAAACCTTCCCAAACCTCGATATAAAATCATTGGGGATACCAAATTTGTATTCAAGCCAGAAAGATGCTGTGTGGATGTTGAAACAAAACGGCGGAGGTATTTGCGACCATGAAGTTGGTTCGGGAAAGACTTTGATAATGTGCTGCGGAGCTTATGAAATGAAGCGATTAAAATTGGCAAACAAACCAATGATTGTAGGGCTAAAAGCCAATATCCACGAAATTGCCCAGACTTTCAGGGCAGCATATCCTTATGCAAAAGTGCTTTATCCGGGTAAGCAGGATTTTACACCATCAAAGCGGATGAAGATCTTTCACGACATAAAAAATAATTCCTGGGATGCAGTGATACTAACCCATGAACAATTTGGAATGATACCACAATCACCCGAAGTTCAGAAACGAATTTTACAGGCTGAACTGGACAGTGTTGAAGAAAATCTCAATGTTGTCCGTCAGCAAGGCAGTGAAGTGTCGCGGGGAATGTTAAAAGGGCTGATAAAAAGACAACAAAATTTGGAAGTAAAACTAAAAACCATTGCTTATGATATCGAGAATAGAAAAGATGATGTAGTAGATTTTAAAATGTTAGGGATTGACCATCTTTTTGTTGACGAAAGCCACCGTTTTAAAAACCTGATGTTTAATACCCGACACGACAGGGTTGCAGGAATGGGTAATCCACAGGGAAGCCAACGGGCGTTGAACATGCTATTTGCGATACGAACCATTCAGGAAAGAACCGGAAAAGATTTAGGAGCAACCTTTTTGTCAGGGACAACCATTTCAAATTCACTCACGGAATTATTTCTGTTGTTTAAATACCTGCGGCCAAAAGAAATGGAGCGGCAGCAAATAAAAACATTTGATGCCTGGGCTGCCGTT
>JBGSRA010000005.1:0-3682 GCA_041737765.1 Draconibacterium sp. | reverse complement strand
GGAATCCGCATAGGTTTGAAGGGGAATTTCCCGATATTGAAACAACAGTTTGTTAAAATTAAAGAGGCTGAATATTCAACCGATTTTGAGTTTTTTCTTCAAAATCAGGTGCATGTGGTAGTGAACAAAGATAAAAGTTGTTCAATTTGCAGCTCAATTGAAAAAAGGGCATTTCAGAATGGTGTAAACTTAGCAGATGATGCTTCGATTTATTACCTGATTGAAACCATCCATAGGGATATTATCACTTTCAAATATGGTGGAGATTTGGTTTACTAATCCAAAACCTTAATGCAATGTTATTACAAGAACTACATAATGCCTGGAAACAGGATAATACATTCAAATACAATCTGGGATTAATTGAATACCAGTGCAGAGTGAGATATTTGCCTTTTTGCTCGGTAAATAGGATGGATTATGAAAAGAAAGATTTAAATAAAATCCACACGCCCGTTTTTCATTTTGAGTTTGAAGCTCTGAATACAGCAAAACCTATCTATCAATCTCATTGGATTATGCCTTATTCTTTGGCGTGGTTTTTGAAAAATTATCCTCATTCTTCGTTAAAAGAAATGGTCAATTTTGCCGCACGTGAAAATGGTTTTTGGAATAGGATTAGTGAAACAGACCGGGAATTACAAAGAGGAACACAACTTTCAATTTTTTAATCAACTGTTATGAAAGGCACAATAAATAAATTACCAATCAGATGGATTTTCAGGCTTGCCATTATTGCCTTGGCATCTTATGTAACCGGATTAAGTTTTTGGTGGTGTTTTTTAGCCTTTATCGGTATTTTGTTTTTGATTGAATTTGCAAAGAATATGATTGTTGTAATTCTTGGGATTGTTATAGTTATCGGTATTTCTTTGGCAATGTTTTTTGGTCTGATGACACTTTAATGTTGTAGAGTTAAACAGTTAGCTATTTCGGATAAAATATAAGTTTTAACTAATGCAGGGCGAATTTCGCCCTGCTTCTTTTTCCATGAGTGTACGGTAAAAAAGAAGCAAAAAGCCTGGATTAGTTTTTCTGATTAATAATGGTTATTGAAAAAAAAAACGATTAATGCTTCAAGGTCTGTTCAGGATTATTTCAATGGCAGATTATTAATACACATATTGTGTTTCCCCATCTAATTTTATCAGCAAAAATACAGGAGAACCATGGACAAGAAGCAAGGTCAGGCCTTTTAGATTTGGGAAACAATCTTCCTTTTTATCAGGAAAATAAAAAGCGTATTCTTCCCCAAAACCTTGCACGAAGTCCCTGGTTTCCTGAAGTGTGGTAAGCAATAAAATTATTGTTTAATCATTTAAAGCTTACTGTTATGAAAATTGATTATTTCCAGGTTTCCGAGATTAAAGTGTCGTACACCGACAAAGTAAAAGCTTCTGAAAGGGCAAAGATATGTGCATCAAAAGATGCAGCTAATATTTTAAATACTGTGTTTGAGGATTGCATCCAGCATCATGAAGAATTTTATGTAATGCTTCTTAACCGTTCCAATAGGGTTCTCGGGATTTCATGTATCTCAAAAGGTGGAATTTCCGGGACTGTCGTTGACGTAAAAATAATCCTTCAAACTGCTTTAAAAACAAACTCCAGCGGACTCATAGTTGCAACAACCACCCGAGTGGAAACCTTACTGCCAGCAGAGAAGATATTAAAATAACCGAAAAATTGAAAGCTGCTTGTCAGCTTCTTGATTTAAGTCTCTTGGACCATCTTATTATTACTGATGAAGGATATTTGAGTTTTGCAGATGAAGGAATGTTATAGTTACAAATCTTTTGAAGACAGGGGCTATCCGATGTGGATAGCCCCTGTCTTTTAATATTAATATTTTACGACTTTTTTGAATTCACCACAATTATCACTTATTTTCTTTTACTGCGAGTTTGAACGGTGAAAAGGTGGAAAAACAGGATGAAAAATACGAGCTAAAAAATCAATTCGTGTTATATTTGAATTGATAAATAATCAATAAAATATGAATGTATTTACTGAGCCGACCTTGGAACATTTTGAAGAATTAAAAAAATGGTTGAAAGAAGAAGATAAATTGTATAATGAAGGTTTTTTTTGTCAAATACATACAATTGAAAAATCATTTCAAAACAGAAAACTTATTGTAATAACAGACAATGGGTTAACTGTTGGATTCTTAACTTATTATTATCACAACTATATTGTTAATATTGAAATTGCAGAAGTCAAACCAGACAGCCGGGGAAAAGGTTTTGGGCGGCTTTTATTAAATTATAGCTCTAATTGGTTTGTTAAAAACGGTGCATTAGTTGCGCAATTGTTTTGTTCTCCAACAAGTTCGGAGAAAATTTGGAAAAGAATGGGTTTTGCAAATTTTCCCGATGAAGTTATAAGAGAATCACGAGTTTATTTATACCAAATACTGGTAGAAACATCTGAATTATATAATTTAGAACAAGAAACAGAGCTAATTGAATTATGGGATTTTGAAGATTATCAGGATGAATTCGCACCAAAATGGAAATGGGAGGTGAAACGTAAGGAAAATTCTACTGAACTAATTAAGCCAATAATTCATCCATGTTCTGATGAATGGTCAGTATCGCATAGGATTGGCAAACAAATTAGGGAAAAAAGAATAATGAAAAATTTCGATATGAAAAAACATGACGGTTTACATTTTTTGATTGTTAAAGAACTTGATAAATACGATTGACAAATGTGTAAAAAGCAGATGTTATCGGTTTGTGGTCGAGTAGGCAAAGGGAATTTCACCCTAAGCCTCTCACAGAACCGTACGTGACAGTCTCCCGTTCCGGGTAGAGCGGTTCGTTACCTCCCCGCTCCCCCACAGACCCGTACGAGCGGATTTCCCGCATACGGTTCCTCCAAGATCGGTTTCGCTATTGAATATGAGTGATAAATCTTTGGTTGTACCAGAGGAAGCCACTTCGTGATGAGAGTATTAAACCTCTCCCATATCCACTTTCGTTTGCCCCCTCTTCGATTCAGCCATTTTTGCAACCTGCGCCTTATCTGCTCATAGAATCTCGTTATTCCTTTACTATTAAAGGTAATTCCATAATATGAGTAATGACCTCGTAGTTTTGCATTTAACTCTGGTATCAGTTCTTTAAGCCTTCTGTGTCGATTATGCTTTATCCATGCTTCCGTTTGGGTTATAGCTTTGGTAAGCTTCTTGCTGCTGGTTTTTCGTTTCAACACTGGCTTACCCTTACGGCTTAAGCCCTTGTAGTGCGTGAATCCCAGAAAATCAAAACTCCTGTCGCCTTTCCCTCTTTCGCATTCTAAGTCGATTATTTTCGTCTTGTCCGGATGCAGGGTCAGTTGGTATTTGCCAAAACGTTTCGGCAAAACCTGCATTACCTGCATCGCATCCTGCTCATTGGTAAACCCTAATATAAAGTCATCTGCATATCTAACTATAAAGCTCTGCCCTTTTAATAAAGGTTGTATCTGTTCTGAAAACCATTCGTCTAAAACGTAGTGCAAATAGATATTGCTTAACAGTGGTGAAATTAATCCCCCTTATGCAAAGAAAAGCATTATGCAAAGTAATCCTCTAAAACCGAGAATTTATGGCATTTTTAATACCATTTACTTTGCATAATATCTTTCAAAATCACTTCAATTGTGAAAGCCAGATAAGCAATTCCTTATCTTTGTT
>JBGSRA010000003.1:0-2551 GCA_041737765.1 Draconibacterium sp. | reverse complement strand
CCAAGTTCCGGCAAGATCAAAATGAGCAAAATAGGGTTCGGTATTATCGCTAACACCCCCATAAACAAGAATAAAAGGATAATTTACCGTGCTGTCGTAGTTTTCGGGAACAAAAAGCCGGTATTCTACAAATAATGAATCGACAAAAAATGTGTCGGCAATCCATTTATCTGCAGGATTAGTTTGAGATTTTACAGGACTAACAAAAAATGTTAACCCTAAGATTAAGAGAAAGTAAATTTTTTTCATAATTAATAATTTAAAATAATTCGTCCGCTTTGCGGTAAATAAATCAAATAGACCAATAGTCAAGCTCCATTCATTCGCTAATCCCTGACAAAGCGAACTGAATACCCATTCCCTTTGGAGGGGTAATTGACTGAGCCTAAGTACCCCTGATTATATTGCAGGACCCGGATATACGCTTTGCCTGAATCGGACTCGTTCTCAGAACTCCACCATACTCCACCATCGCCAACGTACATGAAATCATCATTTTCGTATATGCCGCCCGGAAGACCCGAAAAACCGCAACTGTTATTAGTTTCCATTTGATACCCAGGAGCGCCTATAAAATCCGATGTATTCCAATTAGTGGTGGCAGCCATTGATTTTCCAACGCTATTAAAGCCAAAGCCTATTCCTATTGAGCCATCCCAATTATAACCGTTTGCTGACAGGTAATTTTGAAGTTCAGACCAATCTGCCTCAGTTGGCAAATGCCAACCATCGGGGCATGCTGCCTGGGCTGCATCCCAGGTGTATAATCTGCCGTAAGTAGCAACATAGCTTTCATCGTTGTCATAAGCCCAACTATCGGTGGTTAATTCTGCCAGATTTTCAGCCATCCATAACTGATCACCGATTAATATCGTTTTGTATGCTTTGCCATCGTTGTCAATAAATATTGACCCGATATCATAAATAAGTCCGGCACCGATTGTAGCATCAATTTTGCCTGCCCCCACCATACCTTCAACTTGATTAGCCACGGCATGAAGTTGGTTCATTGCGGCATTCCCGTTCCCTTTCTCCAGGCTTTTTATTGCATTTTCAAGTTTTGAGATTAGGGCATTGGCGTTTCCATGTTTCAGATCACCTGTTGTTACAAAACCCTCAATTTCCAAAATTAAGGCATCAATGGATTCAGTATAAATGGTTGCATTCTTTAATTGGCCGCTCTTAATTAAATCATCTTCAGGAATGGCATTTAATATACTTTCATCCTTTTGGCACGATTGAAAAGAAACAGAGAGTGCAACTGCAATTACAACTGCAAGAATCGTGTCTTGTATAAAACCTTTTCGTGAAATTTTAATCATGATTTTAAATTTTTTAAGTTGGATTTAAATAATTATTATTTTTTGTATTTGTTAAAAGAGTAAAGATCTTGTTTGCATCTTGCTTGTGAAGGCAGAAAATACAGAATGGAAAAAATAAGTTTTTAGTTTCATAATTAATAATTTAAAATTGTTAAAGTAATTAAGATGTTAATATATTTTATTTAGCACTAAAATATCTTAAGTAATCATTCAAGTAAAGTTATTTAGAAACATATTATAATGCATAGCGCAATGGTTTCAAAACCTTTAAACCCTGTAACAGAAGCTTGCGTTTCTGTAACAAAACCGTCACTCAGGTAACATTGTTAATTTAATGGGCGACATTCTTTTACAAAAAAGTGCGATAATTGGAAACAGAAACCGGTTGATTCTGAACGCCTTTGCCGAAGAACGGATAGTTTCATTTTACCGATGTCCAACCTCTTGTAAATGATTTAAATGTTGTAAGTTTATAGGGCAGATAGTTACCTATATAAAAGGCAAATTTAAGCTCAATGCATAAGGATTTCTTACAACATATCAACGAAATTATAGAAGCAAATCTTTCAAACGAAAATTTTGGCATCGATGAACTTTCCAGTAAAATGGGAATGAACCGAATGAGCCTGTACCGGAAAATTAAATCATCCACAAATAAATCAGGGAGTCAGTTCATTAGGGAGTTACGGCTTGAAAAGGGAAAAGAGATGCTGGAGAACGAAGACATCACGGTTTCGGAAGTTTCGTACCGTGTTGGTTTTGGCAGCCCCGCCTATTTCAGCAAATGTTTTCGTGATTATTTTGGAGTTGCACCGGGTGAACTTAGAACCCGGGAACCGGTAAATGAGCCGGAGGCACAACCGGAAGAACATATGCCCAAAAAGTTAAAAAGAACAAATATCCTGATTGGCATGGTTGTTTTATTATTCGTACTTATTCCGGTTTCGGTTTTCATTGCCAGCAAAATAACGTTATCAAAAGAGTCAATAGAAGATAAATCAATTGCTGTCCTTCCGTTTAAATATCTGAGTGATGATCCTGATAAACAATACCTTGCCGACGGTTTAATGGATGCAGTACTAACCAAATTATCGAAAATTAAGGATTTGCGTGTTGTTTCGCGAACGTCAGTAGAACAGTACCGTGAAAGCGACAAAACCTCCAAAGTTATCGGGCAGGAGCAAAATGTTGCCTATGTTCTGGAAGGCAGCTTTCAAAAGGAAAATAAT
>JBGSRA010000101.1:0-11446 GCA_041737765.1 Draconibacterium sp. | reverse complement strand
TTCGAGGCAGAGCCTCGAACCCAGCCCCTGCCAACAGCCTCTCCAAACCTAACTCGTTGTCATTCTGAGCGAAATGAAATGAAGCGAAAGAATCTCATCCTTAAAAATATTTTTACCGGACAACAATGATTTTTTTTCAATCCTTAAATAAAAATCCGCCAAATTATTGTTGTAAATTGTTGTTTGGTTGTAACCGATTGAAATAACTCAAAATCCGGCAAATATGAAAGAGCAAATATTTTCTGCAAATCGTATTGCAAACATGAATAATGGAAGGCTGACTGTTTATCTGGTAATATTGTTTTCAATGGCGATGTTTCATGCAACTTCTCAAAAAATTCTTTCGGAGTATGATTCAATCACCATTACCAAACCCAAACTGACAATTAAAACCTACCAGTTTAACAATCCTTTACTAAATGAAATTGCAATTGTAAACAGCAAACCAAAAGCAGTTTCCGACAATCCTAATAAATTCTGGAAAAACCTTTCGGGAGGAGCTCTAACCTTATTTACAGGGATTTCAACCGGTTTGTCAGAAGAATCTCTTTGGGTTACTGAAAACAAATTAAAAACCAATAACAGCGAATTCGACTGGGAAATCCATTTTTTCTTTGAGGGTGAATACTCAAAAACGCGGGAGCGGATAAAAAACGATGACGGCAGTACTTCAGTATCAACTGAAAAAGGAATTTACATTGACTGGAGTAAACAAACTTATGGACTCATTATTGAAAAGAAAGACACAGTTGGAGACTTTACTTTACTTACAAATCTTCATTCGGATATGGAAAGCAAAAACTGGCTTACAAAAATGGAAAACGAGAGTACTGCAGTTCTTTCCAAAACAAGTAAGTTTATACCGGATCAAATGTTTTATGATTTTAAAGTTACAGGTTTTTATAAAGAGAAATATTTCAAAATAATTATCAGCGGCAGTAATTTTAAATCGCTCATATTGTTTGACAGCAAACCGGTAGCAATATTTCAGGGTGAACCCAATTACGTTTTATTGGGTAAGAAAAACAGGATTGACAAATATTTGCTGTATGAAAAAATGATTGGCGATTCGGAAATTGTTGATTTGCTTCGCTTGTCCATGTTAAGCCGGCTTCTCGCTGTTTCAGTTAGTATTGACTTTTATGAATTGTGATTTTAATTCACTTTTGTATTCCATTTTATTCCGGCAGGCCCCATTCTTCCACCATGGCAATTCCCATTTTTTCGAGTTCGGCTAAAACGGGTTCGTAAATGTTTTTGGAAACCGGAATTTGTACTCCCTTTTCGGTAATTTTTCCATCTAGAATCAGTTTAACTGCAATGGCTGCGGGTAATGCAACGGTTCGGGCAATCGAGGTGCTGCCATTTACCGGAAAATCGAGAAGCCGCGATTTAATGACTTCCTTTTGTCCATTGGCTTTTTCAATTAGAAATGTATGTTGCATAATTACCATATCGCGTGCGCCTTCGGGCAACATCATTTTTTTGAGCATCAAACCGGCAGTAATATCAAAAGTTGAACCTTCAGTCATGTTCACTCTTTCGTTACTGAAATATCCAAGCCAGTCGAGTGCGCTAATGGCCGGACTTTGCAGGTTTAATTTCAGCCTTCCGGCAGCTTTTTCCTTTACATTTTTAGGGTAAACGTCCATTTTTTCGGCAACCACTTCCTTAAAAGTTTTGCCTTCGAAATTTTGCTTTTCAGTCGAAAGTAAACCCAGCGATTTCATTGCATCCATACTTTCGCACCAGTTGGGGTAACGAAAAGTGCCGCGAAACATGGTTTCCACCTCAGGAATATTGTAAATGCCAATATAAGCCAGCGAATCACGATTTGGATAAACTTCCATTTTACCAACTTCAGGAAATTCAATTGCAACCGAATTTTTAAAAAGGTTTTCTGATTGAATATCAATTACATTATTGTTTTTCAGGTATCGCGCATTGTTGTTTCCGGCCATCAAAACTCCACGCGGCGACCATGTAAATTTATACCTGAAAGGATTGTCGGCCACTTCTGGAGCTGCCAGCGCCCCGCAAAACGAATAAAACCCCCTGATTTTTCCACCTTCACTTTTTACCTTATCGATTATTCGCATTGCTGTCATGTGGTCAAATCCCGGGTCAACACCAATTTCATTCATGATAATAATTCCGGCTTTTCGTGCTTCGTCATCCAGCGCTTTCATTTCGGAGGAAACATAAGAAGTGGTTACCATGTTTTTTTTGTGTTTAATACACAACTTCGCAACAGTAACATGATAATTGTATGGTAACAAACTAATTGTAAGGTCATGTTCAGCAACCATTTGTTCGAGAGTTGCCAAATCATTGGTTGTCCACAAAACCGATTTTCCGTTTTTATGATTTCCTGTTAATTTTTCAGCTTTAGAAATGGTTCGGGTGGCAATGGTAAGTTGCATGTTGTTTTCAAGAATGTATTCAGCCAGGGGTTTGGCCACCATTCCTGAACCGAGTAATAATATTTTATTCATTTTTAATGATTTATGACAATTCACTTCAATAAAACAATAAATTTCAGGGGATTGTTTTTTTGTACTTTATCCCTGCTTTTTTAAAAGCCCTAAAGTAGGTCATTTTTTAAATCTGATTTCGAAAAATCGAACGTCAAATTCATTTTAACATTGTTGTTGTACAACATTATTTTTACATAACTTTGAAAACGGTGATTCAAATCCGGATTCAAAATTGAATCCAACACTGAAATCTGAAATCTGACAAAGAATGATTTACAAAAACAAACAAGATTCAAAATTGAAAGCAATCGCATTTATCATTGCGCTGGTTATTGCCTGTATTGTAAAGTTTTCTGTTACGAATGACGGATTGGAAGACGCTGTGCACACAAAAATATGGCTGGGAGTTTCATTTATTTCAGGAATTGCTGGTGCAGTTATTTATCGGAAAAACTTCTTTTTCGCGGGTTTGATTACCACCGCAGGTTTTGCAGTAGCCATATTTTTAAAAATAGTTTTTGATTTACTTTTCGTTGATCCAACTTCGCACAATCTTTTTCCGTTTGAATTGGTAATATGGGGCATCATGGCGTTTATTCCCGCAATAGCAGGTGCATTTTTAAGCAGCATGATTTTCAGAATTATCAATAAAAGTCACTCAGAAAAAAAAGTCACCAAAAGCAATTCATAATCGTTAAAGTTAAAAGATTCAGTTTTTAGGTTAATTTTGGTTTTTCAACTTAAACCTGAAAAAATGAATTTCAAATTGGTTTTCCTTATTTTGTTTTTCCCGTTTATTCTGTTTGCCCAAACACAAAACAGCAGTAACTGGACTCATTTCCGCGGTTCTAACATGGATGGTCACGCAGCAGTAAAAACAGCGCCACTGCAATGGAGCGACTCAACAAACATCGTGTGGAAAGCAAAGGTGAAAGGGTTGGGATGGTCATCGCCGGTGGTGTTTGGCAACCAAATCTGGGTGACATCGGCAAAAGAAGATGGCACCGAATTTTACACTCTCTGTTTCGACCTTGAAACTGGAAAACTGCTTGACGAAAAAACCATTTTTACCTGTCCCGATCCGCAGGGTATTCACGGCACCAACTCCTACGCAACGCCAACCCCCTGTATCGAAGCGGGTTTTGTGTATGTCCATTACGGAACTTTTGGCACCGCCTGCATTAACACCAACAATTTTGAAGTTGCATGGAAACGCGAGGATCTGAAAGCTGCACACATGCAGGGACCAGCCTCATCAGTGGTTTTACATAAAGACAAACTCATAGTTCACCTCGAAGGAACCGATGACCCATATGTGGTTGCTTTGAATAAAAAAACCGGTGCCACCATCTGGAAAAGTGTCCGCCCCAAAGAAATTTACGATAAACTTGAACCCGTTTTCCGGAAATCGTACCAAACACCTATAATTATTGAGGTAAACGGGAAAGAACAGCTCATCAGCAACTCTTCTTTTATGTGTTTTGCTCATGATGTAAACACTGGCGAAGTAATCTGGACCATGGAATATGGTTTTGATTCAACCGTCAGTCAGCCATTGTACTGGAACGGACTTGTGTTTGTGAATTCGGGCTGGATTTTCGAGGATAACAAACCGTATTTTACCCGCGAGTATGCCATCGACCCCACGGGAAAAGGGGATGTTACAAAAACACATGTAAAATGGATGTACGAGGACGAGTTTCCGCAAATACCCACACCCGTTATTGTTGAAGGTAAAATGTACTTTGTGCATGACCGTGGAATGGCAAGTTGTATCGATGCAAAAACAGCGCAACTGATTTGGAAACAGGAACTAAAGGGAAATTTCAACAGCTCACCGATTTATGCTGCCGGCAATATTTATGTTTTCAATGTAAAAGGCGATTGTACAATCATCAAACCCGGTATAACGTTTCAGCTTGTGGCTGAAAACAGCATTGGTGAAACAGTAAAAGCAATTCCCGCTTTTGTAAACGACAAAATGGTTTTACGAACTGAAAAGAATTTGTATTTGATAAAATAGCTGTAAAAGAACTATTTAACTCATTTCTGAAAGAAATTTCTTGTTTCAAACCGAAAATAATACGGTATATTCTTCGGTTTAAACCGAAATAATCACCCCTAATTCATCGTTTTGCGTGCTATTGACTAAAAATAATTCATGAGTTGTATTTCTCAAAGTCCATAATTTTAGGCGATTAAATCCAAAAGGAACCGTTCTCTGGTTTCTAAAAACAGGAAGTTTTATTTTCGACACCAATCTTTAACCAGGAAAGAACGGGTCCCTTAATTATATAGTTAAAAATCTTCCTGATATTAATTTTCCCCTTAAAACAACCGAATTAATTGCAACGTTACCCTGTTGCTCCAAATCTTTCTTATTTTTGCGCGCCGGTTTGAAAAACCATTTTTGCTATTTTGTTGATTTACTGCATAACAGAAAGAACAAATCGGGTATTTAGCTGTTGCTTAGAGAGTTTTAAGATTAGATATAGAAAATGACAGAAATTAGAAATATTGCAATTATTGCACACGTTGACCACGGAAAAACAACACTGGTTGACCGTATTTTGTACCAGGTACACCTGTTCCGTGACAATCAGGTTATGGGAGAATTAATCCTGGATAGTAACGATTTGGAAAAAGAACGGGGAATTACCATTTTAGCGAAAAACGTTTCGGTTCGTTACAAGGACACAAAAATCAATATCATCGATACACCTGGTCACTCCGATTTTGGCGGTGAAGTTGAACGCGTTTTAAA
The DNA here is from genome assembly GCA_041737765.1 of Draconibacterium sp. Classification (GTDB taxonomy): domain Bacteria; phylum Bacteroidota; class Bacteroidia; order Bacteroidales; family Prolixibacteraceae; genus Draconibacterium. The sequence continues at coordinate 6,205 of JBGSRA010000101.1, read as the reverse complement.
CATGGCCGACGGCGTTTTACTGATTGTTGACGCTTTCGAAGGTCCAATGCCACAAACCCGTTTTGTTTTGCAGAAAGCAATTGAACTCGGGTTAAAACCAATTGTGGTAATTAACAAAGTTGACAAACCAAATTGCACCCCCGATATTGCCCAGGAAAAGGTATTCGACCTGATGTTCAGTCTTGAAGCTTCTGAAGATCAGCTTAATTTCCCCACTGTTTTTGGATCATCAAAAGCAGGTTGGATGGGTCCCGACTGGAAAAAGGAAACCACCGATGTTACTTATTTGCTCGATACCATTTTAGATTATATTCCGGCATCAAAACATGTTGAAGGATCGCTGCAAATGCGCATCACCTCTCTCGATTATTCTTCGTACACCGGTCGGATTGCCGTTGGAAAAGTTACCCGCGGACAATTAATTCCCGGTTCGCAGGTTTCTCTCATGAAACGCGATGGAACTTCAATGAAAACCTTTCTAAAAGAGGTTTATCTTTTTGAAGGACTGGGAAAGGAAAAAACCAAAAACCCGGTTCCATCGGGCGAAATATGCGCTGTTTTAGGATTGGATGGTTTTGATATTGGCGACACCGTTGCCGATGGCGAAGAACCTGAAAGCCTGGCTCCGATCAAGGTTGACGAACCAACCATGAGCATGTTGTTTGTGGTAAATAACTCGCCTTTTTTCGGAAAAGACGGAAAGTTTGTTACTTCCCGTCAGTTGCGCGACCGTCTGTTCAAGGAAATTGAGAAAAACCTTGCTTTGCGGGTGGAAGAAACAGATTCAGCCGATTCATTTTTGGTTTATGGCCGTGGAATACTTCATCTCTCGGTATTAGTGGAAACCATGCGCCGCGAGGGTTTTGAAATGCAATTGGGTCAGCCAAAAGTTATTATCAAAGAGATTGACGGCAGAAAACACGAACCCATCGAAGCATTAACAGTTCATGTTCCCGAAATTTTTTCTGGAAAAGTAATTGAACTGGTTACCATGCGCAAAGGAGATATTCAAACCATTGAAGTAAAAAACGAACGCGCCCACCTCGATTTTCTTATTCCGGCGCGCGGATTAATCGGGCTACGTAACCAAATGCTGACCGCCACAGAAGGCGAAGCAATTATGGCACACCGGTTTTATGCATACGAACCCTGGAAAGGTGAATTGGGGGTACGCCGAAATGGCGCTCTGATTTCGCTCGAAACCGGCACTGCCATTGCATATTCGATTGATAAAGCGCAGGACCGCGGAAAGTTTTTTGTGTTCCCGGGCGAAGATGTTTATATGGGACAGGTAATTGGCGAAAACACCCGTCAGGACGATTTAACGCTGAATATTATTCGCACCAAGAAAATGTCGAACATGCGGGCATCAGGCTCCGACGACAAAACCAGCATTGCACCAGCCGTTAAATTCTCGCTCGAAGAAGCCATGGAATACATTCGCAACGACGAGTACATTGAAGTTACGCCAAAAAATATGCGCATCAGAAAAATCCTGCTGAACGAACACGATAGAAAGAGACAGACAAAAGTTGTGACTGAATAATCCGTCACACTGATTTAAAACAGATATAATATGTCTTGCCAAACGGAAAATATCCGTGCCTGGCAAGACATATTTTTTGTATATTGAGACCAAATAAATCCTTAATCGATGAGAGTTGCAATTCTTACATTGATGTTCGTAATTGGTGCCTTTTTTCTTGCCTTTTCTCAGGGAAATGGAGTCATTGATTTTTACACAAACAGTAATAAAATCAATACAACGGGAATGTACGTTTTAGGCGGGTGGGCCGTTGCAAATATTACCGGAGGGGCAATTGGCTGGGCAAATTCCAACGGAAGTACGAAATATTTTTACCAGATGAATCTTTTTTGGAATACGGTGAATTTGGGAATTGCAGGGTTTGCTCTTTTTAATAGTTTTAACACTGACATTTCGATGCTTTCGCCCGATGAATTGATGGCAAAACATATAAAAACCGAAAATCTTTATCTCATCAATGCCGGTCTGGATGTGGTTTATATCGGAACTGGCTTTCTTTTAAAACATCTTTCTATGGGAAATCTTAAAAAACAGGATTTACTGAAAGGTTATGGAAATTCCGTAATACTTCAGGGTGGATTCCTGATGATTTTCGATTTGGTTATGTGGGGAATTCAGCGAAGCAACAGGCTTAATTTTTTAAATAGCACGGAATTTTCATTTATTCAACATGAAAATTTTAACCAATTGGCATTTTTGATTCGGTTTTAAATTTATTCAGAAAAAACAAATCTTTTCATGGTTCTCCGCTCGTGCAGTTTTCTAACCTGCCTGCTCTCGAAGGCTTTCTGGTTAGATAGGATTGAAAAGAAATCTTAAATCCACTCCATTCAATTCCTGCCAAAAATGCCTTCTAAAACCAAAACAATTTCGCCCAAATAATATTTTTGTTTGCCCCCGCTCGAGCAGGTTTGTAACCTGTGCGCATTTCGATAGCTATCGAATCGAAAGAATTGAAAATTGAAGCTTATCTAACACCTCCGCTCGGGCTATCTTTCCGCTTAATCCAACAATTCGCCCCTGCTTGTAGTTTACTAAGTTAGTTCCTAATAAATAAAACTTCCCTGAATATTTGAAAAAATACCATAAATTGGTATTTTTGAAACAAATATTTTAGGTCATGGCAAAAAACACATCTATTTTACTTGGTGATTACTTTGATAATTTTATCAACGGTCAGGTAAAAACTGGAAAATTTTCTTCAGCCAGCGAAGTAGTTCGTGCTGCGTTGAGAATGTTCGAACAGGAAGAAACAAAAAGGACTGAATTAATTAAAGAACTTATTAAAGGGGAGAAATCCGGATTTGTCAAAGATTTTGACCGTGATTCATTTTTAAAGAATCTGAAAGAAAAACATTCAAATAAATGAATTTCAGGATAAGTAAAGAAGCCGAAAATGATTTGGAAAAAATCTGGCTTTATACTTTTGAAAATTGGTCGATTGAACAGGCAGAGAGATACTTAAATTTGATTTTCGATGAAATAGATTATCTCTGCTTAAAACCAACTTCAGGTTTCAATTTTGAAAATATTAGAAAAGGGTATTGGCGTTCAAAAGTCAAATCGCATTTCATCTTTTACAAAATCAACAGCAAACAAGACGAACTGGAAGTTATTAGAGTTTTGCACGAAATGATGGATATTGAAAATCAACTGTAGCGAACCTGGCAACAGCACTAAAACCGTTAAAAAACCCCGCTCGCGCAGGTTTCTGACCGGTGCGCAATTCGAAAGAATTGAAAAGAATCCTTTAACCTCAATAAAACACCACCAAAAATGCCCTCCAAAACCAAAACAATTTCGCCTGAATAATAATTTTGTTTGCACCGATTTTTGGATAGTTTTGCGTAACCGTGTGCTTTGGCAACCGGGCAACAACAAATTACATTTTAAACCAACAACCTGATAATTCATGAACATGAAGAGACTATCATTTTTATATGCATCATTTCTTTTACTGGTGGCGTTTTCCAATGCGAGCGGCCAGGATTTAAAACTCAATGACCTTGAGTATTTCGAAATACAGGGTGTGAATGTGTTGGTTTACAGCAACCTTTTCACCGGGGGTTTTAACGATGAGAAAAACGCCGGTATCGAACTGATTCACCACGGCGTAAGAACGGCGCAGGGTGGCGCGGTGCGGCTTTCGAACACGCCGGAGCAGTGGGATTTGGTTCCTGCCATATCAGACCGGAAGGTTGACCGTACAGCCAACTCCATTGAGGCATCGTTGCGGTACAACGATTACGATTTTAACTCGCGGGTGGTTGTCACCGCCAAAGGCAAAGGAGTTGAGATTGCTGTTTACCTCGACAAGCCGGTTCCCGCCGCACTGGAAGGAAAAGCCGGTTTTAACCTTGAGTTCCTGCCCTCGCAGTACTGGCAAAAAACCTACCTGATGGATGGCCGCTATAACAGGTTTCCGCGTTATGTGGTGGGCAACACTGTGGCAAAACCCAACAGCGAAAAACCCAGGCAATTCAAAGGGTACATCACTTCCGACGACCGTGGAACCGGTGAATTTATCGACCTGCTGCCATTGGAATCAGGACAAACCTTAATCATGGCACCCGACGCACCTGAACGTTTGTTGAAAATCACTTCGCACGATGCCGACCTGATGCTTTTCGACGGCCGCATGCTGGCACAAAACGGATGGTTTGTGGTTCGCAGCATCCTTCCGGCCGGAAAAACAGGCAAAGTTTTGAGCTGGACGGTTGAGCCCAACGCCATCAAAGGCTGGATTCGGGAGCCCAATATTGGTTTTTCGCAAGTGGGCTATTTGCCGTCGCAACCCAAAGTGGCCGTGATCGAACTCGATAAAAAAGACAAACCACTGGCAAAGGCTTCCATTTTTAAAATCGGCGACGATGGCAATCCGACCGAAGTGTTCAGCGGAAATATCGTGTCGTGGGGCGACTATTACAAATACCACTATGTGAAATTTGATTTTTCTGCCGTTACGGTACCCGGCATTTACTACATTCAGTACGGTAACTTTAAAACCAATAACTTTCTCATCGAAAACAACGTGTACGACAAGATTACCGATGCCACCAGCGATATCTGGATTCCGATACACATGAATCACATGTTTGTAAACGAAGCTTACAGGGTGTGGCATGGCGAGCCTTTCAAGGATGGTTATCTGCAGGCACCGACCAACACCGACCACTTCGACCTGCACGGTCAGGGCCCGACAACCGACACCAAATACAAAGCGATGGAACTGATTCCGGGACTGAACGTGGGGGGGTTTTTCGATGCCGGGGATTTTGACATCGAAACAGGGTCGAATATTGGTGTGGTACAGAACTTTGTAGAAACATGGGAATCATTCAAACCATTACGCGATCAAACTTTTGTTGACCAGCAGCAGCGCTATGTCGATCTTCACCGTCCGGATGGAACGCCTGATATGTTGCAGTTTATCGAACATGGAATGCTGAATCTCTTGGCACAGGCTGAAATCATCGGACACATGTCGCAAACACTTTCCAATTCGGTTCTCGACAATTATCATCACCTTGGAGATGCAGCTTCGCTAACCGACGGACTTCCGTATAATCCAAATCTTGGTCCTTACGAAAAAGCTGCCGATGGCAAATCGAGCGGTGTAAAGGATGACCTGTGGGCATTTACCAGCCGCAATGCCGGCCTCGACCTCAGGGCTGCAAGTACGTTTGCCGCAGCAAGCCGGGCCTTGAAAGGCTACAACGACGACCTTTCGGCACGGGCATTGACCCAATCGAAAAGACTGCTGAAAGAGGCAACGGAAATTCTTGCCAAACAGCCACAGGATCGCCCCGGCAGAGGTGGTGGAGGAGCAGATATGTCCACCAACCTGCAACTCTACATTTCAACTGGGGAGAAACAATACATCGATAAATTTCAGCAACTACTCTGGCCTGCACTCGAACGTAATGTCAGCTTCACCATTTCCACTGCATTAGATGCCATTCCGCACATGGATGCAGCGTACAAGGAAAAACTCCGCACGTATGTGGTGAAATACAAAGAATACATCGATAGTCTGGAAAAGGATAATCCTTACGGAGTCCCGATTGGTCTGGGCAACTGGGCCGGAAGCGGAGGAGTAGTGAACTTTGGTACCACCATTTGCTTTGCCAGCCAGTATTTTCCTGATATTATCGATGCAAGGCATGCTTTCAAAACTACCAACTGGTTGTTTGGCTGCCATCCGTACCACAATTATTCGCTGGTGGCAACGGTTGGCGCTGCCCGTCCGAAAGCAGTTTTTTATGGAAACAACAGGGCTGATTTCTCTTTTATTCCGGGCAATGTTGCCCCGGGTGTATTATTCAGAAAACCCGACCACTTTGAAAACTACGACGACTGGCCGTTTCTGTGGGGACAAAACGAAGGCACAATTGCAGGTAATACAGGTTACTTAATTTTTGGATCAGCATTTAAGAATCTGGTGAAATAAGCTTTTGTTGCTTTTGGGAATCAACACTGTTCTGTAAACCTGAATGTGATTCCCTACCCGATTGATCGTTCAGGTGGGCTCGCTTTGCTGCCAATAAAAGATTCTTCGTACGTGATCATAATAAGAAATTAAAGATTGCTTCGCCTCCCTGGGATCGGCTCGCAATGACATTATTTATAAGATCCGGGGGGAGAGTGGGGGGGGGGGGG
>JBGSRA010000040.1:0-7916 GCA_041737765.1 Draconibacterium sp. | reverse complement strand
TTGGCTTCCATCAATTTTATAAATTTATCCACAGCGCAATCATCCAAAAGATTTAAGGAGATTGGCGTACGGAAAATTACGGGAGTCAGTAAATTTCAACTGATTTCGCAATTTATGGGAGAAACCGTATTCATTTCATATCTCGCGGCAATACTTGGAGTTGGCATTGCATACTTTTTATTTATTTATCTCGAAGATATAATCGGTTACAGGCTCGCCCTTGATTTTCTGAAAAATCCGGGAGCGTTTATATTTTTAATTACGTCAACGTTAGTAATTGGTGTAATATCAGGTATTTATCCTTCAGTAATTATGGCTGGAATGAAGCCTGTTGGGTATCTAAAAATTCTGCTTCCGGCAAAAAATAATTCAGGTTCATTATCCGTAAGGCGCATTCTTGTAATTAGCCAGTTTGTTATCTCTTTGGTTTTAATAACCGGCACTTTAGTTATGCAAAAACAAATCAATTATTTTTTCAAGGCCGACATTGGATTTGATAAAGAAGCAGTTCTGATTATTCCGTTACCTGATGCAAACACCAATAAGCTGGCTGTGTTAAAATCTGAACTTTCAAAATATGCTGATATTAAAAAAATCAGCTTCGAATCAACCAGTCCAATGGCAGACTGGAGAGTTAGCAACAGCATTAACTATCCTACACTTGAAAAAGATTTATTCTCGGGAAATTTAAAAACAATTGATGAAAACTATCTCGAACTTTATAAACTTAAATTAATAGCCAGACAAAATCTTAGTGAAAGAAAAAACTCGGGCGAAGCCATAGTAAACCGGAAGTTAACTGAGCTACTTGGGTTTATTGACCCGAATAAGGCAATAGGTGAAATTTTTAAATATGGAAGGGAAAATATGGAATTTACCATTGTTGGCGTAACCGAAGATTTTCACGCCCAGTCACTTCAACAGGAAATTGATTACGTTATTTTAAGCAATGTTTCTTTCAATATTAAGGAAATGGCAGTAAAAATTAATCCGGCTACTGCCAGTATAGCCGGTTATACAAATGCCATTGAAAAGATAAAAAATGAGTGGACAAAAAATTTTCCCGAAGCCATTTTTTCTTACAATTTCCTCGACAGGAAGATAGCCGGATTTTATAACGGACAAACCAATACTTTTAAACTTATCCGGTTGTTTGCAATGATTGCCATTTTAATTGCCTCGCTGGGTCTTTACGGTCTGATTTCTTTTATCACGAATCAGAAAATTAAGGAAATCGGCATCCGCAAAGTTAACGGCGCCAAAATTTCGGAAGTAATTGTTATGCTAAATACAAATTTTGTGAAATGGATTGCAATTGCATTTGTTATATCGACACCAATTGCCTGGTTTCTAATGCACAAATGGCTCGAAAACTTTGCCTACAAAACCGAATTGAGCTGGTGGATTTTTGCACTGGCTGGATTGCTTGCGTTGGGAATTGCGTTACTCACAGTTTCGTTTCAATCGTGGAAAGCTGCAACGAGAAATCCGGTTGAGGCGTTGAGATATGAATAAAATGTCTGAACCGGGATTTGTAAGAGAAAGATGAACAGGATTTAAAATATTAAAAATAAGAGAATATGATTCGATTTAAAATAAAACTCGCCGTCAGGAATTTGTTGAAAAACAAACTGTATTCGTTTTTAATCATTGGCGGCTTTGCCATTGGTTTTACAGCATCGATGCTTATTGCATTGTTTTATAGTGCCGAAAACAATGTTGACAGACATTTTACGGATTACAAAAACATTTTTCGTTTGTACGATGCAAAAAAGAGTAAGTCGGGCCTCGATTACAAACTAAACACGGTACTTTCCGAAAATTACGCCGACATAAAAAAAACGTGCCCGCTCGGATTCTCCTATTACCCGATAACAGTAAAAGACCCTGAAACAAAGGATTATACCCGCATCGAGTATGTTATATCGACAAACAACAGTTTCTTCGATGTGTTTTCGGTGAAAATATTATCGAGCCTTGAAAACCAGCCTATCTGTCAGCAAAACTCAGCTGTGATTACCGAGTCGGTTGCAAAAAAACTCTTTGGCGATAAAAATCCTATCGGAAGAACAATCAGCCATGAATTCTTTTCGGCAACTGTAACTGCAGTAATGGAAGACCTCCCTAAAAACTCAAGTTTCAAGGCAGAAATGCTTCTAAACAGTGAAAACAAAGATTATCAAATGTCGCAGGAGTGCGATAACGGTGTTTGCATTTATCCGGTGGAGCATGTTATTTTGCTGAAAAACGGAGTTAATCCGGATGACCTTGCTGGAAACCTCAATACTTCCATCGGTAAATTCAACACTACAACCGACAGCCTGGCTTTGCAAAAATTATCCGACATTTATCTTTCGACCCTGGATTTGGGATGGTCTGATGATCATTTTAAGGGAAACTCGAAAATGCTGATGATATTTCTGGCTATCGGTATTTTAATCATTCTTCTTTCAAGCATTAATTATCTCAACTACACCGTGTCGATGCAATATGCCAAAATGAAGGAAATTGGCATCAACAAAACCAATGGAGCAGAAAAAATTCACTTGCTGGCCGATTCTCTGATTGAGGTTTCTCTTGGAATTTTTATTGCCCTGGCTTTTTCGGTTATTCTTGTTGCTTTGCTTTTACCTTTAACCGGTGTTTTGTTTGGTAAGGAAATTCTTCCGGGCGATGTAAATTTCTTCAAACTTTTACCGGTAACAGCCTCTGTTATTGCAGGAATTGTTTTGCTGAACAGTTTGGCGCCCATCTATATTTTATCGAAGTTTAATATCACCGATTTTCTGACCGGCGGACGAAAAAGAACCGGAAAACAACTGGGAAAACAAGCCATGCTCACTTTTCAGCTTACCGTTTCAATTGCACTGATTGCCGTTGTGATGCTGATATTTAAGCAGCTTCAGTTTGTAAAACAACACGACCTTGGGTTTAACAAAGAACAACTTGTTCGTGTGGAACTCCCCTATAAATTTGAAAACCATAAAGTGTTGAAAAATGAAACAACCAAATTACCGTTTGTAAGCAGCAGCGCACTGAGCAACGGCTATCCCGGACACATTAACATGTCTATGGGCAGCGGCGTTGAAGGCGATGAGTTTACAATAAAATGTATTTTTGTATCAGAAGATTTCCTTAAAACCTTTGGGATTAATTTAACCGATGGCCGAAATTTTATGCAAGGCGATAAAGACCACGCCTGCCTGATGAATGAAGCAGCTGTTAAACGTTTTGGCTGGGACTCTTTTGAAGGCAAAAAGTATAAAAACGGACGCGACGGAGGATACGATGTGGTGGGAGTTGTTAACAATTTCAATGTGCAGTCGTTGCATTCTGAGATGACCCCTGTTGTGCTGCTTTATGAGCCCAATCGTGAGTTTAACACGCTTTCAATGCGCCTGATGCCGGGAAATATCAGCCAGCAAATAAACGATTTAAGGAAAGTCTGGAAAACCCTTCTGCCTATTGACCCAATGGAATTTGCTTTTTACGACACCCAGTTTCAGGCCATGTACGAAAAAGAAGACAAACTGGCCAAGTCAATCACATTCTTTTCGATTATTGCACTTGTTCTGACTTGTATGGGAATCCTCGGGCAGATTTTTATGATCAGCCTTAACCGCACCAAAGAAATCGGCGTGCGAAAGGTAAACGGTGCTAAAATTTCAGAAATAATGGCGATGCTGAACAAAGATTTTGTGAAATGGGTTGTTATCGCTTTTGTAATCGCCACTCCGATCGCATGGTATGCAATGAATAAATGGCTCGAAAACTTTGCCTATAAAACCACGCTTAGCTGGTGGATTTTTGCTTTGGCAGGTTTGCTGGCGTTGGGGATTGCGCTGCTCACTGTTTCGTTTCAGTCGTGGAAAGCGGCAACAAGGAATCCAGTGGAGGCGCTGAGGTATGAATAGTCAAAATTTCAGAAACAGGGGTTTGCCAAAATTTTGAAAAAGGAAAAGAATCAGTAACTTATTTGGCACTAGTCAGTCAAATAAGAATTAACAACTAAAAAATGCTTTATGAAAACTCAAAAGAATGTAAAAATGTACACGTTGATTGCAATGCTGGCAACACTGCTTTCATGTAACGGATTTGCCCAGGAAAACAAAACCCCGACCATAACAAAAATCTTTGAACTGAATGAGCCCGGCACTTTGAATGCCAAATCTTCAGGTGGAGGAGTTGAAGTAAAAACTCACGATCAGCCAAAAGTGGTGATACAGGCTTTTGTTCTAAAAAATGGAAATGTTTTGTCACCCTCAGATCCTTCAGTTGCTGAAATACTTGAAGATTATGAATTGGATTTTGAGAAAAATGGTTCTGTTATTACTGCCAATGTTGAACGAAAAGTAAAATTCGGTTCATGGAATAATGTTGGCATTTCATTAATAATCATTGTTCCCCGGGAAATGTCATGCGATGTATCTTCCAGTGGCGGAGGATTAAAAATATCAGATGTGTCAGGGACTCATAATTTTAGCAGCAGTGGTGGTGGAGTACAATTGGAAAACACGAAAGGAACCACAAAAGCAAAATCATCGGGTGGAGGCGTAAAAGCTACGAATCACACCGGGGAGATTAGTTTAAGTTCCAGTGGTGGCGGCGTAACTTTAAATGACGCTCATGGTAACGTTTTTGCACAAAGTTCAGGTGGAGGTGTTAATTTGAAGAACATTCATGGTGATGTGGAAGCTGGCAGCAGCGGTGGCGGTGTGAGTGTAATCGGAGAATGTGGCAGAGTAAAAGCAAAATCCAGCGGGGGCCCTGTTCATGCCAACATAAGCAAATTAAGTAAGGAATTAGACCTTGAATCCAGTGGTGGCGGAGTAGATGCAGTAATCCAAAATGGTGATAAACTCGGCCTCGATCTGGATTTAAGCTCGTCAAAAGTTAATATTGAACTTAATAATTTCTCCGGGAATGCTGAAAAAAACCGGGTAAAGGGAACGATGAATAATGGAGGAATTCCTGTTTATATGCGCGCTTCAGGTGGAAATGTAAATGTGAAATTTGAGGATTAGAAATATCTACATTTTTTTAGATGAATGAGGGTTTCACTCATAGTGATGCCCTCATTTTTTATAAAATACAGAAAATCAGTATCCTGTAATATCAATTTGATTTGAGATTTCTTCATTCGTTGAATCGTGTATGTTATCCGCTTAGCGGTTTGGAACCGCTAAGCGGATTTCAGGTTATACATCATTTTAAGGATGATTTGCATAAAATCAGGATTTCGATAATTTTTTATAATATTACTCAACCAACTTAAATCTGAATTAATGCTGAAAATTATCCTTCTCTCCGCTGTAAGAAGCCTGATAAAATACAAGCAAATGAGCCTCATCAACCTGCTCGGACTGGTTTTGGGGCTTACTTCGTTTTTGTTTGTTGCCCGTTACATTGTTTATGAATTTTCATTCGATTCGTTTTTCGAAAAATCTGAAAATGTGTACCGCATCAACTGGAAAGTTACCAAACAGGGAGAGACCATTTACGACGGGGCAAAATCACCGCGTGGATTATTTTATGCCATCAGGGAAGAAATTCCTGAAGTTGAGGCAAACGGGTGCGCCTATTTTGAGAAATGCCAGGTTTTGTTTGAAGATACTTATTATGCAAACCAGGATATTCTCTGGGTTTCGGAAGATTTTGAAAATGTATTCCCTTTGCAGATGGTTAAAGGAATAGCAGATTATTCAAAACCACGTTTGGGAATTATATCTGAAACCGCAGCCAAAGCGCTTTTCCACAATGAAGACCCGATAGGTAAGATTATGCTGGTAAATGGCGAAATGCATATTGAGATTACCGGCGTTTTCAGGGATTTGCCATCAAATACACATCTTACTGCACAGTATTTTGTGTCGTACAAAACCTGGATAGAAATGGGTATCATGAACGACCGGGCCGACTGGAGAGGTGGCGGCTGGTGGAATTATATCAGGCTGAAAGATGGATCGTCGCCCGAACAAACACTGACAAAAATAAACGGTTTTACAAATGCATACATGGGTTTACTGGCCAACGATAACCGAAAGGCATCCTTTTCATTACAGCCATTGAAAGATCTTCATTACATAAAAGGAATTGAAGGTGAAATGGGGGCTGCCACAAATTTTTCATCGCTGGTAAATCTGATGATTGTTGCTCTTTTTATGATGTTTATTGCCTGGATAAATTATGTGAACCTGTCGGCTGCCCATGCACAGATACGTTCGCTGCAAATCAGCATGCGCAAACTGGTTGGTGCTTCAAACATGCACATCTGGCATCAGTCACTGGCCGAAAGTATTATTTTAAACATGGCGGCATTGGTTATTTCGTTCATTCTTTATTTGATTTTCAAGAATGTAATTGCCAATCTGTTTAATATTCCGTTGCAACAGGCATATCTCCCGGCTGGTTATATTTTGCTGATACTTTTGTTGATTGTCAGTGCCGGAATTCTTTTTTCAAGTATTTATTACGCCATAGTTTTAAACCGAATGAGCAACGTAGCCGCGCAAAAGAAAGTATCCGGCGGAAATTTTAAGCGGGGTTTGGTTATTTTCCAAATGGCGCTGTCTATTGTTTTCCTTGTAAGTACTTTTATGGTTTATAAACAAATTTCGTTTATGAAAAACAAGGATTTGGGAATCGAACTCGATGGTGTGATTTTGTGCACCGGGCCTGCTTCATTAAATCCCGATCCTCAGAAACGGGAAAAATACCAGGCATTTAAGAACGAAGTCCTCAGTCTGGCAGGTTTCGAATCGGCCACTTTCAACCTGTTTGTGCCGGGCGTTGAACCTTCGGGACTTGGATACACAGAGTATCATAATCCGGCAAAAGGAATTGTTCCCGGAGTCGTATTTTGGGAAAATAATGCCGACGAAGGTTTTATAAATACCTATAAAATTAAACTGTTGGCTGGTAAAAATTTTGATTTGGCACAGAATCAGAATTTTAACGATGTAATAATCAATGAAAACGCTTTGAAACAATTGGGTTTTGAAAATCCGGAAGAAGCAATCGGGAGATGGATTTATCGCAGCGGAAACGATACGATTCGTTACGAAGTAATTGGTGTTGTTGCCGATTTTCATAACGAAGGATTGCAAAAACCCATTTACCCGATTGTCTGGAACAACAACTACCCCCGTGAATTCGGGTATTTTGCCATCAGGGTGAATACAAAAAATACTTCGAATACAATTTCGCAGTTAAAAACAGTGTGGGAAAAACATTATACCAAAGATAAATTCGATTATGTTTTTGCCGATCAGCAGTTTAACCGGCAATACGAATCGGAAACCCGTTACAGCAGGTTTTACCTGTGGCTCACACTGCTTTCAATTAGCATTGCATCAATTGGTTTATACGGACTGATACTTTTCTACCTGCTGAAACGCGAAAAGGAAATCGGGATCCGAAAAATTAACGGGGCAACCATTGCACAGGTAATGAACCTGTTAAACCTGGAAATCAGCAGATGGGTTGCAGTTGCATTTTTAATTGCAGTTCCGGTTGCCTGGTATGCCATGCATAACTGGCTTCAGAATTTTGCCTTTAAAACTACTTTACACTGGCTGATTTTTATTGGTTGCGGATTAATTGTTCTTGCCATCGCATTGCTAACCGTGAGTTGGCAAAGTTGGAAAGCAGCTACTAAAAATCCGGTAGAAAGTTTGAGATATGAATAAAAAATCACCGCCCATAAAACCACTGAAAACTAATTTATTACAAAAGAAGGATTGAAATTGTTTATCCCATTAAACAAAAACAACTACTTTCCTGTTTTCCGCACTTTTTTGCAACATCCATGTAACTCCTTGTAAATCAATTACAGGTTAGTAAATTTGGGTGTTGCAAAATTTTTCAGATGTTTGTAAGAGAGTTAAAAAATCGTAGTGGAAGTGTTAGTATACAGA
>JBGSRA010000039.1:0-136107 GCA_041737765.1 Draconibacterium sp. | reverse complement strand
CACAAAATTGACGCACGCAATAAGTAATATTCCAATTGCAATGCTAATCAGAATCCAAATGTTTTTGGGATTTGCAGCTCCCCACTTGTCAATTTTTGTGTTGGTATGGATATCAGTCAATGGTTGAAGTCCAAATCCATTTGTTGGTTTAATTGGTTTGTTTTCTCCTGAAATGGTTTTCTCGGCTTGTTGTTCATTTGGGAAATATTTGTACCGAAAAGATGCAAGCTTTTCCGATTCGTGCATTAGTTTGCTATTTTCGATAAGCTGCACATACACAGAAATTCCAAGCGTCATATTCCAGTTATTTATACTGGCTTTTCCTTCATCTGTATTCAGCACATATTTCAAATTACCCAACATATCAAAATGAATGGTTGAGTTAACAGGAATATTTTCGGCTACCGCTCCAACTTCAAACTCCTCGAACTTATCGCCTGTTTTAATTTCAATGCGTTTGCCAACAGCATTTGCTGTGCCGAACAATTGCTCAGCCTTTTCTTTTGTCAGAACAACACTTTTTTCTGTTTCCAGTGCCGATTTGATATTTCCTGAAATAAGCGGAAAAGTAAAAACTGAAAATATCTGCGGATCAGCAAACGTCATGTTTATTTGTTGCACACTATTTCCAATCCTCACCATTTTGTTGCCTCCCGCTCCAATTCTCACAAAATCCTCAACATCCGGAAAATCCTGTTTCATAGCTGGTCCAAGTGGCATTGACGATGAAGGTTCACTTCCCTGCCTGTCGGTATAATCCCACCAGTCATAAACACGGTAAATATTTTCTGCTTTGGCATGAAACCGATCATAACTAAATTCATTTACTGCATAAAGCAGAAATAAACTGAAACATGCCAGTCCGATCGATAATCCTGAAATATTTATCAGCGTCAATACTTTCTGTCGTTGCAGGTTTCTCCATGCTATTTTTAAATAATGTCTAATCATTTTTTACTCTTTAATTTAATTATTCATACCTCAGCGCCTTCACCGGATTCCTCGTCGCAGCTCTCCAAGATTGGAATGAAACCGTTAAAAGTGTTATTCCCAATGTTATTAAACCGGCAAGGGCAAATATCCACCAGCTTAAATGGGTTTTGTAGGCAAAACTTTCGAGCCAGCGGTGTGTAGCGAGGTATGCTATGGGAATTGCTATTACGATAGCAATAGTTACTACTCTGCTAAATTCACCTGATATAAGTTTGGCGATGCCCATTTCGTTGGAGCCCATTACTTTTCGAATTCCTATTTCCTTTGTCCTTCGTTCGGCAGTAAATGTTGACATGGCAAATAATCCGAGGCAGGAAATAAGAATTGCCAAACCGGCGAAATATTTGGATAATACTGAAATGCGCTGTTCGGCTACATATTGTTTCTGATATTCATCGCTTAAAAAAGAATAGGTAAAAACATACCCGGGATTAAATGATTTATATAGTTTCTGAATTGCATCAATTGTTACTTTTTCGCTGCCAGCGTCAATTTTTACAAGAATTTTTTGTGCATCCTCGGGACTGTATCTAAAAAAGAATGGTTTTATATCTTCATGAAATGACCTGAAATTAAAATTTTTGGCGATTCCAATTATTTCGTAATTCGTTCCCCATAAATTAAAAGTTTTGCCTACCGGATTTTTCAAACCCATAACATCGATACCTGCTTCGTTGATAATAATTTTATTGCTTTCATTTCCATAATCCGGAGAAAAAGTTCTTCCTGATTTCATTTCAAGCCCCAGCAATTCGAGCATATTGTCTCCAATTCCCAAATGCGAAAATGCAACTACCGCGTTGGGGTCTTTACCTTCCCAGTCAAATGAACCTTGTGTCATACCAGTTTCACCGACGACGCTTCCCCACATGGTTGCAGCATGCTTTACTCCTGAAATCTTTTTTATTTCTGAAAGGAATGACTTTGAATTTTCTGAAAGATTTCCTTTTAAATTAAACTGAACAATATTATCACGATTAAACCCCGGATTTTTTGTTTGTATCAACTCAACCTGTTTATAAACTACTAAAACTGAAACAATAAGCAGCATCGATAAAGCAAACTGAAAAACAACCAGGCCTTTTCGTACAAATATTTCACCCGAAGAGCTGGATAATTTTCCTTTTAAAATAACCGCCGGACGAAAACCTGACAGATACAATGCCGGATAAGCCCCCGAAATTAATCCGGTAAAAAACAGAATTGCAATAATTACAATCATCAAACTTCCGTCGGGTCTGAAAGAAAGCTGCTTCCCTGTAATTTCGTTGAACTGAGGCAGAAAAAGAACAACAATTACCAAGGCTAAAAGAAATGCAAAAAAGGTAATGAATAATGATTCACCCAAATACTGATAAATCAGTGATCCCCGTTTTGCGCCGATTGTCTTTTTTATGCCAACTTCCTTAATTTTACTGAATGCCTTTGCAGTTGACATATTCATAAAGTTGATGCAGGCGATAACTAAAATGAAGATGGCGATGATCGAAAATAATCTCACGTATTCAATTCTTCCACCCGCCAGTTTCCCATTCTTAAAGTTGTTATACAAATAGCCGTCGGAATATTTTTGGAGTAAAAGTGTTACATTCGAGTTTTTATCTTTTGTTTTAATAAAATCGATTATCTTATTGCCAAATGCAGAAACATTTGTGCCTTGTTTTAATTGCAGGTAAATTTGTGCATGATTATTTCCCCACGTAGCGTAGGTTCCAACCAACTCTTTAAATACTTCGAAAGAAACTGCAAAATCAAACTGTTGAGACGATTTGGCCGGAATATCTTTTAATACTCCTGTAATTACAGCATCTCTTTTTATATCCTGGGTTTGCCAGCTAATTGTTTTTCCCAGAATATTATCCGTCGTATTAAATAGCATCAAGGCCATTTTTTCAGTTATAACCACCGAATTATTTTCTTTCAGGACTGTGCCGCGATCCCCCTGAATAAATTCATAGGAAAAAATATTGAAGTAATTTTCGTCTGCAAATAACCCGGATGCATCGAAATTCTGCTCACCATCGGAGAGTATAAAATCCTGCTGAATGGGTGAGGAACCTACCGCATATTCTATTTCGGGCATTTCTTCGAGCAGCGCCGGAGCCAACGGAATAGGACCTGACCTCCAGGTATCCACACCATCCTCATTTGGGTGAGTGGTAAGTACCTGGTAAAGTAATTCATCGTTTTTATTGAACTTATCTGTTTTTAACTCATCGTTCACCCACAGATAAATTAGCAACGCACAGGCTAAACCCGACGACAGCCCAATCAGGTTGATAAAAAACGAACCTTTATTTCTTTTAAGGTTGCGGAAAATGATATGGAAATTATGTTTAAACATGGCTTCAAATTTTTAATTTACAAGTTATTCATAACGTAGAGCTTCCACCGGGTTTTTCGTGTCTGCTTTCCAGAAGCCCCTCTAAATCTCCCGCCAGTTGGCGGAGAGACTTTTGGGCATGTCAAATTTCTTCATTTACTCATTTTATTATCAGTCCCAAATCCTCCCCCTTCGGAGTCCCGATAGTTATCGGGAAGAGGGGGCATTTATTCATATCGCAACGCTTCAACCGGATTCCTCGTAGCCGCTTTCCATGACTGAAACGAAACAGTTAACAGCGCAATTCCCAACGCCAGCAAGCCTGCCAAAGCAAATATCCACCAGCTTAGTTCGGTTTTGTAGGCAAAGCTTTCGAGCCATTTGTTCATGGCATAATATGCAATGGGCGTGGCGATTACAAATGCGATTGCTACCCATATTATGAAGTCGCGGTTAAGCATGGTTAGTATTTCTGAAACTTTTGCACCGTTTATTTTTCTGATGCCGATTTCCTTCAGCCGATTCAGACAAATCATAAAAATTTGTCCGAGAATTCCCATGCAGGTGAGCACTACCGCAATAAGCGAAAAGAAGGTTATGGAGCTTGCCAGTTTCTCTTCTTTGGCATACATCGATTGAAAAAAATCGTCGTAAAACATAAAATTCATGGGTTCATACGGAGCAATCGTTTTCCAGATTTCCTCGATTTGATTCAGTTGCTGTCCGGTATTACCGGGTGAAAGCCGCACCGAAAGCACATTTCCATTAGTTGGCCCATCGAAAAGCAAAGCCAAAGGTTCAACTGTTGAATGGTAGGACTCGAATTTAAAATCTTTAATTATGCCAACCACATTGTATCCGCCTTCTTGTCCGTTGTTGAATTTTTGCCCTTCGAAACTGTCCCAGCCAAATTGTTTCAGTGCTTCCTCGTTTATCAGGCAGGCTTTGTTTAAATCGCTATCCAGAAAATCACGGCCTTTCACAAGTTCAATTCCAATTGTTTCCAGGTAATCAGAACTAACCGTAATACAATTGATATCAAAACTTTTCTCACCGCTATTACTTCCAAACTTATTATTTATCATACCCGGGCAGCCGTAGCTAACCGTTTTTCCTTTTACAAATGCGAGATTCGAAACTTCCTGAAGCAGCGTTTCGGTATTTTGAAAATTATAAGGAATGTCGATTCTTACAAGCATTTCGCGGTCGAAACCCATGTCGGAATGTTTAATGTAACTGAGTTGTTTGAAAATAATCATCACAACAGCAATGAGGGCAATTGATGCCGTGAGTTGAAATGTTAACATAGACTGTTTCCCGATTTGCCGGCTGTTTCGCTTTCCCTTGAAACCTGAAAGAAACTCGGTAATCCTGAACTTCGACAAAATAAAAATGGGTGCCAGACTGTTAATCAGAATTACAAAAATTACTGTTGCCAGTATGAATGGAATAACTGAAATCCACGAATTGGTGTCAATGTTTAATGATTTCCCGAACAGGATTTCGGAATATGGAATTGCCAGCAATGTAATGATTACCGAAAAAACAAGCGAAATCAGTATTCCGAGGGTTACTTCGGCAAATGTATAACCGACCAGTTCTTTCCGGCCAGCCCCGTTAACTTTGTAAATGCCAATTTCTTTCAGTTTTGCATATTGCATCGAAATCGAGTAGTTCAGGTAGTTGATGCTCGAAAGCAATAAAATAAGCGCTGCAATGGCCAGGAATATTTTTAGCAGCGCTGGATTTCCTTTGGCATGACGGCTTTTTACGGTGAGTTGTGAGAGGTAAATATCGTCGAGTTTTTGCAGGGCCATACTATCAACATCCAATGCTTTGAGCGTTGCCGATTTATTCAGTTCATCTGCAAAATTCTGTGAATTTGTGTCATCCTGAAGCATTACAAAAAGATTGGTCGGATTGTAGCGCATTCCGTTTGTTTCGGTTCGCGACATACGGAATTTTTCATTTTCACTGTTCATGATAACATCGGCCTGAAAACTTGAATTGGCGGGCAGTTGATTAAAAATTCCGGTAACTGTTGCAAAAAAAATATTGACCACATTTACTTGCTGCCCAAGCGGATTTTGTGTTCCGAAAAGCTTTTGGGCAACCGAACTGGAAATCACAACCGATTCTTTTCCTTCGAAGGGTTTCGCCCCTAAACTTTCTATAATTTCAACCGAGAAAATCGAAAAGAAATTGTTGGTTGTGGATAATAAATGCTGGATTTCTGTGTAGGTATGAGCTTGTTCATTTTTTACGGTAAAAGGCATTCCGGTTGCATAATCGAGCGGGCAGGCATTTTCAACAGCGGTATAATCGTTGGTAAGGATGGGGAAAAGTTCCCAGTTCAGGTTGCAACGGTTCTTTTTTACATCATACAACCTGTAAATCTGTTTGTGGTTTGCAAAATCCTTATTCACACTGGTTTCGTTTTGATAAAACAACCCGATTAGGATAACCGCTGCAAAACCAATAGCGAAACCTCCGATAATTAAAAAAGAATAAACCTTGTTTTTTATCAGGTTTCGAATTGCCAGTTTTAAGTTGAATCGTATCATGATTTTTATTTTCAGTTTTTATATTATTTAGTCAGGGTTTCACTCCGAGTGAAGCCCTGACTATTCATACCTCAACGCCTCCACCGGATTCCGTGTTGCTGCCTTCCACGATTGGAACGAAACCGTTAGCAGCGCAATTCCCAACGCCAGCAAACCGGCAAGGGCAAAAATCCACCAACTAAGCTCCGTTTTGTAGGCAAAGTTTTCGAGCCATTTATTCATAGCATACCAGGCAATAGGTGTGGCGATTACAAAAGCGATGGCCACCCATTTTACAAAGTCTTTGTTGAGCATGGAAAGAATTTCAGATACTTTGGCGCCATTAACTTTGCGGATACCGATTTCTTTAATTTTATTACCAATGGCAAATTTTGCCAACGCATAAAGTCCAATAGCAGAAATTAACATGATAAGAATTGAGAATGTGCTGACAAGGCGGCTAAAAAGCCTGTATTTACTGTATTGCGATGCATAATACTGGTCGTTGAAACTAAAATCGAAGGGTTGTGAAGGACAGTTTTTGTTCCAAACGGCTGTGCATAAACCAACGATATTGCTTTCAAGCACCTGACTGTATTTTATGGAAATGTAACTGCCATTTGGCTGGTAATGAAACATGGTTGGTTGAATTGGCTCTTCCAGCGAATGGTGGTTAAAGTCTTGAACCACCCCAACGATTAATCGCTTTTGATTGTCGTATTCACCCAAAATCAGTTCATGATTTATGCTTTCCAAAGGATTTTCAAATCCAAGCATTTGAGCCGCTTTTTGGTTGATTAAAACTGCCTGGGGAGAATTTTTACCTTCAGAATAAAAATTTCTTCCTGCTACAACCGGAATACTGAAAATATCAAAATAGTTCTCGTTTATATCAATAAAATGGCACTTTATTCCTTTGTCGGCACTTGCATTAATTGGCCTGATTCCGCCAATAACATTGGAATAATTTCCTCCGGGCACCGATGATGAAGTTGAAATTTTACTAATTCCCGATATTTGAAGCGTTTCATTAATAAATGCTTTTTGCGATTGAATAAATGATACGTCGTTTGTAAGCGATTGAATAGTAATGATATTCTCCAGCGCCAATTCATCCTGCTTTTTATCAAGAAAATTTATTTGCTTCATTATAAGAGTAGTTGTGATAATAAAGAGAATTGAAATTACAAATTGAAAAACAACAAGACCGTTTCTCAGCGAAAGCGATTTGCCATAACTTTTTGTGGTTTTGGCCTTTATTAATTCACTCGATTCGGAAAGTGTAAATGCAGGGATAATACCCGAAACAATTGAAATGATGTAACTTGTGGCAATAATTATCAACCATTTGCTCCATCCCGGATCATAGATTTTTATATCGTAAAGATTATTCAACACAGGATTTAACATGCGAATGAGCAAAAATGCCATCGTAATCGCTATCGTGTTTAAAATTAGGCCGCTTAAAACTGAGTCGATAAAAAGAAGCTTTTTTGTACTACCCAAAACTTTTTTTATATGAACGGCCAGAAGTTGCTTTTTTGATTGCGCTGCAGCAATGTTGATATAGTTTACCCAGGCAATAAGAAGAATAAAAATGGCAATAACACCCAAAGTAAATATGGAGGATAAATTGCTTCTTCGACCGATTTCGTGACGAAGATTTGAATTCAAGTGCAAACTTTTTATGGGTTGCAATTTGAATTCACGGGTCATTTCTTCTTCAGATAAATGGTATTTGGCAACGATACCTTTTAATTGTTGTTCAACCGAAATAACGCTAGCATTTGGATTTAGTCGTACAAAAGTGTTAAACGAGTTCCATCCCCAACCGTTAATTGCATCGCTGTTTTGGTTTTCCAACGTCCGGTACGACAGTAAACAGTCAAAATTCAGGTACGAATTTTCGGGCCAGTCTTCAATAATTCCATTTATAGTAAACTCGCTAAATCCTTCGGCGCTGTTACAGGTGAAATGCTCGCCCAAAATGTTGGCAGTTCCAAAATATTTCAGCGCAAATGATTTTGAAACAACTGCCTTGCCGGTTTGGCTCAGTGCTTCGGTGCGGTTTCCCTGAAGAAAATTGGTAAAGAAGATGTTGAAAAATGAATTGTCGGCATAAAATAAATTATTGTGCGGATAATTCGAATTTTCATCGTTTATCTGAATTGTAATTACACTATTGCCAAGCGGTTTTACCCGTGTGAAATTGTCGATGTCGGGAATTTCATTTTTTACTGTAGGACCTGTAGCCGGAGGGCAACCTGCACTGTCGTCAACCAGGTTTTTATAAATCCGTGTATTCTTAACCCTGTAAATATTTTTATAATCGGGGTGAAACTTGTCGAAACTAAATTCAAACGATATAACCTGGAATATGACAATAAAAACAGATAAAGCAATTATTAAGCCTGCAAGGCTGATTAGATTTTTCTGTTCCGAGGAGAAAAACCTTCTGAGTTTGTATTTTAAAAGTATTTTAATCATGATTTCTAATTTTTTTCCTGCTTAATCAGGGTTTCTTTTTGAGTGAAGACTTTTAATTTATTCATATCGCAAACTTTCAACAGGATTTTTAGTTGCTGCTTTCCATGACTGAAACGAAACCGTTAGCAACGAAATCCCCAGTGCCAGCAAACCAGCCAGTGCAAAAATCCACCAACTCAGTTCGGTTTTATAGGCAAAGTTTTCGAGCCATTTATTCATGGCGTAGTATGCAACGGGTGTGGCGATTACAAATGCGATTACCACCCATCGTATAAAATCTTTATTTAAAAGGGTAAGAATTTCAGAAATCCGGGCGCCATTTACTTTTCGGATGCCGATTTCCTTGATTTTATTTTCGCTGGCGATTACAGCCTGACCAAAAAGCCCGAGACAGGCAATAAAAACGGCCAAAATGGTAAACAAGCTTAACACTCCGGCAATCTGCCTGTCTTTTTTGTACAGGTTTTCGTATTCCTTGTCGAGAAAATGATATTCGAACGGTACACCCGGATTATTTTCTGACCAGATATTTTTAATAAAATCAAGTGTTTGCGGAATATTTCCGTTTATTCTGAAAAACAAAGTGCTGAAATACGATTCGGTAACTTCGTCGTTGTACAAGTGAAAAACCTGCGGATTGATTTTCTCGTGCAATGATTTGAAATACGTGTCTTTTATCACTCCAACAATAATTCCATCTCTGCCATAAAGTGAAAATTCGCTGCCAACAGGGTTTTCAAGTCCCATTAAACGAACAGCTTCCTCATTAACAATGTAATTTCGTTTATCGGCAGAAACTTCTTTTGAAAAATTTCGGCCAGCTACAAACTCAACATTCATCATTTTCAAATAATTATCGTCAATTCGCGTGGTTTCCATACCTACCGGATTTGGAGTATTCTGATTTTGCCATTCGCCCTTATTTTTCCATGCAATTCCAACGGTTCCGTTTATTTGCCGGTATGGCGGGCAGTCTTTTAAACTGATTTCAGAAATGTTTGGATTTTCACTGAGCAGATGCCGAACCACACCAATTTTCTGGTTAATGTTTCCGCGTAAATAGGTTAATGCAACCTGGTCGGAATTAAATCCCAGTTTTTTGTGATTAATGAATTGCATCTGTTTGTTTACACCAATGGCTGCAATAATGAGCAGAACCGCGATAATATTCTGAAAAACCACCATACTTTTCAGGATTCCCGATTTGCGTTTGCCGCTTGTTTTCATCAGTTCAATGGCTTTTGCACCCGAAAAAACGGAGGCCGGATAAATGGTACAAATCAGCAGTGTTACAATAAAGATCAGCCCGATAATTCCTACAAATTCTGAATTAAAAATTTGTTCGCCAAATTGTTTACCGAGCAGATTTTGGAAGGAATCCCGCAGAATCCAAAGCAGAACCAGCGAAAAAGTAAATGCAAGAAAAATGAGCGAACCATTTTCGGCAACATGATTTAAAAAAACCGATTTCCGGCTTGCCCCGCAGACTTTTTTTATGGAAGTACTTTTTTGTTTTTTTGCAAACAGCGAAACAGTGAGGTTTACAAAATTGATACAGGCCAGCAGCAAAATCAGCAGCGCAACTGTGCCGAAAATATACAGGTAACGATAATCGCCGGTTTCACCCAGGCGGTTATTAACCGAGTAATCGAGGTAAATTGATTTTAACGGCCGCAGGAATGCAACAATTTGATTACTCTGTAAATGCGGCATTCCATTGAGTTTTGCCACTCGCGTAATATCCTGTGCAGCATTCTCCGGATTGCTTCCTTTGGCAAGTAAAACGTAGGTCCTGAAATTCGGATCGCCCCATTCTGTTCCGCAAAAATGATACTCTTCCAGCAGTTTTTGCGATAAAATATAATCGAACTGAAGGTGCGACTGTGACGGCACATCTTTTAGCACCGCTTTTACAGTGAGAAAGTTCTGTCCTTCAACCTGGATTTCCTTGTTTAACGGATCTTCATTTCCAAAATACCGTTTGGCAAACGATTCGGTAATCACAAAACTGCCTGATTGTTCAAGTGCTTTAACGGGGTCGCCTGAAATTGTTTCAAAACTGAAAATATCGAAAATCTGAGGATCGGCGGTAATTCCTTTCCCCTCAAAAAACATGTTGTCGTTGTATTTGAACGAAAATTCGGGGGCATTTCTTAAACGGGCTGCGGCTTTAACCGATGCAACTTCATTTTCAAGAACTGGCGCCAGCGGATTTGGGGTTCCGGCCATTTCCATTTCGCCATTCTGGTTTTTGAAATTGATTTGATAGATGCTGCCGTAATTCGCATTGAATTTATCGTAACCGGTTTCGTTGTAGACCCAGAGCAAAATCATAAAAACACAGGTTAATCCGATGGTCAGTCCCAAAAGATTAAGCACTGTAAACAATTTATGCCGCAGTAAACTTCGAAATATAATATTCAGATTTTTCATTTTTGTCATCAATTAAAGTTTTGTTTTCTGACGATTATGTCTGGATTTCATCATTCGTACCTAAGCGACTCAACCGGATTTCGGGTTGCGGCTTTCCAATTGTCTGAACCAGGATTCGACTGATTTCCGTGATGGACTTTGATTATTTTTTTATTTAAAATCATGGTAATCATTTAATCACAAAAATCATGGTTCAGACTTATTCATACCTCAGCGCCTCTACCGGATTCCTCGTTGCCGCTCTCCATGATTGAAAAGAAACCGTTAACAAAGCAATTCCCAGCGCAAGTAAGCCTGCCAGTGCAAAAATCCACCAGCTTAATTCGGTTTTGTATGCAAAGTTTTCAAGCCATTTGTGCATGGCGTACCAGGCAATTGGCGTGGCGATTACCACTGCGAGAAGTACCCATTTAACAAAATCACGGTTCAACAAAACCAGTATTTCTGATGTTTTGGCGCCGTTTACTTTGCGAATGCCGATTTCCTTGGTTTTGCGCAGAATGGTTGCCAGGCTAAATGCAAATAACCCAAAGCAGGTTATGGCAACTGTAATCCATGAAAACAGGTTCGTGGCTTTTAAGAGTTGCGCTTCCAAAAGGTATTTTGACTGGAGTTGATCGTCAAGTAATGTTGGTTCCAATTTGTTATCAGGAAACAACAATCTGATTTCTGCTGCTATTTTAGCTGTAATCTCCTTCAAGTTTTTCTGATTTACTCGGGCCAGTAAATACCGATCGGGAAAAGTTTGCGGTTCGCCAACAAAAAACGCAAAATTCCCAATTGTTGAATAAAGTGGATTATAATGAAAATCATTTACAACACCGTTTATCTTAAATTTTAAATTAGCCGGGTCATTGTCATTTTTTTCTTCCGAAAAATCTCCATTTACTATTTGTTGCTCAGTAAAACGCTTTGAAAGTGAGTTGTAAAAAGTTTCGTTTATATAAAACCGGGTAGTTCCGACATCGCTAAAAAAAACTTTTGTTTTTATGCCAAGTGTTTGAATCACATCCTGGTCAGTCATTGCAAACTCAAAAGGAAAATTATCAGCCCTTGTTTCAAGGTTTTGGTTTTGAAAATTTCTGCCGGGGAAATGTAAGGCTACCCCAGCCGATTCAACTCCAGGTATCATTTTAACCCTTTGTTTTAAATTAACCACTTTAATGGTTGCAGGGCCTTCAATATGAAAAACAACAACATTTTCAGCTTTAAATCCCAATTCTTTATTCTCAATAAAACTAAGCTGTTTTTTTATCAGAATAGTAAAGGCAAGCAGGGCGAATACTGCGATAAACTGAAATAGCAGGATAGGTGTAGTTTTTTTAAATCCGAAGTTAGTTATTTGGGAGTCCGGTTTTGAATTTAATTTTAAACCTGTTGTTGTTGTAAACCATGTAATAAAAATAACCAACAAAAAAAGTATGAAGGTCATAATCAAAATTGGTAACAAATAATAGGAAATCTCCCATTGATTTGAAAGAAAACCTGAAATGGGTGATTTTAACAGGCGAATTAAAATTAGCGCTGTTGCAAATGACAGAAATACGATAATTGTATTTTCCCAAAAAATGGAATTGAAAATTTGAAAAGGTTTTCCTCCTAAAAAATATACGATTTTAGTTTGTTTCAGCCTGAACGCTGAAATTCCCATGTTCATTATTAAAAAATTAAGGAAAACAGTTATAAGCACAATTGTTCCGATAATAAACAGGATATTCAAATGCAATTTACTTACCGGAACTCCAAAATCACGCCTGATTTCAATGTTGAAATGGATGTCGTTCAGCTTTTGAAACTTGTGTTGAAATGCATCGAGTGGTGGTCCGTGTTTGCCATCCAAAGCCGGAGAGACAAGAGTGGCTAGTTGATTTTCCAAATCACTGTTTTGCATGGGTTGCGCCGATTTTACGTAAATATAAGCTCCAAATATTTTTGAATTTTTGATGCTATTCACAGAGCCTTCAAAAGCACCCTTCTTTGATAGAATAATATCATAGGACAAATGCGAATTACCCGGTACCTGATCAAGTACACCTACCACCGTATAAACTGTTTTATTCGGGTTGTCGGGAGTACAGCTTCCCGTAAGCAACACTTTTCCAATCGGATCAGTATCTCCAAAAATCAATTTTGCAGTGGCTGTTGAAAGCATTACTGTGTTGCTGTTGTCCAATCCGTCCGCATCGCCTGTTATTGGTTGTATGCCAAAGAATTTTAAAAACCCGGCATCCGCCTGAATGACTTTTTTCAAACTAAAAACATTATTATCGACAATAAATTCCTGCTCCTGGTGATGGCAGTAAAAGGTTGTGACTGATTCAATTTCGGGACGGTTACTTAACGGTTCTTCAAAGGCACCAAAAGTTGAAGCTCTGTATTCACCATTTTTTACACATGAAATAACACGGTATATTTTATCATTTTCAGGGATACGTTTTTCGAAACTCAAGTGGTAATAACCATACAATAGCAGTACATTGGAAATCAAAATTGCAATGGTTAAACCAACCAGGTTTATAACCATGAAAACCTTGTTTCTTAGCAGGTTTCGGAGTGCCAATCTGATATTATTCATGGGTTCAATTTTTGATAAATATTGTTGCTGAGGTTTTATTTATACCTCAAAATAACCACCCTGTTTGATCTTACATTGACTTTTTCGTTCGTCAAAAATTCTACGAAAAACAATTTGTGTAATTCGTCCGTTGCATTATACTCTTCAATTTCTGCTAAAGCATCTCTGCCATCCTTTCATTTACATTTTCAGTCAAAACTTCGCCATCAAACAGGTTAATTATCCGGTGGGCAAATCCGGCATCATGCATCGAGTGGGTAACCATGATGATTGTTGTTCCTTCCTTGTTTAATTCTGTTAACAGGTTCATGACTTCGAGGCCGTTTTTTGAATCCAGATTTCCTGTGGGCTCATCGGCAAGAATCAATTTTGGATTTGCCACTACTGCACGACCGATAGCAACACGTTGCTGCTGCCCTCCGGAAAGTTGCTGCGGAAAATGTTTGGCCCGGTGACCGATTTTCATCCGTTCTAAAACCGTATTAACCATTTCCTTGCGTTCGCTGGTTTTCTTTTTCAGGTAGATCAGCGGCAATTCCACATTTTCATAAACTGTAAGTTCGTCGATGAGGTTAAAACTCTGGAATACAAACCCGATATTTCCTTTTCGCATTTGTGTGCGTTGGCGTTCCTTGTAGGCTCCAACCTCTGTTCCGTTGAAAAAATATTTGCCGCCGCTTGGGTTATCGAGTAACCCGATAATGTTTAGCAACGTCGATTTTCCACAACCTGATGGTCCCATAATCGCGACAAATTCACCTGGTTTAACATGAATCGACACTTCGTTCAGTGCGAAAGTTTCAACTTCCTCTGTACGGAATATTTTTGTAAGTTTTTCAGTTTTTATCATAAGCCCCTCCTAACCTCCCCGAAGGGGAGGAATTAAAAATGTTAATTGATAATTTATTTAATTCTATTCTCATTAATTTTCTTTCTTTCTCTTATTCTTTTTCCCTCTCCTTTGGAGAGGGCCAGGGAGAGGCTCTATCTCAGTATCAGTTTATCATTTTCCCCAAACAAATCATAACCTGATGTAATTACTTTCTCACCTGCCTCCAAACCTGAAACAACTTCATAATACTTCGGATTTTTTCTACCGATTTGAATTTTCCGTTTTGTAGCAAAATCGCCCGAAGGATCAACCACGTATATCCACTGTCCGCCTGTGCTGTTAAAAAATCCGCCCAAACTCACCAACTTTGATTTTTCAGGTTGCCCCAATTGTAAATTGATATAATAGGTTTGCCCGGTTCTTATATTTTCAGGCCGTTCATCGGTAAAGACGAGGTCGATTTTAAATTGTGCATTCCGAACTTCGGGATATACTTTTTTCACTGCTAGGTTAAAAAGAGTATTCTGACGTTCGAAAGTTGCGCTTAGTCCCTGGCGTACCCTGTCGATATAATGTTCATCAATCAGCGCGTTGATTTTATAATCAGTAAGTACATTAATTTGCCCAATACGAACTCCCTGACCGATGTTTTGTCCTATTTCTGCATCAAGCATTCCCAACTGACCGTCAACCGGCGCTTTTACATTTAGATTGTTTAATCGCTCACGAACAAGTACAAGCGTTTCATCCATCTTTCTCAGTTCCGTTTCCAATTGGTTCATTTCGGTGATTCTGATCATGGAATCGTTTTGCATTTTCAATTTGTTAATTTCCAGAAGTTGCACTGCATATTCATAATCCTCCCTGGCCTGCAGGTACATTTCCTTCGAAACAAGTTCATCGTTGTATAATGCGTTTAGCTGTTCAAAATTCCTTTTCTTTTTAATGATGTCGAACTCCGAATTAAGGAGTAAGCGTTTAGATTCAATCAATGCATTTTCAAAACTAATTCGTGTCTGTCGTAAATAATTTTGTTTTTGAGCTAAATTCGATTCACTGTTCATAATATCCATATAAACTGAACGGTTTTCGAGAATTAGAATTACGTCGCCTTTTTCAACTTTAGCGCCCTCTTCAATTAAAATTTCCTTTACACGGCCACCTTCCTCCGCATCAAGATAAATTGTCGAGATAGGTTCAACAGTGCCGTTTGTGCGGATAAAATCATCAAAATCACCATTCTGAACTTCTTCAATGGTTATTTTGTCCTTTTCGACCCGAAGTGAAGAAATATTTGAATCTTTTATAATTTTTACAAGAAAGAATATAACTGCCAAACCAACCACACCATAAATAATGTGTTTTGGCCTGATGCCTTTTTTTCTTTCAATTTTTCTGTCCATTGCCATACTTTATCTTTATTTATTGATTTCGGTTTCAAATATTGTTTTTCCCATATAAAAGTCAAGGGTTTTTCTTTTTAACAGATACATGAGTTTTGTTCTCAGTAATTCGCTCTGTGCATTCGAAAGGAGGTTTTTGCTTGTGTACAAGTCAATAAGATTGAACATGCCCTGTTCTTTTTTCTTTTCTGCAACTTCAAACGCAAGCTCGTTCGATTCTGTTTGTTTTTTTGCCTGCAGATACTCTGCTGATACTGCCGAAAGATCCTGGCAGTATGATTCAATTTCGTAATACAACTGGGTTTTAAAGTTTTCCAAATCAACTTTTTCTTTTTCGAGGTTAAGTTTGTTTTGTTTTATGTTCGACCGATTGTTCCAGCGATTGAATACCGGAACCGAAAGCGAAACCCCCACCGATTGTGAAGCATTATTTTTTAACTGCTCTTTAAAAGATATAGAATTCCCCTGAACATCGGTTCTTGAGTTATAAAAACCTGTGTAATACCCTCCACTTAAATACAATGACGGGTAAAGCGAGCCTTTTGACACATCAAGCGCTTTTTCTATAGCCTTAAGTTGCTGTAACTTTGCCTTTACTGAAGGGAGATTTTCCAAAGCAAGTGCAAAAACACTGTCGGCATTCTCGAAAACAGGATATTGGATAAATTCAGCATCGCTTAATTCCGTTAAACTGAGGTCCTTATTTACAGGGAAATTCATCACTCGTTTTAATTCAAGTAACGATGCTTTAAAATTATTTTCGGTTCTTATTACAAGTAATTCTTCGTCGGCAAGACGGGCTTCAATCTCAAGTAAATCGGTTTTTGCGCTTAATCCAACTTCGGCCTGTTTCTTAATTTTTTCCAGATTAAGTTCCGAAAGTTCTTTCTGTTGTTTTACAATGTCAATCAAACCTTTGTAGTATAATGCATTATGAAATGCATTCATTACCTTGAATCCGATCTCAACTTTCAGATTTTTTTCATTTTCAATTCCGGCGAGATAAACAAACCTGTTGTAAGCAATCTGGTTATTCCGTATAAAACCTTCGAACAGAGCCACTCCACCCCTAAGAGAATAATTGTTTGAATTAAAATTGTTGTAAGTTACATCGTTTGTAACCGGATCCACTGATTTTCCGAAACTTATACCATAATCAGTACCACCATTAATATTTGGCAGCCTGTCCCTTTTCGCCTGATTAAAACTTTCCTTGTATTTCTCTGTAATAATCGATTGAGATTCAATATCGAGGTTATTAATAAGCGCATAATTAATACAGTCGCTTAATGTCCAGGATTCCTGTGCATTAATTATTCCGCTTCCGGCAGAAAAAATAAGAATCAGAAGAAGATATATACTTTTAGACATCATATTTTTTTAATTTGAAGAGTTACAATGCCAAAAAAATGCCACTTTCTTTATAGTTCTGGAAAAGAGCGTTTTAAGTAACTATTAAAGTTGAAATTAGAATGCTGTTGTAAAATATTTTTACAAATTGTGTAAAATATTTTTACACTTAATTTGAATTAGTTTTAGTTCGGTTTAAATTTGGGGAAGTAATACTCGAACTTAGTTGCAAGTTTATTTTTTCATGATCACTCTTTGCGACTTCGCGTCTTTGCGGAATACACTTTTTTAACAAACAAATGCAAAAAGGAAAACTACTTATAGTTGATGACAACAAAAGTATTTTAAGCGCGCTTGAAATTTTGTTGAACGATGATTTCGAGGAGGTAAAAACCATTGCCAACCCTAACCAATTACCAACCCTGATTGAAACCGGCACTTTTGATTTGGTACTTCTCGACATGAATTTTTCAGCCGGAGTAAATACAGGAAACGAAGGAATTTACTGGCTTTCCAGAATACAGGAACTTCGACCCGATATGGAAACCGTGCTTTTTACAGCATACGGAGACGTGGAACTGGCGGTAAAAGCCTTGAAAAACGGAGCGGCCGATTTCATTTTAAAACCCTGGGACAACGAAAAACTGCGCGCTACTTTGCTGAATGTCTTCAAATTGCAACAATCAAAAAAAGAGATAAAGCAGTTGAAGCAAAAAGAAAGTGCATTAAAAAGTGAAATCAATAGAGAGAAACTTTTCATCATTGCCCAGTCGCCACAAATGCTTGAAATTCTGAACCTTGTTCGAAAGGTTGCCAAAACAGATGCCAATGTTTTGATAACGGGCGACAATGGAACCGGCAAAGAATTGATTGCCCGCGAACTGCATCGACACTCAAAACGTGCCGATGAAATAATGGTAAGTGTTGATATGGGTGCAATCAGCGAAACCCTTTTCGAAAGCGAACTTTTTGGACACAAAAAAGGCGCATTTACCGACGCCCGTGAAAATCGGACCGGTAAAATTGAAAATGCAAGCGGCGGCACACTTTTCCTTGATGAAATTGGAAACCTCCCACTCCACCTTCAACCCAAATTACTTAGCGTTTTACAAAACCGTACGGTTACACCAATCGGCAGCAACCAACCACAACAGATTGATATCCGGTTGATTTGTGCTACCAACCGTAACATTTTACAAATGGTTGATGAAGGTACTTTTCGTGAAGATCTGCTGTACCGTATCAATACCATTCAAATTGAAATACCTCCATTGCGCGAACGAAAAAAAGACATAATTGCAATAGCCGATTATTTCCTGAAAATATACTGCAACAAATACCGAAAAAACTGTTTGAAAATCAACGATTCAGGGATTCAAAAATTAACTGAATATCAGTGGCCGGGAAACGTACGGGAGCTGCAGCACGCTATTGAAAAAGCTGTAATCCTTTCTGACAAAAACATTCTTACTGCCGACGATTTCTTTTTTAATCCAACAACTACCGGGAGCACAATTTTTGAAGGGACAATTGAGCAAATGGAGCGAAAAATGATTTTAAAAGTATTGCAAAACAATAGTTCAAATTTGTCGTCAGCCTCACAACAGTTGGGAATTACGCGACAAACTTTGTACAACAAAATGAAAAAATACAACTTGTAAACCATGGCCAGTAAAAATTTTTACCTGAATATCGTGTTTCGCACAATTTTATTGGCGGCTTCGGCACTGGTTATGGGTTGGTTGTTTTTTGGCATCAGGATTTATATGATGGGTGGTGTTGTTGTGTTGATTTTTATCACTCAGATAATAGAAACTATAAACTACCTTAACCGCACCAACCGTAAAATTGCCTTCTTTTTCGATGCTGTACGCAACGATGATTCTACTTTGCATTTCCCCGTAAATACCGGCAATAAGTCGTTGGACGACCTCAATGAAAGCCTTAATAAACTGAACGAATTGATAAAAACCATCAAATTTGGTTTGCAGGAGCAGGAACAGTATTTCAAAACCATTCTTGAACAAGTTTCAATTGGAGTAATAACAATTAACCAATCCGGAAATATATTTTTATCGAACTCAGCGGCAAGGCATTTACTTAACCGCGAACAACTTACACATGTAAACCAGTTAATGCAGGTTGACAAAAAACTGTTTTCGGCAATAAAATATTTACGTCCCGGCGATCATAAACTGATAAGTTTCAACTCATCAACCGGCACAGTTCAACTTTCGATGAAATCGACAGCTTTTAACACTGCTGACCAAAATTTTCAATTGGTTGCCATTCAGGATATTAAAAATGAAATGGAAACAAAAGAGTTGGAATCATGGATAAAACTTATCCGCGTTTTAACCCACGAAATTATGAACACAATAGCGCCAATCACTTCGCTTTCGCAAACCATTTCGGGATATTTTAAAAATTTGGACGGTAAAATTCCTGACCAAAAAACCATCGGCAACACAGTAAAAGGCCTCGAAATTATAAACGAACGTGGCATTGGGTTAATTAGTTTTGTTGAAAACTACCGACAACTCACACGATTGCCACAACCCAACAAGAAAAAAATAGCCTTGAATCCGTTTTTTGAAAACACAGTAACCTTGTTGCAGGTTGACCCGATAGACAATAAAACACAAATTGAGTGGGGCTGTAAACCTGCAGATTTGGAGGTAGTTGCTGATGAAAAACAAATCGCACAAGTACTTATTAACCTGATTAAAAACGCTGAGGAAGCATTGAAAAATCAGGAAAACGGCAAAATTTCAATAAAAGCCGAAATCAACGAAAATGGTCGGTCACAAATATCTGTAACTGATAATGGTGCAGGGATTCCCAATGAATTACTCGACAAAATATTTGTACCGTTTTTCAGCACAAAAGAAAACGGTTCGGGGATAGGCTTAAGTCTTTCACGCCAAATCATGCAAATGCACAACGGCATTTTGAAAGTAGAATCCCAGCCACAGAAGACAACTTTTACAATTACATTCTGAATTTTGAAATAAACCGGATATAATTTCCCAAATTCGGTGTCGATCTGAATGTTCGAAATCGTTAAAGTTTTACCGATTGTTCTTTTTTGTCTTTTCTAAAAACTATTTTTGCACCCGGGAAGTTTTTAAATTCTGAACTTTGACATGACTAATTTTGTTTCAAAGGCTTGCAACAACTTTTATAATGAAAGAAATAGATCAGTTAAATGATTTTTGTACCAACTCAATGATTGGTGTGCTGGGGATTGTTTTTACAAAATTCGATACAAACAGCATCCACGCCACTATGCCGGTAAACAGCAAAACATGTCAGCCAAATGGCTGGTTGCATGGTGGGGCTTCACTGGCTTTTGCCGAATCGCTGGCAGGTGCCGGTTCATACCTGTTAATCGACCGCGATAATTATAATGTTTATGGGTTGCAGGTTTCGGGAAACCACATTTCTACTGTTGACAATGGTGATTTAAATGGCGATGCCCAACTTATTCATAAAGGTAAAACAACACATATTTGGGAGGTAAAAATATCAGACGGAAATGATAAACTTATTTCATTGGTTAGGGTTACTAACATTATAACTGAAAAACAGAAAAAGAAAAATTGAACGATCCAACAAATATATCAGTAAAATCGGTTAGCGAAACGATTTCGGTTTGCTTGAAAAATAACCTCACATTTGCCGCTTACAGGTTGCCCAATCAAACGGAACAGGCAATGATGGTGCAGGAAAACCGCAATGCTGAAGAACTTCCAGACTTGTCGGAAATAACAAGTCTGAAAGGCTTTCTTGTTGCACCTTTTTTACAGTCGGAAAACAACCGAATGTTTTTAATAAAACCCGATCTTTACTTTTCGGGTGAAGTTTCTGATGAACAATTTGCTAAAATTAGCAACATCATACATCCTTCCCCGGAAGTCAAATCGTTTACTCGTCCATATCAGGTTTCAAAAAAAGAATATCTGCAGCAAATTGAAGCGATCATGAATGTAATCAAAACCGGTAAAATTCAAAAAGCGGTTTTGAGTAGGATAAAATTGGTTAACAGTGTCAACGAAAAGTATTTGCCTGCTATTTTTTCTAAGCTTTGTGAGCTGTTTCCCAGGGCATTTGTTTATGTTTTCAAAATAGAAAACCATTTTTGGATGGGCGCAACTCCCGAACCGTTTGCCTTTCTGAAAAACAATATTTTTCAAACCTCATCGGTAGCAGGTACAAAAGAAAACTCCGAGAAATTTCTGGGTATTGAAAACTGGGGGAACAAGGAAAAACAGGAACAACATTTTGTCTCTGAACATATTGACAGGGTTTTGCAATCGAATCATTGGGAAAATATTGAACAGCACGGTCCTTATGTGCAACAAGCCGGAAATGTGTTGCATTTGCGGACAGATTTCATTTCAAAAGCAAATATAAGTAACGGAAATGTTGGAGATTTGCTCAACAACCTGCATCCTACACCGGCAATTTGTGGTTCACCAACAAAAGAGGCCCTCGAAATCATTAATGTTTTGGAGAAACATGATCGCGAATATTACGGAGGATTCCTTGGCCCCGTTGGAATGCAAAACCCAATAATGCTTTTTGTGAACTTGCGTTGCATGCAAATAACAGGATCAAGGCTTGTTTTATATTCGGGCGGCGGAATTACTATCGACTCAAAAGCCGAGGATGAATGGTATGAAACCGAAATCAAAACCGGGACACTCCTCTCAGTAATTAAAAATGTTTCATAAATCAATGCCTCATCAACTGCAACATATTACAGATTTAGCTGAAATCCTTTTTAAACATGGAGT
Organism: Draconibacterium sp.; assembly: GCA_041737765.1. Classification (GTDB taxonomy): domain Bacteria; phylum Bacteroidota; class Bacteroidia; order Bacteroidales; family Prolixibacteraceae; genus Draconibacterium. The sequence continues at coordinate 114,369 of JBGSRA010000039.1, read as the reverse complement.
AAAAGACGTTGTTATATCTCCCGGTTCGCGGAATGCTCCATTGATAAAAGCCTTTTACAACCGTTTTGGAAAAAGTTGTACAAGTTTGGTCGATGAAAGAAGCGCAGCATATTTTGCACTGGGGCAATCTCTCGCAAGTAAAAAGCCAACGGTGCTGATTTGTACTTCGGGAACTGCAGCATTAAATTATGCTCCGGCAATCGCAGAAGCATTTTATCAGCAGGTACCACTTTTGGTAATTACCGCAGATCGTCCACCCGAATGGATCGGACAAATGGACAACCAGGCAATTCAACAAAACAGGATTTTTGAAAACTATACAAAGGCGAGCTATTCTCTTCCGGTTAAGATTTCTGACGCTGACGAACTTTGGCACGCACACCGCATTGTAAATGAAGCGTTTCATAAAACCATTTCGGCAAACCATGGCCCGGTGCAAATTAATGTACCTTTGAAAGAACCATTGTATGAAATTTTGCCTGAAGTTTCAGGCCGGATTCAAATCATCAAAAAAGAAGAGACTATAATTTCTCTTCGAAAAAACAGCGCTATTAAGAATAACTGGATAAAAGCAAATTCAATACTGATTGTTTGCGGACAAATGCCGCCCGACAATGTAATTCTTGAAACAATTCAGAGTTTATCAGCTGACCCGCGTGTTGTTGTTGTTGCCGAACCGATTTCAAATGTTTGGGAGATTGCAACAATTTTCAATGCTGAGGTTGTTTTTAACAGTAAAATAAAATATCCTGAAATTGGGATCCCTGATTTGGTCATTAATATTGGTGGACAGGTTGTTTCAAAAAAAATCAAACTCTTCCTTCGCGGACTTCAAAATTCAACTTTTTATCGTATTTCAACAGATGATCAGATAATTGATACTTTTCAAAATGTAAATACAATTTTTTGTGCTGAACCAAATACAATACTTAAAGAATTGAGTCCAAAAAATACTGAAGAAAATAATTCTTTTAAGGATTTCTGGAAAAATGAAGTCAGAAAAGCAAATCACTTTTCAGCCAGTTTTACTGACAAACTTGAATTTTCAGACTTGCTGGTTTTTAGCAAAATCACTTCGCTACTCCCCTATGATGCGTTAGTTTTTGCTGGAAACAGTAGTGTTGTGCGGTATCTCAGTTATTTTAATCAGAAAAAGCGAAAATATTATTCCAACCGGGGAGTTTCCGGGATTGACGGTTGTCTTTCAACCGCAGCCGGGTTGGCATCAAAAGTGGATGAACCTGTTTATGCAATTGTTGGCGATTTAACATTCGGATATGATTCAAACGCTTTATGGAACCGCGCGCTACCAAAAAACCTGAAAATTATTTTGATCAACAACGAAGGTGGAGGAATTTTTCATTTACTGAAAGGACCCTCTGAAACCGATGATTTTGTGCCGTTTGTGAGTGCTTTTCATCCAATCGATTTTAAAAAAATAGCTGAAGCTTTTGGGTTGAAATACAATTTGTGTTCTTCCGGAAAAGAACTTCAGGTTTCCCTAAAAAATATAGTTTTGCAAAATAATGGCGTCGAAGTTTTGGAAATCAGAACGCCAAACAATGGGGAACCGCAGGTTACAAAAGATTTTTTCAAATTTTTAAACAATAATTATGATACGGAATTGGGAAACGATTAAAGATTACAAAGAAATAAAATTTGAATTTTTTGAAGGAATTGCTAAAATTACAATAAACCGCCCACGTTACCGCAACGCATTTACACCCGACACAACACTTGAAATGTGCGATGCAATGGTTCGTTGCCGCGAAGATGCCGAAATTTCGGTGGTTATTCTCACCGGTGAAGGCGACAAAGCGTTTTGCAGCGGCGGTGACCAGAATGTAAAAAGTTTTGCCGGCTACATTGGCAGCGACGGTGTTCCGCGATTAAATATCCTCGATTTACAAAAACAAATCCGCTCGATACCGAAACCTGTAATTGCAATGGTAAACGGTTACGCAATTGGTGGCGGCCATGTTTTACATGTGGTTTGTGATTTAAGCATCGCTTCTGAGAATGCGATTTTTGGTCAAACCGGTCCTAAAGTTGGCAGTTTTGACGCAGGTTTTGGTTCATCATATCTGGCTCGCGTGGTTGGCCAAAAAAAGGCCCGCGAAATATGGTTCCTTTGTGAACAGTACTCTGCCGCTGAAGCTTTGGAAATGGGACTTGTAAACAAAGTAGTACCTTTTGATCAATTGGAAGATACTACAGTTGAATGGTGTCAGAAAATAATGCAACACAGTCCGCTGGCACTGCGTATGATTAAAGCAGGGCTTAATGCCGAATTGGATGGACAGGCTGGCATTCAGGAACTTGCAGGAAACGCAACAATGTTGTATTACATGACCGAAGAAGCACAGGAAGGCAAAAAAGCGTTCCTTGAAAAACGAAAACCCGATTATAAAAAATTTCCAAAATTCCCTTGATTTATTGCGATGAATAAATTTTTGGTTTGGATTGATGCTTTCAGGTTGCGGACTTTGCCACTGGCTTTGTCAAGCGCAATTTTGGGCAGTTTTCTGGCCTATGCCGAAGGCGGTTTCAATCTAACTGTTTTTATTCTTGCCATTTCAACTACTGTTTTTTTACAGATACTTTCGAACCTGGCCAATGATTTTGGCGATTCACAAAATGGTGTTGACAATGCAGAAAGGCTCGGTCCGGAACGCACAGTTCAATCGGGTAAAATTTCGAAACCTGAAATGAAAAGGCTTATTACATTTTTTGTGGTCCTTTCATTTATTTCCGGTGGATTGCTAATTTTTACAGGGATAAAAAATGCAAATATTGGATATATCTTATTGTTTTTTGTGCTTGGAATTGCCAGTATAGTTGCCGCCATAAAATATACAATCGGTAAAAATCCGTATGGATATTCGGGTTTTGGCGATTTGTTTGTTTTCATTTTTTTCGGGTTGGTTGGTGTTTGCGGAACTTATTTTCTGCACACAAACCATTTTCATTTTACATTGCTTTTACCGGCAGCATCGGTGGGTTTGTTAAGCGCAGGTGTGCTGAACCTGAACAATATGCGCGATATTGAAAATGATGCTGCCAGCGGTAAAAAAACATTGGTTGTGAGAATGGGTTCAGAAAAAGCCAAACTTTATCACACTTTACTGATTGTTTTGTCACTGATTTTAACCATAATATTTGTGATCGAAACCTGGCAATCGATTTATCAACTTATGTTCCTGCTGTCGGTTTTTCCACTTGCATTGCATCTTTACGAAGTTTTTAAAAATCACGTTCCGCAAAAACTAAACAACCAGTTGAAAGTATTGGCGCTAACCACTTTCTTCTTTTCTGTGACTTATTCAATTGGCATTTTGCTCATATAATGATAAAAGCATCTTTTACAAAACGAACACTATTTTTTAAACAACCGGCAGGAACTTCCCGCGGTGTACTGCATCAAAAAGACGTTTTTTACCTCATTTTAAATGATTCTGAAAACCCATCAAAAAAAGGAATTGGCGAAATTGCCCCGATTCCCGGGTTGAGTCCTGATCCGGTTTCCGAACTTGAGAAAAAAATTAATCATCTTGTTCAGAAAATAAATACTGGAAAGGAAATTGGAGAAAATGAATTTGAAAGATTTCCCTCTGTCAAATTTGGTTACGAAACGGCGATAAAGGGAATCAGTTCAGATTCACCTGTTTTATTGTACGCTTCGGATTTCACAAATGGTAACCAGGGAATCCCCATAAATGGTTTGATTTGGATGGGAACCAAAGAATTTATGCTTCAGCAGGTTAAACAAAAAATTGCCGCAGGATTTACCTGTCTGAAATTAAAAATCGGGGCCATTGATTTTGAATCGGAACTTGAAATGCTCAACTCAATCAGGGAACTTTACTCAGCTGATAAACTTGAAATAAGGGTTGATGCAAACGGCGCTTTTACACCCGAAAATGCAAATGAAAAGCTAAAACAACTGGCATATTTCAATATCCATTCAATTGAACAGCCTATTCAACCCGGACAAACAGCGGAAATGCAAAAACTTTGCGCAGCAACACTTCTTCCAATTGCACTTGATGAAGAGTTGATTGGAATTACAAACCTTTCTGAAAAAATAAAATTACTGGATCAAATTCAGCCTCAGTATATCATTTTAAAACCCACCTTACTCGGGGGAATTAAAGCTTCTGAAGAATGGATCTCTCTGGCAAAAGAGCGCAATATTGGCTGGTGGGTAACTTCAGCGCTAGAATCAAATATAGGGTTAAATGCAATTGCACAGTGGACTGCAATGCTTGGTAACCCGCACTTTCAGGGTTTGGGAACCGGTGGGCTTTTTACAAATAATATTGAAAGTCCGTTGTATGTTTCTGATGGCTTTTTATGGCATGAACCGAAAGAAAACTGGGACCTGGAAGCAATTTTATTATGAAACAGGAAATAAAAGCACTTACATTAAACGGGAGATTTTTCCCACTAAATGAATTAGAAGAATTCTGCAGGGAAGAGATTTCAAAAAATATAAGTCCCGTTTGGCAACTTGATATTTTCCGGTTTATCCTCGATTTTTTAAGCGAATCTGAATTTATTTCCCAGCAAACTTCGGGTTCAACCGGGGCACCAAAAACTATTCAGCTTTCAAAAGCGGCAATGCTTAAATCAGCGGAAAACACGGTTTCATTTTTCAATTTGAAGCGTAAGCAAAAGGCGGTTCTTTGTCTGCCAGTAAAATACATTGCCGGTAAAATGATGATTGTCCGCGCTTTTCTGGCTCAAATGAACCTCATTTTAATTGAACCCGATGGTACGCCTGATTTTTCGAACCTTGCTGAAGTTGACTTTTGCGCCATGGTTCCCATGCAAGCTTCTAATTTGCTGGAGCAGAATAAATGGCCCGAATTAAAAACCCTGATTCTAGGTGGCGCAGAAACTTCACACGATTTAACTGAAAAATTACAGCAGGTGGAAACCCGGATTTTTGAAACTTACGGAATGGCCGAAACCTGCTCACATATTGCTTTAAAACAGATAAACAGAGAAAATCCGCAACAAGTATTTACAACTTTGCCCGGAATCAGGATTTCAAAAGACGAGCGCGATTGCCTTGTAATTGACACACCTTTTTTAAAAGAAAAAATAATTACAAACGATTGTATTGAACTGGTTTCAGAAAATAAATTCAAATGGCTTGGCCGGATTGACAACGTAATCAATTCAGGAGGAATAAAAATTCAACCCGAAATTCTGGAGAAGAAGTTTGAAGATATTCTGAAAAAATCGTGTGTTGTTTTGGGAGAACCCGATGAAATATTGGGGCAAAAATTGGTGTTGGTTGTTGAATCCACCGAACCGGAAGATTCAAAGATTATATTGGAGAAACTAGCTCCTTTCTTTGATAGAAAAATGTTGCCCAAAACTATTCGGTTTATGAAAGAGCTTCCCAGAAGCAAATCTTTTAAGATTGATCGGGGGGAATTGAAGAGGTTGATTGGATAAATTCAATAAAAAGACATGGAAAGTCCACGTCATATCAAACAAAAAAATTTCGAATTTTGTAAAACAGAAAGCTACCTTAAATGCCGGTATAGAATAATAAGCGGCGTTCAATCTATAATGTGGTTTCAGTTTTTAAACAATTGATCAAGTGCTGTGTAAAAATCCCTACCCTCACCAATGTATTTTCCTACAACTATTCCATCCTTATCAATTATGACTTTTGTTGGATAACCTTCAATCCCATAACTTTTTGTGAGTTCGTCTTCATTGTTTAGCAAGTTAGTCCAGGTCATTTCATGCTTTGAAATTGTGTTTTTCCAGGTAGTTTCATTATCCCGACAGGCAATACTAACAAAAGCTGCATTGTTTTTATATTTGTTGAAGTATTGTTTCATATCAGGAATATCTTTTATGCACCAACCACACCATGAACCCCAAAATTCGACTACAACATATTTTCCTTTAAATTCTTCCAGTGTCACGATTTTTCCATTTTGGTTGACTAAAGAAAAATTCGGAGCAAGGTCACCTGTTTTCAATGAATACAAAATATCGGATGCATATTTACCGAAAAAAGAGGATTTCACTTTGTCGCTTAGTGTCGGGAAATATTTATAACACGAATCAGTTGGTAATCCCATCAAAACTTCAGCAGATATTTCCCAGTTGGGATGCTTTACAATAAAGTCAATAGTTTGAGTGTTAATTTGGCTAATGGTTTTATTAATCTGTAAACTATCACTTGACTTTTTAGTTTCCACATATTTAAAGCATTCAGAATTTAACTTTTTATGAAGTGGATAAAGTTTTGTCAAAAGCTCATTTCTTTGCTCATTTAACTTATTTCCAAAGGCTTGCAAATAAATTCCATTCGGATCCGGTTCTGCTTTGAAATTGATTTTATCCCCCGAATTGATAAAAAAATTTATATCATTCATTTCGAAATTAAATGGAAATGTGTTGACTGAAAATGATGTATCCCATTTTTTGCTGCTAATTTGGACTAGGTGTATCATTGCTGCTACCAGTTTAACTTCGTAATTAAGTTTTCCATTAACGCAAATCACCTTATCTATAATTGGTGTTTCTCCTTGTTTTAAAGGCAAAAACATGATGCTCAGCGTGTCATTATTTTTCATTCCCTTTATCTCACCATTCACAATGATTTTCTGAGCTTGTGTTGTAAATGAGGCAATAAAAAGTAAAAGAAAAAAGAAAGTTGTTTTCATATTTCGGTTAGGTTAGTTTTAAGTGTTGATTCGTTTATGTTTTCAAAATTAGATTATACTTTTTGATATACTTTTTCTGTAAAAATAACTCGTTTTCTCTGCCTTCACGTCAAAAGTAAAGATCTCATCCATTTTGTTTTTATAAAATACCGAAAGCAACCCGATATCGCCTGCGCAAAACAGGCTGTGGGCGCTCATCACAAAAATTAGAAAATAAAAAACAGGTTGATTAAAAAGGAAAATTATTCCAATTAAAGTAATCAGTTTTACAGCTAACAATGGAGTTAACGCAATAAATGCAAACTTTTTGCGATTAATTACAAACCTGTCGGCTTCTGCATAAAAAATGAATTTTTTCAAATAGCCGCCAAAATTAACTTTTGGAGCGCCGGTAATTTTGAGTGCGATTCCATGCAGTAATTCATGAATGACAATTAAAACCGAAAAGCTAAAAACCACAGCAGCGATTGAATAATAAAGCGGTTCAAAAGAACCTTGAAAAGCCAAGACTATGGAGCGCGTAAAAAAGAAAATCCCGATAATGATCATCAAAACCTGGTAAATCATATAAACTTTAATGATTTTACCGTTTTCAGTCAATTGGTTGATCACAAATTCTTTGATTTGCTGGTGGTTGAGTTGGGCAATCAATTCGTATTTTTCTGAATTGCGAAGTTCTTCGATGGATGGATTTTCCATGATTATCTGTTTCGGATGAATTTATACAAATCAAGTATATTAAACAACCTCAGTATAAATGCAAAAAAAACAGAAGTGAAAATCAGGAATAAATACCCATAAAACCAGTTTTCGAGTTTAAGTGAAACTTCAGCTAAAATAACCGTCATGCTCGCAAAAACAACTAATTTTAAAAGGAACAGGTAATTTGGTTTCAGTTTGAAAACCAAAACCGCCAGAATTACCTGTGCACTTGCTGTAACAATTTGTGTAAACAAACTGGCATAAGCCGATCCAAAAGCCTGATATCGTGGAATTAAAATCAAATTGAGCGAAACATTGATTACCATTCCAACAAAAGCCATAATATTTAGCTGTTTCAAGCTACCGTTGGCAGTTAGTAGCGTACCAAAAACATAGGTAGTAGCAATACCAATAAAACCAGTCATTAAAATACCCAGTAATTCCGATGAATGTTCTGTGCTTGAGTGGTAAAGAACATCCATTATTTCATAATTGTAAAAAATACTTGAAACAGCTACTACCACCGCAGTTACAAACAGAAAGGTAAACGACAATTTTATCATTTGAACCAGATCCTCACCCTGTTTTATCATCCTCGCAAAAATAGGCAGTAGCAAGCCAGCCACGAGTACACCAAACATTGAAACTGCATCTAACAAACGAAAAGCCTGTGCATAAATTCCGGCCTGCTGTTGTCCGATAGGTTCGGGCAACATACGTTCAAGCATTACACCATCGATACGGTTATAAAAGCCCATCAGTAAAATTAACAAGGCATAAGGATATGATTTTCGAAGAAAGGCCATAAAAAATATTGGGCTGAAACGAACGCTGATTCTACCTGACTTGTGCAAAACGATTGCAAAAGTGATAATTGAAGCCAGCAAATATGCAGCTGTTTGCGCATAAACAAACCATTCGATTGTAAAATGTGATTTTAAACTTTCTGAAAAAAGTAAAACACTGCAAATGGCAATCATCAAGGTGCGATCGAGTACCGATAACAAACTATCGGTGCGGAACAAGTGTAATCCGCTGATATTCGAACGCAGGTAAAGTGTAAACGAAATGAGGAACTGGTTAAAAATGAGGAATAAAAGCAGGTGCATTTGTACTTTTCCATAACCGATAATTGCTGCAACTGTTAAGCTAAAAATCGCATAAACAACAGCAAGCATAAATTTCAACCCAATAATATTCGACAAGTGCTTTTTAAGTAGAAAATTATGTTGTGCAATGTTTTTATTGTTGAAGTTGGTAATGCCAAGATCGAGTAAAATATTTAATAGTAGCGAAAAATTGAACAACGCGAAGTACATACCGTAACTTTCGTCGCCCACCAAATTTTGCACGTTACGGTCGATACCAAGAATCCAAAAAGGTTTAATTAAAAGATTGAGGGTCAGTAATAATATTAGATTGGTAACAAATTTGCGTTTCAAAGCTTGTATTTCAATCAGTTAATGTATTTGGCAGAAAAAAGAAATTGTGTTTTTCAACTGTTGCTTTCTCAATCGGAACCAACTCCTTTTTTTGCAAAACTAACGAAGAATAGCCAAGATTGGTTAAAAGACTGATACATTTTTTTCGGTTATCATTTTCCCACAATTCGCAATAAATAATTGGTTTATTATCTGCAATCAATTTCTCAGCACCCTTCAAAACAAAATATTCAAAATTTTCAACGTCGATTTTCATGGCGGTAATTCGTCTGTTGAGTTTCTTCAATTCATCAAATTCATCGAGACAAATTACCGGAACTTTATATTTAAAACCATCGTTGTTCTCGGTGTTTTGATCGTGAATAACATGGCTTAAACCGTGCATCGGTACATTTTTTATAACCGGCATAACCATTTCAAGTTCTCCTGGTTTTTCGCCCACTGCCACCTGGTATTCTTTTATATTTTCGAGTTTAAATTTCTTCTTTATCCGCTTTAAAGTATTCATATTCAGCGTTAAGGGTTCAAAAGAAAAGATTGTACTTTTGGGAAAATTCAGTGCAAGATGATAACTTGTTACGCCAATATTGGCACCTAAATCCAGAATAATCCCACCATCGTCAACCAGCTTCATAAAATAAAAAAAGTCTTTTTCATTTTTATCCCAACGCAGTTTTATTATAATAAAACGTGCAAAAACGTACAAGTAAGTTTTTAGTCCAAGTGTTTTTTGGAGGATATATTTAATGAAAGTCTTCATTTACTTCTAACTTTGAGCGCAAAGATATTAGAAAATAATTTCTATTTTACACCTTCATTATGAGGATTGCCGTAAATACACGTTTATTGCTTAAAGGAAAACTTGAGGGAATTGGCTGGTTTACCTACGAAACTTTAAAACGGATGACCCAAAATCATCCTGAACATGAGTTTATTTTTATTTTCGACAGGCCGTTTGACCCGGATTTTATTTTTTCTGAAAACGTTACACCAGTAGTTATTGGACCACAGGCAAGGCATCCGTTCCTGTTTTATATTTGGTTCGATTTTCGTATTCCCAGAATCCTTAAAAAGTACAAAGCCGATCTTTTTTTATCACCTGACGGGTATTTGTCGTTACGCACAAAAGTACCACAACTGGCGGTCATTCACGATATAAATTTTGTTCACCGACCCGATGATTTACCCTGGTTAATTGAAAAGTATTACAACTATTTTTTCCCACGATTTGCGCGAATTGCCAAACGGATTGCCACAGTTTCTTTTTATTCAAAAGAAGATATTGCCCGTTCATTTAAAATCAGTTATGATAAAATAGATGTCGTGTATGATGGTATTAACCACATTTTTAAACCACTTTCGGAAAAAGAAAAAATAGCAGTGCGTAAAAAATATTCAGAAAGTGCTGAATACTTTTTGTTTGTAGGTGCACTGCATCCACGGAAAAACGTAAGTGGCCTGTTAAATGCCTTTGATGCTTTTAAAATGGATTCCAAAAACAACATTAAATTGATTATTGTTGGTGGTGAAATGCACAAAACCAGTGATATTTTTGAAACGTACGAAAATATGCGGTTTAAAAACGATGTTGTGTTTACGGGCAGGGTTTCAACCAATGAATTGCATGATATTTTTGGCGCAGCACTGGCACTAACTTTTGTTCCTTTCTTTGAAGGATTTGGAATTCCGGTTGTAGAGGCTATGACTGCAGGAGTTCCTGTAATTTGTTCAAATACTACTTCAATACCTGAAGTTGGTGGAAATGCGGTTATTTATGCCGACCCAATGAAAATTGACCAAATTACAGTTGCTATGTTAAAACTGGCAAACGACAAAGAATTGCGGCAGGAACTGATAGAAAAAGGTTTTGAACAGAAAAACAAATTTAGCTGGGACGAAACTGCTCACCTGCTTTGGGAAAGTGTAAAGCGGACGATGCAGTAATTGAATGCAAGAATGAAGAAATCAAAATTACTGAGTTTTTTTAATGAAGGGACAATTGAAGCCGGGTGCGATGAAGCTGGGCGAGGTTGCCTGGCAGGGCCGGTTTTTGCTGCCGCAGTTATTTTACCACCTCATTTCGAAAACGAAATCTTGAACGACTCGAAAATGCTTACAAAAAAGCAAAGGCACGATTTAAGACTAATCATTCAAAAAGAAGCGATGGCCTGGGCCGTTGAAGCAGTTTCGAATGAAGAAATTGATGAAGTAAATATTTTAAATGCTTCATTTCTGGCTATGAACAGGGCAGTTGAACAATTGAAAATCCAACCTGAATTTTTATTGATTGATGGAAACCGTTTTCGCACGCAATCGAAAATCCCGTTTACCTGCATGATAAAAGGCGACGGACGCTATTTTTCAATCGCTGCTGCATCGGTGCTGGCAAAAACCCATAGAGATGATTTTATGGAAAAAATACACAATGAATTTCCGGAGTTCGATTGGAAAAAAAACAAAGGTTACCCAACTAAAATGCATCGCGATGCTATTCGAAAATTTGGTGTAACCAGATACCACCGAAAAACGTTTCGGCTTTTAAATGAACAATTGGTGCTCGATTTATTGTGAATTCAAATTTTAGAAGATGATAAAACTCGTTTTTTTATTAATAATGTTTCTCCCATATCTTGTTTTCAGCCAAAAGGATACGGTTTACTATTACGGTGTGAACGGTAAGATTGATAATCCTGTTAAGAAGGATATTATGAAGAGCGTTGATTATCGGGGAAACAATAAAATAAAGGTGAAAACCTACAAAAATTCGGAAACGGGTTGGCAATTAATTTATACCGAAAATATAAAAGTTGTCAGTGATTGGGTATTTGAAATTAGAATGAAAGGCGATGAATTTTCGGGTCGGATAACCCGTGTTTTTGAAACTGCCGAAAACGGGTTCAAATTTACAGATTGGATGGAAAAAACAGTTAAACGAACCGGGACAACAAAAAGTAAAGTGCCACTTATTTTTGACGGGACAGTTACAGAAAACTATAATTCGGGAAAAGTAAAATCAATTTCTCAATATAAAGACAACGAACTGATTTCGAATAAAAACTGGCAACCAGACGGCACGCCTTTAGTTGAGAATATTTTTTACTCAGTTGATACTGACCCCCGTTTTGAACCTGGAATGGGTTTTATTCATCAACAAATAAGGCAGGCAATTAAAGAGGCCAAATTCGATTTGTTGACAGTTGAAGGAAAAATGGTTGTTGGGCTTGTAATTACAAACGAAGGAGAAATTGATGGTGTACAGATTGTAAAAGGCATTAGCCAAACGCTTAACGGGATACTTGTGGAGGCATTCGGGAAAATTGATGGTGCCTGGGTTCCGGCAAAATTGAACGGTCAGACTGTAAACTTTTTTCAGATGATTCCAATCAATTTCATTTACAACAAATACAATTTCGATTATCTTGAAATGGACAGGGGGATGATGTATTGGGTAATAAATTAGCTTTTGTTTTTAACTAATCTTTCTCTAAATGAATTGCAATTCCCGAATTTGCAACAATATCAAAATCAATTGTTTTGTCTGAGTTCACAGGTAATTCATCAATTTTAATTTTTGTCGAAGACTCCGAATCAGGGTCGAATGAATAAACAGTTGCTGTGTAATTTACACCACTTTCAAGAAAACTAAAATCCACACTGCACTTTCTGGACTGATTTGCTGTTAACGATCCCAAAAACCAGTCATTTCCTGATCGCCTTGCAATCGTCGCAAATTCACCTGTTTTTCCTTCCAGTATTTTTGTTTCGTCCCAAACGGTTGGCAAAAGTTTGTAAAACTCAAGCTCAGGATGATTTTTAATAAAACCGTCAGAATCGCCCGCTCCTCCTTTTTTCCCGGGCGATCCTTCGGGGCGGTCATACCAGTATAAAAATTGCCACGGACTGTAAATCATTACTGCTTTTGCCAATTGCGACACGTGGCCACCCATTTTTTCTGTAACTCGCGGTGCGTAGTAACAATTGGTATTGTCGCCTGCCCCTGCCAGCATTCTTGTAAAAAGTGTTTTCAAAGTGTGTTCATTCGACGGGCTTTCTTCATCGCCGCGAATTCCTTCCTGTGTGAGTAAATTTGGGTAAGTCCGCGAAAAACCGGTTGGCCGGTATTCATCATGAATGTCAACCATCAGTTCATTTTCGGCAGCTTTTTTAACTGCTTCGTGCAACCAGCTTGTCCACTCCTGCGAACCCACCTGCACAAAACCATATTTCACCCCTTTTATACCCCACGATTTGTACAACGGCAGAATTTCATCAATTTGTTTTTCCAATGCGCGGCGGTTGACATATAAAATTATTCCAATTCCTTTTGTTTCAGCATAATCAATTACCCGCTGCAAATCGAGTGGACCGGGTGAGCGTTTTGGGTCAACAGTTACTGTTGTGGCGTCTGAAGATTCATCGTTTTCTGGTCCGTACCAGCCGGCATCAAATTCAACATATTGCAAACCATTTTCAGCGGCAAAATCAACACAAGCCAAACCGCCCTGTGTTGTTAAAGTCACTTCGCGGATTACTTTCCCGGGTTTTATCCACGACACATTTTCAATTGCACATTCATCATTCAGGTTTTCATAAAAATAATTTTTCGCCAATAAATCTCCGGCTGATTTTCCCATCATAATTGTACGCCAGGGAGTTGTGTATGGCAAATTCACAGTTACTTCGCCTTCCAATGCAGCAACCAGCGAATTTTCTTTTTCACCTGATATAAATTTCATCCGTGCAAAATCTACAAGTTTGGCTTCTCCCAACGCAACTGTGCAATTTCCTGCTTCAACAACAAGTGGTCTTTCCAAAGGTTTTGAAATTGAATTGACCTGAATTTTATGAATTTCAGATTGTGCTTTTTCAGACGCCCAGCAGTCATAATTTCCACCGAAATTGAATTCTGTAAGTTCTTTTTGGATGTGAAGCGTTTCATTTTCATCAAATGCCAGAAATGTATAATTAAACGCAACTCCTTCATTATAAACCCTGAATGTGATATCAAATTCTCTTCCTTTCGAACTTTTTTCCTTTAAAAGAATAGTAGTTGCATTGTAATTATCCTTAATTTCCGACCGCTCGCCATAAACAGGATTCCAGGTTTGGTTGACCGCCATTTCAGATACCGAAACAATTTCAAGACTTTTACCCATTTCCTCATTTTCTTCAAATTGAAAACCCATTATTGAATTTTCGATAATTACAGAATCTTCAAATCCTACTGTGTAAAAAATTGCTGAAGAATCATTTATTCCAAAACTGACCTGAATTTTTCCATCAGGACTCAGCACTTTTATGATTTCAACCTGATTGCAGGAAAATAGCACCACTGAAAATAAAATCACGCTAATTATGTATGTCTTGTTTCTCATATCCAAAAATCCAAATGTCTGTTTTAATGCCTAAATATCACAAAAACTAACCACATAAAACAATGCATCAATTCAAAAAAAACTACTTTTGCGTATTGGGAAACCAATACATTTTCACAATGAACAATCAATACGATGTAATAATAGTTGGTGCCGGTCCTGCCGGCATTTTTACTGCCTACGAGTTAATAAAAAACAGGCCTGAACTAAAAATTCTTATGCTCGAAAAAGGCAACGGAATTTACAAACGCAAATGCCCGAAACATACAAATGGCGGCACTTGCGTGCATTGCAAACCATGTAATATAACAACTGGCTGGGCAGGTGCAGGTGCCTATTCCGATGGAAAACTTTCGCTGTCGCACGAAGTGGGAGGAACCATTTCTGACTATATTGGAATTGAAGCCACGCAGGAAATTATCGATTACACCGATAAAATTTATCTTGAATTTGGTGGAGAACCAAACATTCATGGCGAAGTAATTACACCGGCAATGCGCGAAATCCAAAAAAAATCAATTGAGGCAAATCTGCGTCTTGTTCATTGTCCGGTGCGCCATTTGGGAACCGAAAAAACTCAGTTGCTATACAAATTGCTTTTTGATTTTATCAACGAAAAAGGGGTTGAAGTTTTGTTTCGGAAACCTGTAACCGATTTTATTTTCGAAAACAGCGCGGTAACCGGAGTTGCTGTTAACGGCAATGAATATTATGCGCAAAAAGTGGTGGTAACAGTTGGCCGCGAAGGTTCCGACTGGCTGCTGAAAAAATGTGAGCACCACCACATAAACACCGAAGTTGGAGTGGTTGATATTGGAGTTCGGGTGGAATGCCGCAATGAAATTATGCAGGAAATCAACGAGAATTTCTACGAGGCAAAACTTATACATTACACAAAAACCTTTGATGATAAAGTGCGTACTTTTTGCTCAAATCCGGGTGGTTTTGTTTCGTCAGAATATTACGACAACAACCTGGCCGTTGTGAATGGACACAGTTATAAAGACCTGAAAAGCAACAATACAAATTTCGCACTCCTTGTTTCACAAAAGTTTACCGAGCCGTTTAATTCGCCAATCGAATTTGGCCGGCACGTTGCCGACATGGCCAACATGCTGACACAACACAAAATACTTGTTCAACGTTTTGGCGATTTGGTGCGTGGACGTAGAACAACACCTGAACGTCTTTTCAGAAATAATATCATCCCTACTTTAAAAGATGCAGTATCAGGAGATTTGAGCCTGGTTCTCCCCTACCGGATTATGACCGATATTATTGAAATGATTCAGGCGCTGGATAAAGTGAGCCCGGGTTTGGCAAGCGACGAAACTTTGCTTTATGGCATTGAAGTTAAATTCTATTCGAATAAAATAAAGGTAAACAGTGGATTTCAGACTGACACAATTAAAAATCTGTATGTTGGTGGTGATGGCGCCGGAATTACCCGTGGACTAATGCAAGCCTCTGTAAATGGGGTTTTAATAGCAAGGGAGATTTTGAAAGGAGCAAGTTGACTTTAAAAATTCGCTTCAAAAGTTACTAACTTGCCAACATGCAACACTTTTCTTTAAATATACAAGCCCTGACCACACCAACCGAAAAGTAAATCAACCAAACCCTTTTAAATTCGTGATCGGGCCGAAATAATTCCACGATAGTACAATCCTAAATCAAAACGGTTATCTTTGCGCTGATTTTTAAGGAATTGGAGAATTTTCCACTCCTGACCTTTCCAAAAGGAGGAATTCAGGTAATGAAATTCAGAGGGATTTTTAAGGACAGACAGTATTTAGTTATTTTAAAATATGGCACATAAAGCAGGTTTTGTAAATATTATCGGGAACCCAAACGTGGGTAAATCGACAATAATGAACGCGTTGGTAGGCGAAAAAATATCAATTATTACACAGAAGATGCAGACTACCAGGCATCGGATTAAAGGAATTGTAAGTGGTGAGGATTTTCAGATTGTGTATTCTGATACACCCGGAATTTTGAAACCCAACTACAAATTGCAGGAAACGATGATGAAATTTGTCGATTCGGCACTGATAGATGCAGACATAATTTTGTTCGTTACCGATGTAATTGAAACTCCGGGTAAAAATCCGGATTACATTGAAAAAGTTCGCAAATCAAACATGCCGGTTATTGTGCTCATCAACAAAATCGATTTATCGAACCAGGAAAACGTATTAAAATTATTTGATTACTGGACAAATGTATTTCCCGGTGCCAATATTTTCCCGATTTCAGCAAAGGAAAAATTCAATATCGAACCAATTTTCGACCGTATTTTGGAGTTGCTCCCCGAAGCTCCTGCATATTTCGACAAAGACGAATTGACCGACCGAAACGAACGTTTTTTTATCCAGGAAATCATCCGCGAAAAAATTCTCCTCCACTACCAAAAAGAGATTCCTTATTCGGTGGAAGTGGAAGTGGAAGAGTTTAAAGAAACCGAAAAAATTATCAATGTAAGGTGCATAATCCATGTTGAACGCGACAGTCAAAAAGGAATTATCATCGGGCACAAAGGTGAAATGATAAAACGTGTGGGAACAGAAGCCAGAAAAGACGCCGAAGAATTTTTCGACAAGAAAATATTTATGGAGTTGTTTGTGAAAGTTGCAAAAGACTGGCGCGAAAAAGACAAACAGTTGAAGAATTTTGGGTATGATGCGATTTAGAAGCCTCCCCCAACCCCTCCGTAGGAGGGGAGTAAATAATGTAGAGAAAACAAAAAACAATAGAAGAAAGAAATTCAAAACCTAATGGTTCTCAAAACCTTCCCCCTTAAGGGGAATTAGAAGGGGGCTATAAGAAGGGGAGCAATTATTATGAGTAGCAAAATAGTAGCAATAGTAGGAAGGCCAAACGTAGGTAAATCGACTTTATTTAACCGTTTGGTGGAACAAAGAAAAGCAATAGTTGATGAAACACCGGGTGTAACCCGCGACAGGAATTATGGAAAAAGCGAGTGGAACGGCGTTGAATTTTCTGTAATCGACACGGGTGGATATGTTATAAATTCAGATGACATTTTTGAAGCCGAAATTAATAAACAGGTTCATCTGGCTATTGATGAAGCGGATGTGATTTTATTTGTTGTTGATGTGGAATTGGGCATAACCGACCTTGATGACGCTGTTGCCACAATCTTACGTAAAGGAAAAAAATCAGTAGTAGTTGTTGTAAACAAAGTGGATAACAACGCACGTATTTTAGATGCCCAGGAATTTTACAGCCTGGGTTTGGGTGAAATTTTTTGTGTTTCATCGATGACCGGAAGCGGAACCGGCGAAATGCTTGATAAAATTGTTGAACTTTTACCAAAAACAGAAAATATTGACGAAGAATCAGGATTACCGCATTTGTCGGTAGTTGGCCGACCAAATGTTGGAAAATCATCGTTTGTGAATGCACTGATTGGTGTTGAAAGAAACATTGTAACCGAAATAGCAGGTACTACACGGGATTCGATTCATACAAGGTTCAATAAATTTGGCCACGATTTTATGATTGTTGACACTGCCGGTTTGCGAAAAAGGGCAAAAGTGCAGGAAGACCTTGAGTTTTATTCAGTTTTGCGATCGGTGCGGACAATTGAAAGCTCCGATGTTTGTTTGTTGTTAATTGATGCCGAACGGGGTGTTGAAGCGCAGGATGTTACCATTTTCAACCTCATTTTAAGAAATAAAAAGGGCGTTGTAATTTTGGTAAATAAGTGGGATTTAATTGATAAAGAAACCAATTCGACAAAAAAATTCACAGAAGAAATAAAAGAAAAAATAGCGCCTTTTGTTGATGTACCAATCCTTTTTATTTCGGCATTAACAAAACAACGTGTACACAAAGCTTTGGAAACTGCCATTGAAGTTTATAACCGCCGTCAGCAAAAAATAAAAACTTCAGATTTAAATGAATTATTGATCGAAGCTATTGAAAAACAAAGCCCACCATCAATAAAGGGAAAATATATCAAAATTAAATATGTTACGCAGTTGCCAACGCAAACACCGTCGTTTGCATTTTTTGCCAACCTGCCGCAATATATTAAAGAGCCCTATAAACGGTATTTGGAAAATCAAATCCGTGAGCATTTCAATTTTTCAGGCGTACCAATTCAGATTTATTTCAGGCAAAAGTAAAGCAGTTGCATGCTTTTTAATTCGCTCATATTTGTTGCTTTTGCAATCATTTTTTTCCTGATTTCGAAAATAATCGGGAAAAATGTAAAAGGGCGTTTGATGTGGCTTACAACTGCATCCTTCTTTTTTTATGGTTGGTGGGACTGGCGGTTTTTGTCGCTCATTGTAATAAGCGGGCTGATTGATTACTTTGCTGCGCTTGGCATTTCCCGTTATCCAGGTCGCAAAAAGTTTTTGTTGGTTTTATCAATTATTGCCAATCTTGGTTCGTTGTCGTTGTTTAAATATTCAGGTTTTATTGCTGAAAATATCGACAGGTTGCTGGGATTGAACGGTGGTTTTTCGCTTGCGGCCAATATTCCTGAGTTTTTTCTGATAACGCCCGTTGGTATCAGTTTCTATACTTTTCAAAGCATGAGTTACACTTTCGATGTGTATCGAAACAAACTAAAACCAACCAAAAGCATCCTTCAGTTTTTCGCCTACCTGTCAATGTTTCCGCAACTTGTGGCTGGGCCAATTGTTCGGGCCGAAACCATGTTGCCACAACTGCTTGAAGTAAAACGGGTATCAAATGAAAAACGTTGGGATGGATTTCAGTTGATTGTTCGTGGGTATTTCAAAAAAATGGTAATTGCCGACAATCTGGCACCACTTGTAATGGCAGCTTTTAGCGCTCCAGATATCAATTCATCAACAATGTTTTGGTGGGGTGCAATCATAGCGTTTGCGTTTCAAATTTATTGCGATTTTGCCGGTTACAGTGATATTGCACGCGGTTTGGCGCTTTGGATGGGATATGATTTTCCTGATAATTTTAACCATCCTTACATTTCAACTTCAATTCGTGAATTCTGGGAACGCTGGCACATTTCGTTATCAACCTGGTTTCGCGATTACCTGTATATTCCGCTGGGCGGCAACCGAAAAGGAAAATTCAGGAGTTACATCAATCTTTGGATTACAATGCTTGTTTCAGGATTGTGGCACGGTGCGGCATGGACTTTTGTTGCCTGGGGCGCGGTGCATGCTTTTTTTGCATCGGCTGAACGGCTTACAGGCTGGCCCGAAAAAATAGGAAAAAGTTCGGTTGCCAAATTCTTAGCGTGGTTTATCGTGAGTATTCAGGTTCTTGTTGCATGGGTATTTTTCAGGGCTGAAAACATTAATCAGGCTTTGGATATTTTGAAAGTCATGTTCTCATTTCAGGGCCCTTTGAAATTCGGCTGGGGATTCGATGCTTCGATTTTTATTTCGGTAACAATTTTGCGTGAACTTCTTGCAGCACTTCATTTTGATGACAAACTAAAAGGAAAACATCCGGTAGCTGAAATGGTTTTTTATGCAGTTTTAATTGCAGCAATCATATTCTTCAGGGGTGCGGGAAGCGAGTTTATTTATTTTCAGTTTTAAAAAATGGCGAAGAAACCGAATATATGGATTACACTGGCTATTGCAGCAACACTGGTTACTGCACTTAGTTTTGTTCTGCCAAAAGATGCTGAAAAATATTTGGGCGAATTATTCTGGACCCGCAAAACGTTTGCTCCTGCAAAATACAATGTGGTTATCATGGGCGATTCAAGGGTTTACCGTGGACTTTCTCCTGAAATTATGGAATCGCATTTGCCCGGATTGAAAGTGCTGAATTTTGCTTTTTCAAACGGAGGACTAAACCAAACTATGTTTGTTGCCGCTGAAAAAAAGCTTGCCCAAAACGATAAACCAAAAGTAATTGTAATGGGAATTTCGGCAAATGCAATTTCAGGATATTCAGCAGTAAACCAGCAATATGTGCAGGAATTGAATCGTCCGCGTGAAGAAATTTTTGAGCGGATTTATTTCAACCCACTCCGTTACTGGTTTTCGGCAACTTCGCCTGAAAAGCTAAAAAATCATTTTTCAGAAACAAAAGAAACTGCATTTTACCGGAATAAATATTTTATGAACGGTTATGTTGAATCTGAAAAATTTTCGGCTGATACAATGGAAGCAATACCTTCATATACAAAGGATTTTACCAATTATAAAGTTACACCTGAAAATCTCAGTGACCTTTTTAAACAAGTTAAAAAGTGGACAGACTCCGGAATTATTGTAGCCGGTTTTGTACCACCCGTTTCACAACCTATGCAAATGCTGGAAGATACTTTAGGTTTATTCGATGAAACCGCAATAAAAACCGGTTTTGAAAAGTCTGACGGACATTGGATTAACCTTGAACCAACTCGATATAAAACATATGATGGAAGTCACCTGACCATTGAATCGGCACAAGAACTTTCAAATGAAATTGGAGAAATGGTTGAAAAACTGGTTAAAAACTAAAATATCGGAGTTAAAACTTCTATACACTTAACAATGTTCAAAAGTTCTAAAAAATGGGAATGATTTTATAATTGAAAATTTATACTTTTGACAAAGTATGTCAACAATAATTATGTCAACAGAAACAATTGGCGAAAAGTTAAGACACATTCGAGAAGAAAAGGAACTTCCATTGCGGAAAGTTGCTGCGTTGCTCGACATTGATGTAGCGATTTTAAGCAAAATGGAGCGTGGAGAACGGAAAATCACAAAAGAGGTGGTTCTGAATCTTGCCGACATATATCATTACAACGCAGATGAACTTCTGGTTTCTTTCCTAAGCGACAAGATTTTATATGAAATTCAAGATGAAGATTTAGGAATAGAAGCACTGAAAGTAGCAGAGGAAAGAGCCAAATACATTAAAGCGAATAAGAAGAAATGACAATAAAGCAACTCATAGAAAAATATACAGCCGACAGGGATTATTACTTGACAAGCAAGTATAATGAAACACTGCTTCGAAGTGATTTCTTAGACTCGTTTTTCGAGTTGCTTGGTTGGGACATTAAAAACAATGCAGGAAAACCCACAAACGAACGAGAAGTAATTTTAGAAGAAGCTTTAAAAGCAAATGCTTCCGAACATTCCAAAAAACCTGATTACACTTTCCGACTTTTTTCTGAAAGAAAATTCTTTTTGGAAGCAAAGAAACCTTGCGTTTCCATTGAATCAAATAACGACACAGCAAAACAAGTAAGACGATACGGATTTACAGCCAAATTGAAAATTTCCGTTCTCTCAAACTTTGAATATTTAATCATTTACGACACTTCCGTAAAAGTTGAGAAAGACGACAACCATACAAAAGCACTTGTAAAAAAATACCATTACACTGAATACGAAAGCAAGTTTGAAGAAATCAAACAGCTTTTAGGAAAGGAATCTGTTTATTCAGGAGCATTTGAAACGGAGTGGAAAGAAATCGAAAGTAAAATCAATCAATACTCTATTGACAATCTATTTCTAAATCAAATCAACGAGTGGAGAAAAGTTTTAGGTGCTGAAATTTACAAACACGACCCGAAAATTGACAAGCAACAACTGAATGACATTGTTCAAAGTTATTTGAATAGGGTTTTGTTTCTTCGTGTGTGTGAGGACAGAAATTTGGAAGACTATCAAACACTTTTGAAGTTTGCCAACACAAACGACTTCAAAGCACTCATAAAGAAATTTGAAGAAGCAGATAAACGCTATAATTCAGGACTTTTTGACCAATTGTTGAAAGACAAGATTGTAGAAAATATCAGTTCTGTTTTTTGGACTATCATCAAGCAATTATATTACCCTGAAAGTGCATACTCGTTCAGTGTTTTTTCTTCTTATGTGCTAGGAAGCATTTATGAAATCTTTCTTTCAGAAAAATTGATCGTTCAAAGCGGTTCAGTTGTTTTAGTGAAGAAACCTGAAAATGTTGACCGTGATATTATCACTACACCGACCTTCATTATAAGCGATATTTTACGAAATACAGTATTGAAAAAATGTGAAGGAAAAACAGATGAAGAAATCCTAAAGTTGAAATTCGCTGATATTTCTTGCGGTTCAGGGGCGTTTTTATTGGAATTGTTTCAGTTGCTCAATGATATTTTGATTGACTACTACCTGAAGAAAGATAAAACCAAGCTTATTCAAACTAATATCAATACCTACAAACTGCCTTTTGAGATTAAGCGACAACTTTTATTGAATTGTATTTACGGAGTTGATAAAGATTATAATGCCGTAGAAGCAGCTAAATTTGGTTTGCTTCTCAAATTGCTTGAGGGTGAAGATGTAAACTCAACCAACAAAACAAAACCTGTTTTACCCGACCTTTCTGAAAACATCTTTTTCGGAAACAGTTTATTGAATCCAAAACAAGTAACCGAAAAGAAAGACCAGGTAATAATCAACCCGTATGATTTCTCAAAACTTCGTTTTGATGTCATTGTAGGAAATCCGCCTTATATGAAATCGGAGGATATGAAAAACATTACTCCGCTTGAATTACCACTTTACAAAACCAATTACGATTCGGCATACAAGCAGTTTGATAGATATTATTTGGGCGTTACCCTTCGGGTCGGGCTTTCCGCTACAATCTTTTTGCCCTGCGGGACAAAAAGGATTTTCGCTTCAATCCCTAACGCAAAAGCAGCATAAACCAAAAAACGAACATAAATGTTAAAGCTATATTCAACAGACAATAAGAAATTTTTAAAACAGGTTAATAAATCAGAAGCAGAGCTTAACCGTTTTATTTCTGAAAATTGGAAAGAGTTTTTTCCTCATTTTACTTTTATCAAAAGTGAGTTTACACTTGATGGAAATGTCAGAAGCAAAGGTGGGGCAGGAAGAATTGATATTTTGGCATTTAATCCTAAAACAAAGAAATTTGTAATTCTTGAATTGAAGAAGGATTTGGATAAAAATATTCGCAATCAAGCTTCTGATTATAAGGATTTTGTGGAAGACAATTTTGCAAAGATTTACTTACTTTCAACTCAAAGTTACGATGCTGTTTTACCAAAATATAGTGATATTTCAGAAGATAGTATTGAATTAATCCTCATTGCAAAATCTTTTACACCTGCCGATGTCGATAAAGCAAAGAAAAGTAAGAGTGAAATTACTCTAATAAAATATTTATGGTTTGAGAATCAGCTTTTGCTTATTGACTATCTTAATAACGACCCAGATGATTTGATTGAAAAAGAAAATGCTGTTAAACTTCAAAAAATCAAAAACATAATCGACAATAAGCCTGAATTAGCTGATGCCGAAGCATTTTTATATGGTAAAGATGAAGCTAAACGGTTATTTAGAATATTTTATGAATATCTAAAAAATATTGGTGATGTAACTATTGAAGCTCAGGCAAGTAAAATAAAAGTAACATTTGGTAAGCAAACGTTTTCTGTTATTGGCTATGCAGGAAAAACAGGTCGAAAATGTTTTTTAGTAATCAATGTTGATATTGATGCTGTAACCGCTTTGGGTGCTATTGTTGATGACAGGGTTCGTCCAAATGAAAAGAAAAAAGGTAGTATTGGTTCTGAACGATATGAGGTTTTCTTAACTACAGAAGATGAATTGCTACAGCTTTTATCAATTATCGAAAAAAACTATCAAAATGAAAATTGAAACCCTTGAAATAATGTGGGAAGAGTTTTCCAATGTTTCTATCAATTCAGATGATGAAATTGAAGTTGATTTCTATTGGTGGGAAAAAGGCACATATCGCTTTGATATTTGGCATTGGTTTGATGAAAAATCACCAAATGGAATTGCTGAATGGGTTGCAGCATAGGATATTCCACTGTTGTCGAGCCAATTGCCGCTTTTATTCTAAAGTGGGGTATTAACGGTAGTTCTGATTATGAAATCTTAGAACCAAGTTGCGGTGATGGTGTTTTCCTAGAACAACTGAAAGAGAATAACCATAAATTCAAATCGGTAACAGCAATTGAGTTTGATGATGTTGAAGCAGAAAAAGCGGAAAAGATTAAACTCAATAACAAGGATATAATCAATACAGATTTTCATTTGTATTGCAATGAAACCACACAGAGATTTGATTTAGTGGTTGGCAATCCGCCTTACATTCGCTATCAATATTTTCAGGAAGAACAGCAAAATGAAGCCATCAAAGTTTTCAATCGTGCTAAACTAAAATATTCAAAACTGACCAATGCATGGGTTTCCTTTGTAGTTGGTTCAAGTTTATTACTCAAAGAAAAAGGTAAAATAGGTTTTGTAATTCCTGCGGAATTGTTGCAGGTATCGTATGCTCAACAACTCCGTGAGTTTTTGGCTCATTTCTACAATAAAATCAATATCATTTCCTTTGAGAAGTTAGTTTTCCCAGACATTCAGCAAGAAGTTGTTTTGTTACTGTGTGAGAAAAATGGAAGTAATTCACATTTGATTGAACATCTTGAATTAAGAGACGCTTCTGACCTTGAAAAATTGGATGTGAACATCCTAAAAAGTCCAACCAAAAAGATAGATTTTAAGTCAAATAAGTGGACTTATTACTTTTTAGAGCAAGAAGAGATTGACTTTTTGGAACAGATTGCCAAAAAACGAAAAGTTCCGACAATTAGTAATTATGCCAGTGTAGAAGTAGGCATTACCACAGGTGCAAATGATTACTTCACCGTTCCTTTACCAGTTGTAGAAGCATACGACCTAAAAGAATACGCAAAGCCAATGGTTGGCAGAAGCGTTCAGGTTAACAGTGTAATTTTTACGGAAAATGATTGGAAACTTAACAGGCAAACCAAAGCCAAAGCACATTTATTAGTATTTCCAGCCAAAGAGAAAATCAACGGACACAAAGGAGCTAACTCATACATTCGTTTGGGTGAATCAATGGGCGTAAACAAAGGCTACAAAACAGGCATTCGTGATGATTGGTTTGTGATTCCTTCAATTAAACTTTCTGATGCTTTGTTCATCCGTAGAAACAACCTTTACCCTCGTTTAATCTTAAACGAAGCAAACGCATATACAACTGACACAATGCACCGTGTATTTATGAAAAAAGACACTGACAAAAACGCTTTCATAGCCAGTTTTTACAATTCATTATCCTTAGCTTTTTCTGAAATAGTTGGTCGTAGTTATGGAGGTGGCGTTTTGGAGTTGATGCCAAGCGAAGCAGGAAAAATACTTCTCCCTTATCAAACTGACAACGTAGATTTACTTGCCACCATTGACAAAATGATGCGAGAGAAAAAAAGCATTGATGAAATTTTAAAAATCACCAACAAACAGATTCTGAAAGATGGATATGGCTTCGCAGATAAAGAAATAGAACTTGCAAGTAACATTTGGAAAAAGTTATCTAATAGGAGGATAAATAGGAGTAAATAACTTAGTTCTTTTTCTAATTTTGCAATTCCAAAATTGAAAATATGTTTGGTTTTAAGTGTTGAAAAGGTTTTTTTTGAATCAATTAAATTTTGAAAACTATGTATATCGTTCATGTTAATGTTCATGTAAAGGAAAATTTTGTGGAAGAGTTTAAAATACTAACCACTGAAAATGCGAAAGACAGTATTCTTGAATCAGGAATATTACGGTTTGACGTTATGCAGCAACACGATGACCCTACGAAATTTGTTCTTGTTGAAGTGTACAAATCGTATGAAGATACAGCAAAACATAAAATAACCGACCACTATATGCGTTGGCGCGATGCAGTTTCAAATATGATGGAAGAACCGCGTTCAAGTGTTAAATTCTACAATGTTTTTCCTGAAGACGAAGGATGGGAATAAATTTTAAATTTGCTACTTCTACACAAATCATTTTCGAAAATGGTTCATTTAAAAAAGTTCCCGGTTTAATTAAAAATCTCGGGAGCAAGGTTTTAATCGTATCCGGGAAAAATCAAAAATTAACAAATAATCTTTCAGAAAAGCTTAAAGAACTGGGTTTTGAATTCGAAAAATTCAGTATCAATTTTGAACCAACTACCCTGGATATTGAAAAAGGCACAGCACTGGCGAAAAAAACCGGGTGCAATGTAATTGCCGGAGTTGGTGGCGGCAGCGTAATTGATTCAGCCAAAGCAATTGCCGCGCTTGTTACAAACGCTGGTGAGTTGACAGATTATCTTGAGGTTATTGGAAAAGGGAAGAAACTGGAAGAAGCGCCATTACCTTATATTGCCATCCCGACAACTGCCGGAACCGGTGCAGAGGCTACTAAAAATGCAGTGATAAAATCAACCGAACACAATGTAAAAGTAAGCCTGCGCAGCGATTTAATGTTCCCAACGATTGCCTTAATTGATCCGGAGTTAACTTTAACAATGCCATCTGAAATTACAGCAAGCACCGGTGTTGATGCACTTACCCACCTTCTGGAAACTTTTGTTTCCTGCCAGTCGAACCCTTTTATTGACATGATTTGCAGGGAAGGGATGACAAGGATTGCAATTTATCTGGAACGGGCTTTTCTGAATGGGAGTGATTTGGAAGCCCGCGAAAATATGGCAATGGCAAGTATGCTGGGAGGAATGGCGCTTGCAAATGTAAAACTGGGTGCGGTGCATGGTTTTGCCGGTCCACTCGGGGGAATGTTCCCGATTCCGCATGGAGCTGTTTGTGCTTGTTTACTTTCTGCTGTTATGGAAGTTAATATTGCCGTTTTAAAGGAAAAGAAACTGGATAAACAGTTGCTAAAATTCGATGAAGTCGCCCGGATACTAACACAAAATAAAAACTCAATTGCCGAAGACGGGGTTTTCCGGGTACAGGAAATGGTAAAAAAACTTAAAATTCCTTCGCTATCCGAATATAATCTTAGCTCAGATTCATTTCCGGAAATCGTTGAAAAAGCCCGAAATTCAAGTAGTATGAAAGGAAATCCAGTTGAACTTGACGACAGACAATTATTCGAAATCCTAAATAAATCATTGTAGCCTTTTACTTAGCCAGTGTCAGGCCAAAGAATATTTTTATCGAATAAACCCTATCTTTGCACAACGAAAACATTTTATGATATGATAGGAAGATTTTTTCATACTCCGGGAACAAAACAATTTAGTATCAGACCTCGTTTTTATGATCCTGACAAGGAAGAAAGAGATGATCGTGAACGGAGAATTAAAGAGGAATTGGGAATTGTTGATGAGAATAAGAAGGACTTAAAAAATTTCAGGCCACGTGTAAAAGGACAATTCCGAAATCCGGATGCCTGGCAGTCAAAATCATCTGAGCCGGCACGCAGGGCGCAAAACAAAAGGTTGATATGGTTATTCTTCATTCTTGCCTTAATTTTTTACTTGTTCTTTTATTCTGATTTTATGTTTTAATTTGTGTTGCTACTCAAAATCTCAAATCTAATAGTCTTTTTTAGTGAGTGATATTATTCAGTTATTGCCAGATTCAGTTGCCAATCAAATTGCAGCAGGAGAAGTAATTCAGCGACCTGCTTCGGTTGTAAAGGAACTTGTTGAAAATGCATTGGATGCAGGTGCCATCGAAATTACAGTTCATGTTAAAGATGCCGGTAGAACACTGATTCAAATCACGGATAATGGATGTGGCATGTCGCCAACTGATGCACGAATGGCTTTTGAACGCCACGCAACTTCAAAAATTAGTTCTGCAAACGATTTGTTTTGTATCCGCACAATGGGTTTCCGGGGCGAAGCACTTGCATCGATAGCTGCCATTGCCGATGTGGAACTCCGCACAAAAAAAATGGAAGATGAAGTTGGGACTTTCATCCACATTATCGGTTCCGAAGTAAAAGCTCAGGAGCCAACAGCCGGTAGCATCGGAACAACTTTTATGGTTAAAAATCTGTTTTTCAATGTTCCTGCCCGACGAAAATTTTTAAAAGGAAATACCACCGAAATAAAACATATTATTTGGGAAATTCAGCGGATTGCAATTCCAAACCCTGAGATTAAAATCTCGCTTTTTCACAACAATTCTCCTATTTACGAACTTCCAAAAACCAATCACAGAAAACGGATTGTCGATTTGTTTGGCAAATCAATCAATCAAAGCCTGGTCCAGGTAAACGAAAAAACAAGCCTCGTAAATATTTACGGATTTGTTGGACAGCCCAAATTTGCGCGTAAAACCATTGGCGAGCAGTTCTTTTTTGTTAACGGCCGGTTTATGCGACACCCTTATTTTAATAAGGCGATTATGCAAGCTTACCAGCAGTTGCTGCCACCCGACACCTTCCCGTCGTATTTTTTGTTTCTCGAAATCGATCCGGGAAATATTGACATTAACGTACATCCCACAAAAACCGAAATAAAATTTGAAAATGAACGAGATATCTGGCAGATTATTCATGCTGCTGTACGCGAATCACTTGGAAAACACAATGTTGTGCCTTCAATCGATTTTGATCAAAGCGGGAATATAGATATTCCTGTTCCACAAAGATCGTTTGACAATATTCAATTTCCCGAAATCCGTGTAAATCCTGATTACAATCCATTTGAATCAGGAAAAAGCGTTTCAATGGGAAGTTTTGGAAAGACACCCACCGAGAAAAAAAACCTCGATCGCTGGGAAGATTTATATACCGGAACTCAATTGAAACTAAAACCGGAACTGGAAAGGGCACCAGAAAATGAAGACATGTTTTTATCGCAGTCGTCATTTCAGTTTTCGGGCAAAAAAACATTGCAGTTAAAACAAAAGTACATTCTGACACCCGTAAAATCGGGTTTAATGGTAATCGACCAAAAACGTGCACACGAGCGGATTTTGTTTGAAAAGTTTATGGACGTACTGAAATCGGATTCGGTGGCAAGCCAGCAAATGCTTTTCCCGCAAACTATTGAATTGAACCCGGCTGATTCCGCAATTCTCCAAAATATACTGCCTGATTTGTTATCACTTGGTTTTGATATCCGTGATTTTGGGAAGAACACTTTTATCATTAGTGGAACTCCCGGCATTTTAGATGTTTCATCGCCCGAGCTTATTGTTGAAAAATTGCTCGAAGAATACAAAAACTCGCCCGTTGATGCGCGTTCAAAAGCAAAGGAACAAATTGCAATATCGCTTGCAAAGGCATCGTCACTTGATTATGGTGCTGATTTGAAACAGGAAGAAATTGATCATTTAATCGACAATCTTTTTGCCTGTGCAACACCTAATTTTTCGCCAGAAGGGAAAAAAGTTTTAACGATAATTCCTGTAACCGATATCGAAAAAAGTTTTAATAAATGACAATATGTCGTTATATTCAGCCAATTAGAAAATGGTCTGGCTATTGTTAGACCGATAAAAAAATATTGAAATATGAATTACAGACCTGGTTTTAACAGTATTCCTCCAGTTGTAAAAAATCTGATAATAATTAATGTGCTCATGTTACTTGCCACATTTGTACTTGAGCGGGTAGGTATCGATTTATATACCTATTTGGGGCTTTATTTCCCCTTTTCCGAAAAATTCAGATTACACCAGATTTTCACGCACATGTTTATGCACGGTGGTCTTACACACCTTTTCTTTAATATGTTCGCCTTGTATATGTTTGGGCGGGTGCTTGAAAGTGTGTGGGGACCAAAACGGTTTTTAACTTTTTATTTAGTTACTGGAATTGGTGCAGCAGTTTTACATTCGCTCGTAAATTTTATCGAATACCAACATGTGGCTTCTCAAATAACTCCCGACCAAGTGGCTTATGTAAAAGAAGCCGGCTATGGACTTTGGGCTGAAGGGAAAAATTTCTCAGATCCATTGTTAGGTAAATTAAACATGGTACTAAATACGCCAACTGTAGGTGCTTCGGGGGCTGTATTTGGCATATTACTCGGTTTCGGTATGTTATTCCCGAATACGCAGTTAATGCTGCTATTTCCTCCGATTCCAATTAAAGCAAAATATTTTGTAATAGGTTATGGAGCCATCGAATTGTATCTTGGTATTTCACAACCTGGCAGTAATGTCGCCCATTTTGCCCATCTTGGCGGGATGTTATTCGGTTATTTCATGATTAAATATTGGAATAAAAATTCGAAACGGTTTTATTAGGGGTAGATTGACTGAGATTGACTGAGATTGATGAGATTGATGAGATTGATGAGATTGATTGAGATTGATTGAGATTGAAAAATTTAGATTAACTATTTCCAAATTATGAAAAATAATCATTTAAGGATTGTAGCATTGCAGCATTTACGTAGCATAGAATTCTTCCATTCATGCATTATAGCATTTACGCATTCATGCATTATAAAATTCACGCATTAAAGCATTCAAGCATTGACTATGAAAGTAGTAGCATTTAACGGAAGTCCACGGCGCGATGGAAATACAGCCATTTTGATTAATGAAGTTTTCAGAATTCTCGAAAACGAAGGAATTGAAACTGAGTTTATACAACTGGGCAACAAACCCGTGCACGGGTGCACAGCCTGCGGAAAATGCAAAGAAATACAAGACGGGAAATGCCATATAAAAAATGATCATCTGAATTATTGCATCGAAAAAATGATTGAAGCTGATGGAATTATTATTGGTTCGCCAGTGTATTTTGCCGATGTAACCCCCGAAGTAAAAGCATTGATTGATATTGCAGGCTATGTAACCCGTTCAAACAACCATATTTTAAAGCGAAAAGTTGGAGCCGCAGTGATTGCAGTTCGGCGTGGTGGTGCGCTTCACGCCTTCGAAACCATTAACAACTTTTTTCTCATCAGTCAAATGATTGTGCCCGGTTCGAGTTACTGGAACTTTGCTTTTGGCAGAAATCCCGGAGAGGTTTTAAACGATGACGAAGGTATGCAAACCATAAAAACTTTGGCAGAAAACATGGCGTGGCTGTTGAAGAAGACTAGAGAACAAATTGATTGATAGAGATTGATGGAGATTGTTTGTCAAACTCTAAACTTTTTTTACAAACTTTAAACTCGAAACTCTGAACTCTGAACAAACAAAAAAGGCACCCGATTTCTCAGATGCCTTCTCATTATTAACTTATTATGAATTTAATCGGTTAGAACAACCAAATATTTCGAAGCTTTCCAGAATTCAGAAGAATTGTCGATAAATAAAGTGTCTGATAATTTTTTTCCTGTAAAATGAAATGATCCTTCAGGATGAACCGTTACAAGTTTGGCCTTTTTTGCCATCAATCTTAAATATTCAAAATTCCTGATATCAATTTCAGTAAAATAATCCTTGTTAAAATCCTTTTTCATAACTGCAGTTTTTCCCATTCCAATCACACCGCCGCTTTTCTCGATTATACCATTTTCCCTCAATTCTTTCATTGTACCAAAAGCATAATATGCCTTGTTCAGTGCCACAGTTTGTGTTTCAATGGTTTGCGTCTTTAGCTGGCTTTCAGTTTCAACTACCTTAATTTTTTGATTTAACTGCGAAATATCGATATTCAGTTTTTTAACATCTTCAGTAAGTTCAGCAACCTGAATATCCTGTTCGTTGGCCTGGGCTTCCATATTTTTAACCAGTAATTCCAGTCCGTTTATGGTTTCTTCAAGGTCGCCGATTTTAAAATTGGCATCTTTTAATTTTTTCTGTAGCGAAGAAGTAAGTTGCTTGTTTCGCTGCAACAAATCGTTCAGCAAATTAATATCTTCCAAAATCCTTTGCTTTTGATTTGCATTCAGTTCACGATTGGAGTTTGACTGAACGGTTACCAGTTTTTCAATTTTTTTAATAGAATCGAGGTTGGCCTGAATTTCGCTGAAATCATTCAAAAATTCAGCAATCGAAGCATCTCTCAGGGCTGTTTCCTGCTGTAAACTGTCCCTTGAAATCGTAAGTTGCTGAGCATCTTTTTTATAGTTGTGACAAGCGCTCAATGCAACAATTCCTAAAACTAAAACAAATAACTTTCTCATTTTTTAATGTTTTTCCTATTATTAAATATTTTACAAAGTTAAGCTAAATTTTGTTCACAGTATAAAACCTTCAGAAAACGAAATTATTGTGTGTTTAATTTGATAATCAGTTAAAAAACGAAATAAGTTGAAGCATTTTTGGAGTAAATGCCCCTGAATATTTGTGAATAAAAACATCCGATTAATTCTGCGTTAATCAATTCCCTTTTTTTTAATTTATAACTTATTCCTCGATTATTCCTTTAAATTTGCGCCCCATTATCAAATTTTCTTTTAATCAGAAAGTATTATGAACAAAATCACAAGAGAAGCTGCCTTATTATATCATTCGCAGGGCAAACCTGGTAAAATTGAAGTTACCCCCACAAAACCACACAGTACACAAGCCGATCTTTCACTTGCATATTCGCCAGGCGTGGCTGAACCTTGTCTCGAAATAGAAAAAGACAGTGAGTTTGCCTACGATTATACTGCAAAAGGAAATCTGGTGGCGGTAATTTCAAATGGCACGGCAGTTCTCGGTTTGGGCGATATTGGTGCGCTGGCAGGCAAACCGGTGATGGAAGGGAAAGGACTCCTTTTTAAGATTTATGCAGGAATCGATGTTTTTGATATTGAAGTGGATGAAAAAGACCCTGAAAAATTTATTCAAGTAGTGAAAGCCATTGCACCTACTTTTGGCGGAATAAATCTTGAAGATATTAAAGCTCCTGAATGTTTCGAAATTGAAGAACGCCTGAAAAAGGAACTTAATATTCCGGTAATGCACGATGATCAGCATGGAACAGCAATAATTTCATCGGCTGGATTGCTAAATGCACTTGAAATTGCAGGCAAAAAAATCGATGAAGTTAAGATTGTTGTAAATGGTGCGGGCGCTTCAGCCGTGTCGTGCACAAAATTGTACATTGCGCTCGGCGTAAAAACCGAAAACATAGTTATGCTCGACAGCAAAGGAGCGCTCACTGTTGACCGCGCCGACCTGAACGAATCGAAAAAGCAGTTTGCCACAAGCCGCACAGATATTAAAAGCCTCGAAGATGCAGTAAAAGGAGCTGATGTTTTTCTGGGATTATCGAAAGGTAATGTTTTGACAAAAGAAATGGTTCGAACAATGGCGCCAACGCCAATTGTTTTTGCGCTGGCAAATCCCACTCCCGAAATCAGTTTCGATGAAGCTAAAGCAGCTCGTGAAGATTTGATTTTTGCAACCGGAAGATCTGATTATCCAAACCAAATTAATAATGTTATCGGGTTTCCATATATTTTCAGGGGAGCGCTCGATACGCGTGCCAGCCAGATTAATGAAGAGATGAAACTGGCCGCCTGCAAAGCCATTGCCGAACTGGCCAAA
This sequence comes from Draconibacterium sp., assembly GCA_041737765.1. GTDB lineage: Bacteria > Bacteroidota > Bacteroidia > Bacteroidales > Prolixibacteraceae > Draconibacterium. The sequence continues at coordinate 80,936 of JBGSRA010000039.1, read as the reverse complement.
CAACCGGTACCCGATATGGTAAATGCAGCTTATAATGTTAATAAACTCACATTCGGTAAAGACTATATTATTCCCAAACCGGTAGATCCACGTTTAATTACCGAAGTTTCCACAGCAGTTGCCCGTGCAGCAATGGAATCGGGTGTCGCACGCAAAAAAATAGAAGACTGGGATGCTTACAAAGACAATCTCCGTCATTTAATGGGCTATGAGTCGAAGTTAACCCGCCGTTTCAGGGATATGGCACGTGAAAATCCACGCCGGGTTGTTTTTGCTGAAGGTTCGCACCCGAATATGTTAAAAGCGGCTGTTGAAGCCTATCAGGAAGGAATCTGTTATCCAATACTTTTGGGAAATGACGAACGCATTGAAAAACTGGCAGCCGAACTGAACCTCAGCCTCGAAGGTTGTAAAATTGTAAACCTGAGACATGACAATGAATTTGAAAGTCGCGAACGATATGCCCGCATCCTGACTGAAAAACGGGCAAGGCAGGGAGCCACTTTTGAAGAAGCAAACGACAAAATGTTTGAGCGTAACTATTACGGAATGATGATGGTAGAAACCGGCGATGCCGATGCCTTTATTACCGGGGTTTACACCAAATATTCGAATACGATTAAGGTTGCAAAAGAGGTAATCGGAATTCGCGACGGATATAAACACTTCGCAACAATGCACATTTTCAGTTCAAAAAGAGGGACTTTCTTTCTTGCCGATACTTTAATTAACAGGCATCCATCAACCGAAACATTGATTGATGTGGCAAGACTGGCTCAAAACACAGTTAGTTTATTTGCCCGTGAACCCAAAATTGCAATGCTTTCGTACTCCAACTTTGGTTCCGACGAATTGGGGAGCCCGGCTTCGGTGCACGAAGCAGTGAAAGTTTTACAGGATGAATTTCCAACTTTGGCCATTGACGGTGAAATGCAGCTCAACTTTGCCCTCGACAAAAAAATCCGTGATAAAAAATATCCGTTTTCGAAATTAAAAGGGGAAGATGTAAATACGCTGATTTTCCCGAATCTTTCGTCGGCAAATACTGCATACAAACTGCTCCAGGAAATGGCAGACGGCGAATCAATCGGTCCGCTGCAAATGGGATTGAACAAACCCATTCACTTTACCGATTTCGAAAGTTCGGTGCGTGATATTGTAAACATTACTGCAGTTGCTGTAATTGATGCACTTGTTCAGGAACAAATCGACAAGAAAAAAAATGATTTTATTTTGTCAGTATAACGATTCAATTTAAACTGCAATTAGCTGAAAAGCTGCATTTTCTGATTGAATTCTTAAATATTATTTCTTAACAAAACAGGCTGTCCAAAAATAATCGGACAGCCTGTTCTATTATAGATACTTTCAAATTTTATGCCTTTTCAAGTTTTAATGTTTCAGTAGTTTGATCGCAAACTTCAGTGGGGCCAAAATACTGAATTGGACCGGGATAGATAAATTGTGTGCTAAACGCCCATTCACCGCGTTTCGACACAAAATATTTGTAAGGTGCGCCATCGAGTTCAACCAGTGCTTTTTGAATTACCGGTTTCATGTGACCGTGGCGTTTTTCCATATTCATCATCATTGTAATTGGCACTCCTCCTGCAATCCATTCATCGGCTGGGGCAGTTAAATTACGAACAGATGACATGTAGCCGGTTTTGCCTGAAGCCACAAGCACAGCAGCTGTATAACCTAACGAATAACAATAGTCGGCATCAAAATTCGATGGAGCTGCACATCGTCCTTCATATCCAAAAAAGTGATATTGAGTGCCAAATTTACCTATGAAATCACCCGCCTTTTTCATCTCATCGAGTTTTACCTTTACCATTTCGCCAAGCAATTTTTCGGTTTCAATTAACGAAACCTGCACGTTTCCATGCGGATCGCGATCGAGGGTGAGTTGGTTTGCAATTCCAACGGGTAGCGATTTAAAAACGGCTGCCGATTCTTTCGATAACTTTTCAGCAATCCAGGCTGGGCGATAACTCTTTTTTACATTCTGAAAAATTTCAGCAGTTTTGGTTCCATCGGCAAGAAGATCATTTAGCTCCCCAATTAAAATTTTCATTTCAGGAATAAATTCAATCAAACCTTCCGGAATCAATGCAACTCCAAAGTTAAAGCCATGTTGTGCACGTTTGGCAATAACACCTGCCATGTATTCCACAATTTTACCAAGAGTTTGCGCTTCATCTGCAACCTCTTCCGAAATCAAAGTAATATTTGGCTGGGTTTTAAGTGCACATTCCAACCCAATATGCGAAGCCGAACGCCCCATCAGTTTAATAAAGTGCCAGTATTTTTTTGCTGAATTGGCATCGCGTTGGATGTTGCCAATCAGTTCGGAATAAACTTTTGTAGCTGTATCGAAACCAAAAGATGTTTCAATCATTTCGTTTTTCAGGTCGCCGTCTATAGTTTTAGGACATCCAATTATTTGAATACCTGCATTTTTTGAGGCGTAATACTCGGCCAGTACACAGGCGTTTGTATTCGAATCGTCGCCTCCAATTACCACCAGCGCATTAAGTCTTAAATCTTTCGCAATTTCCAATCCTTTGTCAAATTGTTTGTGCTCTTCCAATTTTGTACGGCCCGAACCAATGATATCGAAACCTCCGGTATTCCTGTACTCATCAATGATTTCAGCGGTCAATTCAATATAATCATGATCAACCAAACCACCGGGACCACCTAAAAATCCATACAATTTGCTGTCAGAATGAATCCTCTTTATGCCGTCGAAAATTCCTGAAATTACATTATGACCACCCGGTGCCTGCCCACCTGAAAGAATAACACCAACATTCACCGGATTGAATTTTGATGATTCAGTTCCTTCTTCAAATGTAATTATAGGCATTCCGTAAGTGTTCGGGAAAAGTTCTGCAATTTCCTTTTGGTCGGCAATGGATTCGGTTTTGGTTCCTTCAACCAGTTTTATTGCACCTTTTAACGATTTTGGAAGTTTAGGCTGGTATTTTGCCCGTTCTTTTTGTAAAGCACTAATATTCATGATTTTTGATTTAAATTTTATCTGTTTTTAAAGCGAACCAAAATTAATCTATTTTGTCGTCAATTGCCTGATTACAAAACTTTCAACCAACGATTTAAAGTAAAGTTAAAGGGAGTTCGGATGTTGCGATTCGAAAGCTTTCGAATTCCTAATCGACGATTTTCGATGATCGGAATCAGCGTCACCTAATTATAGCTTTGAAGCAGCCGCTTTATCCAAAAACAACCAGGTAGAGGGATGTTGCTGCATCATTGAAGCCGGAATCATCGGTGAAACTTCACTTTTCAGTGTGTTTTTTACAGCAGTAGCTTTTCGTTCGTCGGGCACACTGCAAATGATGTGTTTCGATTTCATTATTTGCCTGATTGACATACTGATCGCCTGTTTCGGAACATCGGCCAAAGTGGGAAACCACCCTTCTCCTAATTGCTGGCAGCGACAGTCATCATCAAGATTGACAACCAGGTAAGGATTTTCAGTTTCAAAGTCGGCAGGCGGATCGTTAAATGCCAGGTGACCATTTTCGCCAATTCCAACAAAAGCCACATCAATCGGGTGCCGGCTGATAATTTTACCAAGCCGCTTACATTCTGCCGGTGCATCAATGCTGCCATCCACATAGTGAAAAGCTTTTATCGGAACCAAATCCACAAACCGCTCTTTCAAATATTTTCTGAATGAAGCCGGGTGCGAAATTCCGATACCAATGTATTCATCCAGATGAAAACCGGTTACAACCGACCAATCGATATCTTCTTTTACCAGTTCGCCAAGCATTTCGAACTGAGAAGCCCCGGTAGCCACAATAATATTTGCCTTACCTCTTTTTTGGATGGCTTCGCGAATTAACTCAACGCCTTTTTCAGCAGCCAGTTTTCCCAATTCCTGTTTTGTTTCTGAAATAATAATTTCCATTGAATATCTTTTTATTGATTGACCTTGTTAATATAAATTTCCTTCGGGTTTAGTATGTGTAAATCTTTTTAGAATAATTCAACAATGGCATAATAGGTAGTTAAAAAGGAAAACAAAATCACTGCCATGACACCCAAATTCATTTTCCAGCCGGAAACATATTTCTTCATCAGATTTTTTCTGTTCAGTAAAATTAAAATCGGGATAGCAACTGCCGGTAAAATACACGCTTGAAATGCCTGAGAGAAAATCATAATTGCAGGCGGGCTCTGTTCGAGAAAAACCGAACCGAATGCAAAAAACAATCCAACCAAAATTAACCATCGGTACAGCGGTGTGTGCAGGTTACGGGGTTTACCTGTGTAATCTGAAATCAGCCATGGGGCAATAAGTACAATAGGGAAAATGGTGGACAAACCAGCGCCAGTGATGCCAACAATTAAAATAAGTGCTGCCAGTTTTCCGCCAAGTGGTTCGAAAAGTGAAATCATTTCAAGTGTGTTTTCGAGTTTCAAACCCATCACATGAAGCGTACCTGCTGAAACTGCCATGATAATCCCACTTAAAAAAAGCATCATAAAAGCCGAAACAAACGCATCTTTTTTCTCTGTTTTCAGATTGTCAATACCCCAGCCTTTTTCGGCTACAACTGTGCTTCGCATAATAAAAACCGCTGCAGAACATGTAGTTCCTGCCATTGCTGCAATTAATCCCATAACTCCCGGTTTATCAGGAACCGTTGGAATCATCCCTTTTAAAACCGACATAAAATCGGGTTTTACCATAAAAAAAACAACAATAAAACTAACACCCATTAAAATGACAAAAACTGTCAGCACTTTTTCGAATTGTTTGTAATGCCCGAACCAAAGTAATAAATACATTAAAATAACAATTATCAGAATTATCCAGACAGTTTGAACTGTTTTGCCGCCAGTTATAATTTTTAATCCCTCCTGCAATAATTCAGCAACAATTCCCATTACACCGATTAATGCAAGTAATTCGCCAATTATAAGTGCAATTAAAATGTAAAGCGCCAGAATCCAACCAAATTTAAATTCTGATTTAATATTAAAAAGTGCTGTTTTGCCTGTAACCAGTGTTACTTTTCCATAAGCGACCATCAAAACAAAGGTGAAAACACAAGACAAAACAAGCGCCCAAAACAATGACATACCATATTCAGCTCCAGATTTTGCCATTGTTGTAACACTTCCCGTTCCAATATTGTAACCAATGAGGAAAAGACCGGGACCAACGGTGGCAAGGGAGAGTAATACTTTCTTTAATACTTTATTTTTCATTTTCAATTTTTCAAAAAGAAAATATCCAATAACGAATACTCAATTCTCAATTCTCATTTTGGAAGTTTAGCTTTTGCAGTTTGACTGCTTTTTGCAAAAATCGCAATTAATTCTTCATTTTCTGATAATACGGGTGAAACAAACTATTTATATATTAATGATTTACAAATTGGATATTCTTGTTTTTGAAGATTCATTATTGAGTATTCAATGTTGGAAATTATTTTACCGGCCTTTCGTACACCAACTCCCCCTTAACAATGGTCTTCTGTATTTGTACTTCAAAGTCCTCAATACTGAAAAGTACCAAATCGGCTCTTTTTCCTGTTTCCAGTGTTCCTCGATCGTTTAAACTGTAAAGATTTGCCGGATTTGTACTTGACATTTGGATGGCATCAGCCAGTGAACATCCGGTAACTTTCATTATATATCCAACTCCGTTTGTGATTGGCGATGCAGAACCGTAAAGTACATTCTGCGCCGGATAAAACAGTTTTCCTTCTTTTGTAAGTTCGATGGTTTCACCGGTTTGGGTTTTGTACTGTCCCGGTTCCATGGCAGCATAACTGGTTACATCGGAGGTAATAATGGTTTTTTCCACTCCTTTTGTTTTGTAAAAAACCCGTATTTCTTCGGGCAATAAATGAAAACCGTCGCAAATAATGCTAATCATTAAATCGTCGTTTGAAAGCTGCGGCCACAGCGGATTGTAATGCCGGTTTATCATGTTTGCACAACCGTTTCCGAGGTGTGTTGCAATCCGCGCCCCGTTTTCAACTGCCAAATCGAGTTGCTGTTTATTTGCATTGTGATGACCAACTGCAACTACAATTCCATTTTCACGGCACTTTTTAATAAAATCCTGCGCTCCTTCCATTTCAGGAGCGATTGTAACCTGCAAAATATTTTCTCCCGAGGCTTTGTACATTTCCATAAACTCGTTCCAGTCCGGCATCCTGACGAACTGTTTGGGGTGTGCACCGCGGAAACCGTCTTCGGGATTAATATAAGGTCCTTCCAAATGAAATCCGGGAATTGAACCCAACAACTTTTCATCGTCAACCGCTTTGGCAAGCAAGGTAAAATTCTTTACCAGGACATCCTGACTATTTGTTGTTAATGTTGGCAGATATGTGGTTACACCTTTTTTCCACAACTCGCGAGTGGCTTTTTCGATTCCTTCTCCGGTTAAATCGCTTTCGCCAAAAGCAAACGAAACTCCTGCAAATCCATTTACCTGGTTATCGATAAAACCCGGTGCAATGTAGGTTTTACTGTTTTTATCGTTTAACTCTTTTAAATATCTGATTCCTGTAATTTTCCCGTTTTCAATTTTTACCTGAATTGGTTTACCTGTAACAAAATGCAATCCTTCAATGGTTTGCTGGGCGTTTGAAGGCATCAAATTCATCATAAAAAAGATAATGCTGAAAATGCCGGTTTGTAATTTTTGTTTCATTTTTTTTGGATTTATTGATGGCTAAAGCCGGTTGTTTCATTTCGTTTTTAACACCAGACTAATCCCGATAGTTATCGGGACTGGTGTTAATTTTATTCCAGCTTCAAATATTCAACTTCAGTCCATTTTTCGGTTTGCCCTGATTTTTCGAGGGCTTCCAGAATACACACTCCATTTAAAATATTTTGGTGCGAACGGGGTTCTTTTCCGGTGCGGAACATTTCAACCAAATCGACATAATTTTTTGGTGGATCGGTTTCTTCAACCCGTGGTTTTAGTTCAACCAGTTTGTCACCGGTTTCCACAAAAGTTTCCCAACCGTATGCCTTTTCCTTGAAAATTAAGGTAGCAAATAATCCGGAAAAAAATTTGAGGCTTGCATTACCAAACTTTCCGTTTCGGTTCACCCTCACTTCCTGAATATCATCGCCAAACATAAACATCAGCGGTTCAATAATGTGAATGCCATAGAAAAAAATTCCGCCGTATTGTGAATCAAAATCAGCAGTTCCTGTAATGATAACCTGGCTGATTTTACCCAACGATGCAACTTGCTCTTTTATATCGAAAGTTGCAGCACTTTGTGCAATCGAACTATAAGAAGTAACCGGGGTCCCAAGTTTTTTGGCCAGTTGCAGAAACTCTTTTCCCTCGGCAGCGCGGTAACAAAAAGGTTTGTCGATAAATGTCGGGATACCCTCTTCAATGAATTGAACAGCCGGTTCGAGATGAAATTTCGGGTGCCTGTGATCGACAATCAACGCATCAATTTTCCCAAGCATTTCTTTTGGATCCTGCACCTGATTCGGAATTGCACCTTTTTCCATGGCTGTTTTGGCAAAAGCATCGGTTTCACCCCAAACATATTTCAATTCAACCCCCGGAAATTTTTTATCGATATTGAAAAGTTTTCCAAACCCGGCGGTATGAGAGTTCTCCGCTCCAATAATTCCAATTCTGATTGATTTTTGATCAGTAAAAGTATTTGCTAAAATCGCTGGCGCAACTGCTGACACTGCAACTCCAGTTCCAATTGTTTTTATAAAATTTATTCTTTCCATTTTTCCAAGATGATTATTTTTTAGACACCCTTCGACTTCGCTCAGGGTGACTGTCACAGTGAGCGGAGTCGAACTGTGTTTATGAAACCAATTACTTATAATTTCATTTCCCAACCTTTTTCATATTCCCGCGACCACAGTTTTTGTGCGTCTTTATCACCAAGGATGTGCCCATTTTCAGCATTGATTTCGAGTGAATGACCAACGCGCTGAGCAATATTTCCCAACTGAACAAGCAACGTACTTTTATGTCCTGAATCAATATCTGATTTGAGTTCTTCGCCTTTTAAAATATTATTGAAAAGATTCTGAATGTGAAGTCCATCCAAATGTCCGGCAGGATTTGCTGCATCTCGCGGATCGATTTCCTTGGTGTCTTTTACTTCTTTTACCAGGTTGTTTTTTAAATCGTAAACTTTGTATTCATTCCCTCCAGAGATAACCAGCGAACCTTTCTCTCCGTAGAATTCAACTCCAACCGAACTGCCTTCAATGTTTCTGCCATTACAGCTTCTGCCCTCCCATGTCATCGAAACATTTTCCTTAAAATCGAGATTAATTACCTGGGTATCGGGAGTTTCCCAATCGTCTTTAAAATGAAAACGACCACCATTTGAACTTACTTTTACGGGGTAATTCACACCCAGTCCCCACCGAAGCAGGTCGATCATGTGCGTACCATTATTCAGCGCCTCGCCGGTTCCCCAATGCCAGAACCAGTGCCAGTTGTAATGTACAATATTATCCTTGTACGCTTTTCGTGGTGCCGGTCCCTGCCAGAGATCCCAGTTTAACCATTCGGGAACCTGCGTTTCCTTTCCAATACCAATTGATTCGCGATTGTTGGTGTACCAGCCTTTTCCAAAATAAGGCCGACCGATTATTCCGCCTTTAACATCGTTTATCGCCTGAATTACGTTTGGCCACGAACGACGCTGGTTTCCCATTTGTATTGACTTTTTGTAATGTGCAGCAGCTTTAACCAGCATTTCACCTTCATTTGGATTGTGGCTGCACGGCTTTTCGAGGTAAACATGTTTGCCAGCCTGCAAAGCAAGCAAAGCTGCCGGTGCATGCCAATGATCGGGTGTGGCAATTACCATCAAATCAATATCTTTACTTTCAAGCGATTTTCTGAAATCGACAAAACCCTGCGGCTTTGTTTCCTGAATTTCTACCACATTCTGTACACATTTTTCGATTGCCATCGAATCGACATCGCAAATATGCAATACATCGCATTCGTTTTGATAAGCTAAATTTTGTGCAAGCGCATTCCCACGTGAATTTACTCCCATTACCGATGCACGAATCAAGTCGTTTGCTCCAATAATTCTCCGGTAACTTTCGGCACTAAAACCCGGTACTATTCCTCCAACCATTAAAAGTGCAGAACCTGCAGTTGCTTTTTTTATGAAATCGCGGCGCGAATTGAAACTATTCATTTTTTTCAGATTTAATTGGTACTCTTCCTGTTTTCCGCACTTTTTTGCAACATCCATGTAACTCCTTGTAAATCAATTACAGGTTAGTAAATTTGGGTGTTGCAAAATTTTTCAGATGTTTGTAAGAGAGTTAAAAAATCGTAGTGGAAGTGTTAGTATACAGATAGTTAACAAAGCCAGGGGGAAGTATAAAGTAGTTAAATCATTAGGTTCTGCCACCACACGGCAGGAAATTGAAGGGCTCACCCAATTGGCCCAACAGGAGATTGAGCGGTTATCAGAACCATTGACTTTGTTTTCATCTTCTGATGATGTTCTTGTGGAGAAAGTGTTTGAATCGCTTGATAACTCCAGTATTCAGACAGTAGGCCCTGAACTGGTTTTCGGAAAAATCTTCGATTACATCGGGTTTAACCAGATCGGTGAAGATTTGTTCAGGCATTTGGTCATCTCGCGGCTTGCATTCCCGCTGAGCAAACTAAAAACCATCGAATACCTGTATCGTTATCAGGGAGTAACGCTTGACATCGATGCAGTTTACCGTTTTCTCGATAAGTTAAACACAAAGCTCAAAGAGCAGGTTGAGCAAATCGCATTTACGCATACGAAGAAGGTTTTGGAAGGAAACATCAACGTGGTGTTTTATGATATGACCACGCTTTATTTTGAGGCCAGCGATGAAGACGACCTGCGCAAGACGGGTTTTTCGAAGGATGGAAAACATCAGAACCCGCAAATATTTATCGGGCTTCTGGTTGGTTTGGGAGGTTATGCTATCGGGTACGATATTTTCGAGGGCAATTCCTACGAAGGGCACACCCTGATACCGTTTTTGGAGAAAATGGAGCAACGGTTTAAGCTGGGTAAACTTGTGGTGATTGCCGATTCGGGGTTGTTGTCAAACGATAATATCGCGGCTCTTGTAGCTAACGGTTATGAGTACATCCTTGGTGCCCGTCTGAAAAATGAATCAGGCAGAATCAAAACAGAAATACTTCAACATACGTTTAGTGATGGCGATACCACCAGCATTACAAAAGATGTAAAAACAAGGCTGATTGTCAGTTATTCCACAGCCAGGGCATCGAAAGATGAATACAACCGCAAAAGAGGCTTGACCCGTTTGGAAAAACAGGTTAAGGCAGGAAAGCTTACCAAATCAAACATCAACAACCGCGGTTATAATAAATACCTGAAACTATCGGGCGAGGTATCCATTGAAATCGATTACGAAAAGTACAATCAGGACAAAGTATGGGATGGACTGAAAGGATACGTGACCAATACCCGGCTGACCGATGCGGCTGTAATGGAAAACTATAAAAACCTCTGGCACATCGAAAAGGCGTTCCGAATGTCGAAAACAGATTTACGCATCAGGCCAATCTATCACAGGTTGCGCAACAGGATTGAAGCACACATTTGTATTGCTTTTACTGCATATTGTGTTTACAAAGAATTAGAAAGGGTACTTTATCAGGAAAAATCAACCCTTTCTCTTAAAAAAGCAGCCGAACTGACCCACAACATGTACCAGGTAAAGTACAAGCTTCCTGACTCAGGACACACAAAAACAAGGTTGCTAAATATGGATGCCGAACAAAAGGAATTATTCGAAATTATCTCAAAAAATTTTTAGGGTGTTGCAACGCTGAAAACAGGATCGCGGCGCGAATTGAAACTATTCATTTTTTTCAGATTTAATTGGTACTCTTAAGTCGTTTAATTTAGTTTTAAATTTTGAATTGGGAAAATCAAATAAAAAAATATCCTCCTGCCTGAACTATATTTGTAATTCATGACAGAAGGATTTTTTCTTCTTTAAAAACAAAAGTATTTTACCTGTTGATATTTAACCGGTTATAAAATCGAGAACATTACTGGCCCCGCTGGATTTTCCTTCTTTGTAAAATTCGGTATATCCGCATTTTGAACAGGAAACAGTAAGAAATTTCCGGTTTTGAATATTAAAAAACTTGGTAAATCCGGCCCCGGTAGTTCTGATGTTATCAATGTCTGCCTGCCGGTTCCCGCATTTGGGGCATGTGTAACTTTTTTGTGTCATGGCTTTTCCCTTTTAATTTTATTAAATCGATTTAAATGAAATATTATTGCAAAAGCTAATCTTCCAGCGGTTTTTTAAGGCGTTTTGCTTCTTTTAATGCATTGTGAACAATCCATTCCAGTTGTCCGTTGGTACTACGAAAATCATCGGCAGCCCACTTTTCAACGGCTTCCATTATTTCCTGATTTATTCGAAGTACAAATGATTTTTTCTTTGTCATTTCATTCCAATCTTTCGCTATTCATCATTTTCTTCATTGCATATTCAATTGCTGCACTCTGTTGAGTTCCAAACAATATTTTACTTCCATTTTTCAGGTACAATTGTAAACCGGTATTTCCTGAAACATTGTAAGCTTTGTTTTTGCTGCTTCCTTTAATACCCCAACCACCGTATTCGGAAATCGGACGGTAAGTACGAATCTTAAAACTTTCTATTTCTTCCTTTTTTATGCATTTCCATTTTCTTGCCAGTGGTGGAAAACTGAACCAAAAACCGTCGGTTTTGATCTCCACTTTTAACCGCATAAAATAAATCAACAGGATAACACCACCCATTATTACTATTTCGAAAAACAGAATTATGCACAAAGTCCACGTATCTGTTGGATTATTCCCCCATGATTTTCCGGTAATTTCCTGAGAAAATATCCCATATATTGTCGGAACAACAGAAATCAAAGTTGCTCCGATAATTAATATCCAAAGCCACTTTTGTTTAAATCGCTGTTCCTCCGAAAATAGTATCTTTTCCACTTTTAATATAAAGTACCGGCATTTACAATGGGTGTTGCTTCCTTATCGCCGCAAAGTACAACCATTAAATTGCTTACCATTGATGCCTTTTTTTCTTCATCCAAATTCACAATATTCTTCTCACTAAGCTGTTCCAATGCCATTTCAACCATACTCACAGCACCTTCAACAATTTTAAAACGGGCAGCAACAATTGCAGTTGCCTGTTGACGTTTCAACATTGCCTGGGCAATTTCCTGAGCATAAGCAATGTGGTTAATCCTCGCTTCAATCACCTTAATTCCAGCCATATCAAGCCTTTCCTTGATTTCTGCCTCAAGTTGGTCATTTACTTCCTCGGTACCTTCGCGCAAGGTTAATTTTGCCTTTTCATCTTCAATATTATCGTAAGGATATATTCCGGCAAGTTTCCGCAGTGCAGCTTCACTTTGCACTACTACAAAATGTTCAAACTGATCGACACCGAAAGCTGCTTTAAAAGTTTCTTCAACCTTCCAGACAAGTACCAAACCAATCATAATTGGATTTCCCAATTTGTCGTTTACTTTTATAGTTTCGCTGTCGAAGTTTCTTGCCCGTAGCGAAATCTTTTTACGCACAAAAAACGGATTCACCCAGTAAAATCCATTGGTTTTAATGGTTCCTTTATAGGCTCCAAACAAAACCATAACGCAACTTTGATTCGGATCGACGACTGTAAATCCAATTGCTGTGAGGACAAAAACAACAATTAAAATTGCAGAAGGAATAAACATCCCTCTCATAAATCCGAAAACTGTTAACGCTAAAACAATCAATTCCAAAAAAAGGAACATGTAACCCGAAAATCCTTTGTATTGTTTTTCCATGACATTAAAATTTAGTTATTTTGATATTATTTTGATATCGTAAAATTAAAATATTTTGTTTTAAAAAACAATACTACGTTCAATTAATTTTTTAAACGGAAGTCAGGTTAAACAAAACCCTTATTTTTGGGTTAAATTCAAAAACAAACGTCAATGGACTTTATAAAAGAACCTTTAACCAGGTTTATTAAACTGGAAACATCGGGCAGTATTATTCTTTTTATTGCTACAATTTCAGCGCTCATCCTGGCTAACAGCCCAATCAGTGATAGTTTTCTTGGATTTTGGGATAATACAATATCAATTAATCTTCCGGGACTGGAACTATCAAAACCTGTTATTAAATGGATTAATGATGGATTAATGGCGGTTTTTTTCTTTTTAATCGGACTTGAAATTAAGCGCGAAATAATTTCTGGTGAACTGAACGATATTAAAAAAGCTTCATTGCCAATTGTGGCTGCTGTTGGTGGAATGCTGTTTCCAGCCTTACTTTTTACCGCTTTGAATTATGGTGAACCTGGCTCGCAAGGCTGGGGAATTTCAATTGCAACCGATATTGCCTTTTCGCTTGGTATTTTGCAACTTTTAGGGAAAAGAGTACCATTGAGTTTGAAGGTTTTTTTAATGGCATTTGCCATTATCGATGACCTGGGGGCTGTTTTGGTAATTGCTCTTTTTTACAGTTCCAACCTGGTTTGGATGTATATCGGAATAGGGTTAATTATTGTCGCGGTACTTATGATTTTGTCGGCAAGAGGCTATTATTCAAAATACTTTTTCTTTTTAATGGGCACTATTGTGTGGGTTCTGTTTTTGAAATCAGGAATACATGCAACAATAGCCGGGGTTCTGCTTGCCCTTACAATACCGTTGAAAAGAAAAATTAATACAAAATCGTTTCACAACGACGCAAAGGATGCACTCGACATATTTGTGGCCGATTGCAATCAAAATACAGATGAAACAAATATCCTCACCGAAAACCAACTTTCAGCAATTGACGAATTGGAAGATATCGCAGAAAAAACAGCCCCTCCTCTTCAATATCTTGAACATTCGTTACATGGTTGGGTATCGTATGTAATTATGCCGTTGTTTGCCTTTGCAAATGCCGGAGTAGTATTTAGTATTGCCGGTGATTTTAATTTCAGCCTTTCTACAAATATTGCAATAGCTTTGGTTGTTGGGAAAGCGTTTGGAATATTTATTGTTTCATTTTTAGCGATTAAACTAAAAATATCGCAATTGCCAAAAAATGTTTCGTTTAAGATGTTGGCAGGTATTTCAATTTTAGGTGGATTGGGTTTTACCATGTCACTGTTTATCAACAACCTGGCTTATACTGACCAGGGGATGATTGATGCGGCTAAAATGGGTATTTTAATTGGTTCGGTAATTGCCGGAACACTTGGGTTTATCGTTTTAAAAGTTGCTTTGAAAGGGGCAGAAAAAAACGAGCTGCCTTAATTAAAGCAGCTCGTTTTTCTAATTCAGATTCATTTCCACAAAACCCGCATTTTCCGTTTCAAAAACTTCGTAAGAGCGGGCAAAGTTTAGAATATTCTCTATTGAACGTTCCGATGGCATTTCATTTTCCATTGGTGTTGTTTCTAAAAAACTGTTAATACCTGCTTCAACCAAATTATCCTGGTTTGATTCTGATTGAAAACTATTAACAAAATAAATTAAGGTAGAGTAATTTCTCATAGGCATTTTTAAATTTTTCTTTATTTTAAAAACGCCCTGGCTGGTTTTTTATTGTGTTAACAATAGTTAAAACTTAGTAAGAATCAGATTCTTTTTTTCAACCAGTTTTCTAAGGTTTATTAATGCATACCTCATCCGCCCAAGAGCAGTATTTATACTAACATCAGTCTGTTCGGCGATTTCCTTGAAACTCAGATCAAGATAATGCCGCATCACAATAACTTGCTGCTGATCTTCGGGCAATTCTTTAATGAGATCCTTTACTTCACTCAAAATCTGCGTGTTTACCATTTGATCTTCAATAGTTTCTTCCGAAAATTTTTGCGAGTTAAAAATATCGATATCCAGACTATCGTTTGATACAATTCCCTTTAACTTTTCTTTTCTGAAATGATCGATAATCAGATTGTGAGATATACGTAATACCCACGAAACAAACTTCCCGTTCTCGGTATATTTTCCTTTTTTCAGGGAGCGGATTACTTTTATAAAAGTTTCCTGAAAGATATCCTCAGCCAGTTCATGTTTTTTAACTATAAGTAAGATGTACGAAAACACCCTGCCTTTATGTCGCTGAATTAAAATTTCCAATGAAATTTGGTCACCTGCTATAAATCGCTGAACGAGTTCATTGTCGTTCAGTAAATTTTTGTTCGACATTACCTTCTATTTAAGTTTAAACAAAAAGTAAATTTTTTCTATAGGCGACCTTTTTTATTTGAAGTGAAACTAATTATTAATTTTGCTCGCGTAAAAATGAGATTTTTTACTTATAAATACAAATTTTTTACAGAAAATTACGCTCTTCAATAAATATGCCAAATCAAAATATATCAAAATTCATCGAAATTCAGAATGCAAGGGTACATAACTTAAAGAGTATCAGCCTGAAAATTCCCTTAAACAAGTTTATTGTGGTCACCGGTGTTTCAGGTTCTGGCAAGTCTTCGCTGGCGTTTGACACACTTTTTGCGGAAGGACAACGCAGATATGTAGAAAGTCTTTCGTCATATGCACGCCAGTTTTTAGGAAGAATCAACAAACCCGAGGTTGATTTCATCAAAGGTATCCCGCCAGCAATTGCCATTGAACAAAAGGTTAATACACGAAATCCACGATCAACAGTTGGAACTTCGACTGAGATTTACGATTATATGAAGCTTCTGTTTGCACGCGCCGGAAAAACAATTTCACCGGTTTCGGGCGAAATCGTAAAAAAAGAAAGTGTCTCGGATGTTTTGGATTACATTAATTCATTTGCTGTAGAAACCAGGGTTATTATTGCAGCCCCGTTGATCCCCAAAAACGGAAGAACAATAATACAGGAAGCTGAACTACTTATGCAGCAGGGCTTTACCCGAATTGAAAGTAATAATGAGATCATTAAGATTGATGATTTGATTAAAACAGACACCAATCAGTTAACCAGCGAAATGTGTAACCTGGTAATTGACAGGACAACCATTAGCCTTGATGAAGATTCGCAAAGCAGAATGGCCGATTCGGTTCAAACTGCTTTTTTTGAAGGACATGGAGTTTGTTTTATCAAAGTATTTCTGGCTGATGAAATTGTCAGCCGGTCGTTTTCAAACCTTTTTGAAGCCGATGGAATTGAGTTTGAAGAGCCTTCGGTGCATATGTTTAGTTTCAATAATCCGGTTGGAGCCTGCCCTACCTGCGAAGGTTACGGAAAAGTAATCGGGATTGATGAAGACCTGGTTATTCCGAACAAATCACTTTCGATTTATCAGGATGCCATTGCCTGCTGGAAAGGCGATAAAATGGGAGAATGGAAAAACGAACTGGTTTACGCTGCGGAAAAGTTCAATTTCCCGATTCACAAACCTTTTTACGAATTAACAGAAGCCCAAAAATTTCTGGTTTGGACAGGTAATAAATATTTTGAAGGGTTAAACAAGTTTTTTAAAATGCTGGAAGAAAACAGCTATAAAATTCAATACCGTGTAATGCTTTCGCGATATCGCGGAAAAACTACCTGCCCCGAATGTAAAGGAAGCAGATTAAAAAAGGAAGCAGGTTATGTAAAAATTGCTGACAAATCGCTGCAGGAACTGGTTTTAATGCCTGTTTCGGAATTAAAACATTTCTTTGCCAATATTGAATTAAATAAACACGACATAGAAATTGCCAGCCGGATTCTAATCGAAATTGCCAGCCGACTAAACTTTCTTTGCGATGTGGGATTGGGTTATTTAACACTCAACCGGCTTTCATCCACACTTTCGGGGGGAGAATCGCAGAGGATAAATCTGGCCACTTCGTTGGGAAGCAGTTTGGTCGGTTCGCTTTATATTCTCGATGAACCTAGTATCGGACTTCATTCGCGCGATTCAGAGCGATTGATAAAAGTTTTGAAGCAACTGCAAAAAATCGGGAACACTGTTTTGGTGGTTGAACACGATGAGGAAATCATCAGGGCAGCCGACGAAATTATTGATATTGGTCCGTATGCGGGAGTTCATGGAGGTGAAGTTGTTTTCCAGGGAAACCACACCGAACTTGAAAAAAAACCCGAAAGTCTGACCACAAAATACTTAACAGGTGTTGAAAAAATTGAAGTACCCAAACAACGCCGGAAATGGACCAATTTTATCGAAATAATTGGTGCCCGCGAAAATAACCTAAAAAACCTGAAAGTTAAATTTCCTTTGAATGTTTTAACAGTAATAACCGGTGTCAGTGGATCAGGAAAATCATCGCTTGTAACAAAAATATTAACGCCGGCACTAACAAAAATACTTGGTGGATATGGCGAACGTACCGGTCACCACGATGCTATTCTGGGAGATTACAAACTTATCACTGCCCTCGAATACATTGACCAGAATCCAATTGGTAAATCATCGCGCTCAAATCCTGTTACTTATTTAAAGGCATACGACGAGATTCGAAAATTATTTTCAGAACTGCAATCGGCAAAAATGCAGGGTTTAAAACCTTCGCATTTTTCGTTTAATGTGGATGGCGGACGTTGTGATGAATGTCAGGGTGAAGGAACCATAAAAGTGGAAATGCAGTTTCTGGCAGATGTTTTCCTGGTGTGCGAAAGCTGCAATGGCAAGCGGTTTAAGGAAGATATTCTTGATGTTCGTTATAAGGAACACAACATTGACGATATTTTGAATCTGACCGTTAATCAGGCCATTGAACTTTTTTCTCAAGGAAAAAGTTCGACTGAGAAAAAAATCACAAAACGTTTACAGCCGCTGAAAGATGTGGGTTTGGGATATATTAAGCTCGGGCAGTCGTCGAGTACACTTTCTGGTGGTGAGAGCCAGCGTGTAAAACTTGCTTCTTTCCTGGCACTCGAAAAAGACTCTCCCACCCTTTTTGTTTTCGATGAACCAACAACTGGCCTGCATTTCCACGATATCCGCAAACTGCTCGATTCGTTTAATGCATTAATTTCAAGAGGACATTCAATTATTATTATCGAGCACAACCTCGAAATTATTAAATCAGCCGACTGGGTTATCGATTTGGGTCCTGAAGGTGGGGATAAAGGTGGCGAACTGATTTTCGAAGGTATTCCCGAGGACCTGGTTAAAATCAAAAAATCATATACAGGAATCGCACTAAAAGGAAAGTTGTAATGCCCGAAACATATTCCAAATTTCAATATTTAACACTTTTTTCTATGAAGATAATCATCCGCAACAGTTTATTGATTTGTCTGGCTTTGGTTTTAAGCATAAATCAAACAAAATCGTGTACCAATTTCCTGGTAACAAAAGGAGCATCGGTTGACGGATCGACCATGATTTCATATGCCGCCGATTCGCACATTCGGTACGGTGAATTGTATTTCAGCCCCGCAAATCGCTGGCCAGCAGGAAGTATGGTAACCATTTACGACAGGGGAACAGTAAAACCACTCGGCCAAATTCCGCAGGTTGAATTCACTTATCAGACCATAGGTTTTATGAACGAACACCAGGTGGCCATTGGCGAATCGACATTTGGAGGAAGAAGCGAACTGGTTGATTCCACGGGATTGATGGATTATGGTGCATTAATGTTTCTGGCAATTCAACGCTCGAAAAGCGCCCGCGAAGCCATTAAGGTAATTGCCGAATTAACTGAAAAATATGGCTATGCCAGTTCAGGAGAATCATTTTCGATTGGCGACCCCAATGAAGTTTGGATTATGGAATTGATTGGAAAAGGCAATAACAGACAGTTTGATTCAAAAACAAAAACATATTTCAACAGTCAGAAAGGTGCGGTTTGGGTAGCAGTTAGAATTCCCGACGGTGCAATTTCTGCACATGCCAACCATGCCCGCATTACAACTTTTCCGGGAGAAGATGGAAAACAAAGTATTAGCAGTAAAAATCTGGCAGACATATTCAAACCTGAAGTGAAAGTAATTTATGCACACGATGTAATTTCGTTTGCCCGCGAAAAGGGATATTTTACTGGAAATGATGCCAATTTCAGTTTTAGTGATGTGTATGCACCTCTCACTTTTGATGCGGCCCGGTTCTGCGAAATACGCGTTTGGAGTATGTTTAGCCAGGTTTCTGACGAAATGGAACAATATTGGGATTACGCTACCGGCAACATTTCTAAAGAAAGAATGCCGCTGTATATAAAACCAAAACGTAGAATCAGCCCTCAGGATTTGATGAATTTTAAACGCAATCATTTGCAGGGAACAGAACTCGATATGTCGAAAGATGCGGGTGCCGGACCGTTTGGATTACCTTACCGCTGGCGAGGACTGACCTGGAAATATGAAGACAAAGAATATTTCAACGAACGAACCATACAAACCCAGCAAACCGGCTTTTCGTTTATTGCTCAAATGCGAAACTGGCTGCCCGATCCGATTGGCGGAATTAACTGGTTTGGGGTTGACGATGCAGGTACTACTGTTTATGTACCTTTTTATTGCGGAATCAAAAGTATTCCACAATCGTGGGTTGAAGGATATGGCGATATATTAAATTACAAAGACGACGCTGCTTTTTGGGTGTTTAATCGTGTGGCACATTTTGCTTATTTGTTTTACAACCGTGTAATGCCCGACATTCAAAAACTGCAAAACGAATTAGAAAATAAATTTGCACAAAATACTCCTGCTATTGATGCGGCTGCGCTTTCGGTATGGAAAGAAAACCCTGAACTGGCGCGTGAATTTCTAACCGATTATTCGGGAAATATGGCAAATAACACCGTAAAACAATGGAAAGAACTGGGTGATTTTCTACTGGTGAAATTCCTCGACGGAAATCTTAAACAGGAAAAAGACGGGGAATTTCTGCGAAATCCGTGGGGATATCCGCAACCGCCTTCTTTCCCGGGATATTCAGACAAATGGAAAGAAAATGTGATAAACGATACAGGTGAAAGATTTGTTTATCCCAAATCTGAAGAAAAACATTAAAAACCCGCACTTAACTAAATATTTCAAATTATATTTAAATTCTGTTTCTTGATCTCTGATTAGTTCAAAATATTAGACTATGAATAAAAATTCAAGATAAATGAAAGGGGCAATTTCTATACTTCTACTTCTTGCTTTACTTAAAAAAAATGATAGTTACGGATACCAGATTGCTAAGAATCTAAATATCTATTCCTCAAAGCAAATCAAGTGGAATGCTGCCAGCATGTATCCTGTCCTGAAAAAAATGGAATCAAAAAAATTAATAAAATCATACTGGAATATTGATGACTTTGACAGGCCAAGGAAATATTATCAAATATTGAAAAACGGAATCGAGGAACTGGAATCAAATATGAATGAAATGAAATTGGTGACAGGAATAATTGAGGCGATTTTAAAATCTGAAAATTAGGATTATAATACGGTTCCAATTGCTTGATTTTCAAATACGGTTAACTTTCTCCATTCCCTAAATAATAAAAATGAAACTGCCAAAGCCGATATTGTATCGGCAACAGGAAAAGCAATCCAAATTCCGTTGATTCCCCAGAAAACAGGGAAAATTAATAGCAATGGAATTAGTAAAACGACCTGCCGGAATAGAGTTGCGAACATGGCTAATTTAGCTTTCCCCACCGATTGAAAAAAATTGGATGCAACCACCTGAAATCCGACAATTGGCAATGCCAGAATTACCAAACGGATTCCATTAACCGAAATATTGTATAGTACTTCGCTGTTGTTATTAAAGAGTTTTACAATAAAACCGGGTGCCGATTCAATAACTATAAATGCACCGATTGCTATTGCAGTAGCCGCAATTAAAGCAATTCGCAAGGTTTCTTTAACCCTCGTAACTGATTTGGCACCGAAATTAAATCCAATAATTGGTTGCGACGCCATGTTTATTGCAACAATGGCCATTACAAAAATGGTAACAACAGAATTGATGATTCCCATTGCACCGGCAGCCAAATCGCCACCAAAAGCAATTAATTTTTTATTTAATAATCCCTGAACAAAACTGCTGGCAATTTGCATCGAAAATGGCGCCATTCCAATGGCAACAATTTCGGTGAGGATATTCCAGTCAATTCGTATATTCTTCTTTTTCAATTTGATAACAGAACGTTTTCCGCGAAAATGAAGCAATACCCAAACCATTAAAACAAACATCGAAATTATAGTAGCATAAGCTGCTCCTTTCACACCCATATCGAACCAGAAAATAAAAATATAGTCAAGTACTACATTGGTAACCGAGCTCAAAATCATTGAAATCATTGCTATACGCGCATTTCCTTCTGACCGGATAACGTTGTTCAGCGAAAACCCGACAATCATGAAAACTGTTCCGGCTAAAATAATATTCAGATAATCGTTGGCATATTGAAAAGTTTCGGGTGTAGCGCCAAAAGACTGAAGTATGGGTTTCTTTAATAAGTAGGCCAGTAATGTAAGTACAACCGAAATCGAAATCATTAGAGTAAAACCTGTTCCAATTGTTTTCTCGGCCATTTCGATATTTCTTTTACCCAGATTTATCGACACCAAAACACCGGTACCAATTCCGATTAACATTCCAAAACCCATCATTATCAGCATTATCGGAAAAATTACCGATACACCCGAAAGCGCTTCGGCACCAACTCCCTGACCGATAAAAATACGATCGACGATGTTGTATAAAGCATTCAGAAAAACACCAACAAATGCCGGAATAAAGTATTTCAGCATTAACCTGCCAATATTTGCTTTCCCTAATTCCTCTAAATTTTTCATGTCGGGCAAAGGTAATTATTAAAAAGCTTAATGGATTTCTACTGTTTGAATTAACCGGAAAAATGTAGTTTTGCAAAATCAAATATCAAAAATGAAACAGGAAAAAATAGACGAACAGATTAAAAAGAATCTGTTTTCGACAAATGCCAGTGATGTAATTTTAGCCATCGAAACAATTGAGAGAAAGGGCAACAAACTATATCTTCCTATGCTTTTCGATTTGCTGAATTCGTTTCCGGAACCAGAAATTGAAACGGAGATCAAAAATCTTTTGTGTACAATTAAAGATAAGGAATCGGTTAACAGTTATGTGCGTGCTATTGAAGATGACAAGTACAAACCTATCAGAAAATTGATTTTAACTGCCTGCTGGCAAAACGGGCTCGATTTCAGCACGTTTCTACCGGTTTTTATCGATTTGATTATTAATGAAGATTGGGAAATTGCGTTTGAAGCTTTTACTGTTATTGATAATCTTGAGTTTTTACCTAATGCCGAAATCATAAAGATTTCAGTAGATAAAATAAATCATGCTTTGCCGAATGTAAACGAACAGAACCGGTATTTTCTGAATGAAATACTTGTAAAACTGAAATAAAAAAGTTCAATCTTTTTGTTAAGATTGAACTTTTTTTCTGCCAACTAATTAAAGTTTAATTCATCATCCTCGCAAACTTATTCCGCATAAACTTCCTTATTTTTGGTTTCAACCATTTGCCACGGCACTATAAAATTCTGATTTTCAGATGGTCTGATTCTAATTTCATAATTAACCAAAGCATATTTTTCCTGGGATAGTGGTTTGCTTCTAAATCCATAATTTATTTCTTCTGTTGTTTTCATACAAAATACAATACGTTGGTAATTGTAATTTGTTATGTCACAAAATGTGTTTTACACAATAATTATCAATTTTTAACAAAGCCAACCACCCCGATTTGGCAATGTATAAAACGGTTACTTTCTTTCCGAAAAATATTTCATAAACTGAGAACGCTCGTATAACATGGGGTCAGGAATGTTTTTATACGAAAGCCGTCCTCTGAAATCGTCGATCTTTTTGAAATTCCATTTTTTCATAAACACTGAAATATCATCCAGAATTTCGGGAATAACTTTTACACCATTCAGGTAAAGTGTCGAACAAAGTTGTGCAACCTGGGCACCTGCCAAAAGTTGTTTAATAACCGCATTTCCATTATGGATTCCGGTGGAAGCAGCAATATCGAGATGTTGAACTGCTGAAGAAACCATTCCCACCCAACGCAATGTGCGACGAATATCGGCAGGTGAACTAAAAATCTCGGAAGCAGTTAATTCGAGCGTGTCGATATTAATATCGGGTTCGTAAAACCTATTAAACATTACAATTCCGCTGGCTCCGCTGGCTTTTAACTTGTCGGCCATTCCAATAATATTGCTATGGTAAATTCCAAATTTCACCACCACCGGAATCGAAATTTCTCTTTTTACTTTTGTAAGCACATCAATGTAAAGTTGTTCAACAACACCAGGTTTTTCGAGGCGGTTGGTAGGAAGGTAAAAAATATTCAGCTCAAGTGCATCGGCGCCGGCATCCTCAAAATCTTTCGAAAATGTGGTCCATTCTTCGCCCGAAATACAATTTACACTTGCAATTACCGGAATGTTAACCGCCTCTTTTGCCTTTTCAATTAATTCGATATGCTTTTTTATGGTATTATCACGCAAATATCCTTTTATGTAATCTTCGGCTTCCGGATAGCCCGAATTTTGAGTGTCCTTGCTCAACAAACTGGATACCTCGCCATAAATCTGTTCTTCGAAAATCGATTTTAAAACGATAGCTCCAATCCCGGCCTGTTCAAGTTCAACAATTTTATCAACAGAACCTGTTAGTCCTGAACTTGCCGCCACCAACGGATTTTTAAGTTTTAACCCTACATAAGTTGTTTCTAAATTGCTCATTATTTTGAGTTTAATGTTTAAAGTTCAAAGTTTAAAGCCTGCTTAATAATTTCTTTCTCCAAATATTTTGCTTCCAACCCTTATCATCGTGCTTCCTAATTCAATTGCAACCTGGTAATCGTCAGACATTCCCATCGAAATTTCGTTGAATTTTTTAATCCCCGAAAAGTATTCATTTTTCAGTGTATTAAAAATAGCTTTCAACATCTTAAATTCATTTCTGATTTGCTGAATATTCTCAGTATAAGTTGCCATTCCCATTACACCTTCGATATTTATATTTTTAAGTGATTTGAATTCTGCGGATTCCAGTATTTCTCTGGCTTCTGTTAATGTCAACCCAAATTTGGTATCCTCATCGGCAATGTGAAACTGTAACAGACAGCCAATTTCGCGTTTACATTTCATGGCCTCGGTATCGATAACCTTTAAAAGTTTAAGTGAATCGACACCATGAATTAATCCGACAAATGGCGCTATTAATTTAACCTTGTTGGTTTGTGGATGACCGATAAAATGCCATTCAATATCTTTGGGCAACTGCCCGTATTTTTGAACAAGATCCTGAACTTTGTTTTCGCCAAAAATTTTATGCCCGGCATGATAAGCTTCCAAAATATCCACGTTGGGTTTGGTTTTCGAAACCGCAACCAGTTTCACTCCTTTTGGCAGTTTTTTCTTAATCGTTTCAATATTTCCGGCAATACTCATTCCTGTTTAAAATTTCATTCAAAAATAGAAATAATGGCCAAAATTCAGGCTGATTTTTACAACCAAATAAAAACTAAAATCATTAGTTTTTATTTTTTGCACAAATCGAATTTCAAACCAAGTTAAGGTTTCTTTATCTGTCCAAAACGGGCATTTTTATATTAAAAGATTGAAAATTTCATACTTTTGCCCCGCATGTCGAAAGCAGAACAAATACGAAAAGAGATGAACAGTCGCGGAAGCGAATGTAAACCATTTGTCTTTCTTATTGATTTTCAGATGCGAAACCCACTTATTTTTGAAATCGACGATCCGACAAATCCAATATTGTGGCAAACTCCTGATTCTGTTAAATTCGATAATTTACCAGTAAAACCTGAATTAAAATACTGGAAAATCAATCCTGTTTCGTTGGAAGACTTTTCAGTTGGTTTCGAAAAAATAATGTTTCATATTTTAAACGGAGATACTTACCTTTTAAATTATACACAACCAACACAGGTTGAAACAAATCTTTCACTGGAAGAAATTTTTCATGTCAGTTCAGCACCCTATAAAATTTTTCTGAAAGATAAATTTGTGTGTTTCTCTCCCGAAACATTTGTAAAAACCGGTGACGGAAAAATATATTCATTTCCCATGAAAGGAACAATCGACGCGGATATTGAAAATGCAGAAAAAATTATTTTAACCGATTCGAAAGAAATTGCAGAACATAATACCATTGTCGATTTAATAAGGAACGATTTAAGTTTGGTGGCTGAAAATGTGACTGTCGATAAATTCAGATATCTGAGCCATATAAAAACCAACCAAAAAAATCTTTGGCAGGTGAGTTCGCAGATTTCGGGCGATTTACCTGAAAATTACAATGAAAAAATTGGCGACATCATTTTTAAAATGCTTCCTGCAGGTTCAATTTCGGGTGCCCCAAAAAAGAAAACACTTGAAATTATTGCAAAAACCGAGAATTATGAACGCAGTTACTACACAGGAGTATTTGGTATTTTCGACGGAGAAAACCTTGACAGTTGTGTGTTAATTCGTTTTATTGAAAACCAAAACGGACAGCTGATCTACAAAAGTGGCGGCGGTATTACTTTTATGAGCGAGGTAGAAAAAGAGTACGATGAAATGCTAAAAAAAGTGTATGTTCCAATTATTTGAAACCATAAAATGCGACAATGGAATTCTCTTTAATATGGAGATTCACCAGGCACGTTTTGATAATGCTTTCAGGGAATACTTCAAAACTTCGCCAAAAATAAATCTGTTAGAATGTATCGAAATTCCGGAATTTGCAAAAGTCGGATTGTTTCGCTGTCGGGTAACGTATTCGCAACAAATTGAGAAAATCGAATTTTTTCCACATCAGTACCGCAAAATAAAAAGCTTAAAACTGGTGGATGATAATAGTATTGATTACCGATTTAAGTATGCCAACAGGGAAAGACTTCAACAGCTATCTGACAAACGGGGTGATTGTGATGATATCTTAATTGTACAAAACGGTTGCATTACCGATAGTTTTGCAGCCAACCCGGTATTTTTTGACGGTGAAAAATGGTGGACACCCGACACACCGTTGTTACCGGGAACTCAGCGTGCAAAATTTCTGGCAGAACATAAAATATTCGAATGCCGAATTACACCAGAAGATATTGGAAAATATGAAAAAGCTGGATTGATTAATGCGATGCAGGATTTAGATGATATGCCGGTTATTTGCACACAAGATATCTCGTTTTAAAACTCTCCAGCAACCAGTACTTTCAAATTTCTGATAAAAAAATCAGCAATTTTTACCTCTTGTTTCAGTAAAATAATTGTCAAGGTACTACCGGTACAGAAGTAATTTTATGGAATCATAAAACTACGGGTAAAATGAAAAAAACAGCAACACTGGATTATTATGGTAAAATAAAATCGCTTTTACCAACCGAAAAATTTCAAAAGGTTGAAAATTTGCTAAATTATGAATCCAACTATCGGTTGGAAGCATTTTGGAATATTATTGTTGCCGGTTATTCGGTTGATTTTGCAATGAAAAATTACCAAAAATTATACGAATTTTTAAAAGATAAGCCCTTTAACTATTCGCAAGCCCTGATAACATTCGTGATTTACCCTGGATTACAATCGGGGATTTATATTAAGAAAACAAGATGGTTTGAATTAAACTGAATTTCATAAAAAAAGCTCCCGGTCAAATTAACCAGGAGCCTTTAAGTCTATTTCAATTTGCTTTAATGCTAATCTTTCGCGCAATCACGGTTATTTCATGATATCACATTTCCCTTAACTTCCCAGGTATTTCCCGAATTCAACAAGTCATCAACACTTTTAATTTTTCTGGTTTGCTGAACCTGATTAATTTGTGCCACCATTTCGGTATCGTAAACCGGTGCCGACACACTTCTGATTACTCCAAAAGCAACCGGCATATCGGGCAACTGCATGTTAATAAGCGCCATGTGTAAGGTAGGATCAACTTCGGTGGCATCGTGAACCAGAATATCGTCGGAGGTAACTCCGTTTTCACCA
Source organism: Draconibacterium sp. (assembly GCA_041737765.1). GTDB lineage: Bacteria > Bacteroidota > Bacteroidia > Bacteroidales > Prolixibacteraceae > Draconibacterium. The sequence goes on along the minus strand of JBGSRA010000039.1, from coordinate 53,946 downwards.
ATTATTGCCACCTTCAGTTTTCCCTTATCAAATACAATTCCTTTTTCTTTTTCGTTGCCAAAAAGCATTGGTTTGCCATGCTCCAGAATCAATTGCCGATCGGCCCTGAAAGCAGGATCAGTAATTGCATCATGAATTCCATCGTTATAAATCACACAATTCTGCAAAACTTCTACTACAGAAGTTCCTTTGTGATTTGCCGCCACTTCAAACACTGACTGACTTAATTTCATATTACTATCAATTGAGCGGGCAAAAAACGAACCTCGCGCACCAATTACCAGTTGTCCGGGTACAAACGGATCTTCGATAGTTCCAAATGGCGATGTTTTCGATTTAAATCCACGATCGGAAGTGGGAGAATATTGTCCTTTTGTTAACCCGTAAATACGGTTATTGAACAAAATAAGGTTGATATCGATATTACGTCGAATTAAATGGATAAAGTGGTTTCCACCAATTGCCATTGCATCGCCATCGCCTGTAATTACCCAAACACTAAGTTCGGGATTGGCCAGTTTTACGCCCGATGCAATTGCGGTTGCCCTGCCATGTATGGTGTGAAAACCGTAAGTACTCATATAGTAAGGGAACCTTGAGGAACACCCGATTCCCGAGATCACAGCGTATTTTTCGCGTGGAATTTGCATTCCTGCCATGGTTCGCTGAACAGCGTTCATAATGGCATAATCACCGCAACCCGGACACCAGCGAACTTCATTTTCGCTTTTAAAATCTTTAACTGTATAATTTAATTCTGCCATTTTCTACTCCTCCAATATTTTATTAACGCTATTCTTAACCTCTTTCACCGTCAATGGTAATCCATTCAATTTATTTAATTGACGATAGGAAAACGTTGGTAATTCGTTTCTTAAATAACTGGCAAACTGCCCCAGATTAAGTTCGCACACAATGATATTTTTGAAATTCTTAAAAATTTCAGTTGTATTTTTAGGAAGTGGTTTTATATAATTGAAATGTGCCAGACTTACATTTTTACCTTCTGATCTAAGTTCTCGAACTGCACTGATTAAGTGGCCATAAGTTCCGCCCCAACCAACGACTAATACATCGCCGTCATCATCACCACAAACTTCCAAATCGGGCACCAAATCAATTACGCGTTGAACTTTTTGTTCGCGTATTTCGCAATTTTTCTGGTGATTGTCTGGATCGTGACTTACAGATCCCGATTTGTTTTTCTCCAAACCACCAATCAGGTGCTCAAAACCTGCCATTCCAGGAATTGCCCACTCTCTTGCCAATGTTACAGCATCACGTTCGTACGGTTTATAGGTAGCTGCATTTTTTGCCATTCTTGGAGTTATCGAAGGAAGGTCGGCCATTTTTGGAATTTTCCATGGTTCGCTTCCATTGCCTAAAAATCCATCGGTTAATAAAATTACCGGAACCATTCGTTCCAAAGCAATTTTTGCAGCCATATATGCATACCAGAAACAATCGGATGGAGTGCTTGCAGCCAAAACCACAACCGGACTTTCTCCATTTCTGCCATAAAGTGCCTGAAGTAAATCTGACTGTTCCGTTTTAGTTGGAAGTCCTGTTGACGGTCCTCCGCGCTGCACATTTACTACAACCAGCGGTAGCTCGGCCATAACTGCCAAACCGATTGCTTCAGATTTTAATGCCAAACCCGGACCTGAAGTTGTTGTAACCGCCAGGTTACCTGCAAAAGCTGCTCCAATTGCCGAAGTAATTCCTGCAATTTCATCTTCAGCCTGAAACGATTTTACACCCAAATCCTTACGCTCGGTAAGTGCCTGTAAAATTTCGGTAGCGGGTGTTATCGGATAAGAACCAATAAATAGCTCCAGTCCCGATTTTTCGGCAGCAGCTAAAAATCCCCAGGCAGTAGCGTGGTTACCATTAATATTCCGGTAAGTTCCGTTTTCGATATTTGCCGGAAGCACCATGTAGGTTGGAGTCATGTGCTGCATGGTCATTCCGTAATTGAAACCATCATGCAAAACTTTTATATTCGATTCTGCAACAACAGGCTTTTTCCCAAATTTCGTGTTTATATATTCCTCAATATAATCCATTGGCCGGTTAAACATCCAGCAAACCAATCCAAGCGCAAACATGTTTTTGCTTCGTAAAACGCTTTTATTGTCAAGACCAAAATCTTTTAAACTTTCTTTTGTAAGGTTTGTAATTGGAACCGGAATTTTAAAATAATCATTCAGATTACATTCTGTAAAAGGATCGTCGGTGGCAAAATTTGCTTTCGCCAGGTTTTTCTCATTGAATGTATCCGAATCATAAATAATAGTTCCACCCGGATTCATAAATTTTGCATTTGCCTTTACAGCCGCAGGATTCATGGCTATCAACACATGAGCATAATCGCCCGGAGTATTGATTTGTTTTTTACCAAACTGCACCTGGAATCCTGAAACACCTCCAACAGTGCCTTGCGGAGCCCTGATTTCGGACGGATAATCGGGAAACGTTGAAATATCATTTCCAAACAGAGCACTCGCATCCGAAAATAATGTACCGGTAAGTTGCATTCCATCTCCCGAATCCCCGGAAAACCGGATGGCTACCTCTTCCAGTTCAATTACTCTTGTATCCTTCATTTAATTACTTTTTAAAATTTTTCAAACCGCCAAAAATAACCATTATTTAACAAGTAGGTAATAACATATTCAAATATTTACAGGTTTTGATATATTTGAATCAATTTAAAATAAGTTTAGATAGTGGCACTAATAAAATCGTTAAACGGAAAAAATCCGCAGATTGGAGAAAATTGTTTTTTGGCTGAAACCGCAACACTGATAGGCGATGTAGAAATTGGCAATAATTGCAGTATCTGGTACAATGCAGTTTTAAGGGGAGATGTACATTACATAAAAGTGGGAAACAATACCAACATACAGGACAATGCCGTTGTACATGCCACCTATAAAAAATCGCCAACCAATATTGGAAATTATGTAACCATTGCACACGGCGCAATAGTTCATGGATGCACAATTCGCGATAATGTGATGATTGGAATGAATGCAGTGGTTTTGGATGATGCAATTGTTGAAAGCAATACCATTGTTGCTGCAGGCTCGGTAGTTACAAAAGGAACAATTGTTGAGTCGGGCTGTGTTTATGCAGGTATTCCGGCAAAAAAAGTTAAGGAAATCAGTAAGGAACTTCTGGAAGGAGAAATTATCAGAATTGCCAATGCCTATGAAATGTATGCAGGCTGGTACAAATAAAATAACAGCAAATAACAAATTTCAAAAACAAATTTCAAAAAGTCAAATAAACTTCAAAATACAATATTATAAATTCGCATTTACTAATTGAATTTTACAGTTTTTAAAATTGGTATTTTCGAATTGATACTTATTTGATTTTTGTTTTTTTGTTTTTTGTGATTTTATTTTATCGGTACCTGCCTTTTAAAATCCATTTCAAGCGAAATAAAAGTTTCTGTTCGGGCAATTCCTTCTATTTCCTGCAATTCGTTATCAATAATCTGTTTTAAATGCACATTATTTTTAGTCTGAATTTTAATGAATATGGCATACTGCCCAGTTGTATAATGACATTCAACTATTTCAGGAATATTCCGTAAAGCTTCAACTACTTTTCTGTGGTAATTTGCTTTTTCAAGGTAAATACCCATATACGCACACGTGTTGTAACCCAATTTCGGTGGACTGACTATAAATTCGCTACCTTCAACCACCCCAATATTAAACAACCGCTGTACCCTTTGATGAATCGCTGCACCCGAAACTCCACATTCCCTGGCAACTTCCAAAAATGGAATACGTGCGTTTTGAGTAATTAATTTAAGAATCTTTTCATCGAGTGCATCAATATCTGCCGGATGCTCTGTATAATCGTGTGTATTCATTGCGTATTTAATCAGTTTTTAGTTTCAAATTATAAAACAAATGTATTAAAAATCTATAAATGCTAAATATATAACTTATATAAAACAGCATTTGTAACAATTTGTAATTCTACACCAAAATTATCTTTCCCTAAAATTCTTAAACTGACTTTTTACTGAAATTCATCATAATCGTAAAATCTATTTTTTCTACTTTCACAAAAAATTAAATGTAATATGAAACTGAAGTTTTTGTTTTTAATTCTGATGATTCCTTTTTGTGCATTTTCTCAAATTAATTTCAACAGGTATTTCGGGTTTGAATCGATGCGGTTCGATTTTATATTAGGTGGAAACAGCAACGAAGAAAAAGTTTATCCTGAAAAAATAAAAAAGGAACCATTTTGGGCAGGATCAAGAACAAAACTGATCGATCCATTTAATTATGGGAACTATCGTTTCAGAGTTTTCGATGAAAAATCGGATAGTCTAATATTTTGCAAGGGATTCAGCACGCTTTTCGAAGAATGGCAAAGTACTGCAGAAGCAAAAGTTACGGATAAAACTTTTTACCAATCGGCCATTTTTCCTTTTCCTAAAAACAAAATCAGGCTCGAAATCGATTCGCGGCAACGCGACGGTAACTTTAAAACCATTTATAAATCGGCAATAAATCCCGATAATTATTTTATTCTGAATGAATCAACAATCAAATTCGAGACTTATAGTATTCTGAATAACGGAAAGCCAGAAAACAAAGTAGATATTGTTATTTTGGCCGAGGGTTATACTGCCACCGAAATGCAGAAATTTAAAGATGATACAAAAAGAGTCACACAGTATTTGTTTGAAGAAGAGCCTTTTAAATCTGAAAAAGCAAAATTTAACGTCAGTGCTGTTTTAACTCCGTCTTTGGAATCGGGAACTGATATTCCGGGAGAAAATATTTACAAAAACACCTGTTTCAACTCTACTTTTTACACATTCGATGTGTCGCGCTACCTGACAACAAGCGATATGAGACCCATTTTAGATGCCGCTGCCAATGTTCCGTACGACCAGATTTATGTTTTGGTAAACACCGAACGATATGGTGGTGGTGGATTTTACAATTTTGTATCGGTTTGTACCGCTGACAATGAATTAACAAAAGAGGTTTTTATACATGAATTCGGACATGGTTTTGCCGGTTTGGGCGATGAATATTACAATTCCCGGGTGGCTTACGAAGATTTTTACAATTTAAAAGTAGAACCGTGGGAACCTAACTTAACCACCCTTGTAAATTTTGATTCGAAATGGAAAAATATGATTGCCGACACAGTAGAAATTCCAACTCCCAGAAACGCAAAATATAGCAATACTGTTGGTGTTTATGAAGGTGGAGGTTATATGAGTAAGGGAATTTACAGCCCATTTATCGATTGCCGGATGAAAAGCAATAATCCAAAAATGTTTTGTCCGGTTTGCACGGAATCCATAAAAAAAGTGATTCAATATTATACTGAATAAAAAAAAACGGGTGAGAAAATCACCCGTTTTTTTGCCCCAACTCATTGGATATTAACCCTTTTTCGCCATGGTACTGGTAACAAAGTAAGCTACAATTAAGCCAACTCCACCAAAGAACAAAATCATACTGAAATAAGCTGCGACTTCGTTAAAAACCTGTGCCAGTAAATGAGCTGTAAAAACTCCAAGTGCTGCAAAAATTAAAAATACTCCCCATTTTACGAGTCCGTATTTATTACAATCGGTTTTAAAAACACTGGCATCCAATCCCTTGTCGATCAACGCCAGCCGCTCTTTTGTACGGGTTGTCCAGTAAACGTAAAGTATTGCAAACAACGCCAGAAAAAAAGCCAGTGGTACAAAAATTCCTTCCATGATTTCAAATTTTAAATTGTTTATTTTTTGTTTTCTTGCCCTTATGACGCACCTTAAAATTGTCGGTTACAACTTTTAGAAAATTTATTTTTATACCGATATGAAATCTTTATTTGTCCCCTTCTCCCAATTGATTCGACTAAACCTAATTTTTTGTCAGTAAGCAGGTATTTCCATCAATATTGTTCCAAAATAATATTACACTAAAAAATAATTCAAATTGGTATTAAAAGTTGTAACCTCGTTTGTAGTTTTACGTCAAACCAGCAAAATGGAACAAAAAGACGACATCTGGTATATTGAAAGAGTATTAAAAGGTGACACGCAATACTTTTCATACTTTGTAGATAAATACAAGGATATTGTTTATTCAATTTCGTTTAAAGTTCTTAGAAATCGTGAAGATGCTGAAGAAATGGCACAGGAAAGTTTTGTTAAGGCATTTAAATCGTTACATACCTTTAAAGGAAATGCAAAGTTTTCGACCTGGCTTTACAGAATTACCTATAATAATTGCATTTCGGAAGCAAGAAAGAAAAAACTGAGGTTAGTTTCAACCGACGACGTTCAGATTTCTGACGAACCGGAGGAAATGAATTTTGATGGGATTCCGGCTGAAAACAGGGCTAAATATGTAAAAGCTGCCCTCGAAAAACTTCCGGAAGACGAATACACGCTGATTTTACTTTATTATTTTGAAGATAAATCGGTTGAAGAAATCGGGGAGATTACAAAAATGACAGAAAGCAATGTAAAAGTTAAATTATTCAGAGCGCGCAAAAAGCTGTACACTATATTAAATGACATGTTAAAAGAAGAATTATATACCATATTATAACATACACAATGAAAACACAGGATTTAGATAACGAATTAAAAAGTCTGATTAAGGAGATAAAACTTGATTCTCCTGGCAAAGACTTTACTCTGAACGTGATGAACCGTGTTTTGGAGGAAAAAGTAGCATTGGAACAGGTAAAAGATGAAAGGATTCTGGGAAAAGGATTCTGGATAATACTTTTGCTTTTTGTGCTTCTTATAGTAGCAATGTTTGTTTTTTCGGGCAACGGTATACAGGAAGAAGGACAGTTGTCGAAAATGTTGAGCAACGTTGGTGATGGCTCTTTTTCAAGCGGCTATCAATCGGTTTTCAGCAAACTGGGTACGCTGCCGTTAAGTATTGGAGGGATTTTGCTTGCTTCGTCGGTTCTACTTTTTATCGACAGGTTTTTGCCTCAGATTACAACAAATTTCTCAGCGCCTAAATTGTAAAATGAAACGGGAAACTGATGTCCTAAAAGATTTTAAGTGAAGTTAATTTAAGAAATGATCAGATAAAAGTTTCTTTTTCAAACTGTTTAAGTATTCCTCTCATCATTAAATATTGTGCTGCAATGTAAGTTGACATCACAAAAATTCTGACGTTTGGTATTGGCGTAAAAAATTTGTCGAGTGCTATAAGCGAATCGGAAATTACAAATAAAACCGAGCCATAAAAAACCATTTTAAAGCTTGCGTTCGAAACTGTTTTATAGCGGTTTAATGCCATTGCCGACATACCCAGTAATGCCAGCATATACATAAAAACAGCTATTTTAAGCACAAAATCCAGATTTTCAAAGAGTAAAAAATAAATTGATAAACCATAAATGACATATCCAAATAACCAATAATAATTCTGTCGTAAAAATGAATTTCCTCCTGAAATTTTAATGGTCCGGTGAAATAAAAAGATGTAAAAAATTTGGGCAACCAAAAAAGAAGCAAGGCCGGGAATAAAAAACCCGGCAAACATCAAAAACGAATCGCCAAACAACGAAAACAGGAACGCAAACATTGCTAACAGTACCACTTTTTTATCGATGATTTTCGAGTGCATAAGAAAGTAACCGCCAATAGAAATCATAATCAGTGGTTTGCACAAGTAATCGAGCCATTTTTCGTGAAGTACTATTCCTGTAAAAACGCCAGCTACACTTATAATAAAAAGAAAAGTAAAGAGAATTTTCTTCATTTATAATTCAAATAAAAATGAATAACAGAAACTGGTTGCTGCAAGAAATCAGGAGAATTTCCTGAAATGTTAATAACAGGCTTCAGCCATCAGGAATTCGCCAACATACTGATCTACTCCTGCCTCAAGTTCGGTAAAGGGTTTTGAATAACCAATATCTCTCAGTTTTTGAATGTCCGCTTCAGTAAAATACTGGTATCTTCCGCGCAAATCAACCGGACAATCAATAAATGAAATATCGGGAGTAATATTCATGCTGTTAAAAACGGAAACCGTTAAATCCAGAAACGAACGGGCTTTTCCGGTTCCTACATTGAAAATACCCTTGTTTTTCTGAGTTTCCATAAAAAACATCATCACATCGGCAATGTCTTCCACAAAAATAAAATCGCGGCTTTGTTCACCGTCTTTGTAATCTTTGTGATGCGAGCGAAAAAGCTCCATTTTACCTGTTTCTTTTATGGTATGATAAGCATGTAAAACTACTGAAGCCATTCTGCCTTTGTGGTACTCGTTTGGACCATAAACATTAAAAAATTTCATTCCTGCCCAAAACGGTGGAGTTCTGAATTGTTTTAATGCCCAAACATCAAAATCGTGTTTCGACCAGCCATATAAATTCAGAGGACGGAGATGTGGTATGTTTTTGTGTGAATCTGAAAATCCTTCTTCGCCATTACCATATGTTGCAGCAGAAGAAGCATACAAAAGCGGAACCTGAATTTCGGAACAGATATTCCAGAGCCTTTGCGAATAAATAAGATTAAGTTGCTGATACAACTGAGGTTCCTGGCCGATTGTATCGGTTCTGGCACCAAGATGAAAAATGAATTCCACCTCTTGTGAATGTTTAATAAGCCACTTAAAAAAATTATCGCGATCAATAAATTTTCTGTAAGTCTTATGTTCCAGATTGAATTCTTTTAGTGGATTATCGATTTTGTCAACCAAAATCAAATCTTTATAACCTGCTTTGTTAAGTCTTCCAACTAAATAACTGCCGATAAAGCCGGCTGCGCCTGTTACAACTATCATTTCTATAAGTGGTTAGTTAAATTCAGCAAATAACGCGTTTCCCGAAAAATACCTGCTCTTATATGTTACTAACTCCATAATAGTTACTTTATTGTTTCGTGTACAAAATAAATCGAACTTTTTTAATCCACAAAAATATCCTGCCGTACCTTTTCAAATATCTTTTCTTTTTCAGCCTTGTCAAACAAGGTTTTTACAGCATTTTTACCAATTTCACCCAAATCAACTGTAAAATTGTTAACGTATAATTCAATGTGTTTTTGAATTACTCCGTCGTTCAGCGCCTGTGCATAATTTTTTACATATCGGTAACTTGAATTTGGATTTGCCAACGCGAATTCAACGCTTCGTTTTAATACACGATTTACTTTTTGCTGTATTTCAGGTTCAAATTTGCGCCGGATTACAATACCACCCAGCGGAATCGGATTTTTTGTTTTCTCTTCCCAGTCTTCACCCAAATCAATAATTTTTTTTAATCCTTTTTTTTCAAAGGTGAACCTGTTTTCGTGAATAATAACCCCTGCATCTGATTCACCATCCAAAATTGCTTCTTCAATATCAGAAAATAGATATTCTCTTTTCTCTTTAACTACTGGATAAACAATACTGAAAAGTAAATTGGCGGTGGTATATTTTCCGGGAATTGCAACTTTTAAATCTGCAACTTCATCAGGATAAATTTTGCGTTTACCAATTAAAAGCGGACCATTTTTAAATCCGAGTGCACTTCCCGATGTTAATAGTTTGTAATCGTTTGCGATATATGCAAATGCATGGTAACTTAACTTTGTGATATCAGTTTTACCTTCAAATGCATTGCGGTTAAGCTCTTCAACATCAGCCAAAATAACATCAAAATCCAAACCTTCGGTATTTACCTTTTTATGAATTAAAGCATCGAAAATAAATGTATCGTTGGGGCAGGTCGAAAACCCAAGTGTAAGTTTCATGCAGAAAATTTTGCCCAAAAATAGCAAAATCAATGAACCTCAACCATGAGTTTCTTTAAAACATTCAATATCGCTTCGTTGAGTTTTTCCAGTGCCAACGGAATATTCCACTTTGCAGAATCGCGGGGTTCAACAAAATTTGATATTGCCCGAATCTGAAAACAACTAATTCCCATCCAGTTGCACACATAAAAAACGACTGCACCTTCCATCGATTCAATATGAGCTGAAAACTTTGATTTTACCTCAGCAATCGATGCAGTTCTGCCATGACTTTTATTAGTGGTTATTCCCCTGACCTTTTTTAAATTGAATAATCCATTTGATTCAGAAGCTTTTAAAATTCCCTGTTCGAACGGAAAATCATTTCCGTCCATAAAACCAGAGTCAAAAAGAGTTAGAAACTCATTTTCCTTTTCGATTCCCAAATCGGCAAATTCATCAGAAACAACCGAAACGACATCGCCAATGACCAATTCACTGGTTAAACTTCCGGCAATACCCACGTTAATTACGAAATGGTATTTTTTACTATGTAATGTATTTGTAAGGTGAAATGAGGTAAAGGTGGTCCCGATTCCGGTAATTAAAATATCGATTTCAATTTCGTTTAAACGGTATCTTTTTATAAGATGCGTAGTTTCTTCAACAAATTCGAGTTCATCGGCAAGCAGTTTTACTTCAAGCCATGTTGCGGCAACAATCAATATTTTCATAATTCAATTTTAGTAATTATTATGGTTTGATAAAACCAATACAACCTTTCATACTGTTTTTAGTAAAAAAAGTTAATCTTTGTAAACACTAAATTATCATTGCCATGTGTTCAGTTAAAAATAATGCCACCAACAACTACGAAAGAATTGAAAATTTCGATGATTATACCACCACCGAACTTGCAAAAAACTACCAGAATATATTAAAATTACTGGGCGAAGATAATTTACGCGAAGGACTTGACAAAACACCTGAACGGGTAGCAAAAGCGATGCAATTTTTATTGCAGGGCTACAAAACCGACCCGGTTGAAATTCTTAAATCGGCACTTTTCAAAGAAGATTACCGGCAAATGGTGATTGTTAAGGACATTGAAATTTACTCGATGTGTGAGCATCATTTACTTCCATTTTTTGGTAAAGCACATGTGGCTTATATACCCAATGGCACAATTACCGGATTGAGCAAAATAGCAAGGGTTGTTGATGTTTTTGCCAGACGTTTACAGGTTCAGGAAAGATTAACAATGCAGATTAAAGAGTGCATTCAGGATACTTTAAAACCGCTGGGAGTTGCCGTTGTTATTGAGGCACAGCACCTTTGTATGCAAATGCGCGGTATTCAGAAACAACATTCGATAACCACAACTTCAGATTTTACCGGAGCTTTTCAGAAAACCGCCACCCGCGATGAATTTATTAAACTAATCAGTACAAAATTCAGCTGATTATTATAAAAATTCGATACAGACTGGTGCTGGAATCTGAATCTCATTTCCGGTAAATTCAGGCATTCCTGATTCTTTATTTACTTTGAAAACGGTAATATTTCCACTTTTCTGATTGGCAACAAGCAGGAATTTTCCGTCGGGAGATAATGTAAAATTACGCGGCCAGTTTCCTTCAACCTGAACAAATCCTACAGATTTTAACTGTTTTGTTTCATTGTTAATTTCAAAAACTGCAATTGAATTGTGTCCTCTATTCGATCCATACAAATATTTTCCATCGCCAGAAACATGAATATCGGCACAGTAACTTACTCCCTTAAAATCAGAAGGCAATGTTGAAATTGTCTGAATTTTTTCGAGGTTATCAGCGCTCTTTGTAAAGGTTGTGATTGTTGAATTTAATTCATTTATAACAAAAATAGTTACTCCGTCAGGATGAAAATCGAAATGTCGGGGACCAGCTCCAGGTTCAAGTTTTGCAAATTTCTGACCTTTCTGTACGAGTTTATCTCCTTCCAAAGTATAAATATTTAACTGGTCGGTACCTAAATCGGCACTGAAAACCTGATTGTTAAATAACGAAAACTTAATGGAATGTGCATATGGTTTGGTTTGCCTGGCCTGATTCACACTGGATCCTTCATTTTTTATGATCGAACTTGTAGGCAACAAACTCCCATTTTCTGCTACCGGATACATTGCAGTGTTTCCACCACCATAGTTGGCAATCGCAACAAATTTTCCATCGGGCGAAACATCAACATGACAAGGATCAGCGCCATGTGACAACTGTTTATTCAAAAACTTAATTGTTCCGTTTTTACCAATTTCATAAGCAGAAACAAATCCTCCCGAAGGTTCAATTTCCTTAGTTGCGCGATTAACTGCATACAAATATCTTTTATTGGGAGATACTTTTAAAAATGATGGATTGTCAATTCCGATAAAAGTTTCCTTCAATAAAATTTCACCCTTTTCTGCATCGAATTCGCATAAATAAATACCTTTTCCGCCCTCCGAAGTAAAGGTTCCAACATAAAATTGCTGTTTTTCAGGATTCTCTCCAAAGGCACTTAAAATGCTTATAATGAATACTAAAACAATTGCAACTGTTTTCATTTTTATTTATTTTTAATCAAATTTTCAACCTTTTAATACAAACCAGCTTTTGGTTTGTTAAGATAGTTTATTAAGTAATTTGATTTATGAATAAAAAGATTTTATTATGAAAACAATTTTTGCAGGATTATTAGTGACTCTGATTTTTGGTGTGAATATTTTAAAAGCACAAAAATTGGAAAAAGTGTGGGAAACTACCACCGATTTAAAAACTCCTGAATCGGTAATTTACTACCCCGAAAAGGATGTAATTTACGTTGCCAATATCAACGGCGATCCATCAACAAAAGATGGAAATGGTTTTATTTCGGTTTTAAATACCGATGGAAAAATTAAAAACCTGGAGTGGATAAAAAATTTAAACGCTCCAAAGGGAATGGCAATTTTTAAAGGGAAATTGTATGTTTCGGATATTGACCAGTTAGTGGAAATTGACATTGAAAAAGGTGCAATTACAGCAAAATACAATGCTCCGGATGCAGTTTTTTTAAATGATGTAACTGCCTGTATGAATGGTATGATCTTCGTTTCGGATAACCGGACTGCCAGAATTCATGTATTGAATGAAGGAAAATTTACCGTTTGGATGGAAGGAAAACCCTTAGAAACGCCAAATGGTTTAATGGCCGAAAAAGGAAAATTACTGGTTGGCGATAATAATATTTATGAAGTTGATATTCAAACGAAAAAGACAACTTTACTTATTGAAGAAGCCGGTGGAGTTGATGGTTTGGAAAAAAACAATGCAGGCGATTTTGTTTTTTCAAACTGGCCCGGACGAATTTTTATTCACAAAAACAGCAAAACCACAAAATTACTCGACACCACCGAAAAAGAACTTAAAACGGCTGATATCGATTATGCTTTAAAACTTGATTTGGTGCTTGTTCCAACCTTTTTCGACAATCGTATTGTGGCGTACAAAATTATTTTCTAAACCTTTTTTAATATTAAATGTTTAACCTATATTGAAATAAGTTAAACAATAATTAATTATGGAAAGTCCGAAAATATTTACAAAGAATCCGGTTGCAGTAAATTTAAATCAGGGAACCTATTTCTGGTGTGCCTGCGGAAAAAGTAAAAATCAGCCTTTTTGCGATGGTTCACATCTGGGTACAGGTATGTTCCCTGTTCAGTTTAAAATCGACGTGCAAAAGGAAGTTTATCTTTGCCAGTGTAAACACTCAAATAACAAGCCTTTCTGCGATGGAACGCACCGAAGTTTGTGAACTAAAAAGGTGCGAAAATTTGAGTTTCGCACCTTTTTATTAATCATTTTTCTTGAAATAATCCTTCCCTGCATTACAAATCGGACATTTATAATCATCAGGTAAATCTTCAAATGGTGTTTCAGGAGGTATTCCCATTGCAGGATCGCCTTCTTCAGGATTATACTGAAAACCGCAAATACTGCAGGTGTATGTATTTAAATCTCCGGCAATGTGTTCGTGATGAACCTCATCTTTTGATTCAGCTTTTATAACAGGTTCAGGAACTTTTTCTTTCTCAAGTTTATCTTTTTCTAAAAATGTTGGTGCATTTTTAGGAGCAAGCATTTTGTATTTTTCGCGATAATATTCGTAGGTTAAAGGTTCTTCTCCTGAAAGTACATCACTGTCGAGCACTTCACCAATTATTAAAATGTGCGAACCAACATCAATCGAATTCACAACCTTACAATCGAACCAGGCCACCGATGAATCTGTAATTATTGGCGCACCGGTAACCGATGTAATAGTTTCAACATTCCTGAATTTATCGAAATCAGCTCCCGACATAAATCCAAACTCACCAATCAGCGAAGTATTTACCTCCTTTTTTAGCACCGAAATTGAAAATTTACTGCTCTCCAGAATTTTTGCTGTTGTGTAATTGTTTTTGTGACTGCTGATAGCAATCAGCGCCGGTTCTGCTGTTACCTGAAATGCAGTATTACCAACATAACCAAATTTTTTTCCATTCAGCTCTGTAGCAATTATATATAAACCGTATGATAATTTGTGAAAAGCTTTATATTTCATATAAGATGTTTTTTTTACTTTTATAAAAATAATATTTTAATCGTTAAAAGATTTGCAAAAAGCTACTTATAAATTTTATCTTAGTGCCTTTAATTTAATTAATCCAAAATGACCAGCTCCAAAATAAAGACGCAATACAAAATCTTCGTAGTTGAAGATAATACGCTTTATGCCCAAATATTAAAGAAACAGCTTACCGATGACGGATACATGGTAAAAGTATTCCACAATGGGCGCGATTTTATGGCCAGTTTAGACGAAAAACCCGATGTAGTTACTTTGGATTACACATTGCCCGATATGACCGGATACGATGTATTGAAAAAAATACAAAGGAGAATGCCCGGAACCAACGTAATTATTATTTCAGCACAGGAAAACATTAATACAGCCATAGATCTGATGAAAAACGGTGCTTATGATTACATAATGAAAGCGCCGGATACCCGCGAAAAACTTAGCAATATCATTAAAAACATTCGTGAAACTGATCAGCTTCGAACCGAAAACCTGATATTAAAAGACGCTGTTAAAGAGAAATTCAATTTCAGAAATCTCATAAAAGGTAACAGTAGGGAAATAGATCACATTTTTGAATTAATGGATAAAGCCGTTCAAACGCAGATTTCTGTTTCCATTTCAGGAGCAACCGGAACCGGAAAAGAACTGGTTGCAAAAGGAATTCATTTTAATTCGAAACGAAGCAACAAACCATTTGTGGCGGTAAATGTTTCGGCTATTCCCGATGGACTGATAGAAAGCGAACTTTTTGGTCACGAAAAAGGTGCATTTACAGGCGCCGATGCGAGGAAAATCGGGAAGTTTGAACAGGCAAACGGCGGAACCTTGTTTTTAGATGAAATTGCAGATTTGGACATTAGTTTACAGGCCAAATTGTTACGTGTTATTCAGGAACGTGAATTGGTAAGGTTGGGCGGTTCGGAAACAATTCCATTGGATGTTAGAATTATTACAGCCACCCATAAAAATCTGGCAAATCTGATTGCAGATGGAAAATTCAGAAAAGACCTTTATTATCGTTTACTGGGACTGCCTATTGAATTGCCACCTTTGAAAGACCGGGGTAACGATATAATTTTACTGGCTAAATATTTTGTTGATGAGTTTTGCCGCGAAAACGAAATGGGAGCAAAAGAAATTTCGGAAGAAGCAAGGAAACTACTCGTCTCCTATCATTTCCCGGGAAATATCAGGGAATTAAAAGCAGTTATGGAACTTGCCTGTGTGATGACCAACCGTGAAATTATTAAAGCCAGTCATCTTAATCTGAATATCGATAATAATGTTCAGAACTTATTGGCAACTGAAAAAACAATTGAAGAATACAATTCGGAAATTATAAAACATTTTCTCAACAAATACAATCACAATGTAAGGTTGGTAGCAACGAAACTGGGTGTTGGCAAATCGACCATTTACCGCATGTTGCAAAATAAGGAGATTGAGTAATAATCATAAAAAATCCCGGATGAGAATCCGGGATTTTTTATGATTCGATTTTATTTTTATACCTGGTAACTATTTACTCCTGCCGTAACCATATTTCTGTCAACTTTTTTTACAAGTCCCTGTAAAACAGTACCTGGTCCAATTTCAGTAAACGAAGTGGCGCCACCGGCAATCATATTCTGTACAGTTTGAGTCCATTTTACCGGTGCTGTTAATTGTGCAATCAGGTTTTGTTTTATCACTTCAGGATCGGAAGTTGCCTGTGCATTTACATTCTGATAAACCGGACAAACAGGTTTGCTGAATGTTGTAGATTCGATGGCAGCAGCCAGTTCTTCGCGTGCCGGCTCCATTAGCGGCGAGTGAAAAGCTCCGCCAACAACCAGTTTCAAAGCACGTTTTGCACCTTTCGCAGTTAACAATTCACAGGCTTTGTCAATTCCGGCAAACGAACCCGAAATAACCAATTGTCCCGGACAGTTGTAATTGGCAGGAACAACCACTTCGTCAACTGACGCGCAAACTTCTTCAACAATATTATCATCCAAACCTACAATCGCAGCCATTGTTGAAGGTTCCATTTCGCAGGCTTTCTGCATGGCAAGTGCACGTTTATACACCAATTTTAATCCGTCTTCAAAAGTTAAAGCACCATTGGCAACCAACGCAGAAAACTCGCCCAACGAGTGACCTGCAACCATATCGGGTGCAAAATCTTTTACTGTTTTTGCCAGTAGAACCGAATGTAAAAATATGGCAGGTTGAGTTACTTTGGTTTCTTTTAAATCGTCAACTGTTCCCTCAAACATTATTTTGGTGATTTCGAATCCCAAAATATCGTTTGCTTTTTCAAACAAAGCTTTGGCTTCTGCCGAATTTTCATATAAATCTTTTCCCATTCCCGGGTACTGTGCTCCCTGTCCGGGAAAAACATATGCATTCATATTTTCAGTTTTTAAAATTCAGGGGGCAAAGATAACCGAAAGTTTATACCTCCGTAATGAGCTTCGGTAGTCCGTAATTTTATTTTTTCAATTTAAAGGAATGTTAAATAAAATTTATATTTTTAAAGCAACTTCAACACTTATAAAACAATATTTAAATGAATGCTACTCCGCTAACCAAAAATGAACAGCTAATTGCCATTAAAATCTCTGAAATACAAAAATATGAGGATGATATACCCGCTGTATTAATTGTATTTAAAGTTTGCGATGGCACAGTGGTTCATATGTCAAAACGCGGAAGAGATATACTTGGCATTACCAATGAAGAAATTATTGCCATGGGAACTGAATACCATCAGCGTTATTTTAATCCAGAAGAATCGAAAGAATATACACCAAAAATCATTGGGCTTTTGGAACGAAACAATGATAACGAGATTATTTCGGCATTTCAACAAGTTCGTCCGGCGCCCGATCAATCCTATTCATGGTACATTACAGGTTCAAAAATTCTTTTAAAAAATGAAGATGGCGATCCGTTATTATTTATAGCCGCCGCCATTCCGGTTGACAGTTTACACGAACTTGCCCGAAAAGCACAACGGGTGCTTGATGAAAACAAATTCCTGAAAAGCAATTATCATTTGTTTGAAAAACTTACCAAACGAGAAATCGAAATTCTGAAAATGATTGCTAAAGGAATCAGTAACGAAACAATTTCTCAAAATCTCTTTATATCGGAAGAAACGGTTGAAACACACCGTAAAAACATCAAACGAAAGTTAAACTGTAAAACCACCATCGATTGTTCAAGGTTTGCAACCGCTTTTGATTTGATTTAATTATCCATTTTATTCTTATTTAGACTGAATATAAATACCCAATAGTGGGTATTTACATCTGTTAACCTGTGCCATATCTTTATAACTATTAAAGAGTCTAATGTCTTATTTTAATTCGTAAACATGAAAAAAATTCTATTTGCTTTAATTTTATTGGGTTTCATGAGCTTTTCAATATTTGCTCAGGACATTATTTACACCATTAGTGGTGAACTAAACAACCAGAAAGTTCCGCTTGATTCAATTATGGTGGAAAATTTATCGAACAACACCTGGATGACTTTTAATGATTTGCCAGATGAACAGTATTACCAGATTAACTTTACAAAAAAGGCATTTTGGGGCACTGTTGGCATAAATGATTTTAACAGTGGTAAAGGCTTTATCGAAGTTCAGAATCTTCCTGGTTCTTTGGTTCTTTCTTTCAGGAAAAACACACCCGAACGGATTAATCTTTCAATCTATAATATTGCCGGGCAGAAAATATATTCGGAATCGAACAAACTGATAATTCCGGGAAATTCAATAAGGGTGCAACCCGGTGCAACCGGTGTTTACCTTGTAACGATTAAGACTCCACAAGAAACCCAGTCTTTTAAAGTAATTGGTCAAACATTAAATACTGTAAACAAGATTGAAATTCTTGACGGAACACCAACTATTACACCAACAAAAAGCGCAACAAATAGTGTTGAAAACAATTTTGCTTTCAACATTGGCGACAGTATTCGTGTCACTATTTTTAAAAATAACAATTTCGCTTCACCCTTAAAACGAAAGTTAAATATTTCTGAAAACCTTAAATTCATTTTCGAAGATTTATCTGATTCCACCATGATTGTAACCGCAGGCAAGCTGCAACTGAATGCTCCTGGATTGGATTTTAGTGAAATAAGAGTATTATCATCATTTTATGAATCTGATGTAAATATTAATGGGTCATTTCAGGTTCCGAATGATACTGTTGATGGTAATGAGTCACCTGTTTTTTTTAGTCGAGACGATAATCTACTTTTCGGAGCTATTCCTGTTAGTTCAAATGGCCCTTCAATTACATTTGATGAAGTTTTACTTTTTTATCTTATGTTTTTCCCCGATGTTGCATTTATAGGTAAAAATCCGCAAGAACTTCTGGAATTAATTCAATCAAACGAAAACTATCGGCAACTTTTAAGCCTTCTGGCAACAAGTGTCGAAAACAACGTACCACCAACCGACAATAGCCAGTTTGTTGATTTGGTTAAAATTACAGCCCAAAACATCGCCTTAAAGAATCGGGAAGCACTTAAAAGCGCCAATTCTGCCAATGATTTTTTTGACAACGAATTTGCTTTCAAATTCAAAAGAGATGGGGATGTTGAATGGAGTAATCCTGCTCCTGTTTTTGCAAGCATGGGCTTTGAAATTCAAACCATTACAGGCGATCCCATAACTGAACCTATCATTATCGATCCTTCCCAGTGGGTATTTGCGCCTACTTCTATTGTAACTTGGTTATTGGATAATTCTGTTTTCTCAACCAATAAGAAACAAATATTAAAATTAGACCAAAATGGTGAGTATGTTTTTGTATTTACCAATGGAAATGAAAAGGGAAAGGCATCTGACACGCTGTATAAAGAAGTGGAAAATACAAATAATGCTGCATTTGTTACCAGCCTTGTTCTATTTGCTGTCCCGTTTGCTTTGAAAAAATATTTAAAGGAAAAAAAGTGCGCTATAGAACTGACTAATTATTTTACTCAAAAAGCTTCAGTGTTGAAGGATCTGATTTTGAGCGGAGAAATGTCGAAGGGAAAAACAACCACTGAAATTTTAAAATATAAAGATGGATTTAATGAAATAATTGTCAATTGTTCGAACGGGACAGGAAATGGGAAAACAGGTATTTTCCAAAAATTCAATGATTTTATACAAACTGTCTTTAATAGTCTAAATCCTCTGGACGATGCTGAAAGTGTAGCTAATCTTATTTCTCTTGCAAGGGATTTTTATGGTTCCAAAATTTCAGGAGAAGAAGTGAGATATTTTTACAACGGTGTTTCGTTTGGAGAGCTTGATTACAAAGCAGTTTCAGAAAAAACTTTTTCCGGATTGCCTGACAGCCAATATCTCTATGAGGCAGAAGTTAAAGAGAAAATTACCAAATATGAAGTTGAACGAGGTATTCTGAGTTCCGAATTTATTAGAAAGGACTCATTAGGAGATGCACATAGACTCCCATTTAATGCAACATTAATAAAAGGTGACGCCAAAATTATAGAAGCCAATCCTAAGGTTGAATCAGGAACTTTATTAACCAATTTCAAGATGGGTAAGGATTCTTCTTTTGCAGTAATTACAACCGATTTTCCATACAAGGACATTGTACGGGATACAGTTAGATTGTTTCCGGGAAATAGTTTAAAACAATTTTTAATCGAAAACAGTCCTTGGTTATTTGAAGAATCTGGTGCGAGTTACACAGAACGTGTGATTTACACATTTAAAGATGGGGGGATTTTGGAAGTTTATGGTTCATTTGAAGACAGCGATACACCTTTCCATGAAAGCACTGAATTAGCTACTTGGGAACAAATTAGTGAAAATTATATTAGGGTGATATTTAAAAGACAAGATGTTGATACAGAACCAGAATACTTTCAAGAGGAACTTAATCGTATTACGATAGATATAATAGCTAAAATAATATTTATACAAGAATGTGGAGATACAGGTGGTGTTACAGAGTGTCTTGAATATAAGATGAAATTAACATCAATAAAGAATAAATAAAAAGGCGTTTTCTCCTCGCTACTGAGAGTTTGCATCCGGCAGCGAAGACACGACACAAGCCAACATACATCCAATAATTATTTACAAACACTTAAATCACTCATTATGAAAAAATTGCATTTACTTATTTTTTTGGGATTCATTGCTGGTTACAGCACAGCACAAAAATGGACAATACCAACAGATATTGTCAAAATGTATATTGCCAATGATAAATTATCAGAAGTTGATAACCTTGATTTGACTATTGCAGTTGAAGAGACCAACGAAGGTTTTTACAAGTTTACTGTTACCTATGCAGACAGCTCTCCTCAGCATTTTCAGCTAAAACCTTTGGAGCTGGAAAGTTTTATAGGTAAAGCAAAACTTGCTTTTGAAAAGGTATTTGGAGAAATAGGAAATAAACCAGCAGAACAGAAAGATATAGATAAATATCTGAATGAATTATATACCATTATCGCAGTTTATTTAAGAACAGACGAGGAAACTCCTCAGGTGGCAACAGTTTCTCTTGTTAATTCAGAAGTAAATACATATTATGATTTTTCAAAAGATTCTGTAAAACTTTCAATAACGTCATTGAATATAACTAATGTCAACTTGACATTTTATAACGGATTTATTGAAAAAGTGCAAGTATTGGGTAGTATTCAATTAAAAGACAACAAAACAATTCCGATCGAGTTTAATAACAAATTTTCAATCGGTATAAGTTCTACCCTAAATGTTAAGAATCTCAGTAAAATCAGTATGTATTCGGACAAAGAATTTAGTAGATCATTCATTAAAAGTATAGTAGGCAAAGACATGAAAGCCTTGACTGAACAACAGGTTCTAACAGGTAAAGGTGACCAAAGTCTTTATATAACACTTGGTGATTTCTTAAACTATGAAAAAACTCTGGATGTTAATGCCAATGATATCAGTCCTGCCCCGATAACAGTTAACCTGAGCAGTGAAAATCCAAAGCAAAAACTTTTCAGAGAAAAAACAACCCAACTATTTGAAGCAAAACTATATACTGACTTACTCGGGCTTATTGATGAAGAAAACCCGAATGGAATTGTACAACTTGAATTAGACAAGCGTTTTAACTTTTTAACCACCAGGACGGATTGTAGGCGTGGTGGTATTGGTGGATTCCAGTATATCGATGCTATATTTAACCTCTCCAAAATTGAAGCCGACAATAAATACCTTATTCCTCCATTATTTTCTGATTCATTAAATTTACCTGTTTTTCATCCAATACAGCTTTATCAATACCGTAACTATTCGGTGGGTGCTATGCTAAATTTGGTTAATTACGAAAATCAGAATATTAAATACAATTTTATAATAGACCTCGGATTATTGTTTGGCCGGACGGGAATTAAGACAGATACTACGGAATTTGCCAATAAATTCTTTATCAATAATATGGAAATACCTTTTGAAACAGGATTTCATTTTATTCCCGAGAAAAGGGTGAAACTTATTATCAGCGACCGGATTTCATGGTTTAAACAATTATCGGATGACATTGAATTACCACTTAATGATGATGGAAAAACAAAAACCGCCGCCTGGTTGAATACGGTAGCCATG
The DNA here is from genome assembly GCA_041737765.1 of Draconibacterium sp. Lineage (GTDB taxonomy): Bacteria > Bacteroidota > Bacteroidia > Bacteroidales > Prolixibacteraceae > Draconibacterium. The sequence continues at coordinate 31,978 of JBGSRA010000039.1, read as the reverse complement.
AAACTTGAAGTGAATATCTCGGATAACGGGAAACTTTTTGCACGATATAAGTTTACTCATGAAATTGGCGAATGGCAGAATAACTTTTCACAACTTCAGTTTGGGTACTCCTTCTACATCTTAAAAAATAACGGGGTAAATAAAGTTATCAGCAATAATTAGAATTTCCTCCGCTCGCGCCGATTTGCAATCGGTGTGCAATTCGCAGAATTGAAAATTTCCTTTATGACAGAAATTGTTTTATTGAGGATTATTCAGAATATCGAGAATGTTTAAAATTTTTTACCTTTTCAGGCAAGGCGCGGATTGCAAATCAGCGCCAGTCTGGGGCAACATTTTATATGCAAAAAGCAGGGTCCAAATGAATTCTGCTTTTTTTATTTTATATCAAAGGTGGAAAAATGCTTTTTATTCAACTGTCACACTCTTCGCCAGATTCCTTGGTTGGTCAACATTACAACCTCGCATTAATGCGATATGATATGCCAGCATCTGCAACGGTATTACTGCCAGTAGCGGCGCTAAAGCCGGGTGTGAATCAGGTATTTCAATGCTGTCGTTTACCATTTCCTTTAATACCACATCACCTTCGGTAACAATGGCAATCACATTTCCTTTGCGGGCTTTTACCTCCTGAATGTTGCTCACTATTTTCTCGTAATAATCGTCTTTTGGCGCCACTACAATAACAGGTAAATTGTCATCAACCAGCGCAATTGGACCGTGTTTCATTTCGCCGGCAGCATAACCTTCGGCATGGATGTATGAAATTTCCTTCAACTTTAATGCTCCTTCCAACGCAACGGGGAAAAGGTAACCACGCCCTAAATACAGCGCATTGATAGCATCTTTGTATTTTTCGGCAATGGCTTTTATTTTTTCATTGTTTTTCAATATTAATCTCCCTTTTTCGGGAATTTGAGCCAATTCTTTAACCAGCATCTGGTAATCTTCAACACTGATCGTATTTCGTGCCATTGCCAGTTTAAGTGCAAACATGGTTAACACCGTAACCTGGGCTGTAAATGCTTTGGTGGATGCAACGCCAATTTCAATACCGGCGTGGGTATAAACCCCTGCATCGGTTTCGCGCGAAAGTGTTGAACCAACTACATTGCAGATTCCAACAACCGTTGCACCCTTTTCTTTTGCAAGGTGAAGTGCGGCCAGTGTATCGGCAGTTTCACCACTTTGGCTGATGAGAATAACAACATCATTTTTACCAATCACAGGTTTACGGTATCTGAACTCGGAAGCGTATTCAACCTCAACCGGAATCTGAGCAAACTCCTCGATTAGATATTCGCCAATTAATGCGGCGTGCCACGATGTACCACAGCCAATGATAATAATCCGCTCAGCCTGTATAATTTTTGGAAAAATATTAATCAGCCCTCCCAATACAATTTCAGAATGGTCGGGGCGTAAACGGCCACGGAATGTTTCTTCTATGGTTTTGGGCTGCTCGTTTATTTCTTTCAGCATGAAATGCTCATAATCTCCTTTTTCGAGTTCACCTATTTCCAGGTCGATATTGCTGATTTTCAGGGAAACAGGGGTATTATGTACATTCTTAAGCGTGAAACTGTCTCTTTTTATAACTGCAATATCTTCATCGTTTAAATAAACCACCTGGCTTGTAAACTCGGCAATTGGCGCTGCATCGCTGGCAATAAAATATTCTTTATTTCCGAGACCGACAACCAATGGACTTCCTTTTCGGGCAACCACAATTTTGTCTTTTTCGGTACTGCACAAAACAGCTATTCCATAAGCTCCAACCACCTTTGAAAGTGCGAGTTGAACAGCCATTTCAGCATTTATTTCTTCACTCTGACTGAAAAAATATTCGATTAGGTTTGCCAGTACTTCCGTATCGGTTTCGCTGCTAAAAGTGTAACCGTGGTTAATTAAATCGGTTTTTAATTTTGAATAATTTTCTATTATGCCATTGTGTACAATGGTAAAAATCCCGTTCATCGAATTGTGGGGATGCGCATTTACATCATTTGGTTCGCCATGGGTTGCCCAGCGGGTGTGACCAATTCCAATCGATCCGCCATGATTCTGGGTCAATGCAAAATTCTCAAGCTCAACTACTTTTCCTTTCTTTTTAAAAACTTCCAGCGAACCGTTCAGCAAAGCAACACCTGCTGAATCGTAACCGCGGTATTCGAGCCATTTCAGACCTTTAATAATAATTGGAAATGCTTCCTTTTTTCCGATGTAACCTATAATTCCACACATATATTCAGTTTAAAGTGTCGAGTTTAATGTTCAAAGTGTCGTATTTCAAGTTCAAAGTTCCAGTTTCAAAGTTTTCGAGTATTTCCTTAATGTATCCAGTAACTAGCATCCAGTATCCAACATCCAGCAACCTGAAACCAGCATCCAGTTTTAATTTATATTCTCAACTACTTCCATTGTCTGCTTCATCAAATCAATTATTTCGTTGCCAAGTTTGTTTTTCCTATCCATGTGAACTTTAATTGCCATCACCGTTGCGTTGTTTTCAAATTCACCCCGAACCTGTGCAAAATCTTCCTCACGTGCTCCATTTGTTCCGTCAACGCCAAATCCTGTCATTTTACTCATCGAAAATTCTTTTTTGGCATCTTCATAAAAGTACTTATCCAATTCAAGCACACTCCATTTCCATTTCTCAACAACAGTAATAATATCGGTTGCAGTAAATTCATTGATACTTTTTCCGTAAAATTCGGATAAAGCATCTGCAGCCCAGGTCCACTCGTAGTTGTAATAATTTTTATGCAGTACAGCGAGCGAAGAATTTACTTCCTCAAGCGAAGTAATTTCGCCATTTTCAATAGAACAAAGTATTTTATCGAGTGCTTCATACGGACAAATTAATCCTGAAAGGTCAACCCAACTCCCTTTTCCAAAAGGGGTATCGGGTTGAAGTGCTTTTTGAATATCATGGTCGCTTTTAAATTTTCCGTTTTGCAACCTTGTAATAATCGAATTGCCAAGAAATTTCCAGATTGCCATTTCGTACAGAGCAATTCCACGGGTGAGTGCACGACTCTCAATTTTCATTTTATCATAACTGTAACTGCTGTCTGATATTCCGGAAGATTCACGAATTGCGAGCAACTTTCTGCGTCCATTCATCATTTTATGTATGGTATATGGACTTAACAAATTAAAATTAATGTAATCGAGCAGGTTTGAATCGGTGCGGTTATCTCGCCCCGGCCATTTTTGTGTATCGCGTATGGTACCAATACTTTTTAAATTGATGGCAGGCACCAGAATACTTTCATCTTTACTTTCGATTAAATACGAAAATGGAAAATCGGTTGTATCGCAATGTTTGTAATGCCGCCCCATGACAAGTGTAAAAGCTCCGATTCGCGAAGGCCAAAGCAAATAGGAATCGCTGGTGGTTTTGCCACCTCGCTCCATAATCCCCTGGTGAATTGGCCCGAGTTTATACATGTGGTTACTTTGGTTCGAACCACTACCGGCATTTAAAAACGAAAACATTCCGGCAATTAAAAGTGTCGATTTATGATGCGTTACCGTGTAAGGACCGGCAAAAACAGAACAGGCTTCGCCATGAAATCCCTGGCAATTGGCAAAAAACAACGAGTTTTCTGCCGAATAATGTTTATCGAGAAAACAGCCCTGTCCAACAAAACATTTCGAAACCAGCGTGGCATCAGTAATTTTAGTTCCCGAACCTATAATAAAATTCTCCATAATCACGCCTTCGCCAATGGTTACGGGCGCTTCGAAGTTACTGTTGATACTTCCGTTTTTTAACTTTTTGGCACCATCGATTGTTGTGGCAGCACCTGTTTTTATGTTTAATAATGTATTACAATTTAAAATTTTAGAGCCGGCTCCAATCACGCCTTGATTGCTTTTTACAAAGGCAGCATAATCGAAAACCATGTTTTTTAACGCCGCAACAAGCTTTGGCCTGTGCCTGTACAACGACATAATATAAGCCACGTGCGCCGATAAAAAATCATAAATTGGAATATCACGACCACCGCCTTCGTTTATTGCTTCCACCAGAACGCCATTTCCAAAAGTGCTTTCCCCGTCAACAGCCAGAGTTGTAATATTATGAATCACAACACCTTCCTCTATTTTATAATTGGCTATGTAACTTCGAACATTATGTATTAATGCGTTCTTTCCAATTTCGCAATTGTGCAACCAGGCATTGTAAATACCTGTTTTGAAAGTAATTCCACCAACCAGGTTTACACTGCCGGTAAAACTGTTGAGCCTGATATGGCCGCTGAATTTACAGTTTTGAATATTATCTGGAATAAAATCGTGAGATACTTTTACAAGGTTCCAATCGGTTGAAGAACATCCCTGGTGGACCATCTGTCCGATTTCCTCATCTAACAAACTGCGAAAACCTGAATCCGTATTTTGAGATTTCATATTTAGTGTTTTGATTTCAAAGGTATTGAAAAAGAATTATACAAGTCAAATATAAAACCTTACAAAATAACTATTTATTAGAAACCAAACATTACAATATCAATAATATCTCATTATTTACAGTACTTATAAAAATATAATAACCTAACAATAAAAAATAATGTAATTAAGAATATTCTAAATTCATAGTTGACCAAGGTAGTTTGCAAGTCGTGTTTTGTCGGAAAGCTTTAATTTTTTTCGCAACCTGATTCGTGAAATTTCCACACTTTTTGATGCGATGTTCAGTAATCCTGAAACTTCTTTACTTGTTAATCCAAGCCGTAAATAGGCACATAATTTTTTGTCCTTTACCGAAATTGAAGGATGTTTTGCCTGTAAACGTGTCAAAAAACCAGGATGTATTTTATCAAGCTGACTTTCAACCATTGACCAATCAAGCGATATGGAAGAGTCATCTTTCAGCATTTCAAGAAGTTGTGGCAATTGCTTCAGGTTTTTATCGGGCATTCCTGATTCCAAATGTTTTAACTGTTTTCCGACTTTCGACAGCAACTCGTTTTTTTGTGAAAGTTGCAATAAAAACGACACCAGTTCCCTGTCCTTTGCACTTAATTGCGATTGCAACCGTTGTCGCGTTCTGTCTTCAAGTTCCTTTACAGCTTCCATTTCCTGAATTTGACCCATCGCACGTTTTAAACGTGTAATATCCTGAATGGAGGCTCTTATTCCCAAATACTTACCCTGCTTATCATAAACACCCCGAACATTTACAATACACCATCGCAATTGCTTTGTGCGGGTAAGTATTCTGAATTCCAGGGTTTGAATAACAAGCATCTGGTCGAGTGATTGGCGTAAAAACTCTGAATATTTATCGCGGTCGGGTTGATAGACCAGCAATTCGGCAATACTATTGGCAGCAATTATCTGGTTTGAAGTATATCCTGTTAAATCGAAACAGGATGGTGAACAATATTTTATTACTCCGGATGGCTCCAGCCAAAGTTCCCAGCCAAAAGTAAAATCGGCAATTAACTGGTAAAACAGGTGCTTTTTGTTTTCTTCCAAAACAAGTGCCTTTGCTTCTTCCAGTTCGAATTTTAATTTCGATAATTGTGTTTCAAGGTCCCGAATGTGGCTTTTATAATTATCGGTTTTATCTGTTGATGACATTGGATGCTATTTTGCTGATGTTACTTCTTCACGAAAATAATCCTTTTCAACAAAACTGACATCTTTAAATTCAGGTTTGAATGAATTGGTATAACGATTAAAATGCCGGACAATTACGTTTAAAATCAGGCTTAAAATTATTTCTTAAAAATAAAATAAACTGCCAAAACCAGAAATATAAAACCAATGATATGATTTACCCGAAAAGTTTCGTTTTTGAACAAAACCAGCGAAAAAATCATGAAAACCAAAAGGGTTATAACTTCCTGTATTACTTTCAATTCGACAAGTGTAAACGGACCACCATTTTCTACGTACCCAATGCGGTTTGCAGGTACCTGAAAGCAGTATTCGAAAAATGCAATTCCCCAACTGATTAAAACAACGCCAATTAAAGGAAGGGTTTCAAACCATTTAAACTCTTTGAATTTTAAATGTCCGTACCACGCAAAAGTCATGAAAGTATTCGATAAAGCCAGTAAACCAATGGTGTAAAAAGTCTTCATAATTGCACTTTAAAATTTTCGTGCAATATTAGTGCATTACTGTTACTTTGAAAAACAGCAGTTTACAATTTATTGTGTGTTATTATTAAAACCATTTACGTTTCCTGAATAAAATAACACCGAAAACTGCCAGTCCAACAGAAATACCGAGCACTGCGGGAAATGCCAGTTTCGAGTTTTCCATAAAGTTGGGAACATTCATCCCGTATAAACTTGCCACCAATGTCGGAATCATCAAAATAATTGAAATTGAGGCGAGTTGTTTCATCACAATGTTCAGATTATTAGAGATTACTGATGCAAAAGTATCCATCATTCCACTTTGGATGTTTGAATAAATCTGCGCCATATCAAGCGCCTGTTTATTTTCAATGAAGGCATCTTCGAGCAAATCTTCGTTTGCTTCGCTTAATGTTGCCTTTTTTGAGATTCGCAATTTGGAAAGAACAAGTTCGTTTGCTTTCAACGAAGTGATAAAGTAAACAAGACATTTCTCCATTTTCAGCAGCTTGTTCAATTCCTCATTTTTAACTGATGCTTCCAAATCGGCTTCAATCAGCGCAGTTTGTTGATTTATTTGTTTCAGGTAACGCAGGTAAGTAGTTGCCGAACGCAGGAAAAGTTTCAGAATAAAGTTCAGCACGTCGTTTAAATTCTGGTCCTTTTCACGGTACAGCGAAGACTGATCGAAAAGCAGCACTTCATTTTCAAAAGAACACAATGTAACTGTAATCCGATCGGTCATAAAAATACCGAGTGGTACTGTAAAATAAGGAACGCCATTACTTGGATTCGAAATTGGGATTCGAAAAATAATTAATGTCCAATCGTCATCGAATTCTACCCTGGGACGCTCATCGACGTCGAGAATATCCTGAATAATGTCAGCCGGAACGTTGAATTCTTCCTGTAACCGAACAATCTCGTTTGCTGAAGGTTGCAAAACATTAATCCAGCAATTTTTTTCAGCGTGGTTTATTTCGAAATAACCACCAAAACTTTTAAAGATTTTTAGCATGATAATGCCTCCTCAATTTTAATGAATAGGAGACATTTTTTGAAAGCCTCCTAAAGGATGATTTGTACTCTTAATTTTCGTATATGATACGGGCCTTCGTCCATGAATCACTGATTTTAAAATTTGTTTTGCAAAAGTAACTTTATAAATAGAAAATGAATTTCGGTAGGCTGTTTTTATTTCCAAAATTAATAAACTGCTTCTTACTTTAAAAAAAATAGCCAGCAAGCTGCTTAATTTCAGTATTTTATATTTAACAAAGGTGTTTAAGTCCTCCAGAATTTGGGAACAAACAAAATAAGTAATGTGTAAATTTCCAGCCTTCCCAGAATCATCAGAGACGATAACATCATTTTCGAACCATCTGTTAAATGGGCAAAATTACTAACCGGACCAACCGTTCCAATGCCAGGACCAATACCTGCCATACAAGTTGCTACAGCGCTGCCTGCCGTTTTTCCGTCGTTTCCCAGATAAACCAGAAAAATGGTGCTAAAAGCAAAAATTATAAAATAGAGCACAATGAATGCAAGTATTGTTCTGTTGTTTTCGTCGCTGACTACTTTGTTGTTCAGCTTTAAATTAAATATTGCATGTGGAGAGCGCAACTGCAAAAAGAACCGGTTGATATTTTTCAGAAGTACAAGGTGCCGGGCCATTTTAATACCACCTGCTGTGGAACCTGTGCTTCCCCCAAGAAACATGGCCAAAAATATTATCATCCATGCAAATGAGGGCCATAAAAGGTAATCGGCTGAAGCAAAACCTGTGCATGTAATAATTGAAATTATCTGAAAAAAGGCTTCTCTGAATGACTCTTCAAATGTTTTATCCATCGTAAAATACAACGAAAAAGTCAAAATCATTCCAATTACAAAAACTACGGATAAGTAAAATCTTAATTCTTCGTTTTCTTTTACCTTTCCAAAATCGCGTTTAAAAAGATAATAATGTATCACAAAATTCACTCCTGCAAGCAACATAAAAACTGCTATAACATACTGTATATATGGCGAATAATTGATTATACTCGAATTTTTCGGCGAAAAACCACCAGTAGCTACTGTTCCAAAAGAATGACAAACACTTTCGAAAAGGCTCATTTTGCCCAACATTAATAAAACAATTTCGGTTACTGTAAGTATTAAATAGATTAGAAGCAACCTTTTGCCAACTGACTTTATTTTTGGCTGAATTTTTTCCTGAACCGACGATTCGAACGTAAATAAGTTATAACTCCCCATGTGTAACGAGGGCATAATTACAATAACGAGCATTATTATACCAATTCCGCCAATCCAGTGGGTTAAACTTCTCCAAAACAAAATTGATTTCGGAAGAATTTCGATATCAGTTAATATTGAAGCGCCGGTAGTTGTAAAACCCGAAACCGACTCGAAAATAGCATTGGTAAAACCGGGTATTGAATTTGAAATTAAATATGGCAGTGAGCCAATTAAAGAGAAAAAAATCCATGAAAAAGTAACAATAAAACTCGCATCTTTTTTGGTTAACGATATATCCTCTTTTCTCTGGTTTCTAAATAAATACAGCGAAAAACCAAACGAAGCAGCAATGATCCCGGATATTACGAAGGGTTTAACCGGTTCGGAAAACACGATTGCAACCATTGAACTGGCAAATAAAGCCCCTGCTAAAATGAATAAACTTTTACCAATGATTGGAAAATTTATCCCCGAATTAAGTATTTTGCCCATTTACTTTTTAATTGCGCAGGCAAAATTGAAGCATAATTTATAAAGAGAGTATTAAGAAAAGATTCTACGATATAAAGATTTTATAAAGAAAAAGCTTTGAATTCAAAATTAGTTACTGTCGGTAATGTAAATCAACTTAAGTGGTTTTGAAAATATTTGCCAGTATTCGATTATTAACCGAAACCCTGCAGCAGTTTAAACTGTTTGAGGGTTTGGAAATTGTAACCAATCAAAGAATATTATTTTAAAACACAGATAAACAATCAGCAACTTTTTATTTCGTTTTGAACTGAGATAATGATTTATATTTACAAACTTAATTTAACCGGGTGGGCAAATCGAACCAAAAAAAAATCATTGTTTCGGTAACCAGCGATTTGGTTTCCGACAACCGCGTGCACAAAGTTTGTACAACCTTGCACAACATGGGTTTTGAAGTTGTTCTCGTTGGTAGAATATTACCTAACAGTTTACCAGTTGGTGTTCGTTCTTATTTAACAAAGCGGTTTAAATTACTATTTGTAAAAGGGCCTCTGTTTTACGCTGCTTACAATATCAGGCTTTTTCTATTCCTGCTTTTTTCAAAATCCGACATTTTGCTTTCAAACGATTTGGATACATTGCCTGCCAATTTCATGGCATCGAAAATTAAAAACAAACCGCTGGTTTACGATAGCCACGAGTATTTTACCGAAGTCCCTGAATTAATCAATCGCCCGCGGGTAAAAAAAGTTTGGGAATGGCTCGAAAAGCAAATGGTGCCGAAGATTAAAACTGCTTTTACGGTTTGTAATTCGATTGCAAGAATTTATGAAGAGAAATATGGAACACCATTTAAAGTAGTTAGAAACATTCCGGTTGCAGCAGAAATTCATTCAAAAACTGAGGAAAACGACAAAGCTGAAAAGATAATACTTTACCAGGGAGCAGTTAATATTGGGCGTGGTTTGGAACAGGCAATTCTGTCCATGAATAATATTCAAAACGCCAGACTGATTATTGCCGGCAGCGGCGATATATTAACCAAACTGCAGAATCTGGTAATTTGTGAAAATCTGCAAAACAAAGTTGAATTTAAAGGCCGTCTTCCGCTGGAAGAACTTGAAAAACTCACACCTCAGGCCGATTTGGGACTATCGATAGAAGAAGATCTGGGATTGAATTACCGTTTTGCCCTTCCCAATAAATTGTTCGATTATATACAGGCACAGGTTCCGGTTTTAATCACCAATCTGCCCGAAATGGTTGCCATAGTAAACCAATACAATATTGGTGAAATTACCGAATCGCTGGAACCACAGTTTTTAGCTGAAAAAATTACGGATGCACTAAATAACAAGGAAAAACGAAATTTGTGGAAAAGCAATTTACTCCTGGCAGCCAAAGAATTAACATGGGAAAACGAGGAGAAGGTGATTCGGGAAATGTTTGAACGGTTTTTATGATTTTATTTTCATCAAACCCCGAAGGTTTTGAAATCCTTCGGGGTTAACAAATAAATATTAAAATATGCCCAACCCAAAAATACCATTACAACCTGGTAATTATTACCATATTTATAACCGTGGAATCAATAGTTGCAATATTTTCCGCGATAATGACAACTACGAACATTTCCTTCGGCTTTACGACAAGCATATTTCTCCCATCGCCAACACATTCGCCTGGGTATTGATGAAAAATCACTTTCACCTGCTGGTGCAGATACTCCCAACTAACCATTTAAACTCTCAAGGTTTCGAAAACCTTGAGGGTTTGAAAACTACGGAAAAACGAATCAACCAACAGTTTTCGAACCTGTTCAATGCCTACACCAAAACAATTAACAAAAGGTATAACCGAACCGGAAGTCTGTTCGAACACACCTTCAGAAGAAAAAAGATTGATTCTGTGGTATATTTAAAACAGGTTATCCTTTATATTCATAATAACCCTGTACACCACGGATTTTGCGAACACCCACTGGAATACCCGTGGAGTTCCTATTTGACATGCATCTCTGTAAAACCAACCAAACTGCACCGCGATGCAGTAATTGGCTGGTTCGATAATGATGCCGGTTTCAGACAATGGCATAACCAAAAGATTGAATACAAACAAATTGAAAACTGGCTGGAAATTTAAATCAATAACTCCCGAAGGTTATTTAATACTAAACCCCGAAGGTTTTGAAAACCTTCGGGGTTTGATACCAGCAACCAGCACCTTAAACATTCCTCTCCAGCAAACTTTCAAAATCGACTGTGGTATTATTTGTGGCCGAATCGGTTATTACACCGTTGGCACAAATGAGGGTACGGGTAGGTTTTTTAGCTATTGAAGCATAATCGTGGGTTACCATAATTACGGTTTTCCCGGTTTGGTTTAAACGGATAAACAAATCCAGAATTTCTTCAGAGGTTTCGGGGTCAAGATTTCCGGTGGGTTCGTCGGCCAGAATCAGTTCTGGATTATTTAAAGTTGCACGGCCAATCACAACCCTCTGTTGTTCGCCACCACTTAACTGATGTGGCATTTTCATTATTTTGTCGAGCACACCCACGCTTTCCAGAACTTCAGCAATACGCGATTCAATTTCAATTTTGTTTTTCCAGCCTGTAGCTTTCAGCACAAAAGCAAGATTGTCGTGTACATTCCGGTCGGTCAGCAGTCTGAAATCCTGGAAAACCACACCCAGTTTCCGGCGTAAATCAGCAACTTCGCGCTGTTTCAACTCGTGTAACTTAAAACCAGCCACATTTCCAGTTCCCGCTATTAACGGAATTTCGGCATTCAGCGTTTTAATCAGGCTCGATTTTCCGGTTCCTACTTTTCCAATTACATATACAAATTCGCCCGAAGTTATTTCGAGATTTACATTCGAAAGTATCAGGTTTTCGCGCTGATAAATATCTGCTCCAACGAGTTCAACAATCTTATTTGATTCCATATTTCAAAGATAAATCCGAAAATTAGGGGAAAATAATTTACCTGCGAAATAATAAACAAAAGAAATAAACAGTTTCTTGTTAAGAAATTAAAGTGAATTGGGACGCTTCTAAGTTTTGAATCATATAATTTAGAAGACTGAATTGTTTTTTCTGATAGAAAATGGAAAACAACCAATTTGGAACCATTTCATTAAAAATGAAAATTAAAGGCATGAAAACACTTCGAATTTTATATTTCGTTCCGATTTTTTTATTGTTGCAATTGCAGTTAAAAAGCCAGGAAACGGCTTACTACGGCAATGTTCAGCATGAAATAGATGTTGCTAAAGAGCTTTTTGCAAAGGGAAAATACATTTCAACTTTCCGCGAGTTCCAGAAAATACAAAAACATGTCGATAAGCAATCGGAGTTGTATTCTGAAGCCGAATATTACAAATCGGTTTCGGCATTAAAAGCTGGCTATATCGCAGGTAGCAAGATGCTTACCAGCTTTACAATTGATTATCCTGAAAGTCCGTACATCAACAATGCCTGGTTTAACCTGGGCGATTTTCAGTTCGAAAAGAAACAATATGCTGTTGCATTAAAAACTTTTTCGAATGTCAACAGAAAGGATTTGAGCGAAAGCGATCGGATTAAAATCGCTTATCTGAACGGATATTCGAATATGATGACCGAAAATCTGGAAGTGGCAGCCAAAGAGTTTAATTCAGTTAAGGATGCCAACAGCATTTACAGCAAACCAGCCACTTATTACTGGGCTCATATTATGTACCTCTCCGAAAAATACGATGAAGCGCTCGAAGGATTTAAAAAACTAAACAACGACCCTGAATATTCAAAAGTCATCCCGCTTTATGTGAGCCACATTTACTATAAACAGGAAAAATACAGCGAAGTGGTAAATTACACAACTTCGGTTATTAGCCAGGTGGAAGAAGAACACAAAGCTGAACTGTCGAAAATTGTTGGTGACTCCTATTTTCATCTGGGGCAATACGAAAATGCAATTCCTTACCTGGAGACTTATTTCCTTGCCACAAAATTAACTACCCGCGAAGAAAACTATGTTTTGGGATATTGTTACCACAAAACAGGTAGCTATTTTAAAGCGGCGCCTTTGCTTGAAAAGGCATCGAAGGGAAATGATGAAATGGCGCAAAATGCATATTATCATCTGGCCGATTCGTATGTAAAAATCAACGAAAAGGAAAAAGCAAAAATGGCTTACGATGCGGCTTCGAAACTCGATTTCGATGCAAAAATAAAGGAAGAATCTTTGTTTAATTACGCAAAACTCACCTACGAACTGTCGTACTCGCCATTTAACGAAACCATTAAAGCCTTCGATAAATACATCGAGTTGTACCCAAATTCGGAAAACAATACCGAAGCTTACCGCATTTTAAGCGAAGTTTATATGGTTACCAAAAACTACAAAGACGCCATTTCTTCCATCGAAAAAATAAAAGTAAAAACACCCACCATTTTAAAAGCATACCAACGGGTTACTTATTACAGGGGTCTCGAATTATTTAACAATCTGGCATATAACCAGTCTGTCGAATTTTTCGATTTGTCGCTGGAAAACGGCTCAAACGACAAAACTACCAAAGCACTGGCACTTTTCTGGAAAGCCGAAGCATTGTACCGGGTTGGAGATTACAACAATGCCATAAACAGTTATACTGAGTTTATCGCAACTTCAGGCGCATCGGCTTTACCGGAATATAAAGATGCAGAATACAACCTGGGTTATTCGTATTTTAAAATTGAAGATTTCGTATCGGCCAACACACATTTCAAAAAATATTTAAACGCTTCAAAAGGTAGCCGCACCGAAAAACAGGCCGATGCACTAAACCGAATTGGCGACTATTATTTTTTAAATACCGATTATACACAGGCTCAACAAAACTACCAGCAATCGTATGGCATGAAAATTTTTGAAGCCGATTATGCCTTGTATCAAATTGCCGTATGTAAAGGATTACAGCGAAATCAGCAGGGAAAAATTGAAAACCTCGAACAGTTGCTGACCGGTTTTCCTGAGTCGGATTTACAGGACGATGCATTGTACGAACTGGGACGTGCCTACGAACGATTGGGCGAGAATCAGAAAGGAACAGAGCAGTACAATAAAATTATATCGAATCATAAACAAAGTATTTATTACCGGAAAGCACTGCTGCAACTGGGATTAATAAATTACAACAACAACGATTTTAACAAAGCGCTTACCCAATACAAGGAAGTAGCCGAAAAATTCCCTGAAACTTCTGAAGCCCAGGCTGCATTGATGGGTATTAAAAACTGTTACATCGAACTTAACAATGTTGATGCGTGGTTTAGTTACGCAAAACAAACCGGAACAAACATAAATGTTTCGGTAAACGAACAGGATTCGCTCACATTTATGGCAGCCGAGCGTTTGTACATGTCAGGGAACAAGGACGCTGCATTTCAGCTTGAAAAATATCTGCAGCAATTCCCGAACGGTGGATTTGCCATCAACAGCCATTTTTACCTGGCTGAATCATTGTACAATGCCGGGAAATACACTGAATCGAACAAACATTATAAATTCGTTGCCGATCAACCCGATAATATTTTTACTGAACAGGCATTATCAAGGTCTTCGGAGCTTACTTTCAATTCGCAAAATTATGCCGAAGCTTTGGAAATGTTTAACCGACTCGAAAAAATAGCCAACGAAAAATGGAATATCCTTCGCGCACATGTTGGTCAAATGAGGTGTTACCTGATTTTAGGAAATTACGAGGATGCAATTGCTGCAGCCGGAAAAATAAAAAAATCGGAAGTGGCAAATGAAGCAATGATTCGTGAAGCAAATTTTACCGAAGGGAAAAGCCATTACCAGCTTAACAATTTCGAAAAGGCCATGACCGGATTGAAAACTGTTGCTACCGATGTAAAATACGAACAGGGTGCCGAATCAAAATACCTTGTTGCAGAGATTTACTACCGCCAGAAAAACCTGCAAAAATCGGAAGACGAAATCGTTGATTTTATTTCGAAAAACACACCTTATCAATACTGGCTGGGCAAATCGTTTTTACTGCTTGCCGATATTTACATCAGCAAAAACGACCAGTTTCAGGCAAAACATACATTGAAAAGTTTATACGAAAACTACAACGACGACAATGATGGGATAAAAGCCGAGGCTGCAAAGAAATTACTGGTGATTGAGAACGAGGAAAAATCGGAACAGCAAAAAGCCATCGACAGTTCGTTTCAAATTAAAATTAAAGAACAATAAAACCTGAAGTCATGCTCAACAAAATAAAATCTGTTTTACTGATTATTTTTATTGGTTTTTCTGTTGTTACCTCTGCGCAGCGCGACACCTCGCTTACCCGCGAAGTGGAAGTTGTAAAGGCATTTAAACCAACATTGATGGATGCACAGAAAATTAACGAAATGCCAAAAATTGAAGAGATAGAACGGCAAAAACCTGCTTTTGATTACAACATTTCAAGCAATCCAATTATCAATACTTTTGCGGTAAATCCGTTGAAAGCGGCCAGTATTGCATCGGCTCCCAAAGAGGAAACCGGATATGGATTAATCAGGGCTGGTGTAGGTAATTACAATAAACCTTACGGAGAATTCTTTTTTAATCACCTCACATCAAAAAAATCGATATTCGGGATTCATGCAAAACACCTTTCATCGCACGGTAAACTTGAACTCGAAGGTGGAGACAAAGTTGATGCACCTTTTTCGGAAAATGAAGCTGAGGTTTATTACAACCAGTTTTTTAGAGAATCGGTACTTTCGGTTACTGTTGATTACGACCGAGATGGTTTTAACTATTACGGCTACCCGACCGATCCCATCCCGGCACCGTTACTTGAAGAAAAACAATCCATCAATTATTTTGGAACAAGTCAGGCTTTTTCAAGAGGTGGAATCAGTGTAAAACTAAATAATCCTGCAGTCGAAATGAACGATCCGTTTTTTGGTTTTGATTTCGATTACAACTATTTTCAAACCAAAACCGAGCAGCAGGAACATTATGGCAAACTGATGGCACACATTCAGAAACCATTCAATTTCGGAACAGGATTGCTCGATGCAGGCATTTCGTACAACAAAACAAATAATGTTTTAAACCGTGCCACAGATATTATTGACAGTCGCCAGCAGTCGTGGATGTATATTAATCCTGCCATTTATTTCAGTAAAAAAATATTCAATGCAAAAGTTGGTTTTAATACCTGGTATGTAACCGACAAAGATGTTGATGCACAACTCAGAATTACACCAAATGTCCTTCTCAATTTTATGCCGGTAAAAAATATTATTAAGTTATATGCTGGTGTCGATGGGAATTTTATTAACAACCACTACTCAAAAATTGCATACGAAAATCCATTTGTCGATCCGGAGCACGATGTAATTAACACTTTCGAAAAAATACGTTTCTTCGGCGGATTCGATGGTAAGTTTGCCGCAAAAACCAATTTCAAAATCGGGTTCGATTATTCGCTGATCGACGACCAGCCACTTTATTATTTGCATGAATACACACTGCCTGATCCAATGATAAATCCAAATCCGCAGATAATCGACAACGATTTCGATTTTTTATATGATGATTTAAGCTTGTTTAAATTCAACCTTGAATTTTTTCATCGCTCTTCAGACAAACTTGATTTAATGCTTACAGGGAATTACTATGTATATAAACTTGATGAGCAGGAAGAAGCATGGAACATGCCCGATTGGGATGCAAACCTGAATGTTGGGTATAAAATTACCGAGCAATTAAGCGTTTCGGCCGATTTTTACCTGATTGGGATGAGAAAAGCGCTGATAGTTGAGACTTTATTCTCCGATCCGTTGGCAAATTCGGTAAATCCACCGGCTTACAAATCTTATAATCTCGATACCACTTTCGACATGAATGTTCGCGGTAATTACAAAATCACCGAAAAGTTCTCTGTATTTGCCCAGCTCAATAATTTTGGATTTCAGAAATACCAGAGATGGTTTGGGTACCCAGTTCAAAGCTTTAACTTTTTGGCAGGAGTTAGTTATGCATTTTAGTTAAATTGAAATTTCAGCCACAGATTCACAGATTTTCTTTCTAATAAATCTTTGAATCTGTGGCAAAATCTAATAGAAATAATTTTCTTTTTCCACGCAAATCAATAAAAACAATCATTTCAAATGCTTTGGTTTTATGCTCATTATCAGGTTAATAATTTGTTGAAAAGTTAACTTAACATACAAATCAAAAACACACCTGCTTCGGTTAATTTTATTATATTTGCGACGTGATTTTTAAAAGAAGATTGAACGATATTAAAGAATTGAAAATCAGTTAGTTTCCTTTGAAAAGTGAATCATACTTTTTGAAACTGGAAACTATTTTATTTTAATAAAATCAGAACAGAATAAAATTAAGAAATAGAGAATGAGTGAAATAGAAAATAATGTTTCTGCCAACGGAGAAAACGGAAATTATACGGCAGACAGCATTCAGGTTCTTGAAGGATTGGAAGCAGTGAGGAAACGTCCATCGATGTACATTGGCGATACAAATGAAAAAGGTCTGCACCATTTGGTTTACGAGGTTATCGATAATTCGATTGACGAAGCGCTGGCAGGTTATTGTAAAAACATTGATGTTATAATTCATACTGACAATTCGATAACGGTAAAAGATGATGGCCGCGGAATTCCAACTGAAATACATACAAAAGAAAATAAATCGGCATTGGAAGTGGTAATGACAGTTTTACATGCCGGTGGAAAATTCGATAAAGATTCGTACAAAGTTTCCGGTGGATTGCATGGTGTAGGCGTTTCGTGTGTTAACGCGCTTTCGTCGCATTTACGTGCAGAAATTCACCGCGATGGAAAAGTTTGGGAACAGGAATATTCAATAGGTAAACCATTATACAGTGCAAGAGTTATTGGCGATTCGGATAAGCACGGTACAATCGTTAATTTTAAACCCGATGAGTCCATCTTCCTTGTAACAGTTTACAAATACGAAATTCTGACAGCCCGTTTGCGCGAACTGGCTTTTCTGAATGCCGGTATTAACCTTTCAATTATTGACGAACGGGTAAAGGAAGAAGATGGAAGTTTCAAATCGGACACATTTTATTCAACTGCCGGATTAAAGGAATTTGTTGAGTATCTCGACGAAACCCGTGTACGACTGATTGATAATATCATTCATGTGTCGTCTGACAAAACCGGAATACCGGTTGAAATTGCATTACAGTACAACACTTCGTTTACCGAAAATATTCATTCGTATGTAAACAACATCAATACAATTGAAGGAGGGACCCATTTAACCGGTTTCAGACGCGGATTAACCCGTACGCTGAAGAATTATGCCGATCAGTCGGGCATGCTTTCAAAAATGAAATTCGACATCAGCGGCGATGATTTCCGCGAAGGATTAACTGCTGTTATTTCGGTAAAAGTACAGGAACCACAATTTGAAGGTCAAACAAAAACAAAACTTGGCAACTCCGATGTTAGTATTTCAGTAGATCAGGCGGTTAGCGACATGCTGAAAAACTACCTCGAAGAAAATCCGAAAGATGCAAGAACAATCGTTGGCAAAGTAATTCTGGCAGCACAGGCGCGTCATGCAGCGCGCAAAGCCCGCGAAATGGTACAACGTAAAAACGCGCTTACCGGTGGCGGACTTCCCGGAAAATTAACCGACTGCTCTGAAAAAGATCCATCGATTTGCGAAATATTCCTGGTTGAGGGAGATTCGGCAGGTGGTACGGCAAAACAAGGCCGCGACCGCAGAACACAGGCTATTTTACCGTTGCGCGGTAAAATTCTGAACGTTGAAAAAGCCATGATGCACAAAATATTCGAGAACGAGGAAATCAAAAATATTTTTACTGCCCTTGGTGTAACCATCGGAACTGCCGAAGATTCAAAGGCGCTGAACATGGACAAAATCAGGTATCATAAAGTGGTGATTATGACCGATGCCGATGTTGACGGCAGCCATATTGCAACGCTGATTATGACCTTCTTCTTCAGATACATGAATGAGTTAATAAAAGAGGGATATCTGTATATTGCTTCTCCTCCCCTGTATCTTGTAAAAAAAGGAAAAAGGGAGGCTTATGCCTGGAACGACCAGCAACGTTTGCAATTGATAAACGAATGGGCTGATGGAAACGAAAGTGCAGTACATACGCAGCGTTATAAAGGTTTGGGAGAGATGAACGCAGAACAGCTTTGGTCAACAACAATGAATCCGGAACAGCGAACCCTGCAGCAGGTTACAATTGAAAATGCTGCTGAAGCCGACCATATTTTCTCGATGCTGATGGGCGACGATGTTCCGCCACGACGGAAATTTATTGAAGACCATGCAACTTATGCAAATATTGATGTGTAACTCGAGTTTAAAGTTTAAAGTTTAAAGTTTGCCATAAAAAAACAGCTTTGTAAAATATAATGGAATCCGGGATTTATCCCGGATTTTTTCTCACTACTCATTACTTAATACTCATATCTAAAAAAATGAATATTTGTGTTTTTTCTTCTTCGAGCAATGCCATTCATGAGGTTTACTTTCAGGAAGCAGAACATTTGGGAAAGCTTATTGCAAAAGGCAACCACACGCTAATTAATGGCGGGGCAAATGTTGGATTAATGGAAGCAGTTACAATTGCGGCAAACCGGGCTGGTGCAAAAACCATTGGAATTATTCCTGAACGTTTAATTGGCCGGTCGCTTGCATCTGAAAATTCACATGAAGTTGTTGTAACCATCGATATGCAGGATCGCAAAGCCAGAATGCGCGAAATTTCTGATGCTTTTATTGCTTTACCGGGTGGATTTGGAACACTCGAGGAAATACTCGAAGTAATTACCCTTCGTCAGTTATCGTACCATACAAAACCAATTGTATTTATAAATACCAATAATTTTTTCGATTACCTTTTTAAGCAATTTGAAGTATCGTACCACGAAATGTTTGCAAAAGAGATATATCGCGAGCTCTATTTTGTTGCCAAAAATTCAGAAGAAGCAATGGAATTTATATCAAACTATGTTCCGAAAGAACTTGACTCAAAATGGTTTCAGGTGCTGGAGAAATAGCAGCATAATTTCACCAACTGACAAAATTTCACCCTTTTCTGATTTTAACCTTTCAATTTTTAACAAAACCCGCTTTTAGTTGTTAAAAATTCGAAAATGGAAATATTACATAAGAGTATCACGAAACAGTGGCAACATATTTGCGTTTTAATTGCACAAGGTTTAAAAACAATTAAAAACAAATAATTTTGAAAGAGATGAACAAAATAGGAAAATTCAGTATTACGTTTCTGATGGTTATTGCGGGGGCATTTATTGCGGTTTGGGCCTACAGCACTTTTTTCGATAACCCGCAGGTAGTTACCATTACAGAGAAACAACCTCTGAAATACGCTACACTGGCAGCCGACAGTGATGCGGCTTTACCCGATCTTACTTTTGCTGCTGAAAAATCGATACACGCGGTTGTACATATTGCAACACAGTCGGTTAGAGGCGGTGGCTGGTCTAGCGGCAACCCGTTTTTCGATGAGTTTTTCGGATTAAGAAACCAGCAACCACAAATTGCACAGGGGTTTGGTTCAGGAGTTATTATTTCTACCGACGGGTATATAATTACAAATAACCATGTTATTGAAGATGCACAGAAAATAAAAGTTATTTTAAACGACAAACGCGAGTTTGAAGCAAAACTGGTGGGGACTGATCCTTCAACCGATATTGCACTTTTAAAGGTTGATGGAAAAGATTTACCAATTCTTACGTACGGAGATTCTAATAGTCTGAAACTGGGAGAATGGGTTTTGGCAGTTGGAAATCCGTTTAACCTCACTTCCACGGTTACTGCAGGCATTGTTAGCGCACGTTCACGCAACCTGGGAATTAATGAAGATCAGCTTTCAATCGAATCGTTTATACAAACCGATGCAGCTGTAAATCCAGGTAACAGCGGCGGCGCTCTGGTTAACCAGCAGGGAAACCTGGTTGGGATTAATACGGCAATTGCATCACGAACGGGCTCTTACACAGGCTACTCGTTTGCGGTTCCGGTTACCATTGTAAAAAAAGTAGTTGGCGATTTAAAAGAATACGGAGAAGTGCAACGTGCATTGCTGGGAGTAAACATTGGTGATGTAGATGCTGAAAGAGCCAAAGAACTAAAACTTGATAAAGTTGAGGGAGTATATATTGGAGGAGTTCCTGAAAACGGTGCTGCAAAACAAGCAGGTATTAAAGAAGGTGATGTAATTATTCAGGTTGAAGGAGAACCAATAAAAAACACAGCCGAATTACAGGAAAAAATCAGCCAGTACCGCCCCGGTGATGCTGTAAAAGTTGTGGTTATTCGAAATTCTGAAAAGAAACAATTTACGGTTACGTTACGTAACAAACACGGTGACACAGCAGTTGTGCGCGACAACAACACTACTTTTGGAGCAGAATTCGAAGTAGTTAGCGATAAAGAAAAGGAAAAATTAGAAATAAATAGTGGTATTAAAATCACAAAATTAGATAATGGTAAACTCAAAACATCGGGAATGAAAGAGGGTTTTATTATCACCCATGTGAATAAAAAACCTATTTATGAATTAAAAGATTTTAAAAGAGAAACAGGAAATGCCAGGGGAGGAATTTTAGTTGAAGGTATTTATCCAAATGGTGAACAAGCATACTTTGTATTTGGGGTCGAATAACGTTCTCAAAACAAATTTTCTTAAGTATTTATTAATAAAAATTTTAAACAAAATTTCTCTTTGATGGTTAGATTTTATTGTTCTATATTTGCACGTTTTTTAAAAAAAATTAAATGAGACAGCTAAAGATCACAAAGTCAATCACTAACCGTGAAAGTGCCTCTTTAGACAAGTATTTACAGGAAATCGGAAAAGAGGAACTGATTACTGTCGAGGAAGAAGTTGAGTTAGCACAGCGGATTAAGAAGGGCGATCAGGCTGCTTTGGAAAAATTAACACGCGCTAATCTTCGTTTCGTGGTTTCGGTAGCAAAACAATACCAGAACCAGGGACTTAGTTTACCCGATTTAATTAACGAAGGTAACCTGGGGCTTATTAAAGCCGCTGAGAAATTCGACGAAACCCGTGGTTTCAAGTTCATTTCCTATGCCGTTTGGTGGATTCGTCAATCCATTCTTCAGGCCCTTGCCGAACAATCTCGAATTGTGCGTTTGCCATTGAACCAGGTAGGTTCATTAAATAAAATAAACAAAGCATATTCGAAATTCGAACAGGAACACGAACGCAAGCCGTCGCCCGAAGAATTGGCAGAATCACTCGACCTTCCTGCTGATAAAGTTGCAGACACATTGCGTGTATCCGGACGTCATGTTTCGGTTGACGCACCTTTTGTCGATGGAGAAGACAACAGTCTTCTGGATGTTTTGGTGAATAACGATTCGCCTAACGCCGACCGCGCACTTATCATGGAATCGCTTGCCAAGGAGATACACAGGGCTTTAGCTACATTGACCGAGAGAGAAAGTGACATTATCAGGTTGTTTTTTGGCATTGGGTGCCAGGAAATGACACTGGAGGAAATTGGGGAAAGATTTGGATTGACCCGTGAAAGAGTCCGTCAGATCAAAGAAAAAGCAATCAGGCGGTTACGACACACATCGCGAAGTAAATTGCTAAAAACATATTTGGGATAGTACTAAAGGCCGCTGAGAAGCGGCCTTTTTTTATGGGTGGCGCGGATTCCGATCCGCGCTTTTCCGGGTGATGCGGATTCCGATCCGCATTCTTTTGATTCGGCGGTTCGGAAACCACCGCACCCACCCTACTTCGAATAAACAACCTTCCTGAAATAAACCGTATCGTTAATTTTCATCCTGAATAAATAGATTCCCGGCGCTACCCGACTTTTACCCGCATTTGTACCATCCCAGATTAACCTGTGAACGCCCCGGTTTAATTGCTCGCCCGCTGCAAGGTTTTTCACTTGTTGACCCAGTTGGTTAAGCACTTCTATATAAACGTGAGTTTCATCAAACAGGTTAATTTCAACAGTAATTTCATCGCTGAATGGATTCGGATAACAGTTGATTTCGGGCTGTTCTGATGAAAACAAACCTTCCAATCCTGTTGTTGCGTATTTCTCCAGACTGGCAACCGTGGTTTCGTTTCTGACAAAGGTTGAAGTACCTTTTACAATTTCAGGTTCAAGTTTAAATTCCTGGTGGTTTTTTGCATTCCAAAGTTTTAAAACAAACGGATTGCCTTCAACAAACCCTGATATTCCCTGGTTATCGGTTGCAGAAGTTACGATTGAGGCAGTTTGGTTGCGCAAATGATGCGGCATTAATGTAACCGCCCCAACACAGGTTTCCCCATCGAAAATGGCCAGCTCGTCGCCTGCCTGTAAAATATTCACGGGCAAACCAACCAGGTTGATATTCATGTGATCTAATCCGTTGCCCTTGAATACCGGTGAAAAGTGAGAAGTTGCAACAATTTCGGGTACAAAAGCAGAAGATTTTGGGTAGCTTTCATAAACCCACAAGGTATCATCAGCGCTCACTTTTATTTTATAGCCTTCCCCAGCCATAAAATTGCCAATGTTATTTTGCCAGCTTCCAAAAATTCCCCAGTCTTCTATCGAATTTCCCCCCTCATCCTGTACCTTTATTAAAGTTCCTTTGTCAGCAAGTTGCTGAACCAGATTCATTCCGCTGAAATCGGTTTGTTGCGGATATCCTGCAATATTCCAACCTGCTTTTAATGGAATCGCGAACGGATATTTAACCGGAGTACCGGATACTTCGAGGGTATCATTCCGGTTTACTTTAATTTTATATCCTTCGGTAACCGAAATACTACCAATCGTATTTTTCCAACTGCCAAAAATACCCCAATCTTCGAGGGAATTTCCGCCTTCATCCTGGATTTTTACCAGAGAGTTATTGTTAATTAAAGATTGGGAAATATATCTGATATCTAAACTATCAGGTATTATACTGGTTGAAAAAATATTCCAGCCTGATTGTAATAGAATATTCAAAGCAATTTTTTCAATACTAAATGATGATGATTGTGGATGAGACCAAAGTCCGTTGCTGTTTTTCGCCCTGAAATATACAGAGTGTGTTCCTGATGACAAATCATCCAAAGGTAAATTGCTTGCAACAGTCACATCATTTTCCGGTGTAAACATTATTGATCTCCCTGAATTTATTCCGGGATCATTATCGAAGAAATATTCAACTTTTGTAACAATTGGATCTGGTTCTGATGTTGTTACAAGAACTGGTTTTGAATGGACTGTACTCCACTTCCCGGCTTCGTTCTGAGTTTTAAAGTAAATCCGGTGTAATCCGGGTGAAATATTTTCCAACCCTAATTTTTGTGAGACTGTTATATTCTGAGCGGGTGTAAAGCTTAATGAATTTACACCGCTTCCTGTGTTTTGTGCATCGAAAAAATACTCCACTTTTTTTACAGGTGAATTTGGTTCTTCGGCTGTTACAAGGATTGGTTTTGAATAAATCACACTCCATTTGCCATCGGAGTCTTTTGCTCTGAAATATAGCCGGTGGAGACCGGAATTAATCTCTTTGAGACTTAAATTTGTTTGAATATTCACTATTGTGGAAGTCGGTACTGGTATAGAGATTCCTTTCCCAAATCCAGGGTCAGAATCCAGAAAATACTCCAGATAAGATAAATTAACCGACGGGATATTTTGAAACACAGAAATAAATTGTAATCCCGTGATCCAAAAATCCTTGTCATTATACCGAACTGTAAGTTTTACAAAATAAGTTCCTGTATTATTATAAATATGCACCGGATTTTGTTCAGTACTCGTACTTCCATCACCAAAATCCCAAAGCCACGAAGTTATATTTCCCTCATTTACCCTTGACAAATCAGTAAATTGAACAGTTAAAGGGGCATAACCATCAGAAACATCCATCATAAATTTGGGTTGAAATTTTATTTTGGCCTCATTGTTTTCCCAGTAAATTTCCCCATTTTGAAACTTAACTGTTGGGCAATCATTGTTCTGAGCATCATTAAACTCAGAACTTTGAGGCAACCCGATTAAGCTATTAACCGAATTCAACTCAATCCATTTTTGCCAGATTCCTTCGCCTAACCAGTAAGCATTGGTTTCCTGATTATTCGAAAATATGGCTCCGTTTGTATAATTCTGATAATTATAATTTGCATTATTTTCCCAGTTATAATTGACTGGACCAAATGGAAGGCCGGCATTCGAATTTGCTTCAAACGCTGCTTTAAACTTTTCTTCATCATAAGCATAAGGTCTTACATAACTAAAACCAGCCATCGATTTATATGCTGCTAAAATATCGAGTTTACCAGCACCCCAATATTTTTTATCTTCAAGAGTAAGTGACCCATTTTTTTGCCAATGTCCGCTGGGGGAAATAGGCCCGGCAGATTTTTGAAGAATTTCTTTCACCTGAATAGCATTTAAATCTGGAAAGCATTGCATTAATAAAGCGATGGCACCGGTAACATGGGGAGCTGACATGCTTGTACCAGTTCGTTCTACAAATTGATTATTATTTTCGTAAAAAGCTGACTTTATATTTGTTCCTGGTGCTGAAATATCTGGTTTGCTAACATAGTTAGAAGGATCAATTCTTAATGGTCCAACGCTACTATAAGCTGCAATATCACCTCCATTAATGATATTTTTATCATGGGCTGCTACACAAATTACATTATTTGCTAAACCAGGGCTTGCAACTGTACAAAAATCATCTCCATGAACAAAACCGCCTTTGTTCGAATTACTTTCACAAATATATGCATCAATTTGCCCCAAATCTAAATTTGTTTTTGGGTAAACTCGAATCTGAAAAATGCCATCTGAAAATTCAGAATCTGTGGATTCAAATCTAATAGCGACCACATTCGATTTACTATTATTTAATAAGGGATCCAAACCAACTACCGGGTAAAAATTACTATTGGAATTTATTATTGTTATGAAATCTGTTGGATATAGAACTTCCGGAAATTCATCAAAGAACCAAGTTTTTACTTCACCTGGATATACTTTTGGGCTAACTTCTGGAACAGTATTCAAATCATTATCTTCAATTTCAATTATTATTTCGTTTTCATGCCAGATTTCAATTGTAAAAATATTATTATCTATTACTGGACAACTATTTTTTACCGATCTAATTTGAACCTGAATTTCAAGAAATTCATTAATGTTTGCTGTCACATTGCCTCGAAAATGTAAGGGAGCAGGAATATTATTTTCATCGCATTGGAAAGGATCCCTCGTTGAATGATTTCCTGCAGCATTAACGAATATTACATTTCCTAAAAGATCTTCTTCCAACTTTTTTTCTATTAATAAAGTCCCATCCCTTGGCCCACTATTGAATCCCCCACTGTAATTAATAACAAGTGGCTTATTTTCTGCAAATTTCTTCATCTCATCAATTGCTTCTACAATAAAATTTGAGCTCTTCCCCGAAGGATACCATAGTATATTTGAATTATAAGCAACACCTTTATTCTTACCTAATTCATCTCCGCTCCCTGCTGCTATACTTGAGACATGTGTGCCATGATATTTCAGGCTCCAATCACTATATGAGAATTCCTCGAAAGAAAATATTTCCTTAAACCGACTTTCATTATCTGTCCCTAAAAATGCTATATGATCCTTGTTTGGTTTAGTATCAATTATTCCAATATAGACTCCTTCACCTGTAATTTTATTTGGCAAAGGAGTATCTGAAAATCCTGACCAAACATCTTTTGCCTTCATGTCTGTTGTACTTTGTTCCAAAAACAAGTCAGTTTTAAACGAAGGTTCTATTACTAAAACATTATCTAACTCGCTAATAGTTTCAAGATTACTTAATTTTATCGTTGCAGTTAAATAGGTATATTTTTCCCCTTCAATTCTTTTATGGCGGACAATATACTTATCATCAACTTTTGACCCTTTTAAAATTCTAATAAGAACATCAACTGTTGGATCTGAAATTTCTGAATTAATAACAATTTCTTTCCCTAAGGATTGTATTTTATTTCGATATTGCATATTTGCCTGAGTACTTTTCAGTTTATTATTTTCATAATCTTTCTGACAAATCGCAGCTAATGCCAATTGATAATATAACTTTTGGCTTGCCTTTTTAGAAATAATATCTTCAATCTTACGAGGCTGGGCAATAACATTCGTAATTGTTAACAAAGCCAGTAAAATAAAGGCAATTGTATTTTTGAAATAAATTTTCATCTTCAGGAGTATTTCAATTTTTAATTATTCGATTTTGCTTTAACTATCACATTAATTCCATCCTTCTGGTTAACAATTGGAGGAACATCGAGATAATAAATAGAAGGCACATTGGGGATTCCAGATAAAACGTAAGGGGTAAGGCCATAAAATGCACCACACTTATCTTTAATTGGAATTGTACTGCTGGTTTGTACCTGCCATTTGCCATCGGTACTGGCTCCATCTTTAAAAAGGGTGCTCATGTTGGCATTATCGATATTACTTGAGGGAATTTGATAATTAACCACATCAGACCAGGGCAATACTTTTGCGAAAATATTTTCCTCAACAGTATTGTAAACGCTTGTTTTTAAAAAGTTAGTATTTAAATCGCTCTTGTAAAAAATATTGTTTCGAAAAGTTGATGATTCAATGGTTACATTTCCCAAAAAAACATTGTTGGTAAATTGTCCAACCAAAGCCTGATCGTAGCACGGGCAATCCGTTTTATATTGGTTATATGAAAAACTACAATCGTTAACAACAATATTGTTTGAGAAAACCAAACCCTCAATAAAATAATTTTCCCCCGAATACACACCTCCATAAATGTTGTAAATGTAATTTTGCGTAATAAACAGATTGTTTAATGTTACCCCTGATTGATAAATGAATGAGATGTTTTTGATTAAATTCCTGCTAATCACTATAAAACTGGTTTTAATAATTACAGTATGGTTCGACATACTTATACCCATCATTTCTGAACCTTCACTTCCGGGAGTAAAAGTAACATGGCCACACACCACCGAATTTAAAGGGCTACTTTGTGTTGGGAAATTTTCTGTAAGAAAATAACCAGCACCAATCAGTACCAACTTTTTAGCACAGGTAAAACCATCATAGCATTTTAACGAGGGCTCCAAATAAATTGTATCTCCCGCATTAGCTGATATATGGGCATCGGCAAGTGTCCTGAAATCGGCCTGAACATCCGGGTTGTTGTTAATTCTCCAACTCTTTGCAAAAGCTGTTGTGGCAATTGCAATAAAAACCAGGGCTCCTATATATTTCATATTGCATCGGTATTAGTTTGATTTTGCCTTAACCGTAATGTTAATCCCATCCTTCTGTGTACCAATAAGTGGAACATCGAGATAATAAATGGAGGGAATATCGGGGTAACCACCATCAACAAAAGAAAATTCACCACCGTAAATTCCCATGTCAACTCCGTTTAAACCTGTTCCGATAGCTGGTGAACCGGATTTCAGGTGATAATCATTATTTTTATAGTCAATAAAAACACTATTTATTTCCGGACCATTTAAATTATTTGAAAATTCTGTTTGGTCTCCGATAATTGGACCAATTAATATAATATTGTTATAAGCAGTAGCATTTGAAGAACCTATATCAATCGCAACTACTTCATTTGAAAAAGAAAGATTTGCCAGATCAATAATGTTGTTTATAATGATGGTCGTATTCGTAGTTTGATTTGCTCGTATTCCTTTTCCATTATTTGAATTATTTCCATTTGGTCCATACCAAATACTATGATTTTTAACAATATTATTTAAAATAAATACTTCATTTTCAGCCTCTACATCAATCAAAAAATAGTTATCAATATCGTATATAAAATTCTGGGAAATAATGGTTCCTAAATGACCTGCCAGGACTTTTATACTCTTTACTTTATTTCTCTTAATTGAAATATTATCCGCATCAATTATTACATTAAAATTTCCTCCAAATCCAATAATATTACTACCTCCCGAACCAGCTATGAATTCAAAAGCACCTTCTAAAAGAGTTGTTCTTAAACCAGCCTGGCTTGATTGAAATCCAGTACCAATAAAACATAACATTTTACCAACTTTAATTGTGTTATAACTTACCAAAGAAGGATAAACATAGATTGTATCCTCGTTGCTTGCCGCATCGTGCGCCTCCTGCAATGTAGCAAAATCACCAATTTTTGGATAATTGTTATCTACTGTTATAATTGTTGCTTTAACTTGTTGAAAAGAAAAAACTATTATTATAAAAAATACCAGAAAAAATGCACTTTTTTTCATAAAGGTTAATTTATTTGGTTAAAAATGATTGATTGCAGTGTATATAAAATCGATATTGTTTGAAAATCAGTATTAAAAAAGAACACTTAAAAATCCCGTAACAATGTAAGTTAAATATTCCATAACTGCATCACTGTCAGGTTATTTAGATTATTTCTAAACCAATTTATCAAACCACTAATAAATACTGGATTTTAGGAATAAAATTGAAAAATTTTCTGGCAATATATTGGGGCATTTTACAAATATTATCACGGTATTAATCAAAACGGCGGTTCGCCGGTCTGAAATTCGGGCAGGGAAACAGCCACACCCGGAATTCGACACATCCGTTTTTCCGCTTCGGGTGATGCGGATTCCGATCCGCATTTCCTAAATCCGATAGGTTATTCGCCCGCCTGAACTTCGGAAAGGGTTTCCGATCCACACTCTTTTAACCGGCGGTTCGCCCACCTGACCATTGGGTAGGGAAAGGATTCCTTTCCGTATTAATTAAAATCAGCGGTTCGGAAACCGCTGCACCCGAAAACCGCTGCACCCGTTTTTCCGCTTCGGGTGGCGCGGATTCCGATCCGCGCTCTTTTGGGTGAAGCGCCCGCCTAATCTTCGGGCAGGGATTCCGATCCGCATTCTTTTAAACCGGCGGTTCGGAAACCGCCGCACCCATCGCACCCCAGCAACCCGGCCAATCTTTCCATTCCTTCACAATACCGGCAGAAACCGGGTTATTCAACGTATATTCAATTGCACGATACAAATGTTTTTCATCGCGAATGGTTGTATCGAAACTCTCTTTTTGCCATAACGGGCCTTTTCGGTTTTCCAGAGGGTTAATCCGGCTGGCAGTAAAACGTTTTACGGAGTACAATATATCCTGCAAATAAACCGGCTCTCCATTTTTATCTTTTTCAAACACCCTGAATACCCAATGCACATGATTGGACATCACACAAAAAGCATAATTTTCAAGTTTCACACCATCCCAGAATTTCAAGGTTTCAATAATGATATTTGTATGCTCGGGCTTCGATAAATTTATTTGCGGGTTTCTATCTGCATCAAGCAAATCATCGTAAGCTTTTATGTATTTTTTTCGAAGGGTATAGTATTCTATTTTTAGTTTTTTCAACTCCGGCGAATCGCCTGCCTGAACTTCGGGCAGGGAATTCGCCGCACCCGATTTGCTGCAACCGGGTGACGCGGATTCCGATCCGCGGTTTTTTTTAATCAGCGGTTCGCCCGCCTGAACTTCGGGCAGGGAAACCGCCGCACCCGCACCCGCAATTTGCGATTTTAGCAGTTCCAGTTTTCGGGTGTAACGTATCAATGCTTTTTTTGGTACTGCATCTTTTAAGCTCCAGGTAATAAAATACGCTTGTCCCGGTTGCTGAAAATGGGGCAAATTATGTTTGTAGAATTCTTTCTTTTCCATTGGCGATTTTGATTTTATTGCAATTTAGAAAAAATGGGTGATGCGGATTCCGATCCGCATTCTTTTTTGGGTGATGCGGATTCTGATCCGCTTGTTTTTTTAAATCGGCGGTTCGGAAACCGCCGCACCCGCCGCGACCCGCTCCTAAAACTCAATCACCAACTGCACAGGTTTTGCAATTTCGTTGTGTATAAAATTGGAAACCGTTAATCCGAGTAAACGTATTCCTTTTGAAAATCCGCCTCCCTTATTTAGCAGTTTTTTACTTTCTGTAATCAACTGATTTTTCGAGGAGAAATATCCGGAAATTGTAAAACTGCGGGTGTGTTGTTCAAAATCGGCATATTTGAATTTAAGTGTCAGGGTTTTGGCTTTTACATCTGCTTTTTCTATTCTTCGCCAGAGTTCATCCGCAATCTGAAGCAGTTCTTTTTCCAAATCGGCGCTGTAAAACAGGTCGGTTAAAAATGTTTCCTCAGCGCCAACCGATTTGCGTTCCTGAAACGGCTCAACCTCGCGGTTATCCTTGCCACGGCATATTTTATAATAGTAACTTCCGGCTTTTCCAAACAACCTGACCAACTCCAAGCGATCCATTTTTTTTAGGTCGCGGCCAAACCAAATCCCAAGCTTATTCAGTTTTTCGGCTGTAACTTTTCCTATCCCAAAGAATTTTCGTATTTCCAGATTTTCAATAAATTCCTGCGCCTTTTGAGGTGTTATCACGAAAATTCCGTTTGGTTTGTTAATGTCGGAAGCAACTTTTGCCAGGAATTTATTGTACGAAACACCGGCAGAAGCGGTTAGTTTGGTTTCATTAAAAATTCGTGTTTTGATTTCCTTTGCAATTAGTGTTGCCGATGGTTTTCCCTTTTTTGCGTAGGTAACATCCAAATAAGCTTCGTCCAAAGAAAGTGGCTCGATTTTATCTGAAAACCGTCTAAAAATCTGGTGTAGATGGCGACTTTCTTCTTTGTATTTTTCGAAGTTGGTTGGGACAAGGATTAAATCCGGACAAAGCTGAAACGCTTTATGTGTGGGCATGGCGGATCGCACCCCATACTTTCTCGCGACATAGCTGGCTGCAGAAATGACGCCTCGTTGATCACGAGCGCCACCAACGGCTACAGGTAAAGTTCTGAGTGCTGGATTATCTCTGATTTCAACGGAGGCAAAAAATGCGTCCATGTCTATGTGTATAATTTTTCTGTGAGACATTTCATACTTTTTTTAGTCATAAATCTCCTATTAACAACATACCCTACAAAATCATACCAATCCCTTCCTTTAACACGCAATTTATATGGTTTGCATAATATTTTCTCACACATTTAACTTTTTCAATCCAAATCCCCTATTTAACTGGCTGATTTAATCAATTATATCTAT
>JBGSRA010000036.1:0-44568 GCA_041737765.1 Draconibacterium sp. | reverse complement strand
AACACTTGCTCCGGCTGTTAATGACGATGAAACTATTGGAGCATCTGTTAACAATACTCTGTCTTTGCCAGATGATGTGGAACTTAAATAAATTCGAGTCGTTTGACTACAGCAAGGTGTTGCATCCCCAATATTTTTTATTGTATACGTTACATTTAATGATCCTCCAATTTGTATGTTAGTAGGTTGAGAACTTATCGATATTATATCAAAATCTGGCTTAAATTCAACAACATTATAGGACCTTGGAGGGTTCGTCCATTCTCCAATGGTTGTGCTATTTCTGGCCCTTACACGCCAAGTATGCGTTCCCAAAGCACCATTAGTCCATGTTAGTGCATTTGAAGTAGGATGTTCAGTCCAAACCCAACTTTTACCAGTGTCAAATTCAAAATCATAAAATGTTGCTCCAGGTACAGATTGCCATTGGAAAACAACCTGACTATTTAAATACAAGGTTTGACCCTCTGCTGGATTAGTTAAATTAGGCACACCTAATTGGGAATAAGCAGCAAATGTTATCAATGTAGTAAATAAAAGAAAATAGATTTTCAAGCAATTACCTATCCTTTTCATATCGTTCAGTTTAAGTTAGTGATATTTTAGTTTTAATAAATCGAAATAATTTCTGTTCAGGCCATAAAAAAATACCCCTATTTTTTATCTTGTTTTTGGCCAAAGAGTAACAGAAAAACGCTTCCTTTTAGCGGCAAGCGTTTGTTAAATTTAATTGATTATGTCAGTTTTTGATTCTTTTTTATGCACTATCCTATAAACACTCTATTTTTATTAACGAAAAAGGCTTTTCAGCTAACAAACCAAAATATGTGTTTATAATTTTAAGCTAATAATTTAGTTTAACTAGTTCCTTTGAGTGAAAAAGCCGGCAGTACTACCGGCTTTATTCGATTTGAAGGTCAGTCTTTTAGTATGAGGGAATCAGTTGCTGCTGACTGAAAAATATTTTTTCACGGGTAATATTATAAAAGATTATTTTATTGAAACGTGTAAACCAACCAACTGGCAGTTTTAACCTATGGCCGAGGCTTTTCAGCTAATAAAAAGTTTTGATGTATTGCATTAAATGCAAACTTACCCACCCATCTTCTCCATAAACTGTTGTTTGTAATTGTTCCCCAGCGGGCAAGTTAGATTCTCTTCGAGCCTGATTTCTCCCTGTTTGGAGAAACCTGCAACTTTTGAAATGTTGACCAAAAATGAACGGTGTACCCTGATGATTTGGCGGTTACCAAACATCTCCTCGAAGTGTTTCATACTTTTGGTGCTGGTAATTTTCCGCTTTCCGGTAAGGTAAAAATAAGTACAGTATCCATCGGCTTCACACATTATAAGTTCAGTTATTTTAATTACGGTAAACCCTTTGTTATCGGGCACAATCAGTTGATGAATTTCATCCTTTTGTGTAGCAAGACTTTCCATTAAAACCTGAATATTCTGATTTGATTGTTCATTTTTAAGTTCCTTTTTAACTTTATTCACAGATTCAACCAACTCGTCGACTTTAACTGGTTTTAAAAGATAATCGGCAGCCGAATAACGAAAAGCACGGATGGCATAATCGGAATAAGCAGTTATAAAAATTACCTTAAATGGCGGCGTTTTGAAAAGCTGGAGTAAATCGAACCCGTTGCCATTTGGCATTTCAATATCGAGAAATACAAGTTGAGGATTGTACTGCAGAATTGCCTGATATGCAGGTTTTACAGCATCGCATTCGGCAACAATCTCAACTTCAGGACAAAAATCACGGATGTATGTTGACAAAGCTTCGCGCGAAGGTTTTTCATCGTCAACAATAATTGTTTTTAATGGTTCTGTTTGCATTGTTCAATGTTTAGCGTACAAATTCAACTTTTCACCGGAATATCGACTATTACGAGTGTTCCAGTTTCTTCCCGTTCTGGATACAAATCTTCAATTACAATCTGAAAATTGGTATTTCTCAAGTGATTAATTATTTTCAATCGCTCCAAAACAATCCCAATTCCGCGGGATGTTTTTCCGGGCAGGTTACTTTTTCTTGATTCCGCCAGTTTGCGGCCAATTCCATCATCTTCAACCAGGCATTTCAAGTCTCCGGATTCTCCCAATTTGAAAATCACTTTTACATTTCCCTTACGGTGTTCCAATCCCCGCACCCCGTGCCAGATGGCATTTTCGATAAAAGGCTGCACCATTCCCGGGAAAACCATCAATTCAGCTTCTTTAACGTTTTCGCCAATTTCGATCTCGTACTCAAATTTATCGCCAAAACGTAAATGTTCCAACTGAAGATAGTCTTTTAACGATTCTATTTCTTTTTCAAGCGGAATGTAATCGGACGAAAGATTACCAAGAAAAGAGCGGATGAGCCTCGAGAAATCGGATATGTAACGGTTTGCCGAAAGACGGTCGTTTTGGGAAATAAAATAGTTGATTGAGTTGAGAGAATTAAAAATAAAATGCGGGTTCATTTGCCCGCGAAGGCTTTCAAGTTTCAGTTCATCCTGTTGTTGGCGGGCTTTCAACCTGATTTGACGGTTGTATGTATAAACAAAATAAACAACTATTAAAATAACTAAAGCTGCAACTAACATTTTAAACCAAGGCGTCTGGTAATAAAAAGGTGGGATTTTGATTATAAGCGCTTTTGGGGAAGCCCATTCACCATTTACATTAGTTGCTTCCACCTCCAAACGGTATGTTCCGGGTGAAAGACTGGAATAATTGAGGTTCCGGTGATTAAAGCCAGCGGTAATAAATTTACTTTCGGAAGGTAAAAGCCGGTAACGGTATTTAATTTTTGCAGAATTCTTAAAATCGAGACAGGCAAAAGTTAACTGAAAATTATCGTCGCCATTGTTCAATATTATTGAATCGCTTTCATACAAAGCCTTTTTAAAATAACGGTTTTCACCCGAAACTTTAAAATCTGTAAAAACCAGTGGCCAGCTTTTTTCAACGAGGCTATTTTCAGAAATGCTATCGGGATAAAAACTTACAATACCTCCCATACCTGCAAAAAACATTTCTCCATCGGGCGCCAAATATGAATTATCTGAGTTAAACTCGTCTATTTTCAGTCCATCTTCCGGCCCAAAAACTCTTAACTGCATGGTTTTGGGATTAAAGCGTGAAATTCCGTGATTTGTTGAAACCCAAATATTCCCATTTTTATCCTTTTGCATACCATAACAAGTATTGTTCGAAAGTCCATTGGCAGTGGTATAAATTTTCGTTTTGCCAGTTGTTTTGTCAAAATGTGCCAACCCCGCGCCCAACATCGAAACCCACAAATCATTGTTGTCGCCCACCACAATATCTTCAACATTAAACAATCCTTTTGCAAGCTTATAAACCGCAATCTCATTGAAATTATCATCATAATGAAAAATTCTGCTTTCATTGCCTCCAATCCACCAGCCGTTACTAATATCGCGGGTTACGCTATACATATTCATATTAATATATCCATCAAAGCTTTTTAATTTTGTCAGTAATTTTGTCTTGATGTTGATTTTGAAGATATCATTAAAACCTACAATCAGCAAACTATCACCCAATTTTTTCAGATGAACAAAATCCCGTGGTTCTGAAGTATCTTTAGTTCCTTCTTTTTTTAAAA
Organism: Draconibacterium sp.; assembly: GCA_041737765.1. Lineage (GTDB taxonomy): Bacteria > Bacteroidota > Bacteroidia > Bacteroidales > Prolixibacteraceae > Draconibacterium. Next base: position 40,943 of record JBGSRA010000036.1, on the reverse strand, counting down.
TCACCTTCGAAAATTTCGTTGTTAAATAATCGAAATGCAAAAGAAGACTTTGAAAATAACCAATCCAGATACCGGTTGAATCTTCAAGCATTGCCCTTGGACGTTTGGCCAATTGCCAGGTTTCATCATCAATAGGAGTAATTTGTCTTTCAGCTCCATTTTTGTCATGTAAAAAAATCTTATTGACGTTTGTTGCCCCACCCCAAACGGTTCCATTTTTGTCTTTTAATACCGGGAAAAAAGCATTCAGGCCGCTTTCAGGATTTAGTCCGGTAAAATAATGTTTAAATCCCCGCGGGGTCGGAATACTTCTGGTCAGTCCTGTTTGAATTGTTCCGGAGGTTAAAATACCTTGCCAAAGCGTTTTTTGGTTATCGAGGAAAAATGTCTCCATAAATCCTGTTTTTCGTTGCGCAACAGATATTAAACCAGTGAGTTCAGGTTTATAATATTTCTGCTTTTCCCAGGATTTTTTTACAATCTTGTTTTTAGTCGTTTCAGGATTTTCATCAGCAGGCAAAAACTCCTTCGACAAAGAATCGTATCTAAAAACATTCATATTGCCAAATATGAGGTAATCTTTTTCATGGGCGGCTACAATTTCGAAATTCCATGAAACACTTAGAGTTGGAAAATATTTGTTGTTGTCAAGTGTTCCTGCTAATTCTGCAATAATTCCATCATCATTATTTGGCTTACATCGAAATAACCAACTTTTATCCTCATAATTTGCACAAAACCAAAGTTGGTTTTCATTGTCGAATGCAATATGGGCAGGATGCAATTTTTCCCAATTTTTCGGCAATTTTTCAAATTCCGTTTTTAAGGTTTCAAATTTATTTTTCTGATAATCCCATTTTTTTAATCCATCGTCAGTACTGCACCAAAATTTACCCTCCTTGTCAAGAGTTATTCCACCAATGATATTAAAAAGAAACTGGGTAAAATTGTCCATCGCGCGATTGTATTTCGAGATTCCACCTCCTCCATAAACCCATACATTATTCTGATAATCAACCAGTACTTTATTGCAAATAAAATAAGCAAGTGAAGTTGAATCGGCCGGGTTATGAAAATAGTTCCTGAATTCATATCCATCATAACGGCACAATCCATCCCAGGTAGCAACCCAAAGAAAACCGGTACTATCTTGGGTAATACTTTGAACATGATTATGTGGCAATCCGTTTTCGGTGGTAAGTGTTTTGGTAAAATAGTTTTCCTGCCCCTGAGTACGATTGTTGCAGAGAAATAAGAATAAAGCTAAAACAAAAATGAAAACTTTGATTTGCATCTGAATATTAAATCAAAGTCTAAAGATAATTTTTTATCGGAAATTGTAACCAGCAGAATATTGAAAGATTTCTTTTAATACTATTGATGATTAGCGATTGTAAATCGCAATACCCAGGTGACGCGGATTCCGATCCGCGTTTTTTCTTAATCAGCGGTTAAAAACTGCTGCACCCATGCGGCGAATCGGAATTCGCCGCACCCGGAAAGCTTATTGCTTTCTTACTCCCCTCTTTTGGAGGGGTCGGGGGAGGCCTCATGCAACCCGCACTCTTTCCCCGAGTTTTGTTCCCACCACCAGCGGCCGGCTCTGAAATCTTCACCGGGTTTAATGGCACGCGTACACGGCTCGCAGCCTATGCTTACAAAACCACGGTCGTGCAAAATATTGTATGGAACATGATTTTCTTTTATATATTCAACGGTATCATCCAGACTCCAGTCGAGCAGCGGATTATATTTAATCATCTGGTTTGCTTCGTCCCATTCAAATTCCTGCAGGTCGCTGCGGTTTTCCGATTGTGAAGCGCGCAATCCGGTAATCCAGATTTCATTTCCTTTTAATGCCCGTTTCAGTGGGATTACTTTTCTGATAAAACAACACTCCTTGCGGTTTTCGAGCGATTCATAAAAACTGAACGGGCCTTTTTTGTTCACCATTTCCTCCACTTTTTCAGCCGGTGGAAAATAAACTGAAATTGGTTTTTTGTATTTATCGAGTGTGCTGTTATATACTTTGTAAGTTTCAGGAAATAAGCGGCCTGTATCGAGTGTAACCACCTTTATTTTAAAATTATTTTTAAAAATAATATCGGTAATTACCTGGTCTTCGTATCCAAAACTGGTAGTAAAAATCACACACCCACGATGCGCATCTTCCAGGTATCGCAGCTTTTCAACTGTTGAGTTTTCCTTTAATTCTTCGTTCAGGAAATCCACTAAATTTGGTCCTATCATACTATTTAAATCTCAAAATTCTAAAAATACAATATCCAATAATCAATAACGAATAATCAATAATGAATTCTTTGACCTGATACTTGTAACTTCTTCTCCATATACTTGATACTTCCTATCTCAATACGAATTATTCAACATACAAAACCAATCCTTTTAAATACTCACTTTCAGGGTGAAAAATATTGATTGGGTGATCGGTGGGTTGAGTAAGCTGGTGGAGAATACGAACTTTTCGCCTGGCAATTGCCGCTGCCGAAAATACAGCTTCGCGGAACTGATCTTTCGATACCACCTGCGAGCACGAAAAAGTAAATAAAATTCCACCACTCCTGATTTGTTCAAATGCCCTTGTGTTGATTCGTTTATAACCTTTCAGTGCCTGTGGCAATGAATCGCGGTGTTTGGCAAATGCAGGCGGATCGAGAATAATTAAATCGTATTTATCCTGAATATTTTTGAGATATTCGAAACCATCGGCAACAAACGCTTCATGACGAGCATCATTCGGAAAATTAAGTTCCACATTTTGGTTGGTCAGTTCAATAGCAGAAGCTGATGCATCGACTGAATGCACTAAACGTGCGTCACCTTTCATGGCATAAAACGAAAAACCACCGGTGTAACAAAACATGTTCAGCACATCGCGGTTCAACGAATATTTCTGTACCAGTAAGCGGTTTTCGCGCTGGTCGATGAAAAATCCGGTTTTTTGTCCGGCTTCCCAATCCACTTTAAATTTCAATCCATATTCAAGTACTTCGTTTGTACTGCCCTCTCCCATTAAATAACCATCTTCAGGATTGATATCGGCTTTAAATGGTAAAGTTTTGGCGCTTTTATCATAAACGGCTTTTAAAGTTTCACCCAATACTTCTTTCAGGGCTTTTACCAATTCTTCACGAATAAGGTACATCCCAATCGAATGCATTTGCATCACGGCAGTTCCATTATAAAAATCGATGATTAAACCGGGCATTCCATCGCCCTCGCCGTTTACCATCCGAAAGACATTGGTTTCGCCACTGTCCCCAAATCCAAGTGTTCTTCTTAAATTCCAGACACTTTCAATTTTATTTTTCCAGAAATTATAATCGATAAATTCATCACGAAAAGTAATCATCCTGATTGCAATCGACCCAATCTGATAATGCCCTGTTCCCAGAAATTCATTATCATCTGAATAAACTGTAACCAAATCACCCTCAGCAACATTTCCATTGATTTTTTTAATTGCCCCCGAAAAAACCCACGTATGAAATCGTTTTAGGGATTGCTCTTTTCCGGGTTTTAGTACAATTTTGATGATGTTACCTGACATGAATTAATTTTTAGAAATATTTTCGAATATTTCCATGGCAGTCCAGGCATCGGTAGCAGCATAAATCTGCTGAGCCTCAGACAGTTCATCTGCTTCCCAGTTGGAAAGTTGCTGACCTTTCGAGATGCGGAATCCGCAGGTGATTGCTGCCAGTTTTTTTAAACTGAAATCGGTAATTCCCAAAGTTTTGGCATGTTCCTGCAAATCATTAAATCCGCCCGGCTTGAAATTTTTCCAATGCTGCAAACCTTTAATATCGTCGTGAATTGCAACTCCTGTTTTTATGATGTTGGGATTGGCCAAAATACGGCAAACAACTTCGGGCAAACCAATTCTATGCAGCCTGAATAAAAAAGCTTTATTTTTAATCGAAAGCTGAAGCAGGGCAACCTTGTTTATTACACCTTTTTTAAATGATGGTTTGGTCTCGGTATCGAAACCAAGCAAGGTTTCCTTCGACAATATTTCAACTGCGTCAGCAATTTTCTCTTTACTGTCAACGACAATAATCTCACCCTCAAACCATCGCAATGGTAAATCGGTTAATTCCTCTTTCGAAATACTTTCTTTAAACATCATCATTTTCTTCATCGGTTCCCCAAAAACTATCGAGCCATTTCGGATTTCCTTTTCCGGGCTGAACCGTATCATTTTTATTCTCTTTGCTAAAATCGGCATTGCTATAAACCAGCATGTGCACTGCGCGAAACACATTAACCAGTTGTTGTCCCCAGAATTCTTCGAAATGCTCAACACATTCAACCAGCGCATCGTTCATTACTTCCTCGTTTCCAATGCTGTACGAAATCAGAAAGTTTTTTAAATCCTGGTAAATATCGAGCAAATTTTCTGAAATACTTGCGGTCACAGTTTCATTCCCAAATTGTATTGAAGGGTCGAAAACTTCGTAAAAGTTATCATATTCGTTCAGTAACTGCAACCATTTCTGATGTAATACATTGTAATCCAGTTCGCTGATGTATTTCTCCAAATCTTCGTCGAGTAATCTTTCGGTTTTGGGGAGCATAGCAGCTTTCAGGTAAAGCAGTGGCAGCAATTTCTGCATTTTCTGCAAATTTGCTTCAGCCGGTATTTTTGCCACATTCTCAACCGAACTACAATATTCGCTTGCGACAGTTACAAATTCAACAACATTTTTAGAATATACAACCTGGTGTGCCTCCATTTTTGCTCAATTTCAATGCATGCAAAAGTAATAAAGATTTTCAAGAATGATAAAGTTGCAAAAGTTGAGGGTTGCTGGCTGCTTGTTACTGGATAATGGATTCTTGTTTCATCCATCTTTCTTGTAGGTTTCTGTTCTATGAAAACATGAGAGATTGAATTGAAATTTTACTAAAAAAGAAAATTAGTATATTTGAGAAAAAAAATGCCAACAGTATTACTTTCGAAAGGGTACCGTTTTTTCTTTTACATAAACGACCACACTCCTCCACACATTCATGTTGAAAAAGACAGAAGTACTGCTAAATTTTTTTTGAATAATGCAGAATTGGCGAAATCAAAAAGATTTAATGCAAAAGAGCTTAGCGAGATAAGAAATATAATTTTGAAGAATTTGGAACTTTTTAAAACTAAATGGGATGAGCATTTTACAAATAACTAAGTCAGCCAACGCAGTTGAAATTTGGTTTGACGACATAAAGATGTATCTTGTTTTAGATGATGGTCGGGAACTAACAGTACCAATTAATTGGTTTCCATCGCTTCGGGATGCAACTCAGGAACAAAGAAACAATTGGAGATTTATTGGTGACGGTGAAGGAATTCATTGGGAAGATTTAGATGAAGACATCTTAGTTGAAGGTCTCTTATAAAAGGTCATTTCAATGTACTTTTGTTGTAATTTGTCGAATTTATATCAATATCCAGTGACAAGTATCCAGCCACCAGTTGACAAACACCTTTTTCAAAACCTCTGGCAAATTGTTTTATAAGCACAGTATTTACAATTGTCTGTATGAGGAGTTTGTTCAAAAATATTATCTGTTGAATAGATTTCTGATATAACCGATTTTAACCCGTTTTCAAAATCCTCCTTTAATTCTGAAAATGAAAACTCATGTTTTTCCCATTTGATATCAGAATTAAAATCAGGTTTAAACAAATTACGCAAACCGTAAATGGCTGGCTGAAATTCGGTTTCACCAGTTTCTTTTGATAAAACCCACGAATAAATCATAGCCTGTAAAACTTCCTTTTTCGGTTCCTTTTTGTTTTTTTCAAAAAGTTCGTCAACCTGTTTAAAAGAAATACTTTTTACAGTTCCTGTTTTATAATCCAAAGCCCTTATTTTACCGTTGATGCGATCAACACGGTCAATTCTGCCTCCAACATATATTTTTTTCAACCCATCGTTTACATTTATCTCCAGAGTTGTAAAATATTTTTCTTCAAGACTAATCAGTGAAAAAGGGGCCAGATTGCTGTCAATCTTTAAAAGTTGATCGATGTAAGTTTTTATATTTTCGTAAAAAAGCAAAGTTTTCCCCTCAAATTTTAGATTTTTTGCATTCTCTTCCTTTTCGATAAAATAGTTCTTTGCAATTTTTCTTCTGATTTCGTTTTCTATCAACACCCTGTCTTTCAGAATATTCCCGATATCCGTTTTATTTATTACTCTTCCAACATATGGCTTATACAGCGCTTCCATTGTATCGTGAAAGATATTTCCAAAAATCATTCCGTCAATCTCCTCTTTCACTTCATCAGGTTCGGGTAGTTGCATTACATATCGAAAATAAAAACGCAAACTGCATTGCAGGTAAGTATTAATCGCGCTCGGTGAAAGCGGATGTTCTTCAGTGTTATTACCGAACAGTTTTGCCACAATTTGTTCAGAACTTTGAATAGAAATAGGTTTAACAGGTTCGTGTGCAAAACAAAAATCGAGATTTAATTTTTCTGGTTTGTGCTGTGAGTCGTAAAGCAACTGAAATCCGTACCTGCTTAACTCGCCTGTTCCAATTCCCTCTTTTACAACGCTGTAGGTCGCAGTAACATTTTCGGCACGCTGAATAAGCCTGTAAAAATAGTATGCATACATTGCATCCTGTTCATCGATTCCGGGCAACCCGAACCCTTTTCTTATGTTGGCCGGAATAAAGGATGGCGCGGTAAAAGTTCGTGGCCATTTGTTTTCATTCAAACCAAGAATAACCAGATTTTTAAAATCGAGACAACGGGTTTCGAGGATTCCCATCACCTGCAGCCCGCTCAACGGTTCGCCTTCGAAAGCAACCGAAACTGTTCCCAGATACTGGGTGAACAGCCGAAAAAACACAACATCACTGATTTCCCGTTTTTGCTCAATTATTGTGTCATTAACAACTTTCTCCAGTTTTTCGATGGCCTGATAAATGGAATAAATAATTTCTGACATCATCGCATTTTCAGGCACTGAAATCTGAAATTTCCTTACAATTTCGGCTAAAACATTCAGAAAATAACTACTATAGTTTTCAACTTTTTCAGGAAGTGTGAAAATGATTTTGTGCAATTCAGAAAAACCTATTTCATTCAGTGAAATGGTGATTTTGTTTTTGGTCTGAATTTCTGTTACAAAAGCTTTGTTTTTTTCGCTTTCCCAATGCGCCAAAAGCTGGTGGTTTAAAATATCGGTCACAAAACGGTAATAGGCAACCACTCCCCTTGTTTCATCGTTTCGTTTGTTTTTCAGCAAATTTACGAGCAACATCAAAAAGCCATAAATCATCGAGTTTTTGGCAGGATAGCCCATGGTAATATTTATTGTTCCAATATCGGCAGGAACGGCGCCCAGCGAGGAAAACAACAATGTTTCATCGGCCAGAACAATGGCTGTATTGTCGAATTTATTTTCGAAATCAGACGTTGTTTCGTTCAGAAAAACCGGAATTTGCTGTGCCTGTCCGTAATTGGACGAAACGGCCACCAGTTTGATATTTTTCTTTTTACTGAACAAATCGGTTTGAAACAAGAAATCGGCAGGTGGAGGAAAGTTGATTAAATTTTCGCGTAAAAAACGGCCGGCTTCATTCGAAATATCTTTCAGATAAAAAAGGTCGAAATCCCATAAAAACTCAGCTTTTTGTAGTCCCTGCAAGTATTTAAAAAACTTTTTCTCACAGGTATTTAATGCGTTTAAACCGATAAAATAGTACCTGCTGAATTCAAATTTATAATTGTTATTACCGAGATTCTCAATTACGTTACGGTCTGTCATTCCGCCATAGGCAATTTTCTTCTCTTTTAAAATCTCTTTAAACTCAGTATAAACCGGAAAGAGTTTTTCCCAGATACGCAGATGTTTTTGCTCAAACTCCTTTTTACCGGCAACTGCCACACTCCCCCAGAATTGTTGAAGCGCCTCCTTTTGTTCGGGAGTCAGGTAATCAAAAACCGAATCAATTTCCTTTAAATCAGAAACATTACGGAACAAATCTTTTGCATTTACCAGGTAACGATCTACATCTTTAAAATCGGCAAGCAGAATTTCTCCCCAAAAATAAAATTCATCGAATGTTTCGGTGGTTTGGGTGTGCTTCTGAAAAACCTCGTATAAAACCGAAATCAACTGCAATCTTTCGGCTTGAAAATAATCGGAATAACCCGAAATCAGCTCGCCAATTGTTGTTGTTTCCGGCGCAATTACAGCACCTGTAATTTCTTTCTGTAAATAAGAGTTAAAAAATACACCAGCACGCCGGTTAGGAAAAACGACGCAGATATTGTGCAATTCGCATGCATGTTTTTGGAAAATATATTTGGCGCATTGAGAGAGAAATCGTTCCATTTCAGAATTTTTTCCGAAGATAAACAATCAGGTCAATTAATTTTGAGTAGGTTTTGGTTTTTATTTTTTTGATAAAAACGCCGACTGGTCTAAAGATGCTGTTATGTTTTGAAAACCGGTGACCATTCAGAATCAATAAGGTAATAAGGTTACTTTCCATTGTTCGCCTTTTTACTTAGGTTTGTTGAAAAAAATAAGGTTTATTTGAAATCAGAACAACCTTATTTTCAATTCATTAACCTTAGTAAAACAATTATACAATTGATTTTCACCTTATTACGTTATTGCCTAAAGCAAACAGGAATACCAATTTTTAACTAAATTTGGCCAACACGTTGTCAGATATTTAAGTAAAACAATTCATTAAAATGAAAAAAATTACCATTACAACATTCATTTTTCTATTCACACTTTTAGCATTTGCACAGGATCGCATCACCGGACTTAATTTTGCCACCCGCAGCGAAGTAATTGCGCAAAACGGAATGGCCTGCACCAGTCAGCCACTGGCGACCCAGGTTGCTCTCGATATTTTAAAAGCTGGCGGAAATGCAATTGATGCTGCAATTGCAGCCAACGCAGTATTAGGTTTGACAGAACCCACCGGAAACGGAATTGGTGGCGATATTTTTGCAATTGTTTGGGATGCAAAAACAAAAAAACTTTACGGATTAAACGGAAGCGGACGATCGCCCTATAATTTAACGCTGGCATGGTTTAAAGAAAATGGGTACAAAAAAATTCCTGCCACCGGACCACATTCTGTTTCGGTACAGGGATGTGTTGATGGTTGGTTTGAACTGAATAAAAAATTTGGCAAACTTTCGATGACCGAAATACTTGCACCTGCAATTCGATATGCACGCGAAGGATTTCCAGTGAGCGAAGTAATTGCTTTTTACTGGCAGGGCAATGCCCGTTCGCTCCAGAAATTCGCGGGTTTTTCAGAAATTTATATGCCCGGAGGAAAAGCCCCTGCAAAAGGTGAAATTTTTAAAAATCCATATCTGGCAAATACACTCGAAAAAATAGGAAAGGAAGGCCGCGATGTATTTTACAGAGGCGAAATGGCTGAAAAAATGGTAGCTTATTTAAAAGAACAGGGTGGTTTTTTTACTATTAAAGATTTTGAAGATCACAAATCGGAATGGGTTGAACCAATTTCGACCAATTACAGAGGATATGATGTTTGGGAACTGCCACCAAATGGTCAGGGAACGGCAGCTTTGCAAATGCTGAATATTCTTGAAAATTACGAAATCGGTAAAATGGGATTTGGTTCGCCTGAATACATGCACCTTTTTATTGAAGCAAAAAAGCTGGCTTTCGAAGATCGGGCAAAATTTTACTCCGATCCCGATTTTAACAAACTGCCAACTAAAGATCTTATTTCGAAAGATTATGGAAAAAAACGGGCTGCGTTAATAGACCAAAACCGTGCAGCACGAAGCTATCCGGCAGGAATCCCTGATTCGCCCAATACAATCTATCTAACCACTGCTGATAAGGATGGAAATATAGTTTCACTGATTCAGAGCAACTTCAGGGGAATGGGTTCGGGAATGACTCCCGGTAAACTCGGATTTGTTTTACAGGATCGTGGAGAACTTTTTACGCTTGAAGAAGGCCACATGAATGTTTACGAGCCACACAAAAGGCCGTTTCACACCATAATTCCGGCGTTTATTACCAAAGATGGCGAACCTTTCATCAGTTTTGGTGTAATGGGTGGAGGAATGCAGCCACAGGGTCATACACAGATAGTTTGCAATATCATCGATTTTGGAATGAATTTGCAGGAAGCCGGAGATGCGCCCCGAATCAGTCACGAAGGTTCAAGTGAACCTACGGGCGAGAAAATGACCGATGGCGGTGTGGTATCGCTTGAAACAGGTTTTTCATACGAAACCATTCGAGATTTGATGGGTAAAGGGCATTATATCCGTTATGAACGCGGACCATATGGCGGTTACCAGGCAATTATGTGGGACAGTAAAAATCGTGTTTATTATGGTGCTTCCGAATCTAGAAAGGATGGACAGGCGGCGGGGTATTAAGAGAGTTTAAATTATCAATATTGAACGCTCAGTAATCAATTTTCAAGGTTGATAATCATTAAGCCAATACTTTAAATGTAAATTGAAAATTGGTTGTTCATCATTGGATATTAGAAGCTTTAATAATTGAGAAAAGTACTATCGTCTATTTTTGAAAAAAATATAGTCTCTTTTTTTTTGCTAACACACAACACAAAAAAAATTGTGTGTATTTTTGGCCGCAAATTAATTCGCTGCAATGATTCATTTCTTCATAAAAAAGTTTCAGACAATTCTTACTCTAACCTTGTTCATTTCAGTATTTCAGGGATTTGCAAAAGCACCCGAATTAACAAAAAAGGAATTATTGGTTCCCCCACCACGTATTATTCGCACGTGCTGTGGTTTTGGCGTTGAAATTGGATTTGCAGGAGTTCCTTTTGCAAAAAAAACCGACATAACTTCGCGCGAAATAATGGGTACTCATACATTTATGGGAGGCAAAACCGAAAAGAATGGCAACATTTACACCCGCCGTGGTGGATTTCTTGATATGGGTCATTTGCGCGACTGTGCCGATTGGACTGCCTACCTGTACAATCTTATAAAAGCCAGCCAAAGCGATACAAATTTTGCAAGAATGGAGCTGAGAAACGAAGGTGGTGCCAAATCTCTCTTTATTGACGTGCCAAAGGGATTAGACGAGGATCAAATTGTTGAACTGGCTGGTAAAATTTCATACGATATGTCGTTGTGGCACGAGATTTCAACATGGTTTGGAGCATCTTATATTCCTCTGGTCCCCGAAAAATTTTCAAGTTTTTCCCCGGAAGATATGTATTCCAACCTGATGGGAGTTCATCTGGGAATGCGCGCCATTAAAAGCAACCTCAGCTACAATGAAGCAATGACATTTGAGCTGAACAAAATGCTGGATAGTCTCGAATCGGTTAATACCGAAGCCGAAACTTTCGATGCCATGTTAAAAGTTAACCAGGTTTGGTACACCAACGATAAAAGGTATCCAAATAAAAATGTTGTATTAAAACGATACACCGACCTCGATGCCGACCTGGTTCCATGGCTGGTACAGGGTTACGAGAGTCAATTGCCACCTTATGTGCTTCGAAAACCCGACAATGCACTTTCAAAATATTATGAGCTTTTACTTAAACTAAATTTCAGATTTCCGGTAGATTCGATTTTTACCAACAGAACCAATCGAATAATTACCCAAAACGACTTTGAAGCCTTTGTAAATTTTATTAAATCTGAAATTAATAATGAAACATTGAAGGAAAAAACTCAATTGTCGAATGAAGTAAAATCGGAACTCAAAAAAAGTTCAAAAAACAAATCAGTAAATTAGTTTATATCTTACTAAAACCCCCTCTATTTCAGACTATAACCAATATTTTTGATTCAGAAATATTAGTTGGGATATCTTTATTTTTTCGCTTTTCATAATTCCATTCATTTTAATTAACATGAAGATAACCTGCCAAATTGAAAATTGCCGTAATTTTAACCATGTAATTAAACAATTATCGAATGAAAACAATGTTAAATGATGCTCCTTTCAATAACGATCTCCGCACCGGAAACGACGAATTAACTATTGCCCGTGCTTTTCTTGACAATTTGCATTACATGCAGGGAACCATGCTTGAAAATGCCAGCAGAAACGATTTGTATATGGCTTTGTCATACACCATACGTGATCGCATTTTTGCATCGTGGTTCAGAGAACTCCAGAGTTTTATCGATTCAAAATCAGATGAAAATTACAAAATAGTAAGCTATTTATCTGCCGAATTCTTACCCGGGCCTCATTTGGGAAACAATCTGGTTTGCCTGAGAATAATGGATGAAGCCAAAAAAGCAATGAAACAATTCAACATAGATTTAGAAGATTTGCTGGACCAGGAAGAAGAACCGGGTTTGGGAAATGGCGGACTTGGCCGGCTTGCTTCCTGTTATCTCGATTCGCTTGCAACACTCGGAATAAATGCTTTTGGATACGGCATCAGATATGAATTTGGCATTTTCGACCAGGAAATACACAATGGATGGCAGGTTGAAGTTACCGATAAATGGCTGCGTTATGGCAATCCATGGGAACTGGCAAAACCTGAATTAAGCCAGGAAGTGTTTCTAAGTGGGCATACCGAAGTGTATCATGATGAAGAAAACAGATATCTTGTAAAATGGATTCCATCGCGTGTAATAAAAGGGATTCCTTACGACACTCCAATTGTAGGGTACGGAAACAACAAAACCATCATGATGCGGTTGTGGAAAGCAGAAGCCATTGAATCATTCGACTTTCAGGATTTTAACCTTGGCGATTACGAGGCTGCAGTTGATGAAAAAGTAGCTTCTGAAACTATTTCAAAAATATTATACCCGAATGATGAAACCGATGCCGGTAAACAGCTTCGCCTCATTCAGCAGTACTTTTTTGTTTCATGTTCATTAAAAGATATGATCCGCATCCATCTCAAAAGAGGTGCTGCCATAGAAACTTTTTACAGGCATTTTGCCATACAGTTAAACGACACACACCCGTCGGTTGCAGTTGCCGAATTGATGCGACTTTTGCTCGACGATTATAAAATAACATGGAACGATGCATGGCACATAACTACCAACACCTTTGCCTACACCAATCACACCCTGTTACCCGAAGCGCTTGAAAAATGGAGACTTGACCTCTTTCAGAATCTCCTGCCACGACATCTTGAAATCATTTACGAAATAAATTACCATTTTCTGGAAAGTGTTAAAACCAGATTTCCGGGCGATGCTCAAAAACTTTCAGTAATGTCGATTATAGATGAAAGTGGCCCGAAATATGTTCGAATGGCAAACCTTGCATGTGTTGGCAGCCGCCGAATCAACGGAGTTGCACGGCTTCATTCCGAACTTTTGAAAAATCGTGTTTTATATGATTTTTATGAAATGTGGCCCGAAAAATTTTTAAATGTTACAAATGGTGTTACGCCAAGGCGCTGGGTTGGAGCCAGCAACGAGAATCTGGTTACGATGCTCAACATGCATTTAAGCTATAACTGGCTGAAAAATTACACAGAAGAAATTGGCAAAATTGAAGTATTTGCTGAAAACAAAGCATTCCAGGCTGCCTGGCAGGAAGTAAAAACTGAAAATAAAAAGGTTTTGGCACAATGGATTGTAAAACATACCGGCATTGAGATTCTCACAGTTGCGATATTCGATATTCAGGTAAAAAGAATTCACGAATACAAACGTCAGCACCTGAATGCACTGCATATCATAAGTTTGTACAATCAATTGAAAGAAAATCCGGGATTAAAAATTCCGCCACGTGTATTTCTGTTTGGAGGAAAAGCAGCTCCCGGTTATTTTATGGCAAAGTTGATAATTAAACTGATAAACTCAGTTGGATCGGTTGTTAACAGCGACCCCGAAATTAACAACATGCTGAAAGTTGTTTACATACCTAACTTTAATGTACAAACAGGTCATTTTACGTATCCTGCGGCCGATGTATCAGAACAAATATCGCTGGCTGGCAAGGAAGCATCCGGAACCGGCAACATGAAATTTACCATGAATGGGGCGTTGACAATTGGCACTCTGGACGGTGCCAATGTTGAAATAATGGAAGAAGTTGGTGCAGAAAATTTCTTCCTTTTCGGACTTAATGTTGATGAAGTTCTGGCAAAAAAAGCCAGTGGTTACAGACCTTACGAATATTACGAAAATAATGCTGCACTCAAAAAGGCAGTCGATCAGATTTCATCAGGTTATTTCTCTGAAGGAGATACTGAAATTTTCAAACCACTTGTCAATCATTTGCTGTGGTCTGACGAATACATGGTTATGGCCGATTTCCAGTCGTATGTCGATTGCCAGGCGAAAGTAAGTGAAGCATACCTCGATAGGGAAAACTGGACACGCATGTCGATACTGAATGTGGCCAGATCGGGCAAGTTTTCATCAGACCGCTCAATTGCCGACTATGCAAGAGATATTTGGAATTATGATTTGACTAAATAATTTATTTCGAACTGCTTTTTGAAGAAAACTTACCCACCAGCAAGGCAACAATAACTGCAATATAAAACTGGCCGGTTACTGCCATCAATGTTGCCAGTGACCGTGAAATTGGTTTCAACGGTACTATGTCACCGTAACCAACTGATGCCAGTGTAATATAAGTATAGTATAACGTTGGACTTGTATCAATGTGCTTTCCTTCAACAATTTCGCCCATTTGATTTGAATATGCTTCAGGAACAGTTCTTACAATGAAAAATATGAAAAGAGAATACACAATTCCAATTAACAGATACCCGGTAAACGAACCAAAAATAACTCCAGCCGAAACTTCCTTTGCCCGCGCAATCTGGCTAATTAGCGAATAAACTACCACCAGAAAGAAAAGAACATTTAAACCTTTGGAAATATCGTTTAGCAAGTCAAAATTTAAAATTGTAGAAATCCATTGAATTAAAATAGTTGTAACAAAAAGAACCAAAATAGTTTTGCTGCGTTTCTCAAGCGAAAAAATGGCCGAAATATAAATTACTGTATATGCCAGCATAAAGGCATTTTGGTGGATGTTGGCCGGCAATACCGGTACTACAAAAGCTGTAAATACTACCGAAACAAGCAATATTGTATTCCACCTCGATGTTGAACCAAAATCGATAACTCTCATGTAATTTGAATTTTTCATCCCAAAACTAATAAAAAAATGAACCTCAATTAAACGTTACTGTTTATTGAAAACAAAGTAAATTAACTAATTTTGAATAAAGCAAACCAAAGTTTTTATGAGTGAATATCCAATTTTTGTGATTATAGCCACTTTAATTCTGGGCTATGGATTGTTTTCGAAATTGGCAGAGAAATCGATAATTACTCCACCCATGGTATTTGTGTTTACAGGATTTTTGGCCAGTTTCTTTTTTTTCGATATGTCAAAAGTGGGACTTCATGCACTATTTGTAAAAATTGTCGCCGAACTTACACTAATCCTGGTTTTATTTCTCGATGCCTCTACCATCAATTTAAAAGAACTCATCCACGATAGAAAATTACCAATCCGATTATTGCTGATTGGTTTACCAATTACAATGATTGCAGGAATACTGGTTGCTATTCCATTATTTCCTGATATGAATTTATGGATTCTGGCAATGATGGCGTTGATTCTTTCGCCTACTGATGCGGCACTCGGGTTGGCAGTAGTTACAAGTAAATATGTACCCGAAAAAATAAGGCAAACAATCAACGTTGAAAGTGGGCTAAACGATGGAATTGCCTTACCACCTATCCTGATTTGCATGGCTGCCTTGTCAGTGCACGATGCACACGGCACTGGTTTTTCGTACTGGGGATTATTCACACTTAAACAATTTGTATTTGGACCCATAATTGGCGGTTTGGTTGGATTTATTGGCGGTTTATTGGTTGAAAGGGCCTCTAAACGCGAATGGATGAATAAAACCTTTCAGCAGTTAATCTCACTTTCGCTGGCAATCCTTGCTTTTACACTGGCCGAAAAGGTTCATGGAAATGGTTTTATTGCCGCCTATTTTGCAGGACTTTTACTTGGCACAACAAAACATTCTGTTCGCGAACGAATTCACGAGTTTGGAGAAGCCGAAAGTCAGGTGCTGCAACTTATTATCTTTTTGCTTTTTGGAATGGTGCTTATTCCCATTTCCTATATACACTGGGATTGGCGGGCATGGGTTTATGCCATATTAAGTCTTACTGTAATCCGAATTTTACCTGTGGTTTTAAGTCTTGCAGGAACCGGATTACCAAGGGGAACGAAATATTTCATTGGATGGTTTGGCCCTCGTGGCATCGCGTCAATTCTATATTTGTTAATGGTAACCATTGAACTGGGTACAACCGGTCTTGAAAAAATGGTTTCGGTAATTGTTTTAACGGTAACTCTGAGTATTTATTTGCATGGAATTACGGCTAATCCGATTTCAAAGCTCTACAGAAGAACCATATAAACAAAAATATCATTAATTCCAGGGTCGAAAACATCTCTCTGGAAATTTTGTTAATTTGGAGAAGATTTTAATTGTCCCAATGAAAATGTTTTTATATCAGTATAAAAGTTTATGTTTTTATTTATGAACTTTAATCACTTTAATTATGTACAGTAAATTAATAACTACAAAATAAAATTTAATGAAAATGAACAAGAAAATTTATCTGTTACTGGCAACTGCTGCTGTTTTTCTGATGAATTCATGCAAGGAAAAGGTGGTTCAGGTTGCGGCACCACTCGAAGTTTCGGTAATGCATGTACTACAGCAGGATGTTAACATTCAGTCTGAATTTACAGGTCAGACCTATGGGCAAGCCGATATCCAGATTAACCCGCGGGTTGACGGAACAATCCTCAGCCTGAATTTTAACGAAGGTAGTCTGGTAAGCAAAGGCCAGTTACTTTATACCATCGACCCACTTCCTTTTCAGACCAAAGTAAGTGAAGCTGAAGCACGGGTTGCCGATGCACAGGCGCAACTTGGAAAGGCAAAATCGGACCTTGACATGATTGAACCTCTGGCAAAAATCAATGCGGTAAGTCAGCGCGAACTGGTGGCTGCAAAATCGGCTTATGAAGCTGCACAGGCAAAAATTCAGGCTGCGCAGGCTGGCCTTCAAAATTCCAAAATTCAGTTGGGTTACTGTCGAATTACAGCACCAATTTCGGGGTTGATTGGAATCTCGAAAGTGCGAGTAGGTGATTATGTTACGCCGGGTCCGGGTTCAGTAATCAATACCATTTCTGATATGACCGATATCAGGGTACGGTTTACCATCAGTGAGCAGGAATTCCTGCGGATTTTCCGTGAAGTGAATTCAGGCAGCTCAGCGCTGAAAGGCACGGGAGATTCAATTTCACTAAAACTTTCGGATGGTATTATGTATCCGTATATTGGCAAACTCAGTTTTGCTGACCGCGAAATTGACCCAACGACAGGAGCCATTACTTTTGAAGCAGCATTCCCGAATCCCGAAAAAATGCTTCGTCCCGGGCAATATGTAAAAGTACTGATAGTAACCGATATCCGCAAACAGGCAATGGTTATACCACAACGCGCTGTGATTGAAATGCAGGGCATTTTTCAGGTGTATGTGGTTAACGACAGCAACAAAGTTCAGTTGCAAATAATTCAGCCCGGGCCTTCATTAGCCGATGCTTATGTCGTTAACGAGGGATTGAAACCGACCGATGTCATTGCTTTTGGTGGAACTCAGTTACTGAGAAATGGCAGCGTTATTACGCCCAAAATGGTCGATTGGAAACCTGGTCAGGCCACAAAATAATTGCATAAAATTTACAACTAAGTCAAAATCTTATGGGAGAATTTTTTGTCCGACGACCAATCGTAGCCATTGTAATCAGTATCATCATTGTGATGCTTGGATTACTTGCGCTGCAAAAAACACCCGTGGCGCAATACCCCGATATTGTACCACCCGTAGTAAAAATCACAACCTCATTTACAGGTGCAAACGCCTTGAATGTTGAACAGGCTGTCGCCACACCCATTGAACAGAAAGTGAATGGGGTTGAAAATATGCTTTACATTAAATCGATTAATACTTCCGACGGAGCCTTAACAATTGAAGTTACTTTCGATGTGGGAACCGACCTGGACAACGCCAATATGCTTGTGCAAAACAGGCAAAACCAGGCATTGCCATTTCTGCCGCAAAGCGTGAAACAACAGGGCGTTTCGGTGAAAAAATCACTGTCGTTCCCGATGTTGCTGTTCACCATCACTTCTGACAATCCGCAGTTCGATGGCAAGTTCCTGAACAATTATGCAACCATAAATATTCTAGACGCTTTGTCGCGAATCGGCGGCGTTGGTGAAGTAACAGTTTTTGGTGGCAGCCCTTACGCCATGCGTATCTGGTTAAAAGCCGGAGAAATGAGCAAACTGGGAGTAACTGTCGATGAGGTAAAAAAGGCCATTAACGACCAGAACATGATTAGCCCCGGTGGAAAATTTGGCGCTGAACCAGCCCCTCCCGGAACAGAGTTTACCTATGGAATATCGCTTCAGGATCGATTGGTTACCGAAGAGCAATTTGCCGGTATTATTGTGCGCAGCAAAGAATCGGGTGCGCAGGTTTTATTGGGAGACATTGCCCGCGTTGAGCTTGGAACTGAGAATTTCAGCACCACAGCCCGGATGAATGGAAAGGCAACTGCCGCCATTGCTGTTTACCAGATGCCGGGAAGTAATGCGCTTGATGTGGCTGATAAAACCAAAACTGCCATGAAAGAACTGGCAAAAGGATTTCCAAAAGATATTCAGTACAACGAGGCGCTTGATACAACTTTAGCTATCACAGCCGGTATCGATGAAATTATACATACACTTTTTGAAGCTGTATTACTCGTGATTCTGGTGGTTTTTATTTTCCTCCAGAACTGGCGGGCCACACTTATTCCGTTGATAACCGTTCCTGTTTCGCTGATTGGCGCTATTTCGGTATTTCCGCTGCTTGGTTTCTCAATCAACACGCTTTCGTTACTCGGTCTTGTGCTGGCCATCGGGATTGTGGTTGACGATGCCATTGTTGTAGTGGAAGCGGTAATGCACCACATTGAACACGGGAAAACGCCCAAAGAGGCAACGTTGCAGGCGATGAAAGAAGTGTCGGGCCCGGTTGTGGCAATTGCCCTCATTTTGATTGCCGTTTTTGTTCCGGTGGCGATGACACCCGGTATTACCGGAAGATTCTACCAGCAGTTTGCTATTACCATTGCTGTTTCGGTCGGTTTCTCGGCATTTAGTGCGCTATCACTCAGTCCTGCCTTAAGTGCCATGTTGCTGAAACCTACCAAACCCCTCGACCAGCAAAAGGGTATTCTACCTAAATTTTATCGCGGATTTAATAAGATTTTTGATAGGGTAACGGTTAAATACCTTGGCGGAGCAGGCTTTTTTGCAAAGAAAACCATTCGTGTTTTTGTACTTTTTGGAGTTGTACTCGGGTTTGCTGCATTTTTAGGAATCAAAATCCCATCGGGTTTTATACCCGAAGAAGACCAGGGATACCTGTTGGTGAATATTGTTTCTCCACCGGCTTCATCGTTGCAACGCACTGAAGAAGTTGCAATTATTGCTGAAAAAATTCTGCTCAGCGAAGAAGCTTTGCAATCTGTAACGACCATCAATGGTTTCAGCTTGCTTACAGGTTCTATGCAACCCAACAATTCATTTATGTTTGTTTCGCTGAAACCGTGGGACGAACGTGAGATGACTGCAGCAGAATTAACAGCGAAGTTTAACCGGCTGTTTGCCACACAAATTACAAATGCAACTGTGATGGCATTCGGACCACCGGCAATTCAGGGTTTGGGGGCGTCTGCCGGATTCAGCATTATGTTACAGGATAAAAGTGGAAATTCACCGGAATATCTGGCCCAGCAAACGAGGATGTTTATCGCCGCAGCACAGAAACGTCCGGAAATTGAACGTATTTACTCAACTTACAATGCTGCCACACCACAGATAAAACTCGAAATCGACAACGAAAAGGCAATGAAACTGGGTGTTTCTGTATCAAAAATAACTGAAGCCCTCGGTGCATTTTTGGGTGGAAGTTACATCAACGATTTTAACCGGTTTGGCCGTCAGTACAAGGTTTTCATTCAGGCACAGCCCGAAGACAGGCTCACACCCGAAGTGCTGCATTCGATTTATGTAAAAAACGACAAGGGTGAAATGCTGCCAATATCTACTGTGGTAACAGCAACAAAAACTTCGGGACCCGATTTTACCAACCGGCTCAACCTTTACCGTGCAGCCGAGGTTGGCGGTTCGCCAGCAAAAGGTTATACTAGTGCGCAAGCCATGAAAGCGCTCGAAGAAGTTGCTGCACAGGTATTGCCCGAAAATATGGGATTCGATTATATCAACCTTTCTTACCAGGAAAAACATTCACCACCAGCCACCACAGTTTTTATCATGGCGCTTGTGTTTGTGTTCCTGATTCTGGCGGCCCAGTACGAAAGCTGGAAACTGCCGTTTAGTGTGTTACTCGGAACACCGTTTGCTGTGCTGGGTGCTTTCCTTGGATTGTTCCTTGCACGATTTGGTAATGATGCATATGTAAACAACGTTTTTGCGCAAATCGGACTGGTTATGCTCATCGGGTTGGCAGCAAAAAATGCGATTCTGATTGTTGAGTTTGCCAAAATGGAATACGAAGCTGGCAAACCACTGATGGAATCAGCGATGACTGCAGCCAAGCTACGTTTTCGCCCGATTTTAATGACTGCTTTTGCATTTATTCTGGGAGTAACACCTTTACTTACTGCAACCGGTGCAGGTTCACAAGCCCGCATTGTAATGGGGATGGCCGTGTTTGCAGGAATGTTGATTGCGACCATTCTTGGGGTTCTACTGGTTCCTGCCCTTTTCGTAATGATTGAAAAAGCAGGAAAGAAAAAGGCTGTTGTGCCTGTTGAAACTAAAAAAGAGGAGGGTAAATAACATGAAGAAAACCATTTTCACCTCAGTAATTTTGCTTGCCATTCTTTCGTCGTGCATGGTGGGCAAAGAATATGCCCGTCCCGAAATGCAAAAACCGCAGGCCTGGACAGCGCAAAACAAATACATTAACACTCCTGATTCAATCAGTCATTTAAAATGGTTCGAAATTTTTAACGATGCCGTTTTGAATAACCTGATTGACACCGCGTTGAAATACAACCAGGATTTGGCCAGCGCCGCATTGCGCATTGAACAGTCGCGTGCCGCATACGGAATTGCCAAAGCCGACCTGCTGCCAACTTTTGGTTATTCAGGAGCGGCTGAATTCAATGGCGGCAATTCAACGTCAAACAGTTTTAATGTAATGGCAACGGCATCGTGGGAAATCGATTTCTGGGGAAAACTGCGCCATGCAAAACGCGCGGCCTATTCACAGATTCTGGCCAGCGAAGAAGGAATGAAAACAGTCACAACCACGCTCATCAGCGATGTGGCTGCCTACTACTTTACCATGCGCGACTTCGACAATCGTTTGGCGATTGTGCAACGTACTGTCGAAAGCCGTACGGAATATTTTAACCTTGTAAATGCGCGGTTTAAAGGTGGTGATGTTTCTGAACTCGACATGTTGCAGGCCGACCAGCAATTGCAGGTGGCAAAAGCAACCGTAAGCAGTGTAAAACGCCAGTTAAATGCTGCCGAACGCAGCCTTAATATTTTACTTGGACAAACACCACAAACCATTGCCCGCGGATTGGAAAACATCAATCAGCAAACTGTGCCTGTAATTCCGGCGGGTTTACCATCCGATATTCTGGAACAACGACCTGATGTAAAACAGGCTGAATATCTGTTGATGGCAGAAACAGACCGGATTGGCGTAACCCAGGCCATGCGTTTGCCAAGCATCAGTTTAACCGGATTTTTAGGATTGGCAAGTGCCGATTTGTCGTCGCTGATTTCGAATGATGCGCTGGTGAGCAATGCTGCAGCCGGAATTTTCGGGCCTATTTTTGCCTTTGGAGCCAACAAACGCAGGGTTGAAATTCAGAAATACGAAGCCGAAATTGCCGCCAACAATTACATGAAAACTTACCTCGGTGCACTTGGTGAAGTGGAAAATGCGCTTGTATCGATTGAAACATACAACGATGAATTCGAAGCCCGGAAACGGTTGGCCGACTCGGCAGGCAAATCATTGATGCTTTCGCAGGAGCGTTACAGAAGCGGTTACACCGATTACCTTGAAGTGCTGATAGCTGAAAGTGCCATGCTCGACTCTGAATTACAGGCATCGGCAACAAAAGCGCAGCAACTCTCGTCGTACATTTATTTGTACCGGGCACTGGGTGGTGGCTGGTAAATGATTAGAAAACTTATTATGCAACAAAAGCTGTTACATGGTAGCAGCTTTTGTTGTTTATTGGAAGGATTGTAATTCCAGGAGTTCATCTGATTTTATCAGGCAAATTGAGGAAATGAAAGTACGTTTCAAAAGTGCTGTCATTTCGAATGAGGAACGAATGAGAAATCTGCTTGTTGGTAAAGATTTCTCCTCATTCTTCGTCGAAATGACAACAAGAAAATCTGATGTTAGTGAAGATTGGGCGACTGATGAATCTGCTTTTGCGCATTAAAAACCTTATTGATTCCATCCTCCCCCCAATGCCTGGTAAAGCTGAACTACAGAAATGAGCTGATATTGTAATGTCTCGGAAGCTTTTAATTGTGACGAAAACGACGACCGCTGCAAATCCAGAACTTCGAGGTAACTGGTTAATCCACTTTCGTACCTCACCCACGATAAACGCATCGCTTCGTTTGAAGCAGTCATCTGTTCGCTGCGCAAATCAAATTCTTTTTTGTAAGTTTCAACGGCAATCATTGCATCTTCAACCTCACGAACGGCATTGATTACGGTAAATTCATACTGATTCAGCAATTGAATGGTCCTCGATTTTTCTATTTCAATCCGGTTGATGTTCGCCTTGTTATTGAATATCGGTCCGAGAATTTGTGCACCAAGTGCAGCAAACCCATTTACAGGATTTACAAAGCTCATTCCCAGGTCAGCAGAAATGGTAAACTGCGGATACCTTAAAGCTTCGGCAGCACCAATTCTGGCAGTCTGTGCATGAAGCATCCGTTCGGTTTGCAAAACATCAGGACGCCGATCGAGTAAATACGAAGGCAGTCCAACCGGAATTTCGGGTACTTTAATTTGCTCCTGTAGTTTCATCCCGCGGGTAATCGGTTCAGGGGTTTTTCCCAAAAGCAGGCAAATGGCATTTTCCATTTGTCGCTGCAACCGGGTAAATGACTGGATGGCGGTCTGGGCTTCCAGCAATTGTATTTTTGCCATGTTCAAATCCACTTCGCTTACAAAGCCGGCTTTTTGTCTTGCCATCACAATGTCGAGGTTTGCCTTCCAGGTCTCTGCAGTTTTTTCTGAAATCAATAACCTGTTATCGATATCCCTGAGGGTAATATACGCGCTGGCAATATCGGAAACAAGCATGAGCTGCAACCCGCGGTACGCTTCTTCGGTGGCGAGGTATTCTTCAACCGCAGCTTCTTCGAGCCGGCTTACCCGTCCCCATATATCAAAAGTATAAGATACATCTACTACTCCTTTGTAATCGTTGATCATTGATGAAGAACCGGTGCTGACAGTTGAACTTCCACCTGCTGCATAATTTATTTTTGGGTATAAATCGGCCCTTACAATTCTTTGTGCGAGGCGAGCTTCCTCAATCCTTTCAAGCGCTGTTTTCGATTGCTTGTTATTGTCGAGACCTTCGTTAATGAGGTTAACCAGAACCGTGTCGCCAAACAATTCCCACCAGGGAATATTGACAATGGATGAATCACCTGGTAAAACCTGACGGTAAGTTTCAGGTATTGTTTGTGTTGTTCTCAAATAATTGGGTCCCACTTTGCACGAATACATGAGTATTGCAACGAACAATACTTTCAGACAGAGATTGAAAACTGATTTAATATTGAGTTTAATTTTCACCATTTTGTGTTGTTTCAGGTTTATCAGCAGTTATAAAATGGTTAACCAGAAAGAATGCCAGCACCAGGTAAACAACAACAATTGCCAGTTGAAAAATACGTTTCCACACCATTTCACCCGCTTCGCCAATAAAAGATGTCACATTACCCAAAATCAGCAAAAAGGTAGAAAAAGCCGTTCCAAAAAGTGCAGAAAGTGGTTTATGGCTGATCAGTTTTTCTCCAAAAATCAAACCTGTAAGTAATGTAAGTAATCCGAGAAAAATCAGGCTGGGGACAATCGTTAACAGGTTATAAGCAACAATGGCAGCAAGGCCACCACCCAGATTCGCTGCAATCAGCGCCAATCCGGCCTTTTTATTTGCAAACGCAGGATTCATGGAAAGAATGGAAACAAAAATTAGTACCAGCAAAGCATCGGTCCAGTTGAATACAAAAAATGAGATAAGAACCGGCATGATTACCAACATTTTTTTACCTGCAGATATAAACCGGATTCGGTCAGAAGGAAGTACAGCTTCAGTAGCCTTTTTAACATCAATAGTATTTTCTTGATATGGAAAAATAAAATAAACCAACCACACCAACGTAATTGCCACAAAAGCATTCACAAAAAGATTTACAGCAACCACACTTCCCAACTGTATTGATTGCTGCGAAATCATGGGAATTACCAACAGTGAAATGATAAACCATACTTTCATGTGCTGCAGTGAAGTAGTATAATAAATGTGGAAAATCGTCAGAATCAGCAACGGCATAAAAACCAATGGGTATTCAAGAAAAAACCTGCTGAATATGATTCCGGTAGCACTGGTAACAGCAATTATCATCAAAAAAAGCAAAGTGGTTTTAATTGTTGGCGGTTTCGCGCCGGGAGCCAGAAAAGTAAGTGCAAGAACCGGAGTTAAATAGGCCAGTGTGTAATTTAAACTCATCGCTACCAGCATGATGATGGTCGAGCCGAAAGCATAACGCAGCAAAGGATTCATCTCAAATACTGCAACCGGCAACGGATTGATGGTAATGGCTTTACCTGACATAAGACAACCAGCTAATTAACCTGATTCTGAATTTACCAAGTGCGTTCAGCAATCCTCCCTGTTCATCGGTAAACACAACCACGTCCACCTGGCCACCATGTCTTAATTGCGAAAAAATGGTTTTGTCGTCGATGGAGATAATTACAGGGAAACGTTGCGGATCGCGCAGCCAGCCCTGGGCACCCGAAACACTGGGCAGGTCTCCCCTATTGGTATTTCCGGTACTTACTCCGTAACCAATGCTTTTAACTTCGCCTGTAAATAATTTACCCGGATTGATATCCAGCGCAATTTCCACTTTATTTCCGGGTTTCATCAGCGAAATATTGTTTTCCTTAAAATCAGCCTGTATCCAGTTGTGCGAATTGGAAACCAACGTGGCCATCGGCTGGCCTGCAGCAGCATAGAAACCCAAATCGATACTGAAACTTTCGATAAAACCTGGCGATGAAGCAATAATTGAAGTGTAAGCAAGATCAAGCTGAGCCTGTTCAAGTGCTTTTACTGAAGCACGGAATTGCGCATTCTGTTCGCCTGAAATTCCAAGGTTTTGCTCTGCACGTTCCAAATCGGCTTCGGCTGATGATACCCGTTCTGTTGCTGTCATCAAACCTGTTTCAGACTGGTCTTTATCGGCCTGCGACAATGCTCCCGGGTTTTCCTTCAGTACGTTTTGAACCCGGTTCCAATCCCGTTGCGCCCTTTCGAGTTGTGCCCGCGCCACGCCCAGGCGGCCGGCAGCAGCTTTTACTGATGCAGTTTTCGATGCCACAGTTTGTGCGGTATTATCGAGATTGGCTTCAGCTATTTGAATGGCAAGCAAATAGGGTCTGCGATCGATTTGGAAAAGAGTATCACCCGACTGAACCTCTGAATGAAGCCCCACATTAATTGCTGTCAGGTAGCCTGAAACTTTTGGCGAAACCGGAACCATCAATCCGTTGATTCTTGCCTGATCGGTATAAGGCACATGTCGGTCGGAAAGTACGTACCAGGCCAGAAACAACATCGAAATAACAAGAACAATCAGCGTGATAATTGTCACCGGCGATTTTTTTTCAGCAGTCTTAACAAGCGGTTCTTTTGGCGCCTCTTCCTTTTGATTTACAGTGTTTTCAATTTTTTCTTCAATCATGGTTTACATATCGGGTTTTGACATCGGTTACGCACATTTTACCATCCACCGCAGCCAATTTCAGTTGTCCGATTTTTTCGGACAACTCACTTCCTTCTTTTTTTAGCTTTGCTTTTAAATCGTTCCAATATTTCCGGGGACGATCTGAACCTGTTAACACTTCAATTACATCAATTGTCGAAAAGTACCACTTTTCTTCTTCCTCGTTCCAAACCGAGCGAACCTGTTTCTGCTCAAATAGTTTTATAGAAGTTTCTTTTGTCATGGTTTTTATGATTCAGTTTTATCTTCACTCATATTAATTATCCAACCAGCTAATAAAAAGTTTATAACCCAGCGAAATTACAATTGCACCTGTAAACAAACCAATAAAACCGGAAAGAATAAACCCACCGACTACACCCAAAAATATAACAAGCATCGGAACCGGTGCACCTTTACCAAGCAAAACGGGTTTCAAAACATTATCAGAAATACTGGCAACAAAAAGATAAATTGACCATATAACTGCGGGGGTGGTTTCGAGGGCTGAAAACATCCAGACTATTACCGGAATTACGATTAATGGTGGTGGTAACTGAAGCACTGCAAACATAAAAACAACCAGTGTAAATAATCCGGCATAAGGCACACCGGCAAAAGCAAAACCTATTCCAACGAGTGTTGCCTGAATAAAAGCAACCCCTAAAATACCTTTAACAACATTACCAACAGTTTTGTAAGCAACATCAGAATATTCATCCGCTTTATCACCCACCAGTTTTCTGAAAAATTTACGCACTGCTTCATTGGCGCCCTTTACAACCAGCAATATACCTGCAATAATAATTGATACTGCAAATTGAAACACTCCCCCAATTATTCCCAGAAATCCTTTGAGAAATTTTTCGCCAAATTCTGCAATTTGCTCTTTATGACTGGTAACAAACAAAACAATATTTGCCGAAGCTGCGCTCCATGCTGCGTAAAGTCTTTCACCTATCAAAGGCCACCCTTTCACTTTTTCTGATGGCAGCGGAATGGTAAGTGTTCCATCGTTAAAGCTTGTTTTTAATTCCTTAACTCCTTCAACAACCGAATCAATCAACAACCATCCCGGAATAAAAATGATGGCAAGAAAAATTACAACAATAATCGTGGAAGAGAGTTTAGGCTTCCCACCCATCCGTTTCGACAATGAGTTATGAAGCGGGGAAAATGCCATTGCAAGAATGATTCCCCAAAGTAAAATGCTGATAAAAGGAAGTAACAGCATTATACACCAGGCTACAATAAATGCAAGGAACAGAAGACGGATGGAGGTGTCATAAATGTTTGTAGTTTGATTTTCCTCAGTCATAATGAATAAATTTAAGTTGTTATAAATCAAAGAAATACATTAATAAAACAAGATGTATTTTAGCCAGTTCTGTCAAAATAATTTTAAGAATAAAATTAATATAAAAATGAACGGTGACGTTTAAAAACATCATAACACCACAATCTACAAGTGAACATGCACTAAAAAATAACACTGACACCGAATCGCGTACACTCCTGAAAGAATCAATCAGAAACGATATTTTGCCGAACTATTTTTCAACCTGAGTTTTTAAAAGGTTCGTGCTTTTTCTGATTCTACCATTTTTTCCCAGTTTTCGAATTTAATTATCTTCAATAACCATTTCGACAAAAATTATTTCAAACTTAACCAAAAAATCAAAAACCAGAAACTCCTCAGTCATTTTATGTTACATAAAATAATCCATTTTAAATTTTACAAACCTTCTGTAACATTTTATTTTATTAAGGTTTGGGCACATTCTGATGAACGCAACCCTTTAAAGCTTTTGCAATGAAAGAGTGTCGCAAATTTGGATTGGAAGAATTATATCCCGACAACCTGAAATCTCTGAATACTTAGGTGATGATTATAACAAATCAACTCGATCAGGCTGCACTACAAAAAAAAATAAATACAAGATGCTGAACCAGTTGCCTGATTTCAATGAAACCGTATTCTTTAAAATCCAAAACTGGCCAATAAAAGATGTTCGTTATAGAGGCAAAATATCAAAATACTCATTAATAGGTATTGTTCAAAATACTTTTACAAAGTAATTTCGATTTGAATTTTAATCGACTGTACAGGTAATTCAACTTTTTTTAATAACCGAAATAAACATTACCAATTACTTTTTGTTAATTTTCTATTTTAAACAATTAAAAATTTAACCATGAAAAGAATTTTTTACTATTCAGTAGCGCTACTCTTCATTATGGCAGGTTGTTATCCTGATGGAGCAGAGTATTACGAAGACACGGATGTTGTTTACACCAACTACGATGACAAGTACGATTTTAAAAGCAAGGGAACCTTTTCCATTCCCGACAAAGTTGTAAAAATCACCGGAGCATTGGCTGATGGGGAAGATCCTGAATTTGTAAAGGAACCGTACAACACTCAAATTTTGCAGAAAATCGAAAGCAACCTCACCGCTTTGGGTTATTCAAAAACCACAGATCCTGCAAATGCTGATTTGGTATTGTTCCCTGCAGTCTGGACAAACACCACAGTTTATTACTACTATGATTACTGGTGCTGGTATTACCCGTACTATTGCGGTTGGGGATGGGGATATCCTTCGGTAAATTCATTTACCACCGGTACACTTTTAATGACTTTGGTTGCTGATGGCGAGGAATATGTTCAACCTACAAATGTTTGGACTGCCGCTGCTAACGGCCTTATGTCAGGTTATTATGATGTAACCCGCGTAAATAAGGCAATTGACCAGGCTTTTGAACAATCGCCATATTTGAATACGAAGTAATTCACCAATAAACAAAAAAGAAAATAGATATGAAAAAGATATTTTTTGTTGTTCTGTTAACAGGAATCATTACAGCAACACAAGTAAAAGCACAGGAAAGTTTATTCTCGGTTCAGTATTCAATGGGATTTGCTACCGGCGACTTAAAAGAATTTAACGAAGCTGCCAGCTTTCGGGGAATGAGTTTTGAATATCGTTACATGATGCAGCCAACCATTGGTGTTGGATTTGAAACAGGTTACAATTTGTTTTACGACCGATTGGATTACGCTACCTACACACAGGGAACCCAATCACTTTCAGGAATCCAGTACCGTTATACACACGCGGTACCGGTGTTGGCTGCATTCGATTATTATCTGAAACCCGATACACAGTTTAATCCTTTTGTTGGTTTGGGCGTTGGCACATTATATACTTACCGCGATTTGGATATGGGCATGTTCACCCTTGAATCCGATGTCTGGCAGTTTGCACTTCGTCCGCAAATTGGAGTTATGATAACAACTCCAAGCGCAGATTTAATAGTTGCTGCAAAATATTTCAGCGGTTTTAAATCAAACGATACCGAAGGCCAGCAATATTTCAGTCTTAATATTGGGCTGGTTTTTTAACCAAAGGATTTAATTAATTTTCAAATATCAAATTTTAAATTTTAAATTTTAGTCTATGAAAAGGAACATTCTGATTTTATTTGGTGCCATGTTAATGGCAATGACATTTGTACAAACAACAAATGCACAGTCGAACAAGGAAGAAACCGAGTTTATGCAATCGATTTTTGGTATGGAAAAAAAGGCAATTGTTGCTGAATTCCTTAAAATTGATAGCACAAATCCATTCTGGGTTTTGTATGATGAATATGAAACAAAGAGAAAAGAGTTGGGTAAGAATCGTATAGATGTTTTAACAGATTATGTTGAAAATTACGATAAACTTACTGATGCAAAATATGATGAAGTGGTTGCCGGTATGATTTCGCTGCGCAAAAGCAACGATAAACTGGTAGATACTTATTACAAGAAAATCAAAAAAGCATCGGGTCCAAAAATTGCTGCTCAATTCTTTCAGTTGGAAAATTATTTCCTGAGTGAAATCAGATCGGCAGTGATGGAGGAAATCCCTTACATTGGCGAATTTGATAAGAAATAGAACATTCTATATATTTGAAAATGACCCGGATTATTATTACAAATAAACCGGGTCATTTTTTTTATTTCCTGTGCTGCTGCCAGCATTTAATCTTTGCCTCATTCAAAGAAGAAATAGTTTACTCCTTCGTTGTGTACAATTTCATTGTTATACCAAATGTGATTCTAAAACAGTCCAAAGCCATTCTGGTATAATGCCGATGAATAGAAATGTTCAGGCCAAATGAGTGTGCGAAGATCGGACTGTTACATTTCTTCAATCGGTATTACAATCAAAATAAGGAAAAAAGGTTCCTCTCTTCGTTCGGAATGACACCCTATCAATGTAAAGTGTTATGGGGGAGAAAAGCGGCTTCGCCGCTTTTCTCCCCCATACCTATAACAAAAGTTGAAGTGTCATTCCGAATCCTGAGGAACGAAAGGTGAGGAATCTAAAATATCATTCACTTCATTTTCTTATTCCGGCTCAGCAACATTTATTCTGCCTTTTTTGGCTGCTTCGGCAAGCGCAGTATAATCATTTTCAGTTTGAGCGGCATACGAAAATGCAAAACGTGCCATTGCCTTGTCCAGTTCTGAGCTTTTGCCGGCATAACCGGCAATTATGGCTGCATCGCCCGATTTTGCGTGAGCAAGAGCCAACGCCCAGCCACATAAAGCAGTGTATTGCGGTAAATTTTTGATCTTCACTTTTTCGGGATCAAATTCTACCCCACCCTTCATGTCGCGCAACTGCCTGATATAAAAATGTATTCCATCCACTTCTCCCCATCCAATAAAAATATCGGGAGCTGCCTGAAGTATGCGCTGACCCGCAACAACCCGTTGCCCGTGATTGCTGTAAACCGACTTTTCTGCAAAAGGCTCCAAAACCGACGTTTGTGCTTCCTTCACCTGCAAAAACAGTGGATCGCCCGAGTGATTGCCCTTCAAAAATATTACCCAGCATCGTGTGCCAACACTGCCAACTCCAACCACTTTACGCACCACATCAACAATTCGGTAATGGTTGAGTAGTTTTTTCTTTTCATCTGCCAATGAATTAAGGTACGAATCGAGCACCAGTCCCAGTGCTTCATTAATTGAGCGACCTGACTGCGAATGGGTTTCGCGTACAATAAAAGGTGCATTTTCACGAAGCATATTTTTCTTATCAACAATATCAGTGAGTTTTGCCAGTACCTGCATGTGGGTTCGTTTTCCCGCTTTCTCAAAAATCTTTTCAGCTCTTTTTTTTGCAGATGGCGAGATTACTTTTAGAATATCGCTGCCTTGAATCGTTTCATAATACAACTCAAGGTAACCCATGTTTGCATATTTTTTCATGTGTTTGCGGTATAATTCTGATGCTGCTAAAACCGCTTCCTTACACAATTTATCATTGGCTCCCAGAAAACGGCCTGCCGAAACAATGCTTGCCGAAAGCCGTTTTAAATCCCATTCCCACGGACCAGGCAAAGTTTCATCAAAATCGTTGATACCAAAAACCAGGCTTCTTTCAGCCGAACCAAATACCCCAAAATTTGCCACATGCATATCACCACATGTCTGAACCCGAATACTGGTTGTATTTGCCGCAGCCAGATCTGCCGCCATTACCGCAGCGCTTCCCCGCAAAAATGCAAATGGCGACGTCAGCATCCGCGCATAACGGATGGGCACCAAAAACGGCAGGCGTGTTTCGGCCTGTTTCTTTAAAATTGACACCGGATCGGCACGGTTCTCGGCTGGTTTATATTCACCGTGCATTTCGCGTGGATATTTTTCGCGCAGCGCTTTACCTGCTGCCATTCTTTCTTCAACACTCGATTGATTTGAAAGTAAATGATGGTTGAATTCTGATTCCATTTTAATTTGAATTAAATGATTGAAATCTGTTTTGAGAAATTGTAGAGTAAATTTACGAACTTGCTTTATCTCTTTACAAGGAATGAGTTAAAATATTTTCAAACTTTGATGACCGGTTAATTTTGCGATATTCCCTGCCCGACTGACGGATCAGACGGACTCGCTTCGTATCGGAATGGCAGGTTTTTGGAGAATTGTTTGATTTACCAAACAAAATTAAATCCAATGCCAAGCGATTGCTTGAATTGTATTTTGGCATCTTTCCCGATCACATTTCCGTCTTTATCCTTTATATCGGTTTTCGAATCCTCATCATAAAACAAGGTGAACGAAAATGATGCCGATATAAATTTGTTCACTTTCATGTTTAAAAGGGCATCCCAGTTAACAACCGGATCGCCAAGTCCATCAACAATATCCTGAAAATATCCAAGTTTGGTGTCAAGAATAATATTTTTCGAAATTTCTCCCTTGTAAGTAATTAAAAACGATGGGCCAAATCTGAATCTTAAGTTGCTGCCGGGCTTTACCATATATTCACCCCTTGCCGACAACGAATCATTAAATACCCATGTGTTACGCATGTTTAGCGGAGTCATGTAGATAGTGTAATTCTTATCGGGATCGTAATCGAAACCAATACTTACATTGGTATAGGCAGGAGCCATAAATGCCGATTGAATCCTGCCGTTTTCGTTGTACGGCGTAAATTGCGAATTAAAAGTGTACATACTGCTGAATTTCCATTTTTCTGAAAACCATTTTCCAACTTTTGATGTAAAAATCATTTCGTCTTCATTCTTTTTAACAGCTTCCTGTGCATTTCTTTGTTGTCCGTAACGAAGGTCAAAAGTGTTTTCCCACGACCATTTACCATTATCGTATGTAAAGTTTGGTTTAATAATCACTTTGGAAGCCAGTTGATTGTCACCTCCGGAAGCCCAGTTGGTGAAAGTGGATTCGTGAACATGAAACAAAAAAGTACCATCCAATTTCCAGTTTTTATTTGAGTTTACCTGTGTTGAATCTGCTTGTGCAAATGAATCATTAACTATAATAATCAGCACAAAAACCAAAATAACTGCCAGCATCTGAAAATTACTGAATTGAAAACTACTTGTGTTCATGATTGCAAAGTTCTGAATTTTTATTATCGATGTTTTTGGTTAGTAACAATTTAGATATGGACAAATAAATAAAAAATTTACGCTTAATAATTTCTTGATACTTGTATTGGAAAAACTAATAGTAAACTCATAAAAAACTCCGGTAACCAGAGATTACCAGAGCTTTTAAAATCATGAATGATTTTTTATTTCACCATTTCCATGTGCGGTTGTTTCCACGTTCCATTCAGTGCTTCATCTTTTGGCCAGTACAAACGCAAAAAAACAGCAAATGGGCCTTTCGAAGCAGGTAACCAGTTGCTTTCCTTGTCTGTTCCCGGCGTTTCATTTTGAATGAATAATGTAATCCCGCCATCGCTGTTTTTCTTCAAATCGGGGAGCATTGTCGAATTAATGAGGTAACGGTTAATCGGGTTGTCAACCAGTAAACTGGCAGGCAGTTCGTACATGGTTATCGACCAGAAAGCGTTTACTGGCGGCAACTGGCCCGGGCCAAAGGTTACAGCATATTTGTTTGTTCCTTCAAGGAGTTGTCCGTTGTTGTCGATTTTATAAACCGGGTACATGGCTTCATTTTTCGAGTTGGCATAAATACCCAAAACTGCGCCTACATATCTGTAGAGGTAATTGTTTTTTAAATATTCACGTGTACCAAATAAATCGCCACTGGTTACTATGCCCGTAGCAATGCTTTCTTTGCTAAAGTTTTCAAATTCTTTCCAGGCATCGGCCATTCCATCGTTTACAGCCTGTTTTAATTCAGGCGACAATGTTTCGTATTCGAATGTTAAACCGCTGCCAATGGCAACTTTGTTAAACTTAGCCAACAGTTCGGTTTCCGACGGATGTACCGGACAATACTGCAACAAAAAATTCAATACCCTGAAAAACTCTGGCGAAGTTTTCTGTTCAGCGGGTGTGAGCGGAGTTGCAAATGCAACCGGTGATTGTTCGGGCGTAGTTTTTCCGAGGTAAACCGAAAGCGGTTCGGCTTTGTAACCAGCCTGAATGGCTTTTACATTTTCAATGTCAGCCGGATTAAAAAGCTGGGTTCTGTAAACAGCAATTACAAATTCGGTTTCTGATTTAATCACTTTTGTAATTCCTTCAGGTGTTTCACCTTGCCAATTGGGGCCGGCAACCAGAAAAACACCGCCATCATTTCCGGTAGTGCGACTTCCGGCATAATCGAAATTAAAAGTATAGGCATCGATAAACTGAACCGAAAAATAGCGGCCGGCTTCAATTTTAGGTACAGTCAGTACCATCGGTTCTGCAATCAGATCTAACCCCAACATCGAATAAGGCGTGTCTGAATTTGGAGTTTGCACCGCTTTGTCTTCAGGAGTATAAACCCTTGGCATGTTTTTAATCTGGTTCAAAGGGCCTTTGTACTCCGCATTACTTTGGTCAATAAAGTAAGCATGAAAAATACGGTAACTGTCAATCATTGGGTAGCCATAAATGTATGCTTCTTTCACAATGGCGCGCATTTCTTCGGGTGTTACAGCCGGTTTCTTTGGTGCACAGCTAAAAATTGCGAAAGTGAAAATCAACAAAAAGATATTTACAGATGTCTTCATAAAATATATTTTAAAAGGTTATTATTTATTTTTTAAACAGTTAACGTAACAGGAATAAGTTTTTATGCTGAAATTGTGATGTTAAACAAAATTAATGAATCAAAGTTTAAAAATACCGACCTTTTCATAAACTGTTGTATGATAAAATTACAGTCAGAATTAAAACAATTATCTGAAAAGTTTTAAAAATGGATTAGAATTATTTGGCGTCTGCTTCTTCGTTAAAAGCGTCTTTCCACTCTTTCGGGAAATGAACTGTGCGTTCTTTGATTTCGTTCCAACCGAGGGTCATATTGATTTTTTTTGTGGCAAATTGCATAAAAATGTGAAAGGAAAATAAATGGTAAATGATGACCGACCGAATAATAAATCCGTGCCTGCGATAGCCATCGGTTTTGGTTGGTTGACTCCTCCTGAGTCACACGTTTACAGAATTTACGGCATTCCTATAAACATACGACCCGAACCCGGGTCGAACAAATGTCTTCTTAAAAACAGGCACCGATATAAAATCGATGCCTGCTACTATACTGGAAGAGAAGTTTGGATTAGGGAGAAGTTCTGTTTTTTATCGCCAAAAAGCAAAACAATTTTATACGACTATTTAGTGAACCATTTGCTCTGCAAATTCCTTTACTGATTTTAACCTGACGGGGAATTTCTCCAACACTGCCTTCATATCGATAAAATCTCCATTTGCCACACAAAGCATAAGCGCTGTAAAAGATTTTTGCATGGGTTCTTCGGCAGAATCCAGTTGAGATTGCAATCCTTCGGCAGGAACAAATTGAACATCTATCTTTTTGTACAGTGCTTCTTCGAAAATTTTTACTGCACCCAACTGGCTTACACTGGCGGGGCCACCAAGTTCAAGAGCTGCATTTACCGCATTTGGATTTGAAACACATTCGACAGCAAATTTTGCCACATCCATCAATGAAATATATGCAACCAAATTGGTGCCACTTCCGAAGATATTTACTTTGCCATTCATCGCATCAAAGCCTACAGCAGCAGACAGCCAAACCTCCATAAAGCAGCCGGGCCGTAAAATGGTGAAATTCAAACCGCTGTTCTGCAAGTATTTCTCAACTTTTCTTTTAGCATTCCTGATCGGAAAGTCAAAATCAAGATTTTTCGAGAAAGAGGTGTAAATAAAATGTTTCACTCCTGCTTTTTTTGAAGCATCAATCAGGTTAATCACGCCTTCTTCGTCCACTTTCGTGATATCATTTTGTCCGGGGACATAAGAAAAGGGCATCGACGAAACAGTTGTAATAACCGTAGTAATTCCTTTCAGCATATCAGGAAAGCCTGATTTGTCGCGGAGATCACCTTCAAAAAGCTGAACTCCCAAATCATTCAGTTTAATACGTTTCGAATTATCGCTTGTGGTGCGGACCAACGCCCTTACCTGAACATTTTTTGAAACTAACAGCCGGCAAACCTCGCTGCCAACCATTCCGGTTGAACCAATTACTAATATCATTTTGAAATAATTTAAAGGTGAATAATCTATTTGACTCTAACTAATTTTTCTCTCCATGCCCAGTCTTTATCAATTATACCATTATCATCAACCGGATAAGTCTGGATAAGTGTATCATTCCTTATTTCCATTAACATCTTGATTTTTTTGCCTTCCCATGGCTTGTAAAAAAGAACCTTTACATCTTCTTCATACCTGTTTCCGTCAAGTGTGAATGTACCGGCACCGTAAAAATCTGTTACAGTTGTATCTTCTTTAATCACACCAACGCCTATGCTTTGATTACCATACCAGATTTTGGTTACGTCCCAGTCACTCTTCCCCGGGAATTCAATACCGGGTTTATCGCCATTAATGGTTTCATAATAAACCAATTTCCAGGCGCCTTCAATATTGAGGCTTTTCTTTTGGCAATGTGCACTTATGCTAAATGCGATAAAAAATAAGCAAAGAAGTTTTTTTTTCATAATCTGAATTTTTAAATATTAATATTGATTTGAATTATGCTTATTTCCCGGATGGGTGATTGACATAAGCCTGTACCGCCAATATTTTCCAAAGTCCATTAATTTTCAATAGGGTTCGGTATTCCTGCATTTGGGTGGTCTTTCCTTCTGCGTTTTGTGAACTCCAATTGAAAGAGGCAAAAGCCATGTCGTTCTTTATAAAGAAAGTGAAATTGTCACTTGTTATCTTTAAGTTCTCCTTTTTACCATTTTTGAAGTAGTCTTTCAACATCCTGCTAATTGCTTCCCAACCTGATATTGAGCCATAAGTGCCATCGGAGTTATTCCAGCAAAGTTGTTCGTCAGCACTTTGTACATGGCATGATGCCAAAGAATCATGGTTAAAGTTAACATAGGCTTGAAGCTCTGCAAGACATACTTTTTTGATGGCTTCCTGGTCTGCTGTTTGCGAAAAACTTTGTCCCCAGAGAAGCAGTCCACCAAGAATAAGAATAGATGATTTTTTCATAATTTAAAATTTTTATTTTATGGTTTAGCCCAACTTTTGATTCTTATTTAATATGATAAATAAGACATAAAATGGGCAAAAAAAGTCCTATCTCATAATTTGAGATTTTTGAAAACAATTACTGATTTGATATTTAGAAAGGCTGAATAATCCAGCTTTAAATCTCTTTCAATTAGGCAGGTGCATTCATTACACCCAGTTGTTCCATCAATGCCATCGAATCGGCCATCAGCCAGTGATGAACAATTTTCCCGTCTTCGATCTGATAGCTAATTACCAGCGGAAATTCAACTATACGATGAGTTGGCAGGATACCATTAAATTCCCCTTCATGCTGACCTTTCAACCGTCCACGAACTATTACCCGATTGCCTTCTGCCATCATCTCATCAACGGAAATCTCGTAGTTGGGGAAAACCGATTCAAAAAATAGAATATGCCCAATAAGTTCTTCATCAGTAATATATTGCTCCAGAAGTTCACGTGTTACTTTGGCTTCGGTCATGGCATTAAAATACCTGATGATAAATTCCTTATTTTTCCTGTGTTGTTCCATAAACTTTTTTTGTTTAATTACCCGGAATCTGTTTAGTTCAATGTTTATGCAGGTGCATTCATTACACCCAGTTGTTCCATTAATGCCATCGAATCTGCAATTAGCCAGTGATGCACTATCATCCCGTTTTCGATATCATAACTGATTACAAACGGAAATTCAACGTTACGATTGGTAGGCAAAATCCCGTTAAATTCTCCGGCATGGCATCCTTTAAACCGGGCTCTAACCACGACCCGGTTACCTTCGGCCGTTATTTCATCCATAAACATTTCGTATTTCGGAAACGCGGTATCAAAAAATAGGATGTGACCTAACAGTTCTTCGTCTGTCATGTATTGCTCCATCATTTCTCTTGTTTTGGTAACTCCACTCAGCGCATTAATGTAGCGAATGATAAATTCCTTGTTTTTCTTTTGTTGTTCCATGTTATTAGTTTTTAAAGTTTTAACAAAGCTACGCCATCGAATAAAGGAGTGGTTAGTCTGTTTATTGCATACTTTTATTCATTTGTTGCAGACTTGCTGCTCCGGCGAAAAACAGTTGGAGGTATTCCATATTGGGCTTTAAAAATTTTTGTGAAGTGACTGATGGTTTGAAACCCTGTTTTATACGCAATTTCACTAACCGTAAAATCAGATGTTTCCAGCAGTTCTTTGGCTCTTTGCAGGCGCATGTTCTTAATGTAAGTAGCAGGCGCCTGCCTGATAAGTGATTTCAACCTCCGGAACAACTGGGTTCTGCTCATGCACATGGTGTTACATAAAACATCTGTATCGAAATCTTCGTTTTCAAGATTAACTTTTATGAGCGTATTGATTTTTTGCATAAAAGCGGCTTCCTGCGGACGCTTCTGTTCAAGAGTAGCCATCAGTTTTTCGGTCTGTGTAAAATGCGATTGAAGCCGTTTTTGAATTTCCCTGTAAAACTGAGGAAGGTTATTGGCGGATGTATTTGACAGAACAAATTCATTCTCTGTTGAAAGCTGATTATGAAGTGGAAGAGAAATGGTGTACAGTGTACCGTTTGCCAATGCATTTCCGGTAAATGCATAGGTGGTTGCCGGTGTAATTTCGTTTACCCTGATTAAATTCAGGTTGTTATTTTCAATTTCTATCAGTAAGTTTTGGTTGTCGCTACTCATCAATAAACGGATTTCGATTGTGCTTTTGGGAGGCAGTAAATTGATGATATTACAAGCTAGTTGAACAAGTGACTGAGATAGCAGGAAAGGATTGAAAAGTACAACCTGTTTCTTTATCACTGAAGAAAAGGAGATTTGCACATCGTGGACTTTCGCGTAGGGAATAATGCTTTGCACCAAGCCCTTTAAAAATGGAACTATATCGGTTTCTGAGGAATAAATCATACCAAAACCAGCTTTTCAGAAAGGTAATGAATATCTGATATCAATGTATCATTTAATTGTTTGGAAAATTCAGAAATATGAAAAACAGACAGAATTAAAAACAATTATCTGAAAAATTAAGGAAATTGAATAGAATTTGTTTGGCGTCTGCTTCTTCGTTAAATGCATCTTTCCACTCTTTCAGGAAATGGACTGCACTTTCTTAGACTTCGTTCCAACCGAGGGCCATATTGATTTTTTTATTGCAATTTACATAAAAATGTGAAAGGAAAATTGTGAAGGAAAATGGTATTTTTACCTGTTCTATCAATATAGATTAAAAATTAAAATGATTACCGGAATGAGACATAAAAAATCTATTGACTTGAAAAGTCTCCCGATAATTATCGGGACTCATAACCATTTGGTCGAAGGTTATGAAAATAAAACCGCTTCGGTGTTGACTATTATAAAAAGCCAGTATCGAATAAAAAATGATGAATAAACAACAAATCTCCTGACTTGAAAAGTCAGCACATTCATAACCGCATGGTCAGCGACCTGCGGAAGAACAGAAATGAACGACCATCTGCCTGAAAGGCAGAACAAAATAAATAAAGATGAGTTATACACGACTTTTATATCATTTAGTATTTGACTTTTTCTGAAAGATTGAAATAGTCCTGCCTTTCAGGCAGTTGTTGTGGCTTGTTCATTGGCCTTAGGTCGATGACCTAAGGTTATGAAAATAAAACACCTTCGGTGTTAGTTATTATAAATGACCACTTTTGAATAAAAAATGATGAATAAACAACGAATCTCTTGACTTGAAAAGTCAATATCTTCATAACCGCAGGTCAACGACCTGCGGAAAGTACATACAAGAAAAAACCTCTGCCTGAAAGGCAGGACAAATAAGGGAAAATGAGCTATACACGACTTTTATATCATATCGTATTTAGAACCAGGAATAGTAAGAATTCGATACCAGTAGAACATGAAAAGGAATTGTATTCATACATCATGGGTATTATAAACAACAAAAAGGGTAAGCTGTATCGTATAGGTGGTATGCCTAATCACATTCATTTGTTACTTGATATTCACCCAACTATAGCTGTGTCTGATTTTATGAAAGAGCTAAAAGAGAATTCGAGTAAATGGTTGTCATCCAATCCGAACTTTCCTGATTTTGAAGGGTGGGCCGTCAGTTTTGCTGGATTTACGTATGGTCTTAAAGAAAAACAAACAATAATCGATTATATTATGAACCAGAAAGAGCACCATAAAAAGGTGAGTTTTGAAGAAGAATATCGTCAGTTTTTGATTGAAAACGGTATCGACATTGATGAACGATATTTTCTGAAAGATTGATTTTGTCCTGCCTTTCAGGCAGTTTTGATGTGAGATTCAATGTCCTTAGGTCGTTGACATAAGGTTATGAAAATAAAACACCTATGGTGTTAAAATCTCTCGATTTACCGGGGTGTGCGGATCAGTTCGATCAAGTAGCAGATTGCTTCACTGCGTTACCAATGACAGATTTGCGAAACTCGTTGAATTATATGTTTTTATAAAAATCTATCTTGTTTCAAAAATTATCACTTTTTCATTTTTTGCTTGACCAAAAAACGAAACAAAAAAGTCAAGAAAATTTTATGCTTCAGCCCGCGTCACGGTTTTTGCTTACCGGCTCACAACCCTGAATACCCACCAAAAACCGATCCCGCCAACGCTGGCCCGCTCCCGATTCATCGGGATCTGGCCTACCCTGCTTTTCGCCTTTCGGCGAATCAGGGACTTCGCTTTACGGAGCATTCCCTGTCATATTCACATTGTGCCCAAAAAATTGGGTGGGGACTCGCAACGACGGCACGATGAAACGTCATTGCCTGCATGAGGCAAACGGGCAAGTTTGCT
>JBGSRA010000018.1:0-18235 GCA_041737765.1 Draconibacterium sp. | reverse complement strand
CCCCCCCCCCCCCCCCCCCCCCCAACCCTCCCAAATAAGAAAATATCCAAGAATCTGTCATTCCGATGCGAAGCGAGGAATCTCATAAAATTACCTGACTGTATAGATTTATTTTGATAAAATACCCGATTCATCGACAATATTTTCACTCTTCGATATGAAAAAAAGAAACAGATCGTTTTAAAAGAAAAAAATATGTTTTACAGGCTTTCTCTTTTCCTTGTTCTGTGCGGTGTGTTTTTGTGGTCATGCAATCAGGAAGAATTTAATTTGAATCCTGATGCAAAACTTTTGTTTGGCACCGACACAGTAACTTTCGATACCGTTTTCACTACAATCGGTTCTACTACAAAATGGTTTACAGTTATAAATCCGCAAAAGCAGGCGGTTAATATTTCAAATATATTACTGGCTGGAGGTTCCAGCTCCCCTTTTCGTTTAAATATTAACGGAGTGGCTGCAACTGAGGATTTTGACGTGGATATATCTGGGGGCGACAGCATATTTATTTTTGTTGAAGTAACCATCGATCCTACCGGGCAAAACAATCCGATGGTTTATCATGATTCGATTGTTTTTAACCTGAACGGGAATAAACAGGATGTTGATTTAATTGCTTTCGGACAGGATTTTCACCTGTACAACGGCGAGGTTTTAAAAACTCAGCAATGGAAAAACGATAAACCTTATTTGATTTATAATTCGGTTTTGGTTGACTCGCTCGAAACCTTGTCGGTTGATGCCGGGTGCAGAATACATTTTCACAATGGTTCTGGCATGTTTGTAAAGGGAACTTTGAAAGCAACCGGAACTTTTGAGGAGAAAATAACTTTTGCAGGCGACAGACTTGAAAAAAGTTATGCTGATGTTCCCGGACAGTGGGGTTCATGGACAGAATTAAGTGGTGGTGGCATTTATGTGTATGGTGGAATTCATTTTCTGGTGGGAAGTAAGGATAATGTTCTGGACTGGACAATCATTAAAAATGCAAATAAGGGAATCCAGATTGACAGCATGGGATTTTCGGAAAACCCGGTTCTTACCATTTCGAATTCGAAAATTGAAAATATGACCTTGAACTGCATCGATGCAAGAACAACTTTTATTAAGGCATCGAACTGTGTTTTTGCCAACTCCGGCTCTTACACAGTTGCGCTTTTGTTTGGCGGCGACTACGAATTTAACCATTGCACTGTGGCCAATTATTACAGGGAAGCCACACGAAAAGAACCTGCCCTTGTGATGAATAACTATTTTGAATACAATAAATTAACCTACAGTTTTGATTTTAAAGCATTGTTTGGAAACTGCGTTATTTATGGGAATAATACGAATGAAATTGTAACCGACGCAGATGGTACCGGTTCATTTTCGTATTCGTTTAAGAATTGCCTTGTAAATACAACGCTGAGTTCAGGTTTCGAAAATTCCATGTTTAACAAAGACCCGCTTTTTGTAAATATTCCTGAAAATAATTTTGCCATCGATTCACTTTCTCCTGCAAAAAACATGGGGAATATTGAAATAGCCCGGTTATTTCCTGTTGATTTGGATAATCAGTCGCGACTGGAAGATGAAGGATCTGATTTGGGCGCGCTGGAATGGATTCCTACCGTTAAGCGGAAAAAATAAAACCGCCTTTAATTCATCTTATTTTACGCTAAGCTTTAGCTTGGCGATTAAAAAAAGACATCTCTACCTGGGCTTTAGCTATTAATTTTTTA
Organism: Draconibacterium sp.; assembly: GCA_041737765.1. Lineage (GTDB taxonomy): Bacteria > Bacteroidota > Bacteroidia > Bacteroidales > Prolixibacteraceae > Draconibacterium. The sequence continues at coordinate 16,511 of JBGSRA010000018.1, read as the reverse complement.
GTTCTTATCACAACTTTTATGTTTTCAAATTAATGGCTAAAGCCGAATGGATTCTTAATTTCCTGAATCACCGGGCTAAAGCCACGGTGCAAAACAAATCACATTTTAATTGTATATGTTTATGATAAAATGAGATTTTGATTTAATTCACTGTAATCTTACTTGACGAATCGTGACAACTGTTGCATTGTCCGGTAGTAATGGAAGAACTCATTGTTGAAACAGAACCCGATTTACCCGTAACAGTAACATACAATCCGGTTCCGAAATCGATGGAACTGGTAGTATAAAAATTCCCTTTACCATCCACTTCGATTGTTTTTACCAACGAACCTGTTCCGTTAGGACCTGTGTAAAGTTTTACTGTGGCGTTGGGAGAAACCGCTGTGCCCATTGTGTTATAAACTGTACCTGCTGTAGTAAACCAGCCTTCACCCTGTCCGCCCGATTTATGACAGGCCATGCAATTCTGCCCTGCATTGTGGCTTTCGTTTTCGTTGAAACTGCTGCTCATGTCTTTGTTTTCACCGTTTTCATCATCATCTTCGTTTTCGCACGATACAAAAATTGAAAACATTAAAATATACATCATTAAAATCACTTTTAATTTTCTCATTTTACTCTATTTATTTGTTTTAAGTAATTATATTTTTTGCCATTAAGTTAATTTTTTACATCCTGACTCACCCTCTTCTCCCTCTCTTCGCGAAGAGAGGGACGATTCGGCGGTAGACGAATCAGGGTGAGTGAAAAATTTTGAATTATTCAATTTCATTCTATTGTCAATTCTGCTGGTACATTTGTGGATGATCAGCTTGTTTAAAGCTGAAAACGGTAGATAGTTTGAATTATTTCAACGATAACTTTTATTAACAATAAAACCGCCTTTGCGTACAAAAGCGGTTTCGATATTTGGTGCAGCCAGCCGACCTGTAAAAACAGTACTTCAGACTGCGGAAAAGCGCCGGAATACGGCGCTTATATTTTGATTAATATTTCAATGTCGTTTAAATTCAAAATAAAAACTATCAGAATGAACATCCTTCGACTACGCTCAGTCTGACTGTCACCCTGAGCGTAGTCGAAGGGTGTTTTCGCAACTAAACGATTTTTATCAATTTCTTTTCAAAGCAAATACTGTTTTCCACATGAATGTACTGACGGTAATTGGGAATCTGAATGTAAGCGTTTTTCTGGTAAAGCCTCACTGCATCGGGCAGTCGTTTGCCCGTTTCAAGAACACATTTTGAATAACCCAGTTCCTGTGTCCACTTTTCCAATTCACCTAAAACTGCAGAAGCAAAACCTCTTCCTCTGTATTCGTCAAGTGTAAACATCCGCTTTATTTCCATTGTTTCCGTATCGAACTCTTTAATAGCTCCGCATGAAACGACAATGCTCCCATCATATGCCAAAACCACATGTTTGATTTTGTCTAACCTGTTGAATTCATCGTAAAAATCATGATCGCGGCCATCCAAATCTGCCAGCAAATTATCCAGCCGGGCAACCAACTGAACAAAATCAATGTTCTCCGAATTTGTTCTATGAATGCGAATCATTATTATTTGGTTTTCTTCTTTTCCTCCCCCTTCGGGGGAGTCAGAGGGGGCTTCTACTTCACCTCCGCCCCATTTTTCACTTTCTGGTCGGGCGAAACAATCGAAAGTGATCCATCGGCATTTTCGGCACACAAAATCATTCCCTGCGACTCAATGCCTTTCAGGTTTTTGGGTGCCAGGTTGACCAGAATCGAAACCTGTTTGCCAATCAGCGCTTCGGGTTCGTAATATTCTGCAATTCCCGAAACAACTGTACGTTTGTCAATTCCCGTATCAATTACAAGTTTAAGCAGTTTTTTTGTTTTTGCCACTTTTTCGGCTTCGAGAATGGTTCCGACGCGGATATCCATTTTCCCGAAATCGTCGTATTCGATATATGGTTTTGCCGGTGCGGCTTTAGCCTGGGCAAGTTCGTTGGCCTTTTTGGTGTTAAGCAATTTTTGAACCTGCGCCTCAATCACATCGTCTTCAATTTTTTCGAAAAGCAATTCAGGCGTATTCAACTGATGACCGGCAGCAAGCAAATTGGTGTCGCCCAGTTTTTCCCAGTCCAGTTTCCCAAGGTTCAGAAATCCGCGCAATTTATTCATGCTGAACGGCAGGAAAGGTTGGAGACAAATGGTAAGGTTGGCTGTAATCTGCAAGCTGATGTTGAGTACAGTTTTTACCCGTTCAACATCGGTTTTGATTACTTTCCAGGGTTCTTCGTCGGCTAAGTATTTGTTTCCCAAACGGGCCAGATCCATCGCATTTTTCAGCGCTTCACGGAACCTGAAACTATCAAGACTTTTTTCAACCTCAGCTTTAATTACTGAAATTGAAGAAAGTGTTTGTTTGTCGTAATCGGTTAAAGTGCCCAACTCAGGAACTTTTCCTTCAAAATATTTATGTGTGAGTACCAATGCCCTGTTCACGAAATTGCCAAGAATTGCAACCAGTTCGTTGTTGTTTCGTGCCTGAAAATCTTTCCACGTAAAATCATTGTCTTTGGTTTCGGGAGCGTTGGCAGTTAAAACGTATTTCAACACATCTTCCTTGCCGGGGAATTCTTCGAGGTATTCGTGCAGCCACACCGCCCAGTTGCGCGAGGTGGATATTTTATCGTTTTCGAGGTTCAGGAATTCGTTGGCCGGCACATTTTCAGGCAGGTTATAGGTTCCTTCGGCTTTCAGCACAGCAGGGAAAATTATACAGTGAAAAACAATATTGTCTTTCCCGATAAAATGCAGCATCCGGGTTTCAGGGTCTTTCCAGTATTTTTTCCAAAGCCCTTCTTCGTCGTTCCCTGTTGGAGAAAGTGTATTGAACAGTTCTTTTGTTGCCGAAATATAACCGATAGGAGCGTCGAACCAAACATACAGCACTTTTCCTTCGGTTCCTTCAATGGGTACCGGCACTCCCCAGTCGAGGTCGCGGGTAACGGCACGTGGCAGCAGTCCGCTGTCGATCCACGATTTACACTGCCCGTAAACATTGGGTTTCCACTCTTTATGGCCTTCCAGAATCCACTCACGCAGCCATGGTTCGTACTGGTCGAGGGGCATGTACCAGTGTTTGGTTTCCTTTAAAACCGGTTGGTTTCCGCTAATCATCGACACCGGGTTAATTAGTTCCGTGGGGCTGAGAGCAGTTCCGCAACTCTCGCACTGGTCGCCGTAAGCACGTTCGAAACCGCATTTGGGGCAGGTGCCGGTAATGTAACGGTCGGCCAAAAACTGGTTGTTTGCTTCGTCGAAATATTGCTCTGAAGTTTTTTCAATCAGTTTGCCGGTATCGTATAGTTTTCTGAAAATTTCAGATGCGGTTTCGTGGTGTATTTTTGCTGAAGTGCGCGAATACACATCAAACGAAATCCCGAATTTCTGAAACGATTCCTTGATGATTTTGTGGAATTTATCCACCACATCCTGCGGCGTGATGCCTTCGTTTTTTGCTTTCAGCGTAATTGGCACACCGTGTTCGTCAGACCCGCCAATCATAATCACATCTTCGTTTTTCAGCCGCAGGTAGCGGACATAAATATCGGCCGGAACATAAACGCCGGCAAGGTGGCCAATGTGAATTGGGCCGTTGGCATACGGCAAAGCGGTGGTGATGAGTGTACGTTTGAAATCAGTCATTTCAGAAAAATTTAAATCGAAAAAATTTGAGGGGCAAAGATAGTTGAAAAATCAGAAAACATACAGACATTTGAACAGTGCTTCTTATTCTTTTATCGTTCTGATATTAAATGTTAATTGAATTTTATTGTGCGTAGAAGAAAAATAGTACTTATTCCTCTTGAATTTGTTCCGGGTTTTCCACTTCAATTCCTGCTACAGAATTAAAATAAAACTCATCGGTTGATTCTTTAAATACTTTGCCGTTTCTGCCACTTCCGGCTGAAATCTCAAATGCTGTCGGACCACTGCCACCATCCATTCCCCTGTTACCCACAGGATCTCCCCAACCACCGATGCCCCCGCTTCCTCCTCTTCCTGCGTTGCCATGGAATCCACCCGATCCACCCTGATTTTTAGCCGCAAATAAATTCTCGTAAGGCGCTGCATCGGCTGTAAAATAAAACCAGATATTGCCGCCATCACCACCGTCGCCGCCAAATCCGCCGCCTCCGCCAAAACCGCCGTTACCCCCGTTTTCGCCGGGTTCCTGGCGAGGAATGGAAACTTCTTCATGCACTATTACATCAACATAATAAGTTTCTGTGGTTTCCACATCAACTTCAACTTCCGTAACATTTCCTTCGGCATCGGTCACCTGTTTTTTTTCTTTCTTCGTTACAACGCGGGTTTGAGGTTTCTTTTCAATCTTTTCCACCAAAACGGTCTCGTACCATATTTCTCCGTCGCGGCCGTTTCCTCCGTTTCCACCGCGTCCGCCATCGCCTCCGCTTCCTCCGTTTCCACCGGCAGCGGTTATGGTTAAACTTCCACCTTCAGGATTGAGCAGGTAAAAGTTTTCAGCATCATTCCAAAAGTTGAGGGTGTAAACGTAAAGCAGGTTACAGTTTAAAAGAGAGTCGTAATATAAATCGGCCCAGACACCTACATCGGGTGCATTATTTCCGGGCTCGCCATCCTGCCCGAAACCGCCATCGCCACCATTGTATCCGGGAGCGCCGCTTCCACCCTGGTGTCCCGACATTCCCCAACTTCCTCCTGCTGCATTGAAGTTTACCATAAAATGTTTTTTATAGTCGAGCAGAACAGAAAAAGTATCAGCAATTTCGGGGTTTAACACCGGAGTTACTACCAGCCATGCGGTGTGGTTTTCAATGTTGAGGAAGTTGGAATCAATTATAAATTTTCCCTTTTCCCAGCTTCCACCTAAAGTTTCGAATGTGAAATTGGCTGACTGACTGCTGTTGTTCAGCTGTCTATAATATCGTTCAGTGCCATTGTTAAAAGTGGATACCACCCATCCTTCAATAACACTGCCCGGCGATTTTTCAAATGGCTCATCAGGAATAAATTCAACAGATATTTCGTAATTCAATGGAATAAGAATTTCTTTTTTTAGTTCGGGATATTTTTCAGGCGTAACCGAAATGCCGATGTACTTTCCTTTTGAAGGGACCAGTCTCTCACTGACATATATTTTCCCTCCTTTAAATTCACCACCGGTAACCGAAACATTGTATCTCCCCCACGAAATATTTCCACCGGGAGTTCCGCGGGTTTTGCGAATTTTTCCGTCTGGGTGGTACGAAACAATTGTAATACTGAACTTTTCGCCGGGTAAAACCAACTGTTTATTGTGGTATTCAACGCTGATTGAATCGATTTTGATGGCTGAACCATTGATGGCAACGGTTGATAAAACCAGGAAGAAAACAGAGATTTTCAAAAAGTAGAATGTTTTCATAGCCGCCGGTTTTTAATTGTTTTCTGATTTAATGAAAAGATGCTTATTTGTTTTTGCGTTATGGATTTAATTTTCAGATAATTGACTCACCCTCTTCTCCCTCTCTTCGCGAAGAGAGGGACGATTCGTCGGCAGACGAATCAGGGTGAGTAAATGAAATAAAACAATTCATTTTCAATTTTATATTTAAAGTAGTAATTATAACCTGCATTGTTTCAAATATTCAGTATTATGATAAAATCAAAAACCATTCCATAACATTCCTGAACTATTTATTACACGGGAAAAATAGAATATCTTTGAAGAAAAAAAATATGCCGCAATTTACACACATCATTTTCGATCTCGACGGTACGCTTGCCGATCCACGTGAAGGAATCCGCAACTCGATAAAATATGCCCTGTCAAAAATGAAAAATGGAGAATTCTCGGAAGATCTGCTGGAAAGATTTATTGGCCCGTCGCTTCAATGGGGTTTCAGTAATATTTTCGGGATGAATGAAAAGGATACAGATTTGGCAGTTCAGTATTTTCGCGAGTATTTTGGAGAAAAAGGACTGTACGAAAACGAACTATATCCGGGTATTTATGAATTGCTAGAAAAACTTCAGGCCGACGGAAAAAAAATGTACATAGCATCTTCGAAACTCGAAAAATATGTTCATCGGATTCTTGAGCACTTTGATTTGGAGAAATTTATTACAATGACAAAAGGGGCAGATTATGGTGGTAAAAGTGCCTCGAAAAAGGATCTTATTTACGATTTAATGGCTGTCAGACAGATTAATCATTCTGATGATGTTGTTATGGTCGGCGATACAGTTTATGACGTTAACGGTGGAAAAAATAACCGGATTTCGACTATTGCAGTGGGTTATGGTTTTGGCATAAAAGAAGAATTGCTTGATATCAGACCCGATTACTATGTTGAATCTGTTGAGGAACTTAGAAGAATTCTTCTTTAATAGAAAACATCTTTTTCTTCTTAATTAAATTAGTAACGTATATGAACATTTAATTATTTATTATATCAATTAAGTAAATTTACTTATCAATTAATAAAAGGTACCAATCTTTAGTATTCAATGCTTTATCTAATATTTTTAGAATTTTATTGATTTTATTTTTATTGATTACTCTTACTTTCACAAATTGTAAAAATGAAAAAAACTAAAGTTAATTCTAAAGAACTTCTTTTCCACTACACCAAATTAAGCACTGCATTATTTCATATTTTACCTAACAAAAAGTTATTATTAAATCCAATTGCATTTATGAATGACATTTATGAAATGGATAATAGATTAGAGAATTTTTGGAGAAACTGGCAAGAAGAAATAAGCGGTTTTGCAAATTTCGAACATTTTAAAGAAAATAAAATAAAAATTATAAGTTTTGTTAAAGATGATAAAGTCCGGGGATTTGATAATCAATTAATGTGGTCATTTTATGGAGAAAAATATCAGGGAGTTTGTTTAGTTTTTGATAAAAAAAAATTGGTTGATTGCTTTAAAAGTGTTTTCGGAGATTATTGTAAAAACGAATTTGTATCATATGAACATAAGAATCCTGAAAAACTTACTTCTAATGAGAACATTAATTTAAAAGGAACACCAGGATATCTGTTTGATCAAAGATCTTCTATTTATAATTCTAATGCAATAATCATTTGGAAAATATTGCAAGTACAGAATCGGTATTTCGATCTTTTCTTTAGAAAGAACAATCAGTGGGCAGTAGAAAATGAATACCGTTTTTTGGTTTTTGACAATAGGGCTGCAGATAGGTTATGTTCTAAATCAGATAACTTATATATCGATTATATGGATTCATTGGTTGGAGTAATAGTTGGTCCCAAAATTATTAAAAATGAAAATTGGCCTAAATTGGATTATTTGGAGAATTTATCAAAAAATAATAGTTTCAATATTTACTATTCAAGTTATAAAAACTCTAAGATAGTTCCGATTAGGAATAATGTTCCTGATAATCAAAAGCATATGGAGTATGACAATGTTTTTTTAATAGAAGAAGTTAATTAGTTATGAAAAAACCGCCTTTTATAAAACCGGGCGACAAAATACGCATTGTTTCACCTGCCGGAAAAGTAAACAAGGAGCATGTTTTGCCTGCAGTGGAGTGGCTGGAAAAACAGGGTTGCAAAGTGGAATTGGGCAAACATGTTTTTGCAAACCATTTTCAGTTTGCCGGCACCGACAAACAACGTCTCGATGATTTGCAAACCGCGCTCGATGACCCGGAAACTGCAGCAATTATATGTTCGCGGGGCGGATACGGAACGGTTCGGATAATCGACAAAATCAATTTTAAAAATTTTCAGAATCATCCGAAATGGCTTGTCGGATTCAGCGATATTACCATTTTACACGCCTGCATGAATAACCTGGGAGTGGCAACTATTCACGGTGCAATGCCCCGGTATTTTTTCGACGAGAAAGGTTTGCCAACTGAAAATCTTAATTCATTGATGCAATTGTTAACCGGTGAAAATGTTCAATACACTATAAAACCCGAAAAAGCCAATAAACCCGGAAGAGTAAGTGGTGAAATGGTAGGAGGGAACCTTTCGATTATTTCGAGTTTACAGGGAACAAAATACGAAATCGATACCACAGGAAAAATTTTGTTTCTGGAAGACATTGACGAATTTTTGTACCACACCGACAGGATGATTCACCAGTTAAAACTATCAGGTAAACTCGATAATCTGGCCGGTTTGATAATCGGCGACTTTACCGATATGAAAGACAACGAATCGCCTTTTGGTAAAACGGTTCATGAAATTGTTTCGGAAGCAGTTGAAGAATTTAATTATCCGGTTTGTTTTGGTTTTCCGGCTGGTCACGATAAAAAAAACCTCGCGCTGGCATTTGGTAAAACATGGGAAATGGAGGTGAAGGAACAGGAAGCAAAATTCGAAATTCGAAATTAAAAATGGAAAATTAAAAATGAACTGCAATTGGAAATGTTGTGATAATTAATGATTAACGAATGATGATTAACGATTGACGATTTGGGATTTTGATAGAATAACAAAACAACGAATAAGGAATAAGAAATGAAGCAGCGACAATACTCCGGTCTTCGGTCTCCCGACTTTCCTTAAACCCGAAACATTAAACTTTAAACTAACGTGGCTACCCAACAGGAAATTGGCGAAAAAGCAGAACAATTGGCTCAGGCACATTTGTTAAAGCTTGGTTATCAGATACTGCATACAAATTATCAGTACGGACATCTTGAACTCGATATTGTTGCAAAAGATGGTGAAGAGTTGGTTGTTGTAGAAGTAAAAGCCCGCAGTGGCTTGCGCTACGAACATCCTTCGGAAGCGGTTACCAATGCAAAAATCAAACGAATTGTTGAAGCGGCCGATGGTTATATTCAGGATAAAAACTGGTTGGGAGAAACCCGTTTCGATGTTATTACTGTCATTTTTTTTGGAGAAAACTTCGAACTGGAGCATTTTAAGGAAGCATTTTATCCCACACTGTAACAATGTATTCTTCCCCGAACTATGGCAAAAATCAAATTACAATAATTTTTTTTCAAAATAATGAGGATTGTATCCCGAAAAAATTATTTTTACCCTATCTAAACTAAAATCTTATGAATATTGAAGAACTCCGCGCTTACTGTCTTACACTAAAAGGTGTAACTGAAGATTTTCCTTTCGACGAAAATACTTTGGTATTTAAGGTTGTTGGCAAAATGTTTTGCCTCACCGATTTGGAAGGTAATCTGACGATTAATGTAAAAAACGAACCGGAAAAAAACATTGAACTCAGGGAAGAATATCCGGCCATAAAACCCGGATACCACATGAATAAAGTGCATTGGAACACAATTGAAATTAACGGCACCATTCCTGATGATGTAATTAAAAATTTAATCGACGAATCATACGATTTGGTGGTTATGAAATTAACAAAACAAGAACAGCAAAAACTAAAAAACTATTAATAATCGAGTCAAATGAAGATAGTTACACAATTACTGGTATATGTTTTCTTATTCTCAGTTACGGTTTTAGGGCAGGAAGAGAAGGAAGTTTTTACCATTGAAAAAGAAATTAAACACCTCCCCGTAATCAGCCAGGGAAGCACAGGTACCTGCTGGAGTTTTGCAACTACAAGCTTTCTGGAGTCAGAAATTATCAGAATGGGTTTGCCGGAAACCGATTTGTCGGAAATGTATTTTGTTTATTTTGGCTACATCGACAAAGCAAAGCAATTCCTGATGTATGAAGGAAATAACAGTTTTAGCCAGGGTGGGCAGGCACACGATGTTCTGAATATTGTTAGAAACAAAGGGGCAGTTACACTTGAAACTTTTGATGGCGAAAAAATTGACGGAAAATATCAACATGGAAAACTTGCAGCCGAACTGAAAGCCAGCGTGGATTCGCTAAACAAAAAAAGAAAAGATTTTGATGTGGAAGACTTAAAATCGTTTGAGTCGATTTTAAAGGATAAGGTTGGCAAAATTCCGGGGAAAGTAAAAACAGGAGATGGAAAAGAAACCCCGATTGAATTTGTGCAGCAGTTAAAAATAAATACTGATGATTATATTGAGTTAACTTCATACATGCATCATCCTTTTTATCAGCCATTTGTCCTCGAAGTTCGCGATAACTGGGCACACGGATTATATTACAATGTGCCTGTTGATGAACTTATGGAAATCATGTTCAACGCATTAAACAACGGCTACTCAGTTTGCTGGGACGGCGATACAAGCGAAAAAACGTTTACACACAAAAAAGGAAAGGCCGATTTGCCCGAAAAAGAGATTGGGAAAGTGGATCAGGAATTAAGACAGCAAACTTTTTTAAACCGCACTACCACAGACGATCATTTGATGCATTTGGTAGGATTGTCGAAAGATTCGGCAGGCAGGAAATGCTTCTACACAAAAAATTCTTGGGGAACTACAAGCAACAACTTTGGGGGTTATCTGCACATGACAGATGATTATGTGCGATTAAAAACCATTGCAATTATGGTTCATAAAGATGCGATTCCGAAAAGTATCAGGGAAAAACTAAGCTTGTAATGCGCGAATTCAAACTTACATCAGAATACATCGAACTGGTAAAACTGTTGAAACTATTACGGATAGCGGAAACGGGTGGTCACGCCAAAATAATTGTTGAAGATGGTGAAGTTACGTTAAATGGGAATCAGGAATTCAGAAAGCGTGCAAAACTTCGCGTCGGTGATAAAATTGAAGTTTTTGGAGAGAAAATTACAATCACAATTTAAGCAGTTTTACCTAAATACTGAATTGTGTTTCTAATATTGTCCAATTTGTTTAGTTCCTCATCTTTAATCGAAATATCGAATACTCCTTCCAGATAAAATGCAAAAATCGACCAGTCGACCGGGTCAAATTGTAAATCGTCGTTAAAAGATGTTGAAAGTTTAATATTCTGTTTTTGAACTCCGGTTTTTCGAAGTACACGGTAAAGATTTCTTCTTATTTTTTTATCTTCCATTGTTTCCTCTTCATGTTTTAAAAATCGAACAAATAATTCAATCGGTCAAATATATGAATAATTCAATCCATACTGATATCGTTTAACACAATTTAACTTTGGTGATTTGCGCAAGGTGTTAAAAATGAGAATGTTGTTAGTGAAATTAATAGTCAGTATTCATGTGTAATCCTGATGAATTTAATGAAGAATCGCATCGGTATATTCCTCAACTTTTTATCTTTACACGAATTTTTTCAAAAAAGCGCTAATATTATTTAAACACCTTGATATGAAAAAGATTGCATTTTTTATTGTAGTGGCCTTATTTACGCTTGGCATTTCCTGCGGAGGAAGCATTAAAAAATCTGACGAAACCATAGTTTCAATTAAAACTGATTTTGGCGAAATTAAAGTGAAATTATATGATGATACACCAAAACACAAGGCAAATTTTGTGAAGCTCGTAAACGAGGGTTTTTATAACGATTTGCTCTTTCATCGTGTTATGAATAAATTTATGATTCAGGGTGGCGATCCAAAATCAAAAAATGCAGATCCATCAGCTCAATTGGGAGCGGGGGGACCGGGATATACCATTCCCGCAGAAATTAATCCAAAATATTTTCATAAAAAAGGTGCTCTTGCTGCAGCTCGAATTGGCGGTCCGCGAAATCCGGAAAAAAATTCGAGTGGTTCACAGTTTTACATTGTGCAGGGCGATGTTTACCGGCCGGGACAATTGGATACTATGGTAATGATGATTAACAAACAAAAAAAGGAAGTTATGTTTCGTGAGCATTTGGGTACTGAAAATTCGAAACTTGAAGCATTAAAGGCAAAAAACGACAGGGCTGGTTATGATGTTCTCCTTGCTGAAATCAGGGAAAAAGTAGATAGTATTTACAATGCCGGACAACCGTTTTCGATGAGTGAAGAACAGCGCCGGACATACACAACCGTTGGCGGATATCCTTCGCTTGATGGCGAATACACCATATTTGGAGAAGTTATTGAGGGTGTGGAAGTTATCGATAAAATAGCGACAGTTAAAACAAACAGAGCAAACCGGCCTTTGGAAGATATTAAAATGAAAGTTGAACTGGTAAAATAAGAATGAATAGAATAGTTTTCATATTGGCTATTTCAGTGTTTCTGTCAATCGAAAGCCAGGCACAATCGAAAGTAGTCGAAATTTCTACCAATCAGGGAACCATGAAATTCAGGTTATACGATGACACACCAAAACACCGTGATGCTTTTATTGAACTGGCTAAGGAAGGATATTACAACGGAACACTGTTTTACAGGGTCATTCAGAATTTTTTAATACAGGGTGGTTCGAAAAGTTCGAAAGGGGCAGCTCCCGGGAAGCGGATTGGTTATGGCGATCCCGACAAAACAGTTGATGATGAGATTCTTAAACACTATTTTCACAAAAAGGGATCGTTGTGTGCTCCCCGTCAGCCCGACAATATCAACCCATTTAAACAATCCGATATTTCTCAGTTTTACATTGTAAAAGGGCGTTTATATACCTCAGGAGAAATAGATACTATTGAACTTGCCGCTAACCGTCCTATCAGAAATGAGATTGTACAAAGTATTATGACACAGGAGGTAAGGGCTGAACTAAAGCGATTGAAAGATGAAAAGAAAGTGGATGAATTCAGGGAACTTGCTCAGCGTGTAAAAGATAAAATTGAAACAGAATATAACCTGAGCCCGGATGTAATTAAATTTTCTGATGCTGAACGTGAAGCTTACACAACAATTGGCGGATATCCCGATTTGGACGGGAAATTCACCATTTTCGGGGAATGTATATCGGGTTTTGAAGTGATTGATAAAATAGCAGCTTTGTCAACAGATAAAAATGACCGGCCTTTTAGCGATGTTAAAATAACTGTAACCGTTATAAAGAATTGAAAATGAGAAATCCTGTATTAATGCTGATTCTTGTTTTTGCTTTGATTTCGTGTAATCGCAAAGAACAGGAAAAAGAAATTAAGCAGAAACCTGTTGCTGAAAATACTGCAGGGCAAGATCAGGAATTAAATGCCGGTTGGGAAGAAGTTATGCCATCGGTGGTAACATTCAATTCGTATGACGGCGATCGGATTTTAGAGTCGGGACAGGGATTTTTTATCGCAGAGAATTTGATTGTAACAACTTACTCGCTGGTTAGCCGCGCAAATAAAATTGTGTTTACCCCAATCGATGGGAATGCAAAATTCACAGCCAATAAGTTTGTCGCAGTTGACCGGATCAATGACATTATCATTCTTTACTGCGACAGTGTGAAACGTAAGCCCGTTGAGCTATTCAAAGGAACAGCGCCCAATTCGGCAAAAACCATGTACATTTCAACTGCATCCACAAAAACCATTCAGCTTTTTTCAGGAAAGGTTTTAAATTTAACCACGGCAAAAGGTACTAAATTGTATCGGGTAACAAACCGTGTAAACAAATCGATGTTTGGAATGCCCATTTTTGTTTCCAATAAACATGCCCTCGGAATTGCTTTTTCGGCAATTGTAAGTTACGAAATGCAAAGTTTTGTAATCCCATCGGATTTTATTTCCCAATTGCTCGAAAAACGAAACAAAGTGCCTGAAACGTTGGAATCGCTGCGTTCTAATACCAGTGAAAAGGTGGCTGCTGAAAACCGCAGTATTAAAGGATTGGTTTTGCAAACCGATGCGGGAGATATTACCATTCGACTGTTTAACGAAACCAACCAGTACCGCGATAATTTTATAAAACTGGTAAAAGAACATTATTTCGACAGTTTGCTGATTCACAGAGTTATTAAGGATTTTGGTATTCAAAGCGGTGCTGCCGATACACGTTATGCCGAAAAAGGCGATATTGTTGGATTTAAAGGTCCTGGTTATACCATACCATCCCACATTGTCCCCGGTTTGTATCACAAACGCGGAATGATAGGTTCCCCGCGGAAACCTGATACTGCAAACGAGCGGTTGCGTTCTGATGGATCGCAGTTTTACATTATTTCGGGTAGAAAATATACCGATGCTGAACTTGATGGTTTTGAAAAGGAAAACAAGTATAAATTCAGCCCCGAACAACGTGAAGCATATAAAACAATTGGCGGTGCACCGCATCTCGACGGAACGTACACCATTTTTGGAGAAGTTATTTCGGGGATGGAAGTGGTTGATGAAATTGCTAAAGTAGAAACCGATCGCGACTGGAGACCTTTGAAAGATATTCGGTTAAAGAAAGTGAGGATATTAAAATAAAGGTGTATTTTTAAATAAACATAAAAGATTCATTTGGAAGATAAAGTTAAATACTGGTTGGAGTTATCAGATTATGATTTCGAAACTGCAGAAGCAATGCAGTCCAGTGGAAGATATCTTTATGTTGGCTTTATGTGCCATCAAACCATTGAAAAAATACTAAAAGCATATTTTGCAAAAGCATAAAATGAAACTGCTCCTTTTTCCCATAGTTTATCTCATTTGGCTGGAAGAACGGATTTATGGAATAATCTATCAGATGAACAAAAGGAAACTATTGATTTTCTGGAACCTTTAAATATTGAAACCCGTTATCCAACTTATAAGGAAAGATTGGTAAAAAGTTTAACAAAAGAGAAATGTGAAATCTTGATTTCCAAAACAAATGATTTAAGGACATGGATAAAATTGAAGTTATAAAAAAGCTTGTTGATTATAAATTGTTGTTAGTCAATTATTTTGAGTTGGAAAAAATGTTTTTATTTGGTTCGTATGCAACAGGGACAAACAGGGAAGGTAGTGATATTGACGTTGCAATTATTGTGAAAAATTTGAATAGCGATTATTTTATAGATACGCCGTTATTATGGAAATTACGCCGTCAGATAGATGATCGGATTGAACCAATTCTTTTCGAAAAAGGAAGAGATGATAGTGGATTTCTATCAGAAATTATAAAAAATGGGATCGAAATCTAAAATATCTCAGTCAATTCCGTTCCATCTTTCAACCAAAAGGTTTTTAGTCCGGCTTGCTGAGCGCCAATTATATTTTTCTCCAAATCATCAATAAATATCGTTTCTTCCGGATTTACTCCCGAAAGTTCAATCACTTTTTCATAAGAGCTGATATCAGGTTTGCGCTCATGAATTTCGTGTGAATAATAATCTTTTACAAAAAGCGATGGAAAATCTATTCCGTGTTCGGCTTTAAAAGCACGGTACAGGCGATCGATGTGTATTTTATTGGTATTGCTGAAAAGATAAACATTGTAGTTTTTTGCAAGTTCCTGAACAACTTTTACACGACTGGCCGGAATATCAAGAATCATTGCAAACCAGGCATCTTTAATTTGTTCATCAGTGGCATCCTGATTTTTTAATACTTTTCGAACGCGGCTGCAGAATTCTTCAGGAGTTACTTTCCCAACCTCCAGTTCATAAAAAACCGGATCGGAATAGGCCTGTTGATTATCAAGAACATCTTTGTGTAACCCTAGTTTCTGAAATGCCGCAATGGATGCATTGAAATCAAGATTCAGCAAAACTTTTCCCAAATCGAAAATGATGTTTTTTATATTAGTAAGGTCTATCTTCATTTTAATTATTTTAGCCAGCGAAATTAATCATTTAAGTAAGACTGATTTTAATTTCATGTTAAACTTAAAAAACAACTAATTATTAATAAAGATAAGGAAGAAAGACTTTCAGGTGACTCGAATATACTTCGCGCTTCGGTCTTCGGTCTTCCGGCTTTTTAATATGAAAATTCAGGGTAAACAATATCAAACCATTTGGTTAAAAGAGGGAAATCCCGAAATTGTTCAGGTTATCGATCAGCGTAAATTGCCATTTCAATTCGAAATAATTGATTTAAAAACAGTTGATGATGTTTATTTCGCTATCAGGGAAATGGTTGTTCGAGGCGCCCCGTTAATAGGTGTTACTGCAGCTTACGGAATGTATCTGGCCATAATCAATTTTGAAGGTGGCGACTTTGAAAAATATATCAGCGAAAAAGCTGAGTATCTTAAATCTTCGCGGCCAACTGCTGTAAATCTTGCCTATGCAGTTGACGAAATGGTGGAGTTGATTTTCAATATTAAATCCGATAAAAATTTGGTTCAAAAAGTGCTACTAAAAGCCAATGAATTAAAGGAAAAAGAAATTGAATTCAGTAATAAAATAGGGGAGTTTGGATTAGAAATTATTGAGAAAATTTACAGGCAAAAGAAACAAACAGTAAATATACTGACCCACTGCAATGCAGGCTGGCTGGCCTGCATCGACTGGGGAACGGCAACCGCGCCCATTTACAAAGCTCATCAGAAAGGAATTCCGGTACATGTTTGGGTGGACGAAACCCGCCCGCGAAATCAGGGAGCACGATTGACTGCTTTTGAACTGGGAGAAGAAGGAGTTCCGCACACCGTAATTCCCGATAATACAGGTGGACATTTAATGCAACATGGAATGGTGGATTTGGTAATTGTTGGCAGCGACCGCACAACTGCAATCGGCGATGTGGCCAATAAAATTGGTACTTATTTAAAAGCGCTGGCAGCAAATGACAATAATATTCCGTTTTATGTGGCGCTGCCTT